>CACENP010000001.1 GCA_902560815.1 uncultured Pelagibacteraceae bacterium
AATAGTAATGAATATCCAATTTTTGCTTTTTTATTTCTAAACAAAGATCATTAAAAATTTTTTTTTTATCTTTACTGCTATGAAGAATTATTTGTATTTTATTAACATCTAAGATTTCTTTTTGTTTTAAAGTAGAAACTGGGGCGAAGAAAACGCCACTTATTTTTTCTTTACACAATATAGGAAATACATTTTTATAATGATCTAAATAACCATCGTCAAAGGTTAATAATACAGACTTTTTAGGAAGCTTTTTTCTATCTGATAATTCTTTTAATGAAATTATATTAAAGTTTTTTTTAAGAAATTTTATTTGCTTTTGAAATTTTTTAATCTTTAATGATTTTAGATTTTTAAAAACTGAATAATTTTTATCATTAACATAATGATACCCTATAATTTTTAACATTTTACTTCTTTCTTAATAACAACATGAAACTTGAGGAGAAAGGTATGATTTTTTTATTAAAATAATTTCTTTCAATAATTCTTGTATTAAATTCAGCAATATATTTATCTTGATTAAATGAGGGTATAACTGGATGATAGTTTATTCCTGAGATATCGAAACTTTCAAATTTATATTTATTGTAAAATTTTATTAATTGTTTAGGTGTATATTGGTTTATTAAATCTACATTTACACCAGTTTTAGGTTGTCTATATTTTATAACTTCAAAGTTCAAGCCAGGTTTTTTTTTAAATTTTTCAAAACTTAAATCAATTAAACTTATACATTCTTGGGTAAGTAACTTTATCATTTTTGAATTAATTTCTAATTTAGTAAATTCATTTAGAGAAAATAAATTAAACAATCTATTCCTGGAACTAACTATTAGAACACCATTTTTTTTTAAAATTGAATGGAATTTATTTGTTATTTTAATTAGCTCCTTTTCCGTAAAATATTCAATAAAACCATTTGCTGCAATAACATCATATTTTATTTGCGTATCAAACTTTAAAATATCATCTTGATCAAATCTTATTTTTTTATTTTTGAATTTTTTTTTTGCAAGTTCTATCATCGATTTTGCAAAATCAATACCATGTGCAAATTTAACTACTTTTGATGCTTCATACACTAAATTTCCTGATCCACATCCTGCATCAAGAAAGTTTGAATATTTTCTTTTTTTTAAAAAATTTAAAACAAACATATTACGTTGCTGCGCGGAACTTTGAATTTTTTTATTATCAAATGTTGCCTGTCTAAACCAATTGTTTGCGTATCTTGAAAAGTATTTTAATGTTTGTTGTTGTTGTTTATTTTGACTCATTTATCTCCCTCTATCCAAAGTGTATCTGAACATTTATTGCTGATTAAATTTTTTATATACATTATATTAATTTTTTTATCATACATTTTTTTTAGTTTATTGTGACCATCAGGTTTACCTGATAATAACCAGTACAAATGGTTAGTAATTCCAAAACGCTGAATATAATTAACTTTAATATTTTTAAACCCTATATGATTTAAAATTTTATACATACTCTTTCCAGTATGCCAAACCAAGGACTCTTTGCAAAAAGTAAATGATCGAAAATCTTTTATTTTAAAAAGTACATCTTCAGCATTCGGTAATTCTATAAATATTTTACCATTTTTGCTTAGTTTATTGTGCAAAATTTTTAAAGTTTCTAATTGATTGGGCAAATAATGCAAAACATGAAACATTGTAATTACATCAAAATTATCTTTAAATTTTAAAATGTTATCCTTTAAATTAAAGTTACTTTTATTTTCTTTTAAAATATATTTATTTTTTTCAACACCAAAAGTATTTTGGTATTTTTTGAGTTTTTTTAAATGGTTTAAAAAATTTAAATTTCCACATCCAAAATCTAATATTTTAGAATTATTGTGAAGATTATTTTTTATCAAAGATAATCTTCTTTCTTCCTCATTATTCTTTACTAATTTAATAAAATTTTTTTCAATTTTTTCAAATGTAAATTTTTTTGATTTATTGAATTTTATATTAAAATTTTCATAATATTTTGAATAATAATTTTTTTTTATAAGATTTTTTTCTAATACAATAATTTTTGAATTTTTTTCTTGAAAAACTTTAGTAGAGCCATTTCTAACTTTTAAGGCTATAATCTGTAATCTATTTTTTTTTAAAAGATTTAATTTAATCAAGTCTTTAATTACAGGATTATTCATTTTCTTTAATGTATTTTTTAATTACTTTATAGCTATATTCTTTATTATAAGAAAGCATCTCATTAACTATATAATTTTTATATTTTTGTTTTGCATGTTTAAAATCTAAAAGCATTTTTTTTTTGTTTAATAGATTTTTACTAAATATGTTAATTAGAGGTATATTAAGAAACTTCTGATACAAATTAATTTTTTGATTTAAAGACAATCCTAAATTATTATTTTTTAAAATTAAAATATTTTTATTTAAATATATTGCATTGAAAATTATAGATGAGTCGAAAAAAGTTACTAAAAATGATTTTTCTATAAAATATTTTGTCTTATATTTTATCACTCTATAGTTTGGAAAATATTTTTTAGTTTGATTAATATTATAAAGAGGATGTATACAAATAATTATTTTTTTGTTAAAGATTTTTTTTAAATTTTCTAATGTTTTATTTAAATTAAAGTAGTGTTTTTTGATTTCGCTCCCAGATAATCTACCTCTTAATTTAACATCATCCTCATGATTAGGATCTGCATCAATATGGGTGATATAATCTTGTGAAATATTTTTTTTATTATTATTATATTCATCATATAATTGACAATTTATATAATTATAGTTTTTTACAAATAAGTTTTTTGTATGTGATAATTTTTTTTTTCCACTTTGAAACCTATTATCTATTTTATTAATTACACTCAACTTGATTAAAATAAGTATTGTAAACTTATCAAACCATCTGAAAATATAATTAAAAAAAGAATAACCATAATTTTCACTACTAAATTTCAATGACCATTGAATATTACCTAAATTACTTATTATAATTTGCTTTCTTTTAGATTTTTTTATCAAGTAATGAATAAATATATCTTTTAAATTAAATCCAAAATTGTTCCAAATTATTAAATTATTTTTTAATAAATAAATTTTAAAAGCATTATAGTTTTCAAAGTTTAAAACTTTAAAATTTTTATTGAATTTAAAATTTTTTTTGATTTGGGATAATTTTACTTTTCTTAGCTTTTTATCTAGATATAAAACATTTACAGATTTCAATAAATTTTTAATTAATTCTTTATGAGCTTGCAAAGTTGCTTCGATTGAGTCTAAATCGGAAATTAATAAAATCTTGCTCTTCATTTTTTTAATAAGTAAGATACTATTTTAAGGTCAAAACTATTATCAATGTCAATTGATCTCTCTTCTGGCATAAGATAAACTGAAGTTTTATTATGAAATACTGTATTTGACTTCAGTAGAGTTTTTCTATCCCATATATATATTGATGCATTCATGTCATAAACTTTAGGTGCAAATTGTCTGCCTGGTATTTTTTTCATCAGATTTTTAATTGGTTTGATTTTATTTTTTTTAAACTCAACAGCATTGAAATAAGGGTTTCTTCTAGATAAACATGCAGAAAATAAGGTTTTAGATTTACTATTTAAAAATAAATTTAAGGCTTTTTTTATATCATACACTTTTCTTAATGGAGATGTAACATCTAAATCAATAATTATATGGAATTTTTTTTTTAATTTTTTTTCCAATTCTTTTAAAGCGTGTCTGATAACAGGTATTTTAGGAGTATCATCTTTTGATAAATTTGCTGGCCTTTCTATAATATCTAAAAAATTATATTTTCTGCAATAATTAAGAATTTTTTTGCTATCACTTGATACAACAACATTTGAAAATAATTTTGATTTTTTTGCATGATCTAAACTATAAAAAATCAATGGTTTTCCCTTAATCATTTTCATATTTTTATTTTTTACTCCCTTGGATCCGCCTCTTACACATATTGTACACAAGATATTATTCATTATCATTTTTGTATATTTGAAATAAGTTTTTGTAGTTTTAAGCTAAAGTATATATTTGGTAATTTTATATTTTTGTTTAAAATAATATCTTTAATGAGACTTTCAAAAGATTGTTTGAAACCTTTTTCTTTCCAAGTTTTTATATATTTTTTATTTTTATTATTAACAAAAATTATTTTTTTATTTATCAAATCTGCACTAAAATCAAAATCTTTTCCGTAACCTGCTATACTTCTAGTTTCAATTTTTGAATAATAATTTAAATGAATTAATAATTGTTTTGTATTTTTTGCTTTTCCCAGTACTATAAGATTATCTTCAGAATTTATTTTTAAGTTGGATATTTTGTTATTAACTACAAAATTTGTTTTAAAGTTACCAAATATCCATTTTAAATAGTCAAATTCATGACTTAAGTCTAAAAGAACACCACCTCCTAGAGATTTTTTAGCACTATAAGTTTTAGTATAGTTATTTTTTCTCCAGTTGGGAAGGAAGGATTTACAATAAATTTCCACAGACCAAAATTTTTTATTTTTTAAAATATTTTTTAGATATTGAATTAAAGGGTCATATCTTAAATTAAAACATACAAATATTTTGTTATTAATATTTTTTAAGTTATAAAATTTATGGAATAATGGTTTTTCAACAATTATTATTTTATTTTTGAAAAATTTATTAACAAAAATTAAATCTTTATAATGATTAGAAGTGGCGGAACAGATAAATATTACATCTGGGTCGTAAGATCTTAATTTATCATATTTATTATAAAGATTATCTTTAATTTTTTGTTTTGAAAAAAATTTGATTATAGGATTTTTTTTTTTATATTTTTTTATAATAGCTACATATTTTTTTGTCATATTTCCGTAGCCAATAAATAAAAATTTCTTACTCATGAAAAAAAACTTACAGTTTTTTTAAATTCATCCCATTGACCAACATCAAGCCAGTTATTTTCATAAACAGTAAAAATTCCAACTTTTTTATTTTTTGATTTTAGTATTTTTACTAAATCAGTGAAATCATATCGCTTGTTCTTAGGTACAAAATTCAAAATACTATTTTTTGCTAAATACAAACCTGCATTTACCAAGAAATCAAATTTAGGTTTCTCTTTAATTTCTATCAAATCTGAATTTTTTCTTGCATAACATACACCATAGGGTATTTGATGTTTTTTTGATGAAACAAGTATTGTAAGATCATAATTATTCTGTAAATGAAACTTATACATAGAAATTAAATTTATACTTGAAATAGTATCGCAATTTGTGATGAAAAAGTTTTTTGCTTCAGATTTCTTAATTTTTGATAAACTTCCAATGGTACCCAAAGGTTTATTTTCATAAATAAACTTTAGTTTATAGCTGGGTTTTAACTCATTAAAATATGCCTTTAAAATTTGAGCTTTGTAATTAATTGATAAAATAAATTTTTTCACACCATAATTTTCAAAATTTTTAATTATATGTTCAATAACAGGTTTTTTGTTTACAGGTATTAAGGGTTTGGGCAAGATATCGGTGAACGGCTCTAATCTTGTCCCCTTTCCACCTGCCATAATTATACATGGTATATTTTTTAAAAGTGTATTCTTGTTTAATTTTGCTGGGCTTCTTTTTTTCTTAATTGTTTTTATAGTTATAATTTTTTTAACTTTTTTAAATTCGTCTATGATTGGAATTATAGTAAAATTTTTTTTATAAAATAAATCATTTAACTTTTTTTGGTTATATTTTTTATTTATTAAATAATGTGGTTTTTTATTAAAAATATTTAAAATTTTATTTTTTAATTTTGCACCTTTCAAAATTGCTTTTCTTATATCTCCATCACTTATTGATCCTATTAGTTGATTATTTTTATTAATGACAACCAAGCCTTTAACTCCACTTTTTTTAATTAGCTCTAAAGCTTTTTTTATGGATGCATCTTTATAAATTAATAAATTTTTCATTTTACAAAAAGTCTACAACATTAACTTTTTCCTCGATTAATTTTTTTCTAGCAATATTTAATCCTGATCCAAGAAAATTGAATAGATTTGCTGTGATAACTCCTGATACTTTATGCATTTTTAAAGCTGCAGACAAATGTTCTGGTTTTCCAGCACCACCCATTAATAATAATGGCTTGTGAAGATTATTGGGAATAATATTTAAAATATCTAAATCTATTCCTGCCCCATTCCCATCTCTATCTATAGAATTTAAAACTATTTCGCCAGTGCGCATTTCATTTAAATTAATTAGATGTTCTTTTAATCCTATATTTTCTAGTTTTGTACCACAATTTGAATATAAATGAATTTCATCATTTTTCTTTCTATAATCAATAATTACACTTATCGATTGTGAACCATATAAATCTGAAATTTGATTTAAAATCTCTTTTTTTTCATAACTTGCAGTGTTTATTGAAATTTTATCAGCACCTTTTTCAAAAAAAATTTTTGCTAAGTCAATATTTTTTACTCCACCACCTAAAGTTATTGGTATAAAAATATTTTTCTTTAAACTTTTTATATTTTCATAAAAATTATCAAAATCTTCCTTCTGTGGATTTTGTTTTACTAATGTAATCATTAATTCATCTACATAGTTTGCAGTATTCCCAAACTCAAAATTTTTGATTAGCCAATTGATATCACCTACTTTCTGCAGTCTAAAATTTCTACTTAAATGAAAGTAATTATCTTTAAAGTACAAACAATAAATGATTCTTTTATAGTATAACATGGATTTATATATAATTGTTCAACTATTGAACATTATTTGCATATTATAAATATATTTACAAGATAAATTTATTCTATAATATGTTCAAATACTGAACATATAATAAATTATGAAAACATATTTGACTAATTTTGATATTTCAAAAAAAACAATATTCATTTTGGGTGGTAATGGGTTAATAGGTAACGAAATATTTAAATTTTGTTTAAATTCAAATGCGAAAGTAGTCTGTATCGATATCAAAAAGAAAAAAAAATTCCCAAATAAAAAAGGAGTTTTTTTTGAAAAATTTGATGTCTCTAGCCTTCAAAATGTAGATTCTTTTTTGAAAAAAATAGTTAATAAATACGGGCCACCAACAAGCTTTATTAATGCCAGTTATCCAAAGACTAAAGATTGGAGCAGAAACTCCTATAAACATATTAAACTAAAAAGCTATTTGAAAAATATTAATATTCATATGAATAGTTATATATGGATTGCAAAAAAAATTGCTGATCAAATGATCAAATATAAAATAAAAAACGGATCTATCGTTTTATTGTCTTCAATTTATGGAATATTAGGTCAAGATTTAGAGCTTTATAAAAACACTAAGATGGCAGAAAGTATGAGTTATTCAGCCATAAAAGGTGGCATTAATAATTGCGTAAGATCTATGGCCTCATACTATGGTAGTCGCAATATTAGAGTTAATAGCATTATTGCAGGTGGAGTATTGGACAAACAAAATAAAATTTTTGTTAAAAGATACAAAAATAAAACACCACTATCTAGAATGGCAAAGCCTGAGGAAATTGCTTTAAGTACCTTGTTTCTTATCTCAGATGCATCATCATATATAACTGGATCTAGTATGGTTGTAGATGGTGGATATAGTATATTATAAAATTTAAGTTTTTAAATCTAAAAAATTTTTAATTAATTTCAATCCGGTTAGATTGCTTTTTTCAGGATGAAATTGCGATCCAAAGACATTTTCTTTTTCTACAAAAGATATAAATTCATTTTCATAAGTTGTTTTTGCAACAACCACATCATCGTCAGTTGTATTGATTTTATATGAATGAACAAAATAAAAAGGAGATTTATTTTTTATGCCTTTCCATATATTGGTATTCTTGTGCTCTACAAGATTAAAACCGATATGTGGCACAGGTAATTTAAACTTATTATTTATAGACTTAAAGTTATTTAAACAACCTTTAAAAATACCCAAACCTTTTATATTTGGTGCTTCTTCACTACTTTCAAATAAAAGCTGCATACCAACACAAATGCCAAATAATTTATGTCCATTTTTAATTAGATCTCTGATAAAATATTCCCAATTTTTATTTTCTAAATTTTTTGCTAATTTTCCAAAATTCCCAACTCCTGGCAAAACTATATGCGAGTAATTTTTGGCATTTTCAGGTTTTGATATAAAAATAGCTTCATAGCCAAGGTAATTAACAGCATTAAATATTGAGCCAGTATTACCTGCGCCATAATCAATTATTGCTACTTTTTTATTATGCACAAAAATCTATTTAATTTTGAATTTGGGTATCCATCTATTTTTCTTTTCAAATAAGTCTTTATTTACCCACTTATCAATTGTTTTCTTAAATTCATTCATATTCATTTTATAGTAATCACAATACTCTTCAAAATACTCTTCGGGGTATACATCATCATACATTTGTACAAGTTTTACAGCTTGCTCTCTTGTTAATGCACCTCGTCTAACGTCAATTCCTGCATCCATTGTTGCCCTAGCAAATCCAAATTTTAAATACATTAAATAGATATGTAAAAAATATAATTTTTGATCAGTTTGACCAAAATTTGTATATGTTCCAGTATTAAGAGTATCTTTTTCCTCTAAACCACAGTATTTTTTTGCTATTTCATAATTTCTATATGGATCCCAATTTTCGTAAAAACTCCAGTGAGTAATTTTTATATTATTTTTTTTAAGTTCATCATCATTTGGATAAGTAAACCAGTAAGCCTCATTTTCAGTAAGATTTGCTAAACTAAGAATTCGTTTATGCTCACCCTCTAAATAATGAGTTTTTTGATAATCAACACCATATACTCCATCATTTATTTTTTTTAAGTCGCCTCCATATTCTACTTCGCCATCCTCTGAGTAAAAAATCAATGGTATTTTAAATTCCACGGCAATTCTAATAACTGCAGTATGAATTGATAGTAGCCAACCATAATAAGGATGACCAAGTTCCGTGAAGCCTAACTTGTTTAATTTTCTCATGGCACCTTCATCAGGTGTAACGTGGATATGCTGGTAACCACTTCTGACAAAATTAATTAGATTTTTTTTTCCAATATTTTGTTCTATTGGGGGTCTTATTGTAACTGCTAATGGATTTATTTTTTTTTTATTTTTAAGCATGTAAGAAATATATGATCCATCTTTTCCACCACTTACTGCTGTGATGCATTGAAAAGGTTTTGACTTATCTTGATCTGATAATAATTTATCTAATAATTTTTGTCTATGACTCCAGTCTAAAGTTTTTTTTTTTTCAGCCCACTGACATGCTGTACACACACCGTTCTTATCAAACGTTACTCTAGGACGAGTTGAAGCAACAACGCATTTTGTGCACCAAAATATTTTAGTCATACTATTTTAAATATATTATTTGATCTCATATTATAAGTTTTTTCTCTACAAAGGATTTTTTAACTCCGTAATATAAAGTAATTTTACTTTTCCATCCTAATTTTTTTATTTTTTCATGTGAAATTTTATTATTAAAAAAAATTTTTTTTGTTTTTTTATTTAAGTAAATAGTTTTAGATTTTAAAAAAAATACTTTCTCAAGTATTTTTATTATGCTGTTTATAGATGTGTCTCTATCAGACTTAATATTATAAACCCCCATTTTTTTACTTTGTAAAAGAAAAACTAAAGCTCTACAAACATCATGGGCATGTATAAAATTTAGTTTTAAATTTGTAGGTTTATATACAGTTAAAATATTATTTTTTTTTATTTCATTAATTTTGTTTAAAAGGAAAGATTTATCTTTTTGAGAATGGCCATAAATAGAGGATGGTCTAAGTATTAAATATTTCATTTTTTTTTTTAAAACATATTCTTCAATTTTTTTTTTTAACTTTGTGTATAAATTTTTTTTTTTATAATAGATCGACAAGCTTGAAAAAAAAATGAAGAATATATTTCTTTTTGAAGCCCAATCTATTAATATTTTAGAATTGGTATAATTTACAGTTTTAAGTTTTTTTATATCAACTTCATTTTTTCCTGGTAAAATTGCACCCATATGTATCAAACAATCAATATTTTTAAATATAGAGTCAAGTTTTTGGTAATTTAATCTTTTGTTTAAATCAAGTACTTTGAAATTAATATTTTTTTTTTTAATTATTTTCTTTCTAGAGGTTGCTAATAAATTATATTTTTTTTTTAATAACATTGGTATCAAATGCATACCAACAAGACCTGAAGAACCTGTTAGTCCTATGTTTTTTACAACCATTCTATTTTTTTACCTTTAGAAAAATTTCTTTTTAGATTGAAAATGTTACTGTCGTTTAAAAATATCTCTTCAACATACCTAAAAACAAATCCATCTTTTATTTTTAAGTTCTTTAATTTTTGATTTAAAAAAAAATTTCTAATGTAAAATTCGGGTTCGTTAAATCCAAATGCTGCTCTAATTGATGTAGTTCCTGAAAATCTTGAATTAATTTCAAAAGGAATAAATTTATTTTTATTTTTTTTAAATTGAATATTAATAGTTCCTCTATTATTAATTTTCTTTGCAATTTCTATTACTTTTTTTTTAAGTTTTGAATTATTATAAGTTTTTAATACCCAAGATGTGCCGTTTTTTAAAATTCTTTGGGACGTAAATGGTCCAATCATATCGCCCTCTTTAGAAGTAAAAATGCTACATGTATATTCTTCATCAAAATATTTGTTCTTTTTTCCTAGAAATTCTTGAATCATGGGTTTCTTTGTTAAAGAAACCAAATTAAAAAATTGTTTTTTGCTATTTATTTTTATTACACTTCTTCCTGATGTTCCAAATCTACTTTTTAAAATAAAAGGTTTTTTTAACCTTTTATACATTTTATCTATTTTAGAATTTTTATTTATTAAAAAAGATAGTGGATAATCAAGTTTATTTTCTTTTAAAAACTGTATTGTTTTAAACTTATCATCAGCAATTTTCACAACATTTAAATTTGTTACACTCACTAAGGTTTTGCTTTTTTTTAATATTATATCTTTATATTTTGCAAAAAATTTTATTTCTATTTCAGAACCTATAAATAATATATGAATATTATTAATTTTTAAGATCTTTATTATTTTTTTAAGAGAGTTTTTATCCTCAATTTTTGGAATTATTATACTTTTTTTTGTTCTGTATAATGCAGCATTTAATTCATTAATGTCTGCCGAGATAATATTTAAATTTAATCTACTAATTTTTAAGGCTTTTATAATTGATTGGCCAACACCACTACCAGCACCGGTTACCATAACATTTATTTTTTTCATAATTATATTACTTCTAAAATTTTTCCTAATTCCTCTTTTGAATGAGCATTTGAACCTAAAGAAATTTTAGTTTTATGCTTTAAACATTTTGCAATAAGCTGCTTTGGATTTTTGTGATACCTATAATTTACTTCGAATACTTTATCTTTTTTAGCGCATAGTTTAATTACTTCGTCAAATAATTTATCATCTGGATAATATCCAAATCTCTTAATTGTCATCCCGAATGGATGGCCTAATATATCTACTTTTGAATTATTTAGTGAAGATATCATCAAATCAAATTCAGTTTTCTCAACTTTATCTTTATCTAAATTTTTTTTAAATTTAAAATCTTCATTAGTTTCTCCTGGAAATCTGTGTACACTAGCCATAACTAACCCGCACTCAGTAAAAAATTCATCTCGCAAATCTAAATTTCCATCAAAATCTAATATTTTAACCTCTGTTCCAGAGATTGAATTACACTTTTCCTTTGGTAATGAATTAACTTGTTTTGTAAATTCAAAAAACCAATCGCTGCTACTTTTTCTAGAATGTTCACTAAAAAATATATGAGATAAAGATTTTTTACATGCTTCCTCATGCATCTCAAATACTGAATTTTCACCATCTGTCCAATTTGTATGAACGTGTAAATCGACTTTGGGCACCTTTTCTTTTTTTAAAGAGTCGTAAATATCTTCAAATAATTTGTGTTTATCCATATTATTTCTTATTAATTAGACTTGGAGAACTTGGTAAACTTATTATTCTTTTATACATATTTGCAGATGTATCTAAGTTTGATTTTGGGCATTTCTTAAAATGATTTAAATTATGAAGTAAAGTCCAAGCAGTTCTTGTTAAGTATCCATTTTTATTCGACAGCTCTATGAGATAATCTCTATAAGCATAGTATTGATCTTTAAGTATAATATTTTGAAGCCAATAATTGCTTCTTGAATTTACCGGTTCTCTAACCAAGTCAAAAAATTTGCTTTTAATTATTTCTGTTTTATATTTTCTAAAAATTAACCTATGAATTTTAACCATTTTTTCAATACTTTTAATTTGTGCATTTCCGAGTGCTGCATTAAGACCAGGCATTTTCATGTTATATCCCACTCCATAATAATCAAATTTCCAATTATGGTTTTTTTTCGAAACATCAACTAAAATTCTAATTTTTTTTGTTAATGAAACTCTATTTGAAATAATTGCTCCTCCACCTCCGGTAGTAATTATTTTATTTCCATTAAAACTTAGAACACCTAAGTCGCCAAATGTTCCTGTATGTTTTTTTTTATAAAAAGAACCTAAAGACTCAGCTGCATCCTCAATCACAAACAGATTATTTTTCCTAGCAATTTTAACCAAATTATCTATTTTGGCTGGATGACCAAATAAATGTGGAATAATGATTGCTCTTACTCTTTGCTTTGTATTTTTATTGTAACATTTTTTATTCTTTATTATAAAACTCTCTTCTAAATAATTATTAAATTTTATTGGATCAACAGATAGCGTTTTAGCATCAATATCTAGAAAGTGTGGAGTCCCTCCACAATAAACTGCTGCGTTTGCAGCAGCTACAAAATTAAATGATGGCAAAAATACCTCCTCTTTTGCTTTTAAACCAGATGCAATAAGACAAATTTGAAGAGCCGAGGTGCCATTTATAACTGCAATAACATTCTTTGATTTAGTATATGTTGCAATTTTTTTTTCAAATTTTTTAATCAGAGAGCTTTTTGTTGAAACAAAAGTACTATTAATACAACTTTCTAAACTTTTTTTTTCTTCCTTTGTAAAAAATGGCTCATGTAAAGGAGATACTTTTTTACCACAAATATTTTTAAGAATTTTTATAAAATCTTTTGAAATTTTTTTTTTTATATTTTGGCTATTATTTGTCATTTTTTTAATCAGAAATTTATCGTTGGTACTAAGCTTGTATTATCACTTAAATTAATCCCTAAAAAATTCATCAATTATATTTTCTAAAAACTGGCTTAATTACATGGCCTTTAAGATACCTTTTAGGACCATATTTTAATGCTTTTTTATATGTAAAAAGAGACTTATCTATAGATAAAAGTGTTTTATTAAGTTCTTTTTCAGTGTGCCTGAAAGCCAGTGCTACCCACGGCATTAGAATATGATTTTTTAGCATTTCTTGAATAAATAATGTTCTAAATTCTAAACTATTATTTTTGTTAGCATCAAAACAATTATAGTTTGGGGAGCATGCTATACCTGAAAAATTAAAAAAATCTTCTAAACCATTTTTTTTTGCAATTCGATTTCCTTCTATAATTAATTTTTTTCCATAATTCCAATTATGTTTAATTACATTTTTATTTTTTAAAAATTTCATTGTTTCAATAAATGCTGAGAGTCCATTCATTTCAGCTCCGTGTGTAGTGGATAATAAAAAAACTCTCTCCTGTTTTTTGTTTGTGATAGACCCTAATTCCATAATTTTTTTTTTTCCAGAAATACAAGATACAGAAAATCCATTTGCCATAGCTTTTCCAAAAGTACTAAGATCTGGACTTACATCGTAAAAATGTTGCGCACCATTTATATGCCATCTAAATCCAGTGATCATTTCATCTAAAATAAAAACTATATCATTTTCCTTACAAATTCTTTCAACTTGTTTTAGAAAATGATTTTCTTTTCTAAAATCAATAAAATTTCCTTCTCTTTTGCACAATCTAATGTCTTTCTTATTTAATTTTGGATGTTCTGTACTTGATGGCTCTAATACTACACAGGCCACCTTATTTTTATATTTTTTTATAAGTTTTTTTAAACTTTCTATATCATTGTAATGAAAGAGTTTTGTTAATTTTCTTGTTTCATCAGTAACGCCTCTTGGAATATTTGTAGATCCTATAAACCAATCATCATAAGAAAAGAAAGGTTGTTCGGCACATCTTAAAACAATATTTTTTCCTGTATATGCTCTTGCAAGTTTTACTGCTGCAGTAACTGCTGTAGATCCATTTTTTGTAAATTTAACCATGTCTGAGCTTTTAATAAGTGATGTTAAAAGTTCTGCTGCCTTTAACTCAATTAAAGATGGTCTTGTTAAATTATTTCCCTTGATTATTGCATTTATTGCAGCTTTATTTATTGATTTTTCTGCATAACCTATATTGACTGATCTAAGACCCATTCCGTAATCTAAATATTTCTTTCCTGTTTCATCAAAAATATATACCCCTTTTCCCTTTTCTAAGATTGATGGCGCATTTGATGGAAACGTATCGGCTCCTCTAGAATATGTGTGCGACCCTCCTGGAATAACTTTTAGCAATTTTTGTGTATACTTATTTTTAAATTTACTCATTTTTCTACTACGTAGTTTCCAATTACTAAAATATCTAAACCACAACTATAAAATGTTTTTATGGCATCACTTGGATCTAGAACTATTGGTTGTCCATTTAAATTGAAAGATGTATTTACTAATACTGGTACTCCAGTTAACTTTTTAAACTCATAAATCAAATTATAAAATTTCGAATTATATTCTTTGCTGACTGTCTGCAATCTTGCTGTATTGTCTACATGTGTTACAGCGGGTATTTTTTTTCTCCATTCTTTCTTTACGTCAACTGCTTTTTCCATAAAATCAACTTTTACATCTGAGTCTATATTAAATATTTTACTAGAATATTCCTCTAGCACTGCCGGTGCAAAAGGTCTGAATTGCTCCCTATATTTTACGGCCTTATTTATTATATCCTGGATAGATTTTCCTCTTGGGTCAGCTAAAATTGACCTATTTCCAAGAGCTCTATGAGTAAATTCCATTTTTCCTTGAAACCAACCTATTAATTTTTTATCAGCTATTTTTTTTGCAATATAAAAATTCAAATTTTGAGGCTTTTTAAATGACAATTTATATTTTTTTAAAGTATTAATTATTTCTTTATCACTGAATTCTGGTCCTAGATAAGCAGATCTAATTCTTTTTGGTCTAATTTTTTTTTTGCTATACTTCTGATTAGCTAAATAGAGAGCACCCATTGTAACTCCTAAATCATCTGGCCAAGGAGGTATAAAGTTATTTTTAAATATTTTTTTTTTATCTAAAATTCCATTAAAAACACAATTCATGGCAGCTCCTCCCGACAAAACTAGGTTTTGTGTTTTTAATCCATTTTTTTTAATAATTTTAAGAAGATGAAAAACAATTTTTTCAAATGCTCTTTGTAAGCTTCCGGCTATTTCAAAATGTCTTGGTAACAATTTGCTCTCTGGATGCCTTGGCTCACCAAACTCTTTAACAAATTTTTTATTATAAAAACTAGGTCTTTTATCAAATAGATAATAATCAAAATAACTTAAATCAAGTTCAAAACCTTTTTCTAGAAGTTTATACAGCTTGCTCATTTTTTTATCATAAATATTATTTTTTTTACTATAAGAAGATAAAGCCATAGTTTTCCATTCATCCTTATCCGGTTTAAAACCTAAATAATCAGTTAATGCTCCATAGAAAAGACCAACTGAATGTGGATACAAAACAAAATTTTTTTTTTTTAGCTTATGTCCATCAAAAATACCAGCAGTACATGTCTCAACTTCACCATGTCCATCAATTGTCAAATAATTACATTTGTTAAATGGAGAACAAAAAATTGCTGAAGCGGCGTGACAATCATGATGATTAAGATATATAATTTTAGTTTTTCCAAATATAGTTTGCATTTCTTTATCAACTAGTCCTTTTTTTGCTCGCATTAAATTAGAAGGAACATGGCTAAGCATCTGACCTCTCCAAGTCATTGTACTATCCCATCTACTATTAGAAACATTAATGTTATGCATGGGATTCCAGGGAACCACTATTAAATCTAAGTCATCCCAAGTTAAATTATTTTGCTTCAAGCACCATTCAGCTGACTGAATTGGAAATGCTGTAGAATATTTAATTTTATTAAATCTTTCCTCAGGTGCACCTGCAACAATTTTTCCATTTATCATTAGCGCTGACGATGAAATATGTGTCCAAGGATATACAGATAAAATCTTCATTTTTTTATAATTTGATCTGGGTAATAGTTTCTTTTTGACTTTTTCTTAATTAATTTTTCCAACATAAATGGATTTAATCCTGTACCAGGTCTTTTAACAGTTAAATTTTTAAAAGTAAATTTTTCTCCTTTTTTAATATGTAATTTTGCAACTAAACTTTTTCTAGCTACTTTAGAATTTTTAATCTCACATTTTTGAAGTTTTTTTTGTCCATCTCCACTCATTAACTCTAGTTCCCTAATATCTTTTACCATTTTTGAAAACTCCTTCATTTCAAGTGAAGCCAAATGGTCTGGGCCTTTCATTTTTCTGCTTAATGTAAAATGTTTTTCAATAATTTTTGCTCCTTTTGATACTGCAATTAAGGGTGCAAGAGTACCCAATGTATGATCAGAATAACCAGTTACTAAATTAAAATCTTTTTTAATTTTAAGTACACATTCAAGATTTGCATGAGCTTTTTGAACTGGATAATCAGTTACACAATGCATAATACAAATTATTTTTTTTATTTTTTTATAAAGCTTCCTGTTACAGATTGTTGGCTTAGAATTAATTAATTTATATACTTTTTTTCTTGCTATTGTATTAATTGCATTTGTAATATCCATATAATTACTCATACCTGTTGAAATTAGAATTTTATAGTTTGACAATTTCAGATTGCGTAAAATCAAAATATTATTAATTTCTCCTGATGGAAGCTTCACAACTTTAGAATTTAATTTCTTTACTAAAAAATTAATGCTAATTTCATCAAATACTGAACACATAAAATCAATTTTAATTTTTTTACAATAGTCTTTGAGCATAAAATAGTTTTTATAATTCAGTTCGTATCTTTTAAGCATCTGAAATTGATTTTCTTTTTTTTTCATATTTTTCATTTGATAGGGTGCTTGTGATGCAGATTTTGTAACAATACTACTGGTCTTAAATATTTGAAATTTAACTGCATCGGCTCCAGCTTTTTTTGCCTGTAGAACCAATTTTTTAGCTATATTAATATTTCCATTATGATTAACACCCGCCTCAGCTATAATATAAGTTTTTTTGCTATTAAAATTTAATGTCATAAAATTTCTTTTTATCATTTTTTTTTTTTAGTAGTTTGACTATTTTTGTAGAAATAAGTTTTGCAATATTTTTTTTATAATAAATATTTTTAAATTTTACTTTATATTTTTCATTATAAATATTTTTTAATTTTTTAACTATTTCTTTTGTTTCATTTTTTGAATTAATTATACTATCACCAAAAATTCTTCCTTCTTGTCTATTTCCTACATTTAGAGTAATAGTTTTAAGAGCTGGACCTTCATAAATACCACTAGATGAGTTACCTACCATTACATCAGAATTTTTCACAAAACTTAAATAAACTTTTGTTCCCATGGTCGTAAATAGTTTTGAGTCTTTATTATTCTTAACAAAATTATTTAAATTTTTTATATAGTTTTTGCCAAGAGTATCTGAATTATTATATGTAAAAATATAGTAAAAATCATTTACACTTCTTAAGGCATTTAAAAATTGTTTTATTTGATTATTATAATTTAAATTGTTTTTTGTAACTGGATGAAAAGTTACTAGAGCAAGTTTTTTGTTTGTTTTAATTTTGTATTTTTTAAGAAGTGTGTCTTTGGAATAAAGTTTTAATCCATAAATATTGTCCATTGCTAATGCCCCAACACAAAATACTTTTTTTGGATCCTCTCCTAGCTGAATTACTCTTTTTCTATAATTTTCATGTGCTACAAAGTGATAATCTGATAATTTTGATATGGAATGCCTCAAACCATCGTCAAATGCACCGTATGTTAATTCTCCTCCATGTAAATGTGCTAGATTTATTCCAGATAAATAAGCTACAATAGCGAAACAAAAGACTTCATATCTATCTCCTAAAATTATTACTAATGATGGTTTATTTTTTTTTAATATATTGTGATAATCTTTAAGTGATATAGACAAATAATTAATAATATTTTTTAAGTCTGTATTCTCTAATTTAATTTTTGACTTGTAATTAATTTTTATACCATCTCTGCTAATGTGCTTATGTGTATATCCAAAAGTTTTTGAAAAATGTTGGCCAGCAGCTGCTAGTTTTACTTCCAAAGGGTTTTTCTTTTTTAATTCAACAATTAGAGGTTTTAGGATTCCATAGTCTGCTCTACTACCAGTAAAAAAAAGAACTTTTTTTTTTAACATTAAAGATTGTAAATATTTGATTTATATAATTTTAGATTTTCAGGTTTTTTAAACCAATCAATTGTCTTTTGAAGACCTAATTTAAAACCCTTTTCGTTTGAAAACTCTGGCTTCCAATTCAAAATTTCTTTCGCTTTTTGATTTTTAGAAAGTAGATGATTGACTTCACTTTTTTCTGGTCTCAATCTATTTTTATCAACTTCTACAATTATATCTATATTAGTTAATTCAGATATATATTTTATGGTATCCTCAATTGTAAATGCTATTCCAGTACCGAGATTAATTGTTTCTCCCAAACATTTTTCATTGCCAATACAATGTTTAAAACCTGAAACAGTATCGGTAACATAAGAAAAATCTCTCTTAGTACTAATATTTCCCATCTTTATCTTCGTTTTCTTTTCTAAAGCTTGTGAAATAATTGTTGGAATTGCAGCTCTTAGAGATTGTCTGGGTCCAAAAGTGTTGAAAGGTCTTATAATTGATATCGGCAGGTCGAAAGATCTATAATATGACAAACATAATTGATCAGCTGATATCTTGGTTGCAGCATAAGGTGATTGGGCATTAAGTGGATGACTTTCATCGATTGGAGAATATTGAGCACTTCCGTACACCTCGCTAGTTGACGTATTTACAAAAAGTTCAATCTGTGAATTTTTTAATGTTTCTAATAGATTTAAAGTCCCTATAACATTTGTTGAAATATAACTTCTAGGAGAAACATAAGAATAAGGGATAGAAATCAATGCTGCCAAGTGAAAGATAATATTTACATCTTTTGTAATTTTTCTGACCAAATCTTGATCACATACATCACCACAAATTATTTCCACATTATTTTTTATTTCATTATCGAGTGTATCTATCCAGCCCCAGGAATTATCTACATTATAGGGCAAGAGTAATTTAAGATCATACCCATCTTTAAATAGTCTTTCAACCAAATGCGATCCTATGAAGCCTGCTGCTCCAGTAATTAATATTTTTTTGGTCATTTTTTATTATTTAATTCCCTTTTAAGTTCATCATACTCTTTCATTTTTTTTTTCATAAAATTGATTGTCAAATTTGTTTTTTGAGTTATCCCTTTAGTAGTTAAAATATAAAAATAATTATTTTTTGATAGGCGATTGAATCTATTGGGATTTTTTCTAAAGTTGTGTAGCTTAATTAGTCCCTTTTTTTTTAACTCATTTAGACAATAGTTAAGCTTTCCTAGGCTGAAACCTAAATCACGAGCCAAAAGTCTTTGATTTAAATAAGTTTTTTTACTTATTTTTCTTAGTATATCGAAGTGATCTTCTCTGTCTTTCATATTTGTTCAATTATTGAACAAACTACTTGATTTAAGTGTAAATGTAAATAAATTAGTTTCAAAAAGTATAAATTTCTTCAGAATGTTAAAAAATATAGATAAAACAATTTTTTTAATTATCTATTTTTTTTTAATAGAAATAAAACAAGTAAAAATCAACTTTATAAATTTAGTTAATTTTTTTAAACAACTTAAGTTAATACCTTATTTTAAAGGAAAAATAACATTCAAAAATAAATATCTAAATAATTTTTTACAAATCAATTCAAATATTAATAATAAAAATATTATAAAAAATTATTCAAAAAAAGATAAAATTATCGTTGAAAGTTTAATTAATCATCCACTTTATACATTGCCCAACTGTATTATCGCTAACAAATTAAGAGAAATTTATAACCTTGAATGCATAGGAATTGTAAGGGAGGGAGATATTATAGCTGAAAGTATTATGAAAAGTTTTAATATTAATTCAGTTTTAAAATTAAATCGTGGAAATTTTTTTTTAAGATTTTTTTTTTATATTAAAGCGATCAGGATTATAGGATTTAGTAGATCTATAAAATGGTTAGTAAATTATAAATCTAATAAAATTGAAATAGGTAAAAACGTTTATGAACACTATGTAAGAAATAAAAAGATTCCTGGCCCAAAAAAAATTAGCGCTCCTTTTTTTAAATATTTTTCCGATGCATTACTTTATGATAATCAATTTAAAAAAATTTTTAAAAATGTAAGAATTTCTTATTGGGTACAAGCTGAACATCAATTTATACCAAATAGGATTTTATTTCAAAATGCTTTACTGAAAAAAGCCAAAGTGATAGCAAGATTTGGTGTTAAAAAAGTATCTATTAGAAATTATAAAAATTTTAGTGAAAAAAACTCCAATAGATCTGGCTATAATAAAAAATTAATCAAATATTTATTTAAAAATTATAAACATGTTTTGTTGCAACAAGCAAATAAAAGAATAAATTTTAGCCTTAAAAAAAAAATTGGTAATGAAGACAGATTGTTAAATATAAAATTAAAAAAGAAAAAAATTTTTAGAAGCAAAAAAGAATTATGTGATTATTTCAATTGGGAAATTAATAAACCTTTAGTACTTATTTTCGCACACGAACTGACTGATGGAAATTTTAATAATAAATGGAACTTGTTCTTAGACGATAAAGACTGGTTTATAAAAACATTAAAAAAAATTAAAAAAATTAAAAATGTAAATTGGATAATAAAACCACATCCTAGCGAAAAAATTTATAATTCAAAAATAAATACAAGAACTATTTTTAAAGAAATGGTTCAAGATAATGATAAAAATGTAAGATTATTTCCAGAAAAATATGAAGTAAAAAATTTTTATAAATTTATATCTGTTGCAGTTACCTCTCACGGAACACCCGGTTATCAATATCCTGTCCTTGGAATCCCTACGGTAGTTTGTGGAGACTCTTCTTACTACGGCCTGGGTTTTAATTTAGAACCTAAAACTCAAATCAAATACTTTAAAATACTTTCAAATATAAAAAATATAAAACCTTTAACTAAAGAGCAACAAGATAGAAGTAAAGTTTTCTGGTATGTTTTTAATTTTTTGGGAAAAGCTGAAATTCCATCAATTTATTACTCCGATATTAAAATGAAATATGATAGGAAAAAATTTTGGAAACAATCTTTAAAACTTTTAAAAAAACACAATAAATACAAAGGAAATTTCTATAAATCTTTTGAATATCAACTAAAAAATAACAATTCAAATCTAATAAACATAGAAAAGTTTTTTAAAATTAAAAAAACTAAAGATCTTAAAAATTTTAATTAATATTTATGTTAAAAAAAATTATATGGTTTACTGGACTTTCGGGATCAGGAAAATCCACATTGTCAAAATTACTAAATAAAAAACTTTTAAAATTTAATTATAAAACTAAAATTGTTGACGGTGACTTATTCAGAAAGAAAAAAAAAAATTTAAAAAATTTTACAAGGAAAAATATATTTGAGAATAATTTATCAATAATTAAATATATTTCAAAAATCCAAAAAAAATATGATTATATTATAGTTTCAGTCATATCACCTCTTTCTAGCACTAGATACAAAGCAAAAAGAATTTTTGGGGAAAATTATTTTGAAATTTATGTCCACTGTAGCAAAAAAGAATTATTAAAAAGAGATCCCAAAGGACTTTACGCACTTGCTAGAAAAAATATATTAAAAAATTTAATTGGATTTAATTCTAGAATTGTCTATGAAAAATCAAATTATAATAAAATAACAATTAATACAGAAAAAAATAATTTACAAAGTTGTATAAAAAAAATTTTGAAAAAAATATGATAAAAAAATTTGATTGGAAAAAAAAATCAGCAGTTTTTATTGGAAGATTCCAACCATTTCACGATGGACATAAAAATGTATTTTTAAATATTTTAAAAAAAAATGGACAAGTAACAATATTAGTTATGGATAGTTATGGAATAAATAAAAAAAATCCATTTAAATTTAATTATGTAAAAAAAAAAATTTTATCTAGTTTGAGAAATTATAGGGGTAAATTCAAAATTATTAAAATCCCAGTTGTTTCTGAAGTTGTTTGTGGTAGGAAAGTTGGATACAAATTTAGAAAAGTTAAATTATCAAAAGTATTAGAAAATATATCGGCTACTAAAATAAGAAAAAAAATTTATACAAAATGAATAATATAAAAATTATTTGTACTTTAGGACCTTCGTCATTTAAAAAAAAGACGCTTAATTCACTTAAAAAAGCAAAAGTTAATGTTTTTAGAATTAATTTATCTCATACAAATAAAAATGATATTAAAAATAAAATTTTATATTTAAAAAAAAATAAGATTAAAAATATTTGTTTAGATACCGAAGGAGCACAACTCAGAACAACAAAAACTAAAAAAAAATATCATTTAAAAAAAGATATAAATGTAAAAGTTTCAAATAATGAAGCACTAAGTGATAATACAATAATAAACTTATACCCAAAATTTAATCTGTTTTCTTTAAGTAGAAATTCTAAAATGGAAATAGGTTTTAATAATTTAAAATTAAAAGTATTAACTAAAAATTCTAAAAAAAATTACTTACTATGCAAAGTTATTAAAAGTGGTTTATTAGAATCAAATAAAGGTGTTCACTTAGATAAAAATATAAATTTACCTGCCTTAACAAAAAAAGATATTTTTGCATTAAATTTAGGAAAAAAGATGGATGTTAGATATTACGCTATTTCATTTGTAAATAGCTATAGAGATGTCGATGAAGTTAAAGAATTGATTAAATCTAAAAATTTTATAATTTCTAAGATAGAAACAAAAAAAGCACTTAAAGATATAAAAAAAATATCGCAAAGATCAAGTGCTCTATTAATTGATAGGGGAGACTTGTCTAGATATATTCCGATAGAAGAAATTCCTGTAATTCAAGAAAAAATTATTAGCAATGGTAAAAAAAATAATACACCAGTTTACGTAGCCACCAATTTATTGGAAAACATGATCAAAAATAATGAACCTACTAGAGCCGAAAGTAACGACGTCTTTTCAACTCTGAAACAAGGAGCGTCTGGTTTAGTTTTGGCTGCAGAAACTGCGATAGGAGAAAACCCAATTGAATGTGTAAAATTTTTAAAAAAGTCAATTAAGGTTTTTAAAAAATACCGAAAAACTAGTTTATAATTTTTAGATAAGATGAAAAAAAATAAATATTTTTACATGGAACCATTAGCAAAGAATATCGTTTTTATTGATGGAATACCTAGAACTGGAAAACTAATGACTGGAGCAATTGTATCCTCGTTAAATAGAATGGAAAGTATTGAATTTGGAGAAACCTTTGAGCATTTTTTACCAGCCTTAAAACTGAAAAAATGTACTTTTGATTTTGCTAAAAGTTACCTCTGTAATTACATTAATCAGCTAATCTACAATAAAATGATATCTAGGAATGTTAATTTTAGAGCAACTGATAGAACTGGAATACCAAATTATTTTGATCCAAAAGTTTATAAAAAAAGACTTAAAATGAAAGAAGGAGATCTTGTTTTAGAGAGAATTAAAAAAAGAAAACTTATACTTCCTTTTATAACTCACGATATAATGGTAAACTATAGTATTTTTTCAAAATTAAAACTTAGCGTTAAACTTATTCAAATCTTTAGAAATCCAATAGATCTAGTTTACTCATGGTATAAAAGAGGCTTGGGCAACAGGTTTGGAAATGATCCAAGGGTATTTACATTATTGCTAAAAAAAAACAAAAAACCTTATCCTTGGTATCTTTATAATTTTTCAAAAAAGTTCATCCATATGAACAATTGTGAAAGGTCAATATACTATGTAATTTTGCTAACCAAGAAATCTATAAAGGAATATAAAAAAATTAATAATAAAAAAAAAATTTACCTTACTACTTATGAAAAAATTGTAGAGGAAACTAATAAAGAAATTCTAAATATATCAAAATATTTAAATACAAACTTTAGTAAAAAAACATTTAATTTTATTAAAAAAGAAAGATTGCCTAAAAAAATTAAAAATAAAGAACGTGCTAATAAACTAAAATTTATAAAAAATAAAGTGAATCCAAAAATTTTCAAAGAATTAGTTTTATTTTCAAAAAAATACAATAAGAACCTATACGGACTAATTTAACAAATATTAAATGGCTGACATTAATTTTATTTTTTTAGTACTATTTTTTTTAGTTATAGTGCAGTCAGTGGTTGGGGTGGGAATTTTAGTTATTGGAACTCCATTTTTACTAATATTAAATTTTAATATAATTGATATCTTGTCAATACTGTTGCCAATTTCGATTTTAACTAGTTTATTAAACTTAATTTTTTTTAAATTTAATAAAAAAAAATTGAAAATGAAAATAAATTCAAATACCAAACGTTTATTTTTTTTTGTTTGTCTTCCTTCAATTTTTGTTGGTCTGTATCTTATGGAGATTTTTCAAGATACAATAAATTTTAAATATTTAGTTTCGTTCATAATAATCGTATCAATTATATTAACTAAAATTAAGAAACTTATATTAAACGTAAATAATAAAATTAGAATTATTTTTTTATCACTAATTGGTGTTGTACACGGACTAACAAATTCAGGTGGTACTTTATTATCTTTATTTATGTCATCACATCTAGAAAAAAATAATTCTAGATATAGTATAACTTTTTTCTATTTTTTTTTGGCTCTTTTTCAGTTTTTAATTTTTAACTATTTGTTTAATTTTAATCAAAATAATTTTGATTATATGTTTATTTTAGTTTCATTACCTTTAGCTGTATTTTTAGGTAACTATTTAATAAAATACATAAATAAGGAAAAATTCAGAAATTTAATTACAATATTAAGTTTGATTGCCTGTGTTTTTTTAGTAACAAACAACAATTAAAAGTTTTAAAAATTTTTTTCAGTGCATAAATCAAGCCAATTGAGCTATTAGTACCGGTCAGCTACATGCGTTACCGCACTTCCACACCCGGCCTATCAACGTGGTGGTCTACCACGGCTCTATAGGAAGAACTAGTTTTGAGGTGAGTTTCCCGCTTAGATGCTTTCAGCAGTTATCTCGTCCATACTTAGCTACCCGGCACTGCAGCTGGCGCTACAACCGGTCCACCAGTGGTATGTTCAACCCGGTCCTCTCGTACTAGGGTCAACTCCTCTCAATTCTTCTACACGCATAGCAGATAGGGACCGAACTGTCTCACGACGTTCTGAACCCAGCTCACGTACCACTTTAATTGGCGAACAGCCAAACCCTTGGGACCTGCTCCAGCCCCAGGATGTGATGAGCCGACATCGAGGTGCCAAACACTGCCGTCGATATGAGCTCTTGGGCAGTATCAGCCTGTTATCCCCGGCGTACCTTTTATCCGTTGAGCGATGGCCCTTCCACTCAGAACCACCGGATCACTATGACCGACTTTCGTCTCTGCTCGACTTGTCAGTCTCACAGTCAGGCAAGCTTATGCCATTGCACTCTACGAACGATTTCTGACCGTTCTGAGCTTACCTTCGCACGCCTCCGTTACTATTTGGGAGGCGACCGCCCCAGTCAAACTACCCACCATACAATGTCTTGATGCCGGATAACGGCAATCAGTTAGATATCAAGAAAAACAAAAGAGGTATTTCACTGTCGACTCCACAAAAGCTGACGCTCTTGCTTCAATGTCTCCCTCCTATGCTAAATATGTTTTTCCTAACACCAATGTAAAGTTGCAGTAAAGGTGCACGGGGTCTTTCCGTCTAACTACGCGAACTCCGCATCTTCACGGAGAATTCAATTTCACTGAGTTGATGTTGGAGACAGCGGAGAAATCGTTACGCCATTCATGCAGGTCGGAACTTACCCGACAAGGAATTTCGCTACCTTAGGACCGTTATAGTTACGGCCGCCGTTTACTGGGGCTTCAGAAATGAGCTTGCACCCATCGCATTAACCTTCCAGCACCGGGCAGGCGTCAGACCCTATACATCCACTTACGTGTTAGCAGAGCCCTGTGTTTTTGATAAACAGTCGCTTCTCCCTGGCTTGTGCCACCTCTTAATGGTTGCCCAATAAAAGGTCTTCTTTATTCCGAAGTTACAGAAGCATTTTGCCGAGTTCCTTCAACATCATTCTCTCAAGCGCCTAAATATACTCTATTAATCCACCTGTGTCGGTTTAGGGTACGGTCTAATGATGGAGCTATTTCCTGGGACTTTTTCGCAGCAAGTTCAATCCATTAAGAACTCACAACTTACAAAATCCGTCACTTCCATCTGGTCAAGGAATATTAACCTTGTTTCCATCGACTACGGCTTTCGCCCTCGCCTTAGGTGCCGACTAACTCTGCGCGGATTAACCTTGCGCAGAAACCCTTGGATTTTCGGCGACGAAGTTTTTCACTTCGTTTATCGTTACTCATGTCAGCATTCGCACTTCTGATACCTCCAGGATCTCTCACGAGTATCCCTTCACAGGCTTACAGAACGTTCCGCTACCGCTTATAAAACTCGAAAGTTTTATAAACCCACAGATTCGGTATGTGATTTTAGCCCCGTTACATCTTCGGCGCAGAAACTCTATTAGACCGGTGAGCTGTTACGCTATCTTTAAAGGATGGCTGCTTCTAAGCCAACCTCCCGGCTGTTAAGGAATTTCCACATCCTTTCACACTTAATCACAATTTTGGGACCTTATCTGGTGGTCTGGGCTCTTTCCCTCTCGACCATGGACCTTAGCACCCACAGTCTGTCTGATGAAGAACTACGTTTAGCATTCGGAGTTTTATTAGGTTTGGTAAGAATCTCTTCCCCCTAGCCCATTTAGTGCTCTACCTCTAAACGCATATTTATTCATCGCACTACCTAAATAGTTTTCGCGGAAAACCAGCTATCTACGAATTTGGTTGGCCTTTCACCCCTTACCACAAGTCATCCAAAGACTTTTCAACGTCAACTGGTTCGGTCCTCCGGCAAGTGTTACCTTGCGTTCAACCTGCTCATGGTAAGCTCATTCGTTTTCGGGTCTAATTCATTAAACTAATCGCCCTATTAAGACTTGCTTTCGCTGCGCCTACACCTAGATGGCTTAAGCTTGCTTAATAAATTAAGTCACTGACCCATTATACAAAAGGTACGCCGTCACTCTAAAAAGAGCTTCGACTGATTGTAGGCATGCGGTTTCAGGTTCTATTTCACTCCCCTAATAGGGGTTCTTTTCACCTTTCCCTCACGGTACTAGTTCACTATCGGTCACTGAAGAGTATTTAGGTTTAGAGGGTGGTCCCCCTATATTCGAGCAGGATTTCACGTGTCCCGCTTTACTCAAGAAACTTGTTAAACATTACTCATACGGGACTATCACCCTCTTTGGTTAGCTTTTCCAAACTATTCAAATTTTTTTAACAAATCTACAGACCTATTCCGGTTTCGCTCGCCACTACTAACGGAATCTCAATTGATTTCTTTTCCTCTGGTTACTTAGATGTTTCAGTTCTCCAGGTTGTCTCTTTAAACCTATGAATTCAGTTTAAAGTACCACATAAAGTGGTGGGTTTCCCCATTCGGAAATTTACGGATCAAAACTTGCATACAGCTCCCCGTAACTTATCGCAGTATACCACGTCCTTCATCGGCTTTCAGTGCCAAGGCATCCGCCACACGCCCTTAAACGCTTGATTTATGCACAGAAAAAAATTCTGTGTTGAATCAAATTTTGTTGGAATGTTCATCTATTCGAACATTCATGATTGTTCATCTATTCGAACAATCGGATATAGATATTGATAATATAAAAATATTTACAAATTAAATAACTAAGTGTTTCTGGTGGAGGATAGCGGGATCGAACCGCTGACCTCCTGAATGCAAATCAGGCGCTCTCCCAGCTGAGCTAATCCCCCTTAGAATTGGTGGGCCGAGAAAGACTCGAACTTTCGACCCCACCCTTATCAAGGGTGTGCTCTAACCAACTGAGCTACCGGCCCTAATGCAGATAAAGAGAAACACTTTAAATTAAGAAGAGAAATGAGGACGGTCAACATTAACCTGTTAAATATTTAGATTAAGAAAAAATCCTTAATCATCCTTAGAAAGGAGGTAATCCAGCCGCAGGTTCCCCTACGGCTACCTTGTTACGACTTCACCCCAGTCGCTGACTATACCGTGGTCAAAGGTTTTAATCTTTGCCTTAAGGTAGAACCAACTCCCATGGTGTGACGGGCGGTGTGTACAAGACCCGGGAACGTATTCACCGCGGCGCGCTGATCCGCGATTACTAGTAATTCCAGCTTCATGTACTCGAGTTGCAGAGTACAATCCGAACTGAGGCATTTTTTTAGGATTTGCTTGATGTCGCCATCTTGCTTCCTATTGTAAATGCCATTGTAGCACGTGTGTAGCCCAACACGTAAGGGCCATGAGGACTTGACGTCATCCTCGCCTTCCTCCAGCTTATCACTGGCAGTTCTTTCAGAGTGCCCAACTTAATGATGGCAACTAAAAGTGAGGGTTGCGCTCGTTGCGGGACTTAACCCAACATCTCACGACACGAGCTGACGACAGCCATGCAGCACCTGTGTTTCGTCCGGCCGAACCGAAAACTCTAATCTCTTAGAGTCGCGACGAACATGTCAAGTGTTGGTAAGGTTCTGCGCGTATCTTCGAATTAAACCACATGCTCCACTACTTGTGCGGGTCCCCGTCAATTCATTTGAGTTTTAACCTTGCGGTCGTACTCCCCAGGCGGTGTGTTTATTGCTTTCGCTGCGATACTGAAAATAAATTTCCAACATCTAACACACATCGTTTACAGCATGGACTACGAGGGTATCTAATCCTCTTCGCTACCCATGCTTTCGTTCCTCAGTGTCAGTAATGATCCAGAAAGCTGCCTTCGCAATTGGTATTCTTTCTAATATCTACGAATTTCACCTCTACACTAGAAATTCTGCTTTCCTCTATCATACTCTAGCTAAAAAGTTTTGATGGCCGTTCCAGAGTTAAGCTCTGGGCTTTCACCACCAACTTTTTTAACCACCTACGAACTCTTTAAGCCCAGTAATTCCGAACTACGCTAGGTCCCTTCGTATTACCGCGGCTGCTGGCACGAAGTTAGCCGGACCTTCTTATTCGGGTACAGTCATTTTCTTCCCCGACGAAAGAGCTTTACAACCCAAAGGCCTTCTTCACTCACGCGGCATCGCTGCATCAGAGTTTCCTCCATTGTGCAAGATTCCCTACTGCTGCCTCCCGTAGGAGTTTGGGCCGTGTCTCAGTCCCAATGTGGCTGATCATCCTCTCAAATCAGCTATTGATCATTGTCTTGGTAGGCCATTACCCCACCAACAAACTAATCAAGTGCGGGCTCATCCATTGGCGCATAAAGCTTTCTCCGTAAAGACTTATGAGGTATTAGCACAAGTTTCCTCGTGTTATTCCTCACCAAAGGGAAGATACCCACATGTTACTCACCCGTCTGCCACTAAGTATTGCTACTTCGTTCGACTTGCATGTATTAGGCGTGCCGCCAGCGTACGTTCTGAGCCATGATCAAACTCTCAAGTTTAAAAACGGCGCACACTAGCTTCTATATAAATTCTAAGAATAAAATTTATATAATTTTGAAGTGTGTACGACAAATTTTGGTAACCTTAACCGTCCACACTTCTCTTCTTAAATTTTTACTAATAAAATAGCTAATTAGGCTTAATTAAGCCTAATAATAAACAACTTTTCTATGTTGAGTGTGACGCTTATAGTATAAATAAATAGGAAATCAAGTAATTAGATTTGAAAAAAGAGTTAAAAAACATACAAAAACCAATGTTTTTTTGCTATTTCTACTGTCATGGTTAAAATAGGTTTAAATAAAATAATAAAAAATAATCTTTATCAGATAGTTTTAGTTTCAATAATATTTTTTACGATTCTAATAACGAATTTTTATTCCATATATAAAAAAGATAATACAGATAAATTAAATAATTTATTAGATAATTCTTATTTAAAAAAAACAATAAATTTAGTTATTAAAAATTTAAATCCAAAATTTAATTATATAGACTTTAAAGTTAAAAAAGGAGACACATTTGAAAAAATTATAAATCAATTAAATTTACCTTTAGAAGAAAAAAAACTTGCAATTAAAAGTTTCTCAAAATTTAAATTTATAAATAGTTTATATCAAGGTCAAAAAATTACATTTAAGCTAGATAACTCTAAACCAGTAAAAATAGTTGAAATGAAAGTTGAGCAGTCAAAAACAAAATATTCTCATTTTAATCGTATAGAGAATCTAGATAAATTTGAATATAAAGAATTAAATAAAAGTCTAACAAAAGTCTTAGTTTACAAAGAAACAGTAATTTCAAATAGTTTATATTCAAGTGCAATAAACATGGGAATTAAACCAAATATAATAATTGAGTTTGCTAGGATATATGGATTTCAAGTAGACTTCCAAAGAGATATTTGGAAAAATGATAGTTTTCAGATAATTTACGAAACTTTTTTAGATCAAAATAATAAAGTTATTGAGACTGGTAATATCATATATGCCAATTTAATTTTGCAGGGTAATGAGAACGATTTATATATTTTTAAAACCAAAGATGGCAACGAACATTTTGATGCAGCTGGAAAAAGCGTAAGAAAAAGTTTGATGAAAACTCCAATTAATGGAGCAAGGTTGTCATCGAGTTTTGGAATGCGAAAACACCCAATACTAGGATATAATAAAATGCATCGTGGAACAGATTTTGCTGCTCCAGAAGGAACTCCTATAATGGCTTCTGGCGATGGAAAAATTGTTAGAGCAAGATGGTGCGGTGGTGGTGGAAATTGTATAAAAATTAAACATAACTCTACTTACTCTACTGTTTATGCACATCTAAAAAACTTTGCAAGAGGTATTAAAGAAGGAAAAAAAGTTACTCAAGGTCAAATAATTGGGTATGTAGGATCTACAGGTATGTCTACTGGACCACATTTGCACTACGAAGTTATTATTAATGGAAAAAAAGTTAATTCACAAACATTAAAGTTACCATCGGGAAAAATACTAAAAGGAAATGAAAGAAAGCTTTTTGAGGTAAGCAAAATTAAAATAAATGTTTTGAAATCTAAATTAATTAGTTCTCTATAGATACTATAGCTTCTGATTTCTGATCAGACTCATTTTTATTGGCTTGATCTTTATCTGACTTTTCATCAATTAAACCATTCTTAGCTTCTTCTTCAGAATTTTGTTTCTTATTTGAAATCAAAGATTTCTCTCCAAGAACTCTTATAAAATGTTCTGCATGTTGATAATAGTTTTCTGAAAGAATTTTGTCACCATTTGATAGGGCTTCTATGGCTAAATTAGAATATTTTTCCACTAATTTAGATGCGTTATGATTATTTCTACTTGCATTCTTTCTAATAAAGTTTGATCCGTTGTGTAAATCATTAAGCATTTTGCTTCCATTTTCATTTTTATGGTTATTTCTATCTGAATGATTTTTATATCTACTTCTTCTAAAATTATTTCTAAAATTTCGCATGAATTAATTTAAATTCTCATCTATATTTTTGTTGAAATTATACATCTATTTTTTTTTGCCAAATCTTTAATAACTCTATTGTTATAAAAACCATATAATTGCAGTATTTTTAAAACTTCGCTTGCTTGGGTTGATCCTATTTCCAAAAATAATTTTCCACTTTTCTTTATCAAATTTGAACTTTTATTAACTACTAACCTTATCTTAGATAAACCATCTATTCCCCCGCTTAAAGCAATTTTTGGCTCGTAGTATCTTATATCTCTATCCAAATAGTTAATTTCTTTAAACTTTATATATGGAGGATTAGAAACAATAAAATCATATTTATCTAATTTAAAATTGTCAATATTTGTATTAAAAAACTTAATTCTATTTTTAAGGTGTTGTATTTTTGCATTATATTTTGCCAATTTTATTGCATTTTTTGAAATATCAATTCCAACACCGGTACATTTTTTTCTATCATTTAAGATTGAAATAATAATACATCCAGATCCAGTGCCTATATCTAATATTTTCTTTTTAGAATTAGTACTAATTTCACTTAAAACTTGCTCTACTAAAGTTTCTGAATCTGGTCTAGGAATCAATACGTTACTATTAACTTTAAATTTATTTTTCCAAAATTCTTTATAACCAGTAATATAAGCAATGGGCTCATTTTTTTTTCTTCTTTCAATACAATTAAAAAAAATTTTTGACTCATTATCTTTAATTTTTTTTTCTAAATTTAAAATTAAATGCGATCTATCAACTTTTAATATTGATGAGAGCAATATTTCGCTATCTAAATTAAAAGACTTTATATTATTAAATTTTAATATTTTTGCTCCTTCAAAAAGAATTTCTTGGTAATTCATTTTAATTTAATTTTTTTAATTCTTCTTCTTGAGCGTGTAGAGTTAAATTTTCTATCATTTCTTCAAATATCTCTCCCTGCATAAATTCTTCAAGCTTGTGTAAGGTAAAATTTATTCTATGATCAGTAACTCTACCTTGAGGAAAATTATACGTTCTTATTCTTTCCGATCTATCGCCGGTGCCAATTTTACTTTTTCTATCCTTAGATCTCGCTTCATCTAACTTCTGTCTTTCGTATTCATATATTCTTGATCTAAGAATTCTTAAACCTTTTTCTCTATTTCTAATTTGAGATTTTTCATCTTGTTGACTAACAACGATACCTGTTGGAATATGTGTTATTCTAACTGCAGAGTCTGTCGTATTTACACTTTGCCCACCAGGTCCGCTACTTCTAAACACATCAATTCTTAAATCTTTTTCTTCAATTTTTACATCCACCTCTTCAGCTTCTGGTAACACTGCTACAGTAGCTGCCGATGTATGAACTCTTCCTTGCGTTTCGGTATCTGGCACTCTCTGAACACGATGAACACCACTTTCATATTTTAATAATGAATAAATATTTTTTCCTTTTATGTTTCCTATAACTTCTTTTAATCCACCAGCTTCACTTTTAGAGATGCTAATAACTTCTAAAATCCACTTTTTTTTATGACAAACTTTTTCATACATTTTAAATAAATCTGAAGCAAAAAGGCTGGCCTCTAGACCACCTGTACCTGCTCTAATTTCAATTATTGCATTTTTTGCATCAGCATCATCTTTGGGAAGTAAAAATAATTTTATTTTTTTTTCAATTAATTCGTTATTTTTTAATAATTCACTTAATTCTAATTCTGCTAGTTCTCTAATTTCTTTTTCACTACTACTATCATTAATTATTTTTTCTAAATCTATTTTATTTTTTTCAAATTCAATATATTTTTTAGCGTGATTAATAACCTCATTAATATCAGAATATTCTTTTGATTTTGAAGCAAATAATTTTTTATCAATACTTCCAGAAGATAATTCGCTTTCAAGACTTTTATGTCTCAAAACTAATTCTTCAACTTTTTTTACTGGTATCATTTTTTTTTATATTTATTTCTTCTGCTTTTTTTTCAACTAATTCAACGACCTTTGAAATAATATCTTTATTTCCAATTTTTTCTGTTTGAACTCCTTTTAAATAAAGCATATTGCTATTTTGACCACCCCCGGTTATACCGATGTCCGTTAGTGCTGCCTCTCCTGGGCCGTTAACAACGCACCCTATAATTGATAAAGTTATTGGTGTTTTAATATGGGATAACTTTTCTTCTAAAATTTTAACTGTATCTATAACTTGAAAGCCTTGCCTGGCACATGAGGGGCAAGATATTATTTTTACTCCTCTATTTTTAAGGTTCAATGATTTTAAAATTTCATTACCTATTTTTATTTCTTCAACTGGATCGTCAGAAAGAGAAACCCTTATGGTATCACCAATTCCCTCTAATAATAAATTTCCTAGACCAATAGAAGATTTTATACTTCCAGGAATAAAACTTCCTGCTTCTGTAATTCCTAAGTGAAGAGGATAATCTATAACTTTTGAAAGTTCTTTATATGCTTTTATTGATAAAAATACATCTGAAGACTTTACACTTACTTTAAAATTAAAAAAATCTAAATCTTCTAAAATTTTTATATTTCTAATAGCGCTCTCTACTAGAGCTTCGGGACAAGGCTCTCTATATTTTTCCAAAATATCCTTTTCTAATGAGCCAGAATTAACGCCAATTCTTACAGAACAATTATTATTTTTTGCTGCTGAAATAACTTGGGTAATTTTATTTTTTTCACCAATATTTCCTGGATTAATTCTTAAACAGTCAGCTCCATTTTCTGCAGCCTCTATAGCTCTTTTAAAATGAAAATGAATATCAGCAACCACTGGAATTGGAGAATGTTTAGTAATTTCTTTTAGAGCATCAGTAGATGCTTCGTCAGGACAAGAAACTCTTATAATATCTCCACCTACTTCTGAGATATTATTAATTTGATTTAAAGTTTCTTTTACATTTTTAGTTAAAGTATTTGTCATTGACTGAACTGAAATTGGATTATTGCCTCCAATTTTTACTTTTCCAACGTTGATAACTTTTGTTTTTCTCCGCTTTATATCTCTGAAAGGCCTAATACTCATTTTTTTGAATTATTTTTCTAATCTAAATTCTTTATGTAAAATATTTACTGCTTTATTCAAATCTCTTCTATTTAATAGTACAGATATTTTAATTTCTGAAGTTGAAATTACAATAATATTTATATTTTTTTTAGCCAGTGCATTAAACATTCTATAAGTGACTCCTGGTGTTGTAATCATTCCTACTCCAATTATAGATACTTTTGATACCTTTTTATCAACAATTATTTTCCTGAAATTTATTTTTTTATTTTTTTTTAATAACTTTTCAGTTTTAACCGAGTCCTCAGATTTAATGGTAAATGTTAGATCTGTTTCTCGACCATTTGAAGATATATTTTGTACAACCATATCTACATTAATAGAATTTATATAAAGAGGCTCAAATATAGAAGCCGCAACACCTGGTCTATCTTTTACTCCAACTAAGGTAATTTTAGCATCATTCTTCGTAAAGGAAACTCCCCTAATAATTTTATTACTTAATATGTTTTTTCTTTTTGTAATTAAGGTTCCAGATGTTTGCTTAAATGATGATCTTACATCTATATCAATCCTATTTAATCTTGCGTCTTGAATAGAGTGTGGTTGCATAACTTTTGCACCTAAAGATGCCATTTCAAGCATTTCTTCGTAAGAAATTACTTTTATTTTTTTTGCTTTTTTAATTGTATTTGGATCTGTTGTATAAACACCTTCTACATCAGTATAAATTATACATTTTTCAGCATTAAAAAATCTTGCAAGCATAATTGCACTTGCATCAGTTCCTCCTCTTCCGATAGTGGTAATTCTGGAGTTAGAATTAATTCCTTGAAATCCTGCCACAATCGGGATTCCTCCTGATTTTAAATACTTCATTATATTTTTTTTATAAATATATTTGATTCTTGCTTTAGAAAATCCTCCCTCTGTTAAAATAGGTACCTGCCAACCTAGCCATGATCTAGATTTATAACCCAAATGATTTAAGCTTCCTGCTATCAATGAGCATGACATTTGTTCACCAGAAGAAACTAAAACATCATATTCATCACTTATAAAATTATTTGAAATTTCTTTTGATTTTCTAATTAAATCATTTGTAACACCTTTCATGGCTGATGGAGCGACAATTACCTTATATTTTTTTTTTATATAAGAAGTTATTATTTTTGAAACTTTCTTTATCCTGTCAGTTGAACCAACAGAGGTTCCTCCAAATTTTAAGACTACAATTTTCATTGATCAATTTTTTTTTTTAAGTAAATTATATTGATAAAATACATCTTAATTGTAATGTCAACTGTCAATCACTTATGAGCACTATAAACAAAAAAGAAATTGAAAAATTTTCAAAAATAGCCAATGAATGGTGGGATATAGAAGGAAAGTTCAAGCCTTTACATAAATTTAATCCCTTAAGAATAAAATATATCAAAGACAAGGTAATAGATCACTTCAAAATTAATTCAAAATCACAACCATTAAAAAATCTTGAACTTTTAGATATTGGTTGTGGTGGAGGTCTTTTATCTGAACCTATGTGTAGACTAGGAGCTAAAGTTACAGCTATAGATGCATCTCAAAAAAATATAGATGTAGCGTCTTATCATTCAAAAAAAAATAACTTAAAAATTAATTACTTATGTTCTTCTCCTGAAAAAATTAGTTTAAATAAAAAGTTTGATATAATTTTAAATATGGAAATTGTAGAACATGTTAATGATTTAAATTTTTTTTTAAAAAAAAGTTCTTTACTATTAAAAAAAAATGGATTGATGTTTGTAGCTACTTTAAACAAAACACTTAAATCATATATGTTTGCAATAATCGGAGCCGAATATGTTTTAAAATGGCTTCCAATAGGAACACATGACTGGAATAAATTTGTAAAACCCAAAGATCTTATTTTTAAAGGAAAAAAAAATAATTTAAAATTAATTACAACTGATGGAATCAGTTTTAACATATTTAAAAATGAGTGGTTAATTTCTAATGATGAATCTGTAAACTACATTTCTCAGTTCAAGAAAATTTAATTTTCATTATCACTGATCCAGGGTATTGTTTCTGTTTCAATTCCTTCTTCGGACAATTCTTTAATTTCATTGACTGAGGCCTTTCCGTAAATCCCTTTACTTCTTTTTTTTTCATTATAATGGACTGATCTGGCTTCATAGGAAAAATTCTCTCCAACATAATCAAAATTATTTTTGATAAATTTTTTATATTGTTTTAATTTTTTTCTTACTTCTAAACTCTTTTTTGAATTTAAATTATTATTTTTACTTTTATTATTAATAATTGATGGCGACATTAATGATTTTTCAATTTTAGTAGAATTACAATTTGGACAACTTAAAAGTTTATTTTTTTTTAATTTTTCAAATTCTTTTGAATTGCCAAACCAACTATCAAAATTTTTAACACAATTATTGCAAAATAACTTATATTTGATCATTGTTATAATTTAATTATTAATTTATTTTTTTCAATAAACTTAGCTTCTGTAGTCTGAATTTATTTCAATATATTTTTTTGTTAAATCCATTGTATAAGAGGTAAATTCTTTTTTTCCTAAATTTAAATTTATTAAAATATCTATTTTTTCTTCTTTCATATAACTTGCAGCATTTTTTTCTTCATATGTGTTTGATAATTTACCATTTTCTATTATTGAAATATTTCCAAATTTAATTGATAATTTGCTTGGGTTTAAGTTTACTTTAGATTTTCCAATTGCCATAATTATTCTACCCCAATTAGGATCTTCTCCAGCAATAGCGGTTTTTACTAGCGGAGAATTAGCAATAGAAAAACATATTTTTTTTGCATCCTCTTCAGTTTTACAATTTTTAACTTTAATTGTTATAAATTTTGATGCTCCTTCTCCATCAGCAGCTACTCTTTTGGCAAGATTTAAAAGAACTTTAAATAAAGCTGAATTAAATCCAGCCAATTTATTATCTTTGATACTTTTCAAGTTTGAATTTTTAACTTCTCCTGTTGCAAATATAGAAACCATATCATTTGTGCTTGTGTCACCATCACATGATATTGCATTAAATGTTTTATCTATATTCTTTTTTAATAACTGTTTTAAAATATTTGAGGAGATACTTGCGTCAGTAAATATAAAACCTAATGTTGTCGCCATATTTGGATAGATCATGCCAGAGCCTTTTGCAATCCCATAAATTTTTATCAATTTACTTCCAATATAGCATTCTTCCATTGCAAGTTTTGGTTTTAAATCAGTGGTTAAGATACCCAAGGATGCTTTAATCCATATATATTTATTTTGGGTGTATTTAATTTTATTTATTAAATCTGGTATACTTTTTTTAATTTTTTCTGTAGGAAAATTTTCACCTATTGTTCCAGTGCATGCAAATAAAATTTCATTTGGTTCAATTTTTTTTGGTTTTTCTTCATCATTTTTTTGCTTATGAGTTAACTCTTGAGATAGATTTTCTGCTAATATCTTTAAACCTTTAAATCCATCTTTGCCAGTAAAAGCATTTGCATTTCTAGTATTTATTAATAAAGCACTAATTTTTTTTTTACTTATTTTTAAATTCCATTTGATATTTTCTGAAATTAATTTTGATTGTGTATAAACTGAAGCATATGTGGCACCATTTCTAAAATAAAATAAAACAACATCATCTCTTTTTTTTGAATATAAATTTGCACTAGTTGTAGACACAGATACTCCATCAAGATGATCAAGGTCTTGAAAATCACGCATTTTTGAGTTTTTGCTTAATGAATTAAATAAATTATTTAGATAAATTGCCATGGTATTTAAAAATTTGATTTAGCTACTATATTAAACCTTAAATTTAAATTATAAAACAATATACTTATTAAATGCTCAATCCACTAAAATTATTATCAAAAATTATTAAATCTGGTAACCAAAAAGAGCTGGATAGATTAAATAAAATTACAAAAAAAGTTAATGATTTGGAAGATCAGATAGGAAAACTGGAAGATAAGTATTTTCCACAAAAAACTAAAGATTTAATAGAAAAAATTGCAAATCAAGTTTCTTTAGACAAAATACTTCCTGAGGCATTCGCATTGGTAAGGGAAGCATCTAGAAGAATAAATAATGAGCGTCATTTTGATGTACAAATAATGGGTGGAATTGTTCTACATGAAAATAAAATAGCAGAAATGAAAACTGGAGAAGGTAAAACATTAACAATTACCCTGGCTGCTTACTTAAATGCATTAACAAAAAAAGGTGTCCATATAGTTACAGTTAATGATTATCTTGCAAAAAGAGATTGTGAAAATATGAAGGGAATTTACAATTTTTTGGGCTTAACAGCTGGATATATAAATAATGATCAAACTGATGAGGAGAGAAAATTAAACTATAACTGTGATATTACTTACGCAACAAATAGTGAATTAGGGTTTGATTATCTTAGAGATAATATGAAATTTTCTTTTGAATCCATGGTTCAGCGTGGTCATAACTATGTAATTGTGGATGAAATCGACTCGTGCTTAATTGACGAGGCTAGAACTCCATTGATTATTTCAGGGGGAGTTGAGGATAAAACAAGTTTATATTTGGCAGTTAATAAATTGGTTAAACATTTAAAAAAAGAAGATTTTGAAATTGATGAAAAGGATAAAAACGTCTTACTAACAAATCAAGGAATAGATAATATAGAAAAAATCTTTTCAAATGCTGGGATACTTAAAAATAATAATTTTTATGATCCAGATAATCTACATTTAGTTCATCATGTTAATCAAGCTTTAAGGGCTAACTATTTATACTTAAATGGTAGAGATTATATTATTAAAGATGATCAAATAATTATTATTGATGAACAAACTGGAAGACAATTGCCAGGAAGAAGATTTGGTGATGGACTTCATCAAAGTATTGAAGCAAAAGAGAAAGTTGAAGTGCAGAATGAAAATCAAACTCTTGCATCAATAACTTATCAAAATTATTTTAAACTCTACTCTAAGCTTGCAGGATGCACTGGAACAGCTGCTACAGAATCTGAAGAATTTTATGAAATTTATAGACTTCCAGTAGTTATAATTCCTACAAATAAAAAAATGATACGGAAAGATTCAAATGATCAAATATTTAGATCCTTAAAAGAAAAAGATGAAGCAATTATAAAAAAAATAATTGAATGCAATAAAAAAGGCCAGCCTTTATTAGTTTTTACTGCAAATATAAACAAATCAGAACACTATTCTGAATTATTAAAAAAAAGAGGAATAAAACATACGGTACTAAATGCAAAAAACCATGAAAGGGAAGCTGATATTATTGCAAATGCAGGTATAAAAAATTCATTAATTATAACAACAAGTATTTCTGGAAGAGGCGTTGATATAAAGTTGGGAGGAAAAAATCTAAAAGAAAATAGTAATAAAGAAGAAATTAAATCATTAGGTGGTTTATTTGTAATTGGAACAGAGAGAATGGAAAGTCGTAGAGTAGATAATCAAGCAAGAGGGCGTTCGGGAAGACAAGGAGACGAAGGAAATTCAATATTTTTTGTTAGCCTTGAAGATGACTTAATGAGGATTTTTGGTTCTGAATCAATGAATAACATTCTTGAAAAACTTGGACTAAAAGATGGTGAAAGTATTGATCATCCATGGATAAATAAAGCGTTAGAAAGAGCTCAACAGAAAGTTGAAGCTAGAAATTTTGATGTAAGAAAAACTTTGCTCAAATTTGACAATGTTCTTAATGATCAAAGAAAAGTTATTTTTGGGCAAAGAAATAATATAATTGGTAACAAAAATGCTTTTGAATACTCTGATGAATTTTTAAAAGAAATTATAATTAGATTAAAAGAATTAAAAAAGATTAATTTATCAAAAGATAAAAATAGTGAACAGACTAATCAAATAAAATCTATTTTGGGAAATTCTTTTGAAGATAATAAAATTCGATCTCTTTTAGACTTAAATGACGAAGATTTTGAAAAAGAAATTAAAGATAAATTTTTTAAAAAAAGAGATGAGAGAAAGCAAATTTTAGGTGATGAACAGGCATTAAATTTAGAAAAAAGATTATTGTTACAAATTATTGACCAGAGCTGGAAATCTCACATTCAATATTTAGAACAGTTAAGAGGAGTTATAGGTTTAAGATCTTATGGCAATAAAGATCCTTTAATGGAATACAAAAAAGAAGCTTTTTCTTTGTTTGAAATCTTATTAAATAAATTAAAAACAGATTTAATTACTGTTCTTCTAAACCTTAAAATTGTTGAACAAAATAAACAGAACGAAAGTGAAATTAAAAAACAACAATTTAATAAAAAAGATTTAGAAAGACTTGCAAATAAAAAAATTGGAAGAAATGAACCTTGCCCCTGTAAATCAGGAAAAAAATTTAAATATTGTTGTGGTGCTTTATAAAAATAGTAAAGAAATTGTTAAAATTAAAATAAATAAGCAAATTAAAGTATAAATTCTATATTTTGAAAAATTTTTTACAAATTTATTAAAATAGGAAGTTTTCATAGATAATTTATCAGATATTTCATCTTTACTAATAAATCCTTTGCTTCTTCCAATTGATAAAAATTTATTTTTTCTCTGTAATAAAATATCCTCGCCATTCATATCAGTAAAAAATTCTAAATTTTTTCTAATTGAATTTCTTACATTATCTATAATTAAGTCTCTATCTCTATGGGCGCCTCCCAAAGGTTCTAAAATAATTTCATCAATTATATTTAAATCAAAAAGATCTTTGGATGATAATTTCATTGCTTTAGATGCTTCCAAAGTTTTTTTTGGATCTCTCCATAATATAGTCGCACAGCCCTCCGGTGATATTACTGAGTAAATTGCGTTTTCTAGCATTAAAACTTTATTAGAAGAAGCCAAAGCAATTGCTCCTCCCGATCCACCTTCTCCAATAATTACAGATATTGTTGGTACAGTTAATTCCATGCAGCACTCTATTGACCTTGCAATTGCTTCAGCTTGACCTCTTTCTTCAGCTCCAACTCCTGGGTAAGCTCCTGGAGTATCTACAAATGAAATTACAGGAATTTTAAATTTATTTGCAAGTCTCATTAGTCTTATAGTTTTTCTATAGCCCTCTGGCCTCATCATTCCAAAATTTCTCTCAATTCTTGTTTCAAGATCTTCACCCTTTTCTTGCCCAATTACTAAAACTGATTTTTTCTCAAATTTAGCGAAACCACATATTACTGATTGATCTTCACCATAAAATCTATCACCAGATAGAGAAATAAAATCTGCAAAAAGATTATCTATAAAATACTTTGCTTTAGGTCTATCTTCGTGTCGAGCAACAAGAGTTTTTTGCCAAGGGTCCAAGTTAGAATAAATGTCTTTCAGCCTAGTATCTATTTCGTTTTGTAGTTTCGAAATATTTTGAGTATCAACTTCTGATAAACCGTCTTGATTATATGGATCTTTAAGTTTGTCGAGTTCTACTTCTAAATTTTTGATTTCAGTTTCAAATTTTAAATAATTTTTCATAATTCATTTATATTGTTTATAATGCAAAAAAAGGCAAGAAAATGATAAAATTTTAAAATTATCAATTATAAATTGACTATTTTATATTCAAAAAGTTATATTGAATACTAATAAAGATTTTAACAAATAACAATGAAGGAAAAATACTTAAAAATTAAAAATTTATCAGTTTCAGAAAATTTAGCAAATTTTATAAATAAAGAATTACTACCTGGGACTAAAATTAATAAAAAAAAATTTTGGACAGGCTTTGATAAATATATTCATGAGCTTGCACCCAAAAATATAAAATTGCTGCAGAAGAGAGAAAGATTACAAAAAGCAATTGATACATTACATATAGAAAAAAAAAACGATAAATTAAATTTAAGAAAATATACTAAATTTTTAATAAAAATTGGTTATTTAAAAAAACCTGGGCCAAACTTTAAAATTAAAACTAAAAATATTGATAAAGAAATATCAAGCATATGCGGTCCACAGTTAGTTTGTCCTGTATCAAATGCAAGATTTTTGTTAAATGCAGCAAACGCAAGATGGGTAAGTTTGTACGATAGCTTATATGGAACGGATGTAATCCCAGAAACTAGAGGTGCTGTAAAAGGAAAAACTTATAATCCGATAAGAGGAAAAAAAGTAATTGAATATTCCAGAATGCTTTTGGATAAGTTTGTTCCTTTAAAAAAACAAAGATGGCAAGACTTAAAAAAAATTCCAGAAATTAAAAATAATAAAATAAATTTAAAACTTAAAAACCCTAATCAGTTTGTAGGTTATAATAAAAAATTCAATAAAATTAGTTCTCTGCTATTTATTAATAATGGTTTGCATATTGATATTTTATTTGATCAAGATGGTAAAATGGAAATCAATAACCCTGAAGGTAATCAAGACAAAATTAAAATACATGATATTTTTTTAGAATCTGCCATTTCTACTATTTGTGATCATGAAGATAGTGTCGCAGCAGTAGATGCTGAGGATAAAGTTCTAGGATATAAAAATTGGCTTGGCTTAATGAAGGGAGATTTAAAAGTAGAATTTATTAAAAATGGTAAAAAAAAATCAAGAAAGTTAAATTTGGATAGAAACTATATTTCTACGAAAGGAAAAAAATTAACACTTCATGGAAGATCTTTATTGTTGAATAGAAATGTAGGACATTTAATGACAAATCCAGGTATTCTTTTAAAAGACGGGTCAGAATGTCCTGAAGGAATACTTGATGCTTTTGTAACTTCTCTGGCGTGTTTACATGACTTTAAAAAAAAAGGAAATTCTAGAGTTAATTCTATCTATATAGTAAAGCCTAAAATGCACGGACCTGAAGAATGTGATTTTACTAATTTAATATTTGAAAAAGTCGAAAAGGTTTTAAATTTAAAAAAGAATCAAATTCTTTGTGGAATTATGGACGAAGAAAGAAGAACATCCATTAATTTAAAGGAATGTATAAGAGTTTTAAAAAATAGAGTTTTTTTTATAAATACTGGTTTTTTAGATAGAACTGGAGATGAAATCCATACATCAATGGAAGTCGGACCAATGATTAAAAAGGGTGATATGAAATCATCAAAATGGATAAGAGCATACGAAAACAATAATGTAGATATTGGTTTGAATTGTGGTTTTTCAGGTAAATGCCAGATTGGTAAAGGCATGTATGCCGCTCCAGATTTGATGGGTGAAATGATGAAACAAAAAATTGTTCACCCTTTATCAGGGGCTAATTGTGCATGGGTTCCATCTCCAACTGCTGCTGCATTACATGCTCTGCATTATCATGAAGTTAATGTGTTTGCTAAACAAAAAGAATTATCAAAAAGAAAACCTGCAAAACTATCTGATCTTTTAACTATTCCAGTAGCAAAAAAACCCGATTGGTCTTTAGAAGAAATTACAAAAGAATTAAAAAATAATGCACAAGGTATTTTGGGATATGTAGTTAGATGGGTAGATCAGTCTGTTGGTTGTTCAAAAGTACCTGATATTAATGGGATCGGCTTGATGGAAGATAGAGCTACATGCCGAATAAGTAGTCAACACATAGCTAATTGGTTACACCATGGCATTTGCAGTAAAAAACATGTTTTAGAAATTATGAAAAAAATGGCTAAAGTTGTAGATAATCAAAATTTGAAAGACCCAAGCATGAAAGGACATTCTCCTTATATACCAATGTCAGATAACTTTGCTAATTCAACTTCTTTTAAAGCTGCTTGTGAACTTGTTTTTCATGGAAAAACTCAACCTTCAGGTTACACTGAACCTATTCTACATCTTAACAGACTTCTTAAAAAAAATTAATTTTTTTTACTTTTTGAAACTTTGTCTATTTTTAAAAGCTGATATTAATGTACCATCATCCAAGTTTTCTATCTCTCCACCAACTGGCAACCCTTGTGCAAGTTTTGAAATTTTTACATTAGTATTTTTTAAACTATCTTGAATATAAAACGCAGTTGTTTGACCTTCTACAGTTGCACTTGTTGCTAAAATTACTTCTTTAATCTTGCCTATTTTTACTCTCTCTACTAAAGAATTAATTAATAATTCATCCTTATTTTTATCAGCAGATGAAATAGTGCCACCTAAAATATGAAAATAACCTTTGAATATACTAGAACTCTCAACACTCCATTGGTCAGAAATATTTTCGACAACACAAATTTTGTCATATTCGCTGCCTGTAATTTCACAATTACTATAATTGCATTGAATAGTATTAGATTTTAAAATTCCACAAATATTACATCTAGATATATTTTTATAAACATCAGCTAGTGCTTTTGCCATTGGTTTAATGAGTTCATCTTTATTATTCATCAATTTTAAAACAATTCTTTTTGCTGATTTTGGACCTAATCCAGGTAACTTTGAAATAACTTTAATTAATTCTTCTATCTCGTTAATGTTTTGCATTTACTATAACGGCCACTTAAATCCAGGAATATTAAAGCCACCAGCTGCTTTAGAAATTTCTTCTGATGTCTTGGACTTTAGTTGAGATTTAGCATTGTTGTGAGCTGCCTTAATTAAATCTTCAATTATAGTTTTGTCTTCCTTTAAAATTTCTGGAGAAATATATATTTCAATAATTTCTCCATCTCCATTAAGAGTAATTTTAACTGAATTTCCTCCCGATATACCTGTTGCATTTATATTTTTAATTTTTTCTTGGCTCTCCTTCATTTTATTTTCGAGTTCTTTAGCCTTGTCTAAAATTTTAGTAAAATCAGTCATCATTATTTAATTTTATATCAATTAATTCGGCGTCAGGGATGGAATCTTTAATCTTTTTATATAGCTCCCCTCTTTTCTCTTTCTCAATCATGTTAGTTTTTTCAGTTTTTTTTTTAATTTTTTCAGATAGTTGTCCAATTTCTTTGGAAAAAGCAATTATCCATCTTTTTCCAGTCCATTCATATAATTTTGAAGATAAGTTTTTTACAAAATTTTTATCTAAATTGTCATTAAATGATATTTCTATTTTTTGATCTGCAAAACTTACCAGGCTAACATTGGTCTCAAGTTCATATTTTAATTTTACTTCTTTTTTTTTATCACATAAATTAATTAATTCTGCAAAATTTATTATCTTAAGTTTATTCAGTTGATCTTCGATTTTGTTTTCAATGTTTAAAGTTTCTTCCTGAGAAAAATTTTTAATTTGGCTTATAGTTTTGTTTTTAGCTTCTAAATTAATCTCATCCTTACTTACATCAAACTGCTCATTTTTGCTCATATCTATTGAGTATTTTTCTTGATTTAGAATTTCATTTTTTTTTTTATCAATTCTTATATCTTGTTTAATATACAATAATCTTATCAAAAACATTTCTATTGATAAATTTTGATTTGAAACCACATTTAACTCGCTCAACGTTTTTATTGTAAATTGCCAAAATAATAATAAAGTTTCGGCACCTACTTCTTTTGAAATCAAATCTATATCTTTGAATTCTTTATCATTAAGAGAAAAATTGGTTCCTTCTTGCCTTATGGATGAAATATTTTTGATATAATATAATATTTCTAAAAAATCATTTAAAAATATCTTTGGCTCAACTCCTTGATTATAAATTGATCTATAAATATTTATCACTTCTTTTTCATTTCCTTTAAATAAAAATTTAAATAAATTTATAAGATAGCTTTTATCAAAGTAACCAAAAATTTTTTGTGCTGTTTTTAAATCAAGATCAGTATTTTCATTTTGACTTAACAATGCTCTATCCAGAAGAGAAAGAGCATCTCTTACGGAGCCTTCTGATATTTTTACAATCAATTTCAAAGCTTCGTCATTTATTTTACCATTTTCCTTATTTTTAACTTCTTTTATAAATTTAAATAATTCTTCAGAATTTACTCTGGACAAATCAAATCGTTGACACCTTGAAACAATTGTTACCGGCACTTTATTAATTTCTGTTGTGGCAAATATAAATTTTAAATATTCTGGTGGTTCTTCTAAAGTTTTAAGTAAACTATTCCATGCCTGACGGCTAAGCATATGACATTCATCCAAAATATATATTTTATATTTGGATGATGTTGGAGCATATCTAGAAAATTCTATCAGTTCTTTTGTATTTTCAACAGAACTCCGGCTAGCGGCATCAAGTTCAAATATATCTATATGATTAGAATTGCTAATCTCTTCACAATTTTCACAAAAATTATCTTTGCATAAATTTTCTATACCATTTTTACAATTTAAAGCTTTTGCAACAATCCTTGCAATAGTTGTTTTTCCAACACCTCTAATGCCAGTAAACAAGTATGCATTAGCTGATCTATTCTGTTTAATTGAGTTGTAAATTGTTTCTGCAATAATCTCTTGACCAATTAAATCTTTAAATGTTTTTGGTCGATACTTTAGTGCCAAAACTTTTGAATTCTTATTCATAATCTAATTAATTAGGAGACTAGAACCTGAATAACTGTCTTTACGATTGCTTCCGTTAGGATCTGGTCGGGTTCAAGCAGCAATCACCTCTAGCCTCCAAAATGTATTATAACAGTAAAGATTCTTATTCCACAAGAAAAGTAATAATTTATTTGTCTCTAAATTTGTCAGCCTCAAAAACACCTAAGACGTGCATATCATCACAATGGAGTCCTAATTCTTCTAGCGAATTTTTTACTTTTTTCTCCTCAATGTGCCCATCAAGCTCACATAAAAAAAAATAAGATGAAAAAGAATTTTTTTCAGGAAAACTTTGTAATTTTGTTAAATTTACTCCATTAAGAGTAAAACTGCCCAAAGCGCTATAAAGTGCTCCTGCCTTACTTTTTAATTTAAATAGCAAAGATGTAATATATTTATTTTTTTTATACTCAGGTTGAAATATATCTTTTTGCATAATTAAAAATCTTGTAACGTTTTCTTTTTCATCTTGAACATTAGAATCTAAAATTTTTAAATTATATATCTTTGCACTCAATTTAGATGCAATTGCAGCTTTTGTAATATCTTTTCTCTCAGAAACGTACCTGGCTGATCCAGCAGTATCTGCTCTAACATTTTCATTAAATTTATTTTTTTTAATAAAATTTGATGATTGGCTAAGTGCTTGGGCATGAGAATAAACATCTTTTATATCGGTTATTTCTGACTCGGGCAGGCCTAATAAATTATGATCAATTGGAAAAAAATGTTCTGCATAGATATTTAGCCTATATTTAAAAATTAAATATTCTACTCCAATGTTTCCGGTTGTTTTGTTTGACTCAGGTATTATTGCTTTTACTGAGTTATCTTGATTGGCTTTTTCAAAACATTCATCAAATGTTTTACATGATATAGTTTCGCAATTTGGATATTTTTCTTTTGCGCAACTTTCGCTATAGCTTCCAGCAATTCCTTGATATGCAATTTTCATTTTAAGATTTATATTCCAAAATTTTTTTTAAAGCTACATAATCTTCCATAGTATCTATACCTATAGGACAATTTTTTGCCAAAGCTACATTTATTTTTATTCTATTTTCCATTGCTCTTAGTTGCTCCAATCTATTTTTAATCTCATTATTTGTTTGTTTTAATTTAATAATTTTTTTTAAAACTTCGGGCTTATAAGCATATATCCCTAAATGATGATAAGTATTTAATTCTAAATTTTTTAGTTTTCTTTTAAAGTCTTTAGCTATTGGAAAATTAACATCTGTTATTTTGCTTTCTGTAATAACTTTAACAATATTTTCATTATTTAAACTATTCTTATCTTTAATTTCTGAGCCTAGAGTTCCTATTTCTGGTTTATTAATATGAGTTAACTTATTTAGATTTTTTATATCATTTATATCAATGTTGGGTTCGTCTCCCTGAAGATTAATTATATAATCTATATTTTTTAAATCTAATTTTTCAAAGCATTCAAAAATTCTATCAGAGCCAGTTTTATGCTTATTGCTAGTTAAAATTGCTTTTCCCTTGTTTAGATTAACATCGAGTAGAATCTCTTTATCCTCAGTTGCAACATATACGTCGCCTATATCAGCTTCTTTAGCTTTTTTAACAACATGAGAAATTATTGAAACTCCATTAATTTTTAAAAGAGGCTTTCCAGGCAACCTTGTGGCTGAGAGCCTTGATGGTATTAAAATTACTGTTTTAGACATTGTATTTATAGATAATTTATGCGTCTAAGAGACGCAAATTACATATATTAAATATTTAAGCTTTTTAATAACTAACATGTTATATGAATAATTATAAATAATATAAATGAATTCTTTTGAAATAAATAAGATTATTGCTGCAATACTAGTAACTATATTGGTAGTTTTTGGTATTGGAAAAATTTCAGATACAATTTTTGATAAAGACGACAAAGATATTGTTGCTTACAAAGTTGAAGCTCCCGAGGGCGAAGTAACACAAGCTAGTGCTGAATCATCTTTAGATATATCGGCTTTATTAGCAATGGGAGAAGTTGCACACGGCGAGAAGGTCTACAAGAAGTGCAAGGCATGCCATAGTATTAAACAAGGTGGTAAAAACAACATAGGTCCAAAGCTATGGAATGTTTTGTTCAGACCAGTTGGATCAATAACAGATTATAAATATTCAAAAGCCTTATCTTCTTATGGAAAAGAATGGAGTTGGGAAGAAATGAATGGTTTTTTAATAAAACCATCTGCTTGGATCAAAGGTAATAAAATGGGTTTTGCAGGACTTAAAAATGAAAAAGATAGAGCTTCTGTAATTTTATATCTAAATCAAAATAGCGATAATCCTAAACCATTACCTTAATTTATTAAAACAATATAATAAAATACTTTTTTGAACGTGCACTCTATTGAGAGCTTGTTGCCATACTCTCGATTGCTTTCCTAAAAAAACCTCGTCTGAAACTTCATTTCCTCTAGGTAGACAGTGTAGAAAGATACTTTGAGGTCTAGTCACTTTCATTAAACTTGGGGTTATTCTGTAATTTTTAAAATCTTTAATTTTTTTTTCTTTATTAACTTTATCATTTAAAGAAACTACTTTATCAGAAAATACTACATCTGCATTTTTTGCTGCTTTTTTTGGGTTATTAAATATATTTATCTTTCTTTTATTTTTTTTAACCCAATCCATAACAAACTTTGGAGGTCTATAATTTTTTGGGCATCCAACATTTAAACTAAATTTTAATTTTACTGAAGTGGCTATTAAACTATTTAAAACATTGTTGCAGTCTCCGATCCAGCATATATTTAACTTTGATATAGGTTTTTTTTTAATTTCTTCTACTGTAAATATATCTGAAAGAACTTGACATGGATGAGAGCTTGGGCTCAATAAATTTATAATAGGAATAGTTAAATTTTTGCTAAAATCTTCAATTTTTTTATCACTGCTAGTTCTAAGCATAAATCCATCACCATAAGTTGACAAAATTTTAGCTGTGTCAGATAAAGTTTCACCTCCTTTTCCTAAGTGTAATTCATTTGCTTTGATAGTTATTGACCCACCGCCCAATTGAGCTATTGAAAGATGAAAACTCAGACGAGTTCTTGAACTTGGTTTTTCATACATCTGAATTATCAATTTTCCTTTCAATGGCATATCCCCGTCAACATCAAGGGTGCTTAATTTTTTTCTTTTCTTCTTTCTTTTTTTTGCATCATTCAAAATTCTTCTTAAATCTTTAGTGGGTATATCTTTTAGGTTAATAAAGTTTTTCATTATTATTTATACTCTTTGCAAACTTTTCTAATTATTTTTACTGCAAGATTTATTTCAGATTTTTTTACATTTAAGGGAGGTAAAATTCTTATAACATTTTCGGCAGCTCTGATTGTAAGCAGTTTGTTATTCTCTAATTTTTGTATAAATTTTCTTTGATCATTAAAAAACTGTAAACCTATTAATAAACCCGATCCTCTAACTTCTTTAATTAATTTAGGATAATCATTTTTAACCTTAATTAATTCGTTAAAAAAATATTTTGACATTTTTTTTACACTTTTAAGAAATCCTTTTTTAAAAATTTGATCCAAAACCGCATTCCCTACAGTCATTGCTAATGGATTTCCACCAAACGTAGAACCATGAGTTCCAGGAACCATTGCTGTTGCTACTTTTTTTGTCATCAATAATGCACCTATTGGAAATCCACCTCCAATGCCTTTAGCAATTGGAACTATGTCGGGTTTTACCTTAGATTTTTCAAAAGCAAAAAAATTTCCGCTTCTTCCAATTCCACATTGAACTTCATCTAATATTAAAAGAATTTTCTTTTTATTACATAGTTTTCTTAATTCTTTTAAACACCAGTCTGGTATCACTTTAATTCCACCCTCACCCATTATAGGTTCAACCATAATTGCTGCTGTATTTTTAGTAATCTTTTTTTTTAAAGACTTATGATTTCCAAAGACAAAATGATCAAATCCTGCAATTTTAGGTCCAAATCCTTCAGTCATTTTTTTACTTCCACTAGCAAAAATGGCTGCAATAGTTCTACCGTGAAAAGAATTTTTAACACATAAAATTCTATTTTTATTTGGTTTTCCAATAGAATAAAAATATCTTCTTGCTACCTTAATCGCTGCTTCAGTAGCCTCTACACCACTATTTTGAAATATTACATAGTCAGCAAAAGTTTTTTGTGTAAGTCTTTTGGCAAGCTTTTCTCCTTCGGGAATGATAAATGCATTTGAAACATGCCATACTTTTTTTGCTTGTTTATTTATTGCTCTAATCAGATATGGATTGGCATGTCCTAAGGAATTGACTGCAATACCTTGAACAAAATCTAGATATTTTTTTCCATTAGTAGAATAGAGGAAGCTTCCTTTTCCTCTTTTAAAAGCAATTTTTCTTCTGTTATAATTTTTAGCTAAAGCACTCATTTTGATTAATTATGTTTTAATTTTATAACCTTTTTTATAAAGTTGAAATGCAATAAGCCATGATATTATTGAAATAGCACCTAAATAAATTAAACCAAAACTGAATGAGCCATCCATTTCATTTATAAAGGAGTATCTAAATCCATCAATCATATGAAAAAAAGGATTATAATGACTAAGTGTATTTAAAATATTGGGCAATCTTTCTACTGAATAAAATGTTCCTGATAAAAAAGATAAGGGTACAATAATAAAATTTGTAGCGGTAGCCATATGATCAAACTTTTCAGCCCACAGACCAGCTATAAAGCCTATTGAGCCCATTATAAAGGAACTTAAGAACAAATATAAAAAGAATATTAGGTAGTTTCTAATCTCTATTTCTATCATTAAAGAAAATATAAATACTGAGATAATTGCAATCATTAATGCTCTTGTTACCGATGCAAATATTACTGCAAAAGTTACCTCTGCTGCTGACAAAGGTGCCCCTATTAAATCAACAATATTACCCATTATTTTTCCCATTAATAAAGAAGATGAAGAATGAGAAAAAGCTTGTTGAACAACTTGCATAGCAATCAAGCCTGGTGCAAGAAATTCTATAAATGTTACGCCTAAAACATTTGGCCTATCATTTCCTAATGCTAAGGAAATAACTGCCAAAAATAAAATTGAAGTTACGATTGGGCCAACAATTGTTTGTCCAAAAACAGATAAAAACCTTAAAGTTTCTTTTAAATATAGGGTATAAGCACCTACCCAATTAATACCAAATCTTCTTTCTCCAAACTTATATTTATTTTCTAATTCAACCATAAGTCAGTATTCATAAACTTTTTTTAAAAATATTGTTAAAAAAACAAAAATAACTCTTGTTATTATTTTAATTGTATGTGTACCTTTATATTGTTATAAATTCAATGTGGCATACAACATATGGTAGTAAATGAGCTGGACAGAAGAAAAGGTAAATAAACTTAAAGATCTTTGGGGAAAAGGTAATACAGCTAGTCAAATAGCTGAAATTTTAGGTGGTGTAAGTAGAAACGCGGTAATAGGTAAAGCTCATAGGCTTAACTTATCAGCAAAAGTCATTAAAAGATCAACAACTCATTCTACTAATAATTTAAAATTTAAAGAAAAAAATTTAAATAAAAAAAGTAGAAAATTTAAATTTACTTCATTGCTTTTAGATAAAAATTTTGAACCTGCAAAAAATTTAAGTTTAGAAGAGTTAAACGAAAATACTTGTAAATACATGGAAGGTCACCCAGATGAAAGTTCATCTTCATTTTGTGGAAGAAAAACAGTCGAAAAATTTTCTTATTGTCCCTTACATTTAATTGTTGTATTCCAAACAAAATCCAAACAAGAGGACTTAAGCGAAGATGAAGAAGTTCCAGAATTTATTGAGAAGAAAATAAAATCAGCTTAGAATTTTTTTACATATCTATTTAGAATACTGGCCACCTTCTTTCCACATGTAAGAGTATTTTAATATTTCTTGATCGAATTTAAGTTTTGGTACAATGCCTATATCTATATTTGACTTATATTGTCCTGAAAGAACATTATCATATTTTAAAATTTTTAATTGATCCCTGGTTATTAAAGGTTTAGGAAACTTTTCAAAGAAAAAAGCAATAAATTTTGCAATTTGTATTGGTAAGGGAATTAACAATCTTTTTTTATTAATTGAAATTAATAATTTTTGTAAAATTTCCTTAAATGAAAGTTCTTCTGGACCTACACACTCAATAATATCTGAACAAATATTTTTATCTATTGCAATCTTTATTACTTCACACATTTCAGAAACATGCATTGGAGAAAATTTAGTTTTACCATTATAATATAAAGGAAAAATAGGTAGTAAACTTAATAATGTTAAAAGCCTACAACTAAAATTGTCATCAACTGAAAAAATTACAGATGGTTTAAGTATAGTAGATTTAGAAAAATTATTTATTATATTTTTTTCACCTTCAAGTTTGCTAGAAGCATATTTGCTATCTGCGGCTTTTTCAATTCCCAAAGCAGAAATATGAATGAATTGTTTTAATTTATATTCTTCACATTTCTTTGCTAAGATTGTAGGAAAATTTACATGAATATTTTTAAAAGTATTTTGTTTATTTTCATACAAAATCCCTACAAGATTTATACATACATCTTTATCTTTAAAAAAATTATTTAATTGCTCTTCATCAAATATATTTCCTTCTACAACTTCTATATATCCTGGGTTGCCACTTAATTTAAGTACAGTTCCTTTTTTATGTAAATTCCTCGTGACTACTGTAACTAAATAGTTCTCTTTAGTTAGCTTTCTAATTAAATGGCGCCCTATTTGACCAGAACCACCAAAGATCAATATTTTTTTCATAATCAAAAAATAGACATTATTGTTGTGTCTTTATATATATAAATTAAAAACAAATAACATATATATATTAAAATGGATAACATCAAAATTTTTGAAAATGATTTACCATCAGAAATTGATTTGTCTAAAGAAAAAATGATTGGAATTGATAATGAGGCGCTTGGATTAGTGCTTGGAAGAGATCCTTTGACTTTAGTCCAGTTAGGACTTGAATCAAAACAGTTTTACCTGGTTAAACTTAATAGAAAAACGTACGAGGCACCTAACTTGATAAAAATTTTATCAAATCCTTCAACTCTGTTTATCATGCACTACGCAAGACAAGATTTGCTATGGTTAAAATATCACTTAAATGTAGAGCCAAAAAATATTTTTTGTACAAAAGTTGCCTCAAAATTAGCTCGTACTGCAAGTTCGTTTCACGGCTATAAAGATTTAGTTAAAGAACTATGTAGTAAAGATATATCAAAAAAAGAACAGCAAAGTGACTGGGGCAACCCAAATCTTACTTCAAAACAAATTAGCTATGCCGCACAAGATACAGAATATTTGTTTGAGATAAAAAAAAAATTAACTGACATGTTAATTAGGGAAAATAGAATTGATATTTTTAACAAATGTATGAAAGTTATACCCACATTAGTAGATATGGAAATTTCAGGATACAAACCCAATATATTTGAACATTAAATTATTATGAAAAAAATTAATTACAAAGCTATAGCAAAGAATGTAATTGATCTCGAAATTTCTGCATTAAAAAAACTTAAAAACTCCTTAAACAAATCTTTCAATCAAGCTGTTGAAGCAATAGTCAAATGTCAATCAAAAATAATTTTTTGTGGAGTTGGAAAGTCAGGAAAAATTTGCGCAAAATTAAGTTCTACTTTTGCATCTGTTGGAAGTCCATCTTTTGCTTTATCTAGCGGAGACAGTTCTCACGGCGATATGGGTAGTATTTCTAAAAAAGACGTTTTAATACTGATAAGTTATTCTGGAGAAACCCAAGAACTTAAAAACATTATTCAGTATGCAAATAGAAATAGAATTACATTAATTGGAATAGTTTCAAAAAAAAATTCAACCCTTTATAAAGCTTCAGATATCAAATTGTTTATTCCAGAAGTTAAAGAGGCTGGACATGGAATTGTTCCAACTTCATCTACAACTGCGCAACTTGCAATGGGTGATGCGCTTGCAATAGCATCAATGCAATATAAAAAATTTGGAAAATTAGATTTTAAAAAATATCACCCAAGTGGAAGTTTATCAGTAAAGTTAAAAACTGCAGAAGATTTGATGGTTAAGGGTAAAAATATACCATTTATAAATCAAAATTTAGATATGAATAGTGCCTTAAGAGTAATGAGAAAATCAAATATGGGAGTTCTAATAGTTAGAAATAATAATAAGACAGTGGGAATTATTTCTGATGGAGATATCAAAAGAATAAAAGATAAAAATACTGATTTTAAAAAATTAATTGCAAAAAAAATTATGAAAAAAAATCCAATTAGTATTGATAAAGATACACTGGCTTCAAAAGGTTTGTCTATAATGTCGGATAAAAAAATTACTTGCCTATGTGTTCATGGAAAAAAAAATAAAAATAAAACAATTGGAATTTTAAAAATTCACTCAATATTAGACTCAAATATTCATTAAATGAATATAAAAACAGTTATTCAAATATTTATTTTTCTTTTAATAATAGTTTCTTCTTACCTCTTTATTAAAACAACCTTTTTATCAAAGAAACAAGAAATAATAGATTTGGATACAGAAGAAAAAGAAGTTAAAGTTGAAAAAATTGAATCTAAGGATAGCGGCGGAGACATTGTAGAAAATATAAATTATAAATCCATAGATGCAAAAGGCAATGAATACAATTTGACTGCATCTAGAGGAGAAATCAGCAAAGATAACGAAAATATAATTATATTAAAAAATGTTAATGGAGAATTACAATTAAAAGATAAGCCTAATGTTTATATTAAATCTGATTTTGCTAAATATAATTCTTTAAACTTTAATACTTATTTTTATCAAAATGTATCAGGTTTTTTTGAAAATAAAAAAATTAATTCAGATAATTTTGATTTATTATTTAAAGATAATAAAGCAATGATATATAATAATATAAAATTTAAAGATATAAATATAGAAGGTACTGCAGATAAAATTAAATTGGATTTGTTAACTGGTGATATAATAATTACAATGTTGGGAAAAGAAAAAATTCAAATAACTAAAGAATAAATTAATGGCCATAATAAAAAAATTTAGAATAACTACATTTAAAAAAGAAAAAAATAAAATCTCCTTACAAAAAATATCTCTTTCCTATAATAAGAGACAAATATTGGATGATGTCTCGTTTAATATTCGTGAGGGAGAGATAGCTGGACTTTTAGGACCAAATGGTGTTGGTAAATCTACGATTTTTAATATTATTTGTGGACTTATAAAACCTGATTATGGAAATATAATTATTAACCAACATAATGTTACGGAGATACCAATTTATAAAAGGGCAATAGACTTCGGTTTAAGTATTGTGCCACAGTCTGGTGGGGTATTTTCAAACCTCAGTTGTTTAGAAAATTTAAAAGCAATTAGTGAAATAGTTATAAAAAAAAAAAGTGAAAGAAATTTTAAAATTGAAAAAATGATTTCTAAGTTTGAATTAGATGCTGTCAAAAATACTAAGGCTAAACATTTATCTGGGGGCCAACGCAAAAAAGTTTCGATAGCGATGTCATTAATGTCAGACCCAAAAATAATACTTATGGATGAACCTTTTCAGGGCCTTGATATACTTTCTACACGTGATCTTCAGGAAACAATTGTAAATCTCCAAACAGAAGACAATAATAGATGTTGTATTATTTCAGACCATGCGGCTGCATCAGTTATGCAAATAACAGATAAAATATTTGTTTTAGCAAACAAAAAAATTATAGCTCAAGGCACTCCTGGTGAATTAATTAATAATGAAAATGCAAAAAAATTATATTTTGGAGATGCATTTAAAATTAACTAATCGTCTAAATGAAAAAAATAGCTTTTATAAGTGAAAAAATTAAGAAATATAATAAAAAAATTATCGTCCCGGGAGACAAAAGTATATCAATTAGATTTATTCTAATGGCTTCTATGGCTGTTGGAAAATCAACTGCCTTCAACATTTTAAGATCAGAAGATGTGCTTAATTCATTATACGCATTAAAAAAACTTTCGATTAATTTCAAAATCAATAAAAATAATTGTGAAATTTATGGCAAAGGTCTAAACGGACTTAATTTTAAAAATAATACTGTAATTAATGCTGGAAACTCTGGAACATTAGCAAGATTAATTTTTGGAGTATTAATAAATTCAAAAAATCAAATTATTCTAAAAGGAGATAAAAGTTTAGAAAAAAGAGATTTTTCAAGAGTTATTAAACCAATGTTAATGATGGGCCAAAATATTAAGTCAAACAATAATAAATTACCTATTAAAATAAAAGGTACGAATTTTCCAAGACCAATTCATTACTCTGAGTCTATAGGAAGTGCTCAAGTAAAAAGTTGTATTTTACTAGCTGCAATGAAAACGCCTGGAATAACTAAAATTGATGCTATCCCTTCGCGTAGCCACACGGAAAATATGTTTAAATATTTAAAACTGCCAATTAAAATTAAAAAAAGAAAAGAATTAGAGTTCATTAGCTTTAAAGGTATGAAAAATTACAAAGGATTTAATTATATAATTCCTGGTGATATAAGTTCAGCTTCATTTTTTATAGTACTCACATTACTGACAAAAAATTCTAAAATTTTAATTAAAAATGTAAATGTTAATAGTTCAAGAACTGGTATCATTGATATATTAAAAAAAATGAACGGAAGAATAAAAATAAGAAATAAAAAAATATACAAAGGAGAAGAAATTGCAGATATAGAATGTGAATATTCTCCTAATTTAAAAGGAATAAAAATTAATCCTTTGATTAATAGTAGAGCAATCGATGAGTTGCCATTAATTTTTTGTTTAGTGTGTGCTAAGGCTAACGGCATTAGCTATGCAAAAAATCTTGGAGAACTAAGACATAAAGAGCAAGATAGATTAAAATTTGTCTTAAAATTTCTAAAAATGATTGGAATTAAAGCAATTGAAAAAAATAATAATCTAAAGATATATGGAAATCCAAATTTAAAATTAAATGGAAATTATATAGTTAAAAATTTTATGAAAGACCATAGGGCTTTTATGTTATCTTGTATTGCGGCACTTACATTGGGAGGAAAAAGTTGGTCTATACATGATTTAGACAGTATTAATACATCTTTTCCAAACTTTATGTCGTTATTAAAAAACCTAGGAGCAAAAATTCATTGATAAAAAAAAATATTAAATTTTCAATAGCAATTGATGGCAGTAGCGCATCGGGGAAAACAACAGGTAGCAAAATTATATCAAAAAAGTTTAATTTTAAACTTCTTTCTTCTGGTAGACTTTATAGGTACTTGGCTTATAAAATAATTAATAACAAAAATAGATATGATAAAAAATTTATTATAAATCAATCTAAAAATATTAATTTAAATAAATTAAAAGATAAAAGACTATACTCTTTAGAGGTAACTAAATTAGCATCAATTATAGCCAAAAAAAAATATATAAGAAATGCGCTTAAACAGTTTCAAATAAATTTTATTAAGAAAAATAAAAAAGTAATTATTGAAGGCCGAGATATAGGTTCAAAAATAATGCCGAAAGCAGATTTAAAAATTTTTTTTAAATGTTCTGTTAAACAAAAAGCTAAGAGAAGATTAAAAGAATTTAAAAAAATTAACAAAAATATAACTTTAAAAGAGGTGGAAAAATCCTTAAATCTAAGGGATTTTAGTGACAAAAATAGAAAAGAAAGTCCCTTGCTTTTTGTTAAAGGTGCTGTATTAGTTGACACCACTAAATTAACTATAAAACAAATGGAGCTTAAATTAGTTAAATTAGTTAAACAGAGATTATTAAATAAATATGGAAATATATAAAGACTTAAATACTAAAGCTACAAAAGATTTCGAACAGCTCCTAAATTCACAATTATCAAAAATAAAAATAGAAGAAGGCAAAATTATTGATGGCACTGTAACGAAAATAACAAGTAAATTTGTTTTCTTATTTGTAGAAGGATTAAAATCTGAACCCGTTTTAGACATAAATGAGCTAAAAACTTTGAATATAAATGATAAACTCAAAGTTGGCTCGAAAATTCCTGTTTATTTAGAAAAAATTGAAGATAGAAATGGAGATGTCGTAGTTTCAGTAACAAAGGCACAAAAAATTAAGCAATGGCGTCAACTTGAAAAAGCATTTGAAAAAAATGAGCCAATAATTGGTAAAATCACATCAAAATGTAAAGGAGGAGTAATTGTAGAACATGTGGATACCGGATCTTTAATGTTCTGCCCTGGATCACAAATTTCAGATAAACCTTTAAAAGATATATCTCATTTAATGAATGAACCTCAAAAATTTGCTCTAATTAAATTAGATAAAATTAGAGGAAATGCTTGTGTTTCTAGACGACAAATAATTTCATCAAATAGAAAAGAAGATAAAGCTAAAATAATCGAAAAGTATAAAGTTGGCGATATTATTAAAGATGCAGTAGTAAAAGGATATAGTTCTTTTGGCTGTTTCTTCGGTGTAAACAACGGCGAGCTTGATGTCTTGGTTCACCTTCAAGAAATTTCTTATTCAAGAATAAATCACCCCGATGAAATATTTAATATTGGAGAAAAACATGATTTGTTAGTGATAACTGTGGATAAAGAAAAATTACAAGTAGGTTGTTCAATTAAACAACTTTCTCCAGATCCATTTGAACATATTTCAAATTACGAGTTAAATAAATTATATAAAGTAAAAGTTGTCAAGATCACCGACTACGGCTGCTTCTGCGAATTAGAGCCCGGGTTAAGTACACTACTTCATTCAAGTGAGTTGAGTTGGACAAAAAAAAATGTAAGTGCAAAAAAGATGTTTAAAGTTGGAGATGTTATTGACTGCGTCATTACTGAAATTGATAAAGATAAGAGAAGAGTTGCAATATCACATAGACTTACAAAAGAGAATCCATATGAATTATTAGAAAAAAAATATCCTGTTGGATCAGAAATTATTGGAAAAATATCAAGTATCAATGAATATGCAATTTATGTTAATATTGAAGAATTGGATATTGATGTTTTTTTACATTCTAATGATCTCTCTTATACTGAAAATCCTGAAGAAGAATTAAAGAAATATAAAAAAGGCGATGAAATAAAAGCTAAAGTTTTAGAAATAAAAAAAGAGGAACAAAAAGTGAGGGTTGGACTTAAACAAACTCTTGAAGATCCTTTTGATTATTTTAAAACAAAAAAAATCAACGATATAATAACTGTAAAAGTTATATCGTCAGATGGTAGAGGATTGCTTGTTAAGCCTGAAGGATCAAATTTAGAAATATTAATTAAAAAATCACAAATAGCAATAAACTCAGCTGATGCAAGGCCTTCTAGATTTGTTGGAGGAGAAAGGATCGATGCTGCAATTTCTGATCTAAATAAAGAAAAAAGAAAAGTATCAATTAGTATAAAATTGCTTGAGGAACTGCAAAACAAAGAGGCTGTATCAAAATTTTCTTCACCACTTTCAGGAAAAAATTTACCATTTTCATCACTTTCTGATAAACTAAAGAAAAATAAAGATAATAATGAAGAATAGAACAACTTGGCAGTAGTTAAATCAAAAATACTAAATAACTTATCTGATAATTGGCCAAATTTTTTAAAAAAAGACTTATCTAAACTTGTAGATATAATCCTTATTCAAATACAACAATCTCTAGAACGGAATGAAAGAGTGGAATTAAGAGATATATTCACTTTAGAAAGTAGAATTCAAAAACCAAGAACATCTAGAAATCCAAAAACTAATGAAATAGTGAAAGTACCTGAAAAAAAAACAGTGCATTTCAAAATGTCAAAAAAATGGTTTAAAGATATAAATAATAATGAATAAAAAAATATTTATTGCACTAGATACTAATAAAATTTCCAAAGCGAAAAAAATAATTAAAGAAACTCAAACAAATAGAATAAAAATTGGCTATAAATTTGGTTTGGAATTCATTCTAAGTAAAAATGGAAGAAATTTTATCTCAAAGTTAAAAAATAAGATTACCTTCATTGATATCAAAGCAAATGATATTCCGAATACAATGAAATCTGCAATTAATTCTTTAAAAGATCTGAAAATTAATTACCTAACTGTTCATATAAGTTCTGGATTAGATGCATTAAGAGCGGTTAAGAAAGTTTCTGGTAAAATAAAAATTGTTGGCGTTACAACTTTAACTTCTTTGGATAATAAAAACCTTAAAGAAATTGGGTACAACAAGTCTGTTAAAAATTTAATAATCCATCAAGCTAAATTAGCGAAAAAAGCAAAATTAGATGCCATAGTATGCAGTCCTAATGAAGTAAAGTATGTTAGAAAATTTTTTAAAAAAGAAATTATTACACCTGGAGTTAGATTTGACAAAAATAAACAAGACCAAAAAAGAATAATGCACCCAAGCAAAATTAAATCTGATTGGCTAGTATGTGGTCGTATTATTACAAAAGGTAATATTAAAAATAATTTGAAAAAGTTAATTCAGTATTTAAATTAGAATAATGATTATTAAATGCTGTGGTCTTAATCCATCTAGAGATGTTCAAGTATGTTTAGATTTAAAAGTAAATTTTCTTGGATTTATTTTCTATGAAAAATCTCCAAGAAGTATTAAAATTTCTGATTTGGATGTACTAAAAAACTATAATAGAAAAAATTCTTTATTTACCGCTGTAACTGTTAATGCAAGTAATGATTTGATTGATCAAATTATTTTCAAAAATATACAGTGTATACAATTGCATGGGTCTGAAACAAATCAAAGAATTATAGAAATAAAACAACGATCTAAATTAAAAGTAATAAAAACAATCCAGGTCAAAGATGAGACAGATATTGGTTTATATAAAAAATACAGTGATGCAGATTATATATTGCATGACACACCTAGCATGGAGGGTTCAATTAAATTTCCTACAGATTTAATTCATAAACTTCCTAAAAAAGAAAATTTTGCTGTTGCAGGATCAATTTCGGAAAGCACTATAGACAATATTGCAAAATTAGGCGTTAAGTTTTGTGATTTATCCTCTAAACTTGAGACTAAATTAGGTATAAAAGATCATAAAAAAATAAAAAAATTTATGGATAAAGTAAAAAAGATAAATGAAAATACCTCCTTTTAAAGAAATAAACCCTCCTAACAAAAATGGTTATTGGATTAACCATAAGACAAAGGAAACTTATGGTGGTCAATATATATCGCCTCTGCTGATTCCTAATCTGCAAAAAGTAGAAAAATGTTTTGAAAAAGCAATTAATGATAAAAAATTCATGAGGGAACTAGAAGAAAAACTGCTAACTTTTATTGGGGTTAATACTCCTATTCTTCGAAGCACTGAACTAGAAAATCTTATAGGAGGTCAAAAGAAAGTTGGAAAAATTTATCTTAAAAGAACTGATCTTCATCACGACTCGAGTCATAAACCTGTAAATAGTTTTTCTTCATGTTATATGGCAAAACATATTTTCAAGGCCAAAAAAATAATTTGTGAAACTGGGGCTTCAATGCATTCAAGATCTGTGGCGGCTGCATGCGCAATGCTAAAGATGGATTGCGAAGTTCATATTGGTGCAGTGGACGCTGAAAAGGTTAGTTTAAATAAAGATATCAGCGAACTATATGGTGCAAAGATTGTAGTTGTTAATGAATCAACAAAGAGCTTGTTACCAGCTATGGCAAGCGCACTTCGCAGCTGGCAAAGTAATCCAGATGCCATGTATGTGGTTGGATCTGTTGCGGGCCCATCACCATATCCTCGGATGGTTAGAACTTGGGCAAGTGTGATTGGAAGAATTGCAAAACAACAATTTAAACAAATGACTGGTAAGGTTCCTTCTACTCTATTTTGTGTATGTGGAGGTGGTTCTAATCTTATGTCAATGGCTTATCCTTTGTTAAAAGATAAAACAGAAATTTTTGCAGTTGAAAGTGGTGGTGAAGGAATTCATACAGGAAGACACGGTGCAACAATACTTGGTGGTAGTAAAATGGGTATACTACTAGGATTCAAATCAAAAGTTGTAATGAAATCTGCACAAATTGCAGAGTCACTAACCGAGGCGTCAGGACTTGATTTTGCAGCTGTTGGCCCAGAAGTTGCATACTTAAATGATATAGGAAGAATTAAGTTTCGTTCAACAACAGATATTGAAGCAAAAAAAACATTCTTAATGTGTTGTGAAAAATTAGGAATAGTCCCAGCAATTGAAGCCTGCTACGTAATAAATGCAGCATTAAAAGAAATAAAGAAAAGAAAGAACCCAAGAGAAAATCATTTAATTCATTTATGTGGATCAGGAGAAAGTAACGTTGCCAGAATGATAAAATTTAAAAGGGAAAATGAATAAAAACTTTCAAGAAATGTTTGCTAAAGCAAAACAAGAAAAAAGAGGGTCTTTAATAGGTTTTGCAACAGGAATGGACCCTAATTATAAAACTTCAAAGAAAATATTAATTGAAATGTCAAAACATTGTGGGGCTGTCGAGGTGGGCATTCCTTTTAATACTAGCACGTCAGACTCAGCTACAATTATGGATGCAAATATGCGCGCTATAAAATCAGGCGCAAATACTGAAAAAATTTTCAAACTTATAAAAGAAGTAAAATCTGAAATTAAAAATAATGTCCCTTTTTTAATCATGACTTATATGAATCCAGTCTACAGATACTCAATTAAAAAATTTGCAAAAAAATGCAAAACTTCAAATGTAGATGGGCTAATTATAGTTGATAGCAACAATAATTCCCCTGAGGATAAAGAACTTTCAAGAGAACTTAAAAAAATTAATGTTGCTTATGTTAAATTAGTAGCCCCAACTAATGATGAAGCATTTATTAAAGAGACTTTAAAAAAATGTAGTTCTTGGATTTATGTTGTCTCATATGCGGGTCTGACTGGGTCAAAACAGGTAAACTTGGGAAATGTAAAAAAAATAAGTAAACTAATTAGAAAAAACTCAAAAATACCAATTGGAGTAGGATTTGGAATTCGTACAAAATCAGATGTATCTAAAGTAATTAAAATAGCTGATGCAACAATAGTTGGCTCTGGTATAGTTGATATAGTTGGAAAAAACATTAAAAATCATAATTTGACCAAAAAAATTGGTTCTTATTTAAAAAATTTAAAAAAAGGATTAAACAAATAAATATGAATTGGTTGACTCGTATTAAAACTTTAGGTGATAAAATTAAAAGAAACTTTAGAAAAAAGTTTCCATCAAAAGAAGAGATTGAAAATTCTAAGTGGCAAGCAAAAAATTGTTGTAATTCTGGACCAATCTTAAAAGAAGATTTACAAAAAAATTATTATCAATGTACTAATTGTTTTACTACTTTCCCTTTGCCTCCATCTGAAAGATTTACTTATATGTACATCAATAATAATTATGAAATTTTAGATACACCGATAATTGAGGATCCTAGCTTACTTACTTGGGAAGATGCATCAGGCAAGTATAAAGATAAATTGGCGAAAACTAGAAAAAGAACAGGTTTAAATTCTGCAATTTCTGTAGCTTATGGAAAACTAACTGAAAATATCAATGCAGTTGTTGTTGCATCTGATTGGAGATATTTTGGTTCTAGCATTGGGCCAGATGAAGGTGAAAGTATTTTATATGCATGTCAAAAAAGTCTTGAAACAGAATCACCATTAATAATATTTGCTCAGGGAGGAGGCATGAGAATGCAATTACCTTCCGCTGTAAGTCTTATGCAAATGCCAAGAACAGTTTTGGGACTATCTGAAGTTAAAAAAAAAGGAATACCAGTAATTGTTGTTGTAGATTCTGTAGTTGCGGGTGGCATTACAGCTTCCTATGCTGCTACCGGCGATTTTTTATTTTTTGAAGGTAAAAAAACTAAATGGATGTTTGCGGGGCCTCGGGTAGCTGCGAACGCTTCCAATACTGAACCACCTGAAGATTTTTTAGAAGGAGGTTGGGCTATGTCTCATGGACATGGTGATCATATGATAGAACAAAGAAAAGATACGAAGGATTTTTTAGTAAAATTTTTAAATATTATCTTAAAAAAAGATCAATCTTCCATTATAGGTGAAGAGAATACAGATAATATTAATGAAACTACAAACCTTAATAAACAAACTAGAGAAGCATCATAAGCGCAAAATAGATCTATCTTTAGAGAGGACCTATAATCTACTTAAAAAATTAGGTAATCCACAAGATAAACTTAAAAATGTAGTTACTGTAGTTGGCACAAATTCTAAAGCTAGCATGTGCTACAGTTTAAAATCTATTTTAAATCAAGCTGGATATAACTGTAATATGTATACCTCTCCTCATCTGCAATCTTATACAGAACGCTTTGTATTTAATGACCAAGAAATAAGTGAAGAAAACCTCATCGAATTACTTAATGATGTTGAAAAAGTTTTGGGAGATGACAAGGCCAGTTTGTTTGAAATACTAACATGTGCTTTTATAAAATATGCTGAACAGTATAAAGATTCAATTTCGATACTGGAGCACGGTTTGTTCCAAAAATACGATAGCGTAAACTGTTTTAAATCAAATTTATGTACACTTTTAGGATTTATAGGTATCGATCATCTCCAATGGCTTAAGGACAAAACAATAGATGGTGTCATTCATGAAAAAACTGCCAAATTATTAAATTCTAATATATTTATTAATAAACAAGATAATCAAGAAATAACAAAAAAAATTGAAAAAGCTTTAATTAATAATACATCTAATAAATATTTTTTTGGAAGAGATTTTAATATATCTAAATCAGAAAATAGCTTTATTCATTATCAGGATGAATTAGGTGAAGTATTACTTCCAGAACCAAATCTTTTGGGTGATCATCAGTTAGGAAATATTAGCACCTCTATTGCAGCAGCTAGAAAAATATTTAATGTTAAAGATGATCATTTAAAAAAAGGTGTTGCTAAAATTGAACTTAAAGGTCGTCTTGAAGAAATAAATTCTGGAAAACTAAAAGATATTATAGGAAAAAATAGATTAATAATCGATGGAGGCCACAACGTAGGAGCTAGTCTATCGATAGCTAATTGGATTAAAACACAAAATCAAGATGTACACTTAATTTGTGGGATGTTGAAAGATAAATCTCATAGAGAATTTATTAAATCTTTTGAAAATATAGTTAAATCAATAACCTTAATTGATATTCCAAATCAAGATTCAATATCTAAGGAAGAATTTAAAGAAAAACTAAATGGAATTAATATAAAAATTAATTTAGCTGAAAGTATTGAAGAAAGTATTAAATCTATATCTAAATTTCAAAACTCAATTGGCCTTTGTATAGGTTCACTTTATCTAGTTGGAGAAATTTTAAATAAAAATTAAATATTTGATTTAAGCCAAGCCACCAGGTCAGACTGATTTGTCATTCCAACCTTAGTATCTTTAAGTTCACCATTAACCACAAGAATCGTAGTTGGTATTCCCCTTACTCTATTTGTTAGGCGACTAGTCCCCCCTTTCAAAAGAAAGGGGGGCTAGCGCCCAAATTTCGTGGGCACATTTGGGTGCTGGTCGATGTCCATTGCGCCAAAATCAACATCGGTCATCTCATTTGAGACTTTCTCCACTATCGGAGTATAAGCTTTACAAGGTCCGCACCATGTGGCTTCAAATTTCAAGCAAAATGGTTTTGAATTCTTTAAAACTTTTTCTTCAAAGTTTTCATCGGTTATTTCTACAATAGCCATAGAACTTTTATATAATTTTATTTTAGTAATTCAACACCTAAAAAAAAAATAATCAAATTATCCACACTACGAATTTTCATATTTTTTTTGTATTGACATCACGTGAGAATTAAGTTCATCTAAAAATTTTAATTTCTCTTGATCATTCTCATTTGAATATTTGTCTCTAAGTGTATCAATTTCGTTGTAGCACGCAGAAACAGTCCACCATTTTTCAAATTTTTCACTTAAAATTCTTTTAGAAATAGATCTTTTTATAGATTTTAACATATCAGGTGGCAATACTTCTGGTGCTTCTTGATAAATTATTTTTTTACCAAAACCTATAAGTCTTTCATCATCAAATTTATCTAATAATTTCAATTTATCTTGCCAGGATGCAGCATGCCAAGCTGGAAAAAGCGCAGTATCTTTATTTGAGGTAAATTTATGATAAATACTTTCTTCTGCATAAATATCTTCCTGAGATTTTGATTGTTCTTTTTCTTCCGCTATTTCTCTAAGTGCTGTAAGAATATTTTGTGAAAATTTTTCATTATCTTTAACTAATTTTGCTCTTTTTTTAATCAAACTTGGATCCATTGCATTGTAAGGCTCAACTTTCATTGCATATTCTGCATCAAGTATAATAGGGGCTTTATTTGATCTAATAGTTCTTAAAAATTTAGGGGTTTTTTTCATTTCTAATTTTAATTCGTTTATGGACATGTTTAATATTGGTTCAATATCAACACGGAGGTCGATCGCCTGTCCCCAGTTATACACCAAATGAATACAGTGTTTTGGATGCAGAGGAGCACATAGATATAATCTTGATTTTCCATAAAAATATTCGTTTAAGCTAAATATTTCTTCCTTTTTAAAAATTGTTTCAGTATCTAATTTGTTTGCAGTTCTTAAAAACATATCCCAAGTACTTGGTTGTCTTTTTTTAATTATACTTAAAATTTTTGTAGTCAAAGTTGCGTCTGTTAGAGCTGAATGGGCGTCACTTGAATCTAGGCCTTGCATACGCGCAAGTGATTCAAGTTTAAATACTGGATTGTTTTTTTCATTTATTTCTGTTTCTAAAACAGAGGAATCCACTGCATAAGCAGCCCTTGCTATATTAATACCATCATGTCTTTTATTTGGAGATGCATTAGTAATATAAGGATACCTTATACCTTTAAAAAACTCCTTTCTTATCATTTCATCGTCAAATCCTTTTTGAAAAAGCGACTAACCCCCTCTTATTAAAGAGGGGGCAGCCGCCCTATATTGGACCATCCCATGAAGATTGCCGGACTCCACTTTTTAAAAATTTTTTCAACTTCACCAAGCATTTGATAGTGACTTAAGTTTCCTTGAGTTAATTGTTTAACACTTGTTTTATTAACGATTAAAGCCATTGCTTGAGGGATTTCACCTTCGGGTAATCTACATCTAAAATTGAATCTGTCTTTTTCTTTAAAATTTTCATCAACCAGTATTCCACCAATTTCAATTATACTTCCAAAATCGGTGCTGGCGCTTGATGACTCGATATCCCATATAGCTAAATTCATATATTAATTATCCTTTAAAAAGCTATGTTTTGATGGATGTTTAGATTGTTTTTTGGAGAACTAAACCATTCGCATCTAAACAAGTAGCTTCTAGTTAGTAAGATCTCTTTTATAATATGGTTGGTTAAAGTCAAGTTATATTATTCATCTCGTAAAACTTTTTAACTCTTCCCAAAAATAAATTTTGATACATCTCTAATTCTTTGCCTTCTATTTTGAACTCTTGAAACAATATATCTTTTGTACATAATAAAATTATTCCTGCTTTCATTTTCGTTCCATGAACAATATCATGAGCTAAGGTATAAGCTCCAAGTTGTAAAAAAAAATCTTGAATGTAGTCTGTTTTCTTCGGTTTGTTTGATTGCTTAAAATCCACACACACGTCCATACCATCCATTTTTGCTAATAAATCAGCTGTGCCAGCGTATTTTTCTGGATAATAAAGTGTTTCTTCCATTCCATATATTTCTTCTAGTCTACCATTAAGTCCTTTATCAATTATTTCTTTTGCCATTATTTTATATTGCTCATTTGTTTCAAAAAAACTTTCGTTAACTCTGCCTCTTAAATAATCTTCAATGAAAGAGTGCATGGATGTTCCTCTGGAAGATGCCTCTGTTTTAATTCTATTAGCTTCGGCATGGCCAACTCTTTCTTTCCAGTTAGCTAATGCTGCTTTTTCTTCAGCTGACTTAGTCAATGATAGTACACTCGTAACTGATGGAAGTTTTTCATCTCCAAGTAAATATTTTCTGTAACCATCTTCTATTGATCTCGATGATTTTGGATAATTAAATTTATTATTCCATTTCATTATCTTAATTTTATTAAGATACTTTTCTTTTATCTATCTGCCCATAAGCACTCATTGGTTCTGGATTATCAGGATCGGGATCATCGTCATCATCTTGATTTTTTATTGCTTCAAGACTTCTATTTATTGATCTCGCATCTTTACCAAAACTATCAACAACAGACATTGCTTCTTCTAGTTTTTTTCTTAAAACTACAATATTATTAAAATGAATATCAAACCTAGTACTAATTCTTTTTAAATGATCATAAATTTCAGTAGCATGTTTTGAAATTTTGAGAGTTTGAAAACCCATATGTAAAGATTGCAAGTAAGCCGAGAGTGTATTTGGTCCTAAAATTACAACTTTATATTTTTTCATTAATTCTTGAGTTAGTAATTCCTTTGAACTTGGATCTTGATATGAACTTAATTCTGAAAATAAACTTTCTGTTGGGGCGTATACAATTGCAAAATCAGTAGTTTTTGGTGGAACGATATATTTTTCGTTAATACTTTTAGCTTTATCTCTATATGCTCTAGCTAATTTTGTTCTTGCATCCGCAGCAGCTTTTTTATCGTCTGCTTGATAAGCGTCATCAATTGCCTTAAATTTTTCTACAGGGAAATGACTGTCTACAGGAACTAAAATTCCATCTTGAAGTTTGATTCCATATTCCACATGTTCAGATGTATCTTCTTTCATCTTAACATTTGAAATAAATTGAGAGGCAGGCAACAAGTCTTTTAATAAAGATCCCAAACTGAACTCAGCTAAGGTTCCATATTTTTTTACTCCAGCTAAAATCTTGTTAATACCTTCCTGGCTTTTATTTAAATTCTCAACTTGAGTATTAAATGCAGAAACTTTTTCATTAACTGAAGTTAAGGTTGATGTCATATCTCTTGTTACATCTTTAGATAAACTGTTAAATGAAGCAGACATGGTATTAAATGAATTATTAATACTTTCTTTTAAATTATTTAGTTCTTCAGTATTGTCTTTGGGTTCTTCTTTATTTTTACCCTGAGTAATTAAAAGATAAATAACAACACCTATCAGGACCAAAATTATGTATGACAACGAATCTTGCATATTAAACATTATACTACTATATGGGGTTCAAAATTTAAATTTTGTCATTTATTTTTAAAATATTATTATTTAATGCTTCTGGTCTTAAATTTGCCTGAACAGTATGTGGTCCAAGCTCTGATAATTTAGAAATTGTTTCATTTCTAACTATACGATTTAATAGCCATCTAGTAACCCAAGCTTCCGTTATAGATTGTATGTCAGATGCTAAAAAAGATGAGAATGTTTTTTTTTGATTTATTAAATCGTTTAAAATATCTTTTTGATAATGAAATATATAGTTTTTACGTTGGACATTATGAGAAAGAAAATCTTCTGCAACAATGTTTGATTTATCTTTATTTATTAATAGTGAAATACCAGCTGAAATTTTTCTAAGTTTCGGTGATGTTCCTTCGCCAAATTTGTGATTTACTTCTACTCTCTTTAAAATTTTTCTAGTTAATATATTTAATAATTTTGATGAAATATCACCTATATGATATACGCCTTGACCTTTGGTCTTATAAGAAGATTTATCATTTTTAAAAATTTCTTTCCAAATAATATCGTTTTTAAGAAAATTAAAATTTTTTTTTAAAAACTTTATTCTATTATACTGACTTGAAGAAACTCCATATAAACTTGTTGTTGTTAAACAAAGTAAATTAGCATCTCTATAAACAGGTTTACCTTTGTTACTTGAAGCGATTACTGAGGGTTTTTGATATTTCTTAGAAGAGTATCTTTTTTTATATAATTCTCTTACCTGTTGAGAGGTAATAAGTGAGGCAACTAATTTTCCTCCCAGAATTTCATTATAAGGGGTTATAGACCCGCAAACAGATAGATCCATTATATTTTCTGACAGTGCTTTGATTTTAATTTCTCTTAGAGCTCTAGAAATAATATCATTACCTTTTTTATTCGATGGATGAATTAAAGTTGCATAACCTCTTGCTGGATTTTTTTTAATATTTACTTCATTAAAAAACTTTCTTGTTTCTAATAATCTTGCTAATTTTAGTGCTCTTTTCTTTTTAAAAAGTGGAATTTCTGATTGTTCAAGCCAATCAACAGTATCCGATGCATCTATCCTTACAACATTTACTTTTTCAAACTTTAATGCATTCTTCCTATTTTCAGCTTCTTCTTCATATAATTTATTAAGTTTTTTTATTACAGTTTCGTCAGGATTTTTAATTAGATCTTTATTTAAAAAATCAAAGTCGTCATGACGAAGATTATTAATTTGTTCATCTAAAACTTTGAGCATTTGTTCTACTATAAAATCAACTTTTATTTCTTGATTGTAAATTTTCTCTCTAATATTTTTTTCATCAAACCAACCAATATATGTATCTCTAGCTTGATCACTTAAAGCTGCGCTTCTGAGCATAGCTATACCTATAATTGGCTTATTTGGTCGTGCAGCATTTCTAATTAGGATGGGAAAACTTTTACCAGGAACAGACTTTAATTCACTTGACCATGTTAATCTAAAATATCTCCAAATATCCGCAAGCCTTAATCCTGTATATGGGCAGTATAATTCTTCTTCTTTAAACAAAGGGTCATCTGGAAAGCATATTGATATTTCAGGTACAATGATTTTTTTTAGAAGTGATATTTTTTTATTCTCTTCTAAATTTGTAATATCTTTAAATATTTCAGATAATTCTGCCCCATTATCAATTAATGATAGAATAGATTTTTTTTCATTGCCAACAGCTCTGGGCTTTTCCATTCGTTCGATAAACTTTATGGTTTCATGAGAAAGAAGTTGTTTATTACGATTAACCAACTGAACTTCACGCATTTTATCTTTAACTTCAGACATGGTGGCACCAGAAAACATATCATTATATTCAGGTTGGCTTATTACAAAACCTTCAATGCCTATTGAAATTTTCCATCCTGCATTAATTATATCTATCATCAAAGAACAACAAGTTTGATATGAGATAAGTTCCCTATTATGTTTCATAAAAGCACTTGCATGATCATCAATGGTAAGCTTTTTTGAAAAAATATCTATTTGATCTGATAATGATTTAATTAATGCTTCATTATCATTTTGATTTTCAAGAAATATTTTTTTTAATAATCTAGTGCTATGAGGACTAAGATTAGGAACAAATTTTTTATATTTGTTACTAATCATTTGAATTAACTATATTAAATTCAACATTATCTATAATTCTATTAGAATGTCTTCTAAGCCTTCGTGGATTAAAAATATACCTATTCCAAATATGCCTGCCTATTTTTGATGTTGGTCGCAATCCTCTTCCAGTAAATCTTTGATCGAGTTTTCTAATATTTTGTAGCTGCATTGAAACACCATTTGGATTTCTAAATTTACTGTTAATTTTTGTACCATTAGAAATTGCTCTTAATCTCAAAAAATTACTCAACAATTTACACTCTACACTATCAGGACCAGGTGGATTTGGTCTAGATGTCATATAAAGATCAAGAGCAACTATAAACTCATCTTCATCCCATTTACTTTGTTTCATGTTAATTAATCTTGGAACTTTGCTGATCATCCCCCGTTGGCAAATCATCATCTAGTTCATTAACTTGATCACTATCATCTTCTCTGTTTTTATATCTTTTCTTAGCAACAGTTTTTAAATGAACACTTAAATCATTAAAAAAACTATTTAAGAAGTCTTGATGATCTTCAGTATGTTTCCAGAAAAGTTGTGCAAACATTAAAAAGAATGTTTCCCAGCTTTTTCTTGAATTATAATTTGATCCTGGGCCCATATAAAAGCTTTTATAAAAATCATGGTCCATATTTATAACTACTTCCACTGTGTCACCGTGCTCATCAAATTTAAGAATTGCTGAATGTTTGCCTAAAGATTCTTCAGAAAATTTAGTAGGTCTATTGCTATAAACTTCCTCATAATCTTTAGCAGCTTGTTCTACTGTTATATTTTTCTTAACAGCGATTTCTTCAATTTTAGCTTGTTTTCTTTTGTCTGCTTTTTCTTTTCGCTCAACAAACTCTGGTGTAGCAGTTTGTTGACCATGTGCTATAGCAGCTTCTTCAGCGTCAATTTCAGATTGCTTTTTAATAGATTGGTCTTCTTTTGCAGCATCTTTCGTTAAAGCATCTAAACGTTTATTTTCGTCGTAATATTCTTTTTCTATTTTTTTCAAATAACCAAATATGCCGGCCTCTTCTAAAGTATCAAGCAACCTATCATTTGGTATTATTTGTTGTTTAGATGTATTCACTGCAAAGTGTTCATCTAGAACAGGTGGAAAATTAACTTCACATTTCCAATATCTACTATTAATTTGAATATTTAACCTGCCTCTAAAAGCTTTTACACAGTCCATTCTTCTACCAAGACGTCTAAAAACTATTCCATGGTTATCTTTAGCTATTTTAAATCTGAAGCTTTTAGTGTCCGCTCTTCCACTTGATAATTTACCTTTAATTAAAGCTTCTTCAGTATTTTTAATTTCTTTACCATTTAAAACACTATCGTTTCTTACAAAGAATAGGTTTGGCAACCTAGACCATCTAATATGTAATTTATGTTTTTCTCCATAACTATCTTTTATTTCAACAGTTTTTTCATCATAATGATCTTTATTATCAATTTGTACTTTTCGGTCATTCATTTCATCTTCGTATCCAAGCATGCCAGGTGTAGCAAATAATATATCAACGGGCTTCACCTCAGTTCCATCAACATACATTTTAGTAGTATTTAATAATTTAAAATAAGTTTGACCAAAATCATTTAGTAAATAATTTTTTAGAGCACTTATTTGTTTAGGATGTATTCTATCTAATTCTTCATAGTGAATAATAGTACCGCTCTCAAGTTTATTAACTTTATAATTTTTGCCTTCAAACTCAGCTATAAATTTAGGAAGTTTGCATTTTTTTACTTCTGATTTTATTTCTTTTACATCAACCTTTGCGTCAGAATATAATTTTGTAATATCAAACACAATTGAATGCCAGTCTTCACCTTTCGTTTTTGAATAAACTGTATATCTTTTAGCTATACTTAATGATGCAGATGGTAAACCATATCCGTATTTTCCAAAACCTTTTCTTGAGTTCTGACGGTGTGTACCGCCCCAGTTGACAGCTACTGATAACATATCAGGAACCATTCCATGGCCATCATCATAAATAACTAGTTCATCAATTTTATTACTAGTTCCAACAAATTCATAATGAATGTTTCTAGAACCTGCTTGAATTGAGTTATCGTTAATTTCATTTAAAGCATAAGCAGAATCTTTATACCCCAAGTCTCTTATTCCTTTTAAAAAAGCATCCGCAAGAATGAAACTATCCATTCCAATTGCGCCACCTTTTTTAAGAAACTCTAGTTGATCTTTAATTTCTGGATTTTTGATAAAATCTTTTTGTAAGTCTAATTCAGTTTTCATAATTTTTTTCCTTTTCTGGAGGGTGGAGTTTTTCCACCCTCCTTTAGTTTATTAGTTAAAGTTAATATTTCCAGAATAATATCCACTCATATATTCCTGGGCTTTAGATTTAATCGACTCTTTCAACCTGTAGGAAGTTCTTAAACTAACTCCAAGTTGTAAAGCTATCTCTTTTGGATCAACTTCTATTATTTGGTCTTTAAAAAGTCTGTAAACTCGTCTTTCAAGACCTTTTAAAGATTTAACAAAAGCTTTTGAGACTTTCTTAATATCATGACAGAAGCCATTGTCTTCAACATGCGTATTTCCTGTAAATGTTGAATTAGCAATAACATTATTTTTAATGTTAGATTTTGGTAAAACTGAAAATTTCTTATCTTCAGATTTATCTTCGAAAATACCAAAACTTTGCTTCAACTCCTTCATGTTATTAACTTCTCTAACTTCCTTTTCCTTTAAGTTTTTGAAAAAAGTCCTTATATGGTTATTCAAAAATGTTAGGATTGGATCTTTAGATTTAGCTTTATTTGGATCAAAAGAGTTAAGGATGTTATTTGCCCATACTTTAGTGAAAAAAGCCTGGGTTAAATCCTCAATTTGATCATTTGTTCTAGTAAAACCTGACTTATTATCAAGTTGGACTAGTCTTTGCTTAACTCTAGAAAAGTACTTTTTATAAACTTCACTAAAATCAAGTGCAGCACTGTCATAAATGACTGCTACATTCATCGTTTTTGCTGTATGCATGGCATACTCCTTTGTGTTGTGAGTACGCCGAATTGAATTCTTGTTACTTCGAATTACATAGAGCCCACATTAGGAGCCCCTTTCGAGTACTCGGTTTATTTTAGTAGTATAATACACTTTTGCGGTAATATTATGGCAAAAAGCGAAAATAATACCAAGAAAGTTATATAACCTTCTACTACTATATGGGGTTTATATACTAAATTTTGACATCTTTCCATTAGAAATAATAAATATTTTAGGAAAAACTAAATAAATACACTTACTTTTAGGTTTTTTATTAAAAAATAAGTAAGTCAAAATAACAGGTTTTCTACTCTTACTAGAATATCTAAAACATTGAAAAACATGTTTTTTGCTAATTCTTTTATATTTATTTGAGGATATTTTTAATTCTATACAGCAATTGTTAAATTTTTTGTTATCAATTTTCACTGATTTTGAAAAGAAGTCTGGAAATATATAAATTGATTTTTTTCTTTTATTAAATTTGTAGGATTCCACATTTTCAAATTTTTTAATTCCCATTTTATAAAATAAATTAATACCAGTTTTTACAAGTATATTTATTGGATTAGCATTAAATTTAACTATATTCGAAGGCATGTGCTTGGTTCTCAAATAATAAAGATCATTAGCATAATTTTGTGCAGCTGGAATTGAAAGTTTTTCTTTATGACTCATAAAAGAAAACCTGATTGCTTCCTCAATAGATTTTCCTCTTATCATACAAGTTATAGATTTATTTAACATTCTCATACTATTATATGGGGTCTTCTTATTAACATTTGCCAAACAAAAAAATGACAAAAATTTTAAATATAACCCCATAGTATATATGGAAGCCACAAGCACAATATTCTTTCTGTATTGTCCTTTTGTTTGTTTTTTGTTTTAGTCATAACCTCCAAGTGCCTGTGGCTTCTAATAAATTATGAAAAAAGAAAAATTTGATTTTGTTAGAATAGTTATTGAAAAAAAAGAAGCGAATGGAAACTTTGAAATCACCAATGCTTTTGAAGTTGATATAGATACTTATGAAAAAGACATAGAAGGATCTAATCTTGAGAAATACATCAAAACTTTGCCTAGAAGGAAGCTTCACTAATGGTTTATGGCTTGTTCAGAGATCCAGATAAAAAATATGGGAAGCTTGAAGAAATAGTCATAGATATAGAAAAATATTCCCACGAATTAGAATGGTCACATTGTTCAATTCAAAGCATTATTTGGAATCTTGAAAATCCTAAAATTGATAAAGAAACATTAAATTTTTTTTTAAAGGAGTTAAGAGACAATATGAATAAAAGAGAGGAAGCTTATTCAAAATACTATTACCTTAAATATGAATGTTTAAGAAATGAACTATCTAAATTATTTATAATAACTACTGTAGATTTTTTCCTTGAAGAAATTGATAAATTAAAAAAACAAAAAGGATTAAATAATCTCTACTTAGAAGCTCGAGATAATAACTGGTTAAAAAGAAAATATGATTGATTACATTTTTTATTTATGTGTAGATATTCTTGCTTGGATAGCAAAAATTACCGGTACATCATATGAATTTATAAATATTCTAATTTTTATTATTGGATATCCATTATTTACTCTATTTCTAATAATAATTATTTATTGGCAAAATAAAAAATTAAAAATTTATAAAAAAATTAAAAATTGACGCGTTTAATATTATTTTTTATTCTTCATTTACTAGTTTTTTCAATATTAATTTTCACACATTCTAAGGCTGAAGAAGAATGGTCTATAGAAGAAATTGATGGTTATACTTATGCAGCTGTATCTGGTGAAATCCAGTATGGTGATAAATTTGCTTTTATTTTAATGCCAGAAGATAATTGCAATAAAATTACAACAATGTTTTCTTTTTATACATGGAACGATCCTGGAGATTATCGTCAATTAATTGACAAACATATTCCAATTAAATTAAATAATATAGAAACTACAGCTGAAGTTATCAATATAATGCAGGTTTATGATGGACTAAAGGTGATCTTTACATTGGGTGCTTATCCTATCAAAGACTACACATATATACTTTACAATCTTTACAAACACGAAAAAAAATATGAGATAGAAATTGTTGACGGAATAAATTTTAAAGCTAAAAAATATTTTGATATAAGAGTTAATAGATGGAAGTTAGAAAATTTGATTCCATCCATTGATAAGGCTATAAAAATTTGCAAAGAAATGGAGTTTAAAAATACCTAACCGCTCTAAGTATATACACATGCTTTGCTATAGAAATCTTTAAACATAATGATTTGGGAAATTATTTTACTAGGTTTTATACCTCTGTATATTTATAAAAAGTTTAAAAAGTTTATTAAAAGCTTATTTGATAAGCAAACTAATGATCTTTTTAATTCCTGGCTTTCTTAAAGATAACTTTGAAATAATCAAACAAGCCTGTGACTTTAAAATTTCACCATCATTTAATACTCGAAGTTTATTTGCTACTAAAGTTTGACCACTCGAAGTTATATCAGAAATTAACTCAGCAGTTGACATAGCTGGCATTAGTTCTGTGGCACCTCTTGATTTTACTATAGAAAAGTTAGTTACACCTCTTGAATATAAATATTGGCGAGTAAGATTTGGATATTTGGTACCAATCCTGATTAATCTTTTGTTTTTTTTTCTAAATTCATCTGCAACTTCATCTAAATCCAAAGTTGTAAAAACATCAATAAATTCTATCCTCACAGCTAAAACCAAATTTGCAAAGCCAAAATTTAATTTTTTTTCAACTTTAATATTTTTTTGAATATTTACTTCTGACTCTTTTAATAAATCAAATCCACTTATTCCTATATCGAGTTTTCCAATAGCAATTTGTTCAATAATTTCTCTAGCATGCAAAAATAAAACTCTAATATTTGGTTGATCTTTGATTCTTCCTATTAATTCACGTTTATCATAATAAATTTTTAATTTTTTTTTTTTAAAAATTTTTTCAGATTCTTCTTTAAGACGACCCTTTGAAACAACTCCTATATTTATCATCTCTTTATTCATAAATTTATTGCAGCTCCTACTGCAGGTATTTTTTTTAATCCAAGGATTTTTGATGTTAAATCATTATATCTTCCACCAGCCACTAAAGTTTTAGCTGACTTTTTAAATTTCACTTCAATTGAAAAAATAAATGAACTATAATAATCTATATCCTTACCTCTTCCGTTGCTTGTTGAAAATTTAAAATTAATACCTTTTTGTTTTAGATTTAAAATTGGAAAAAAATCTTTTCCTACATAAATATTTAAATTATATTTTTTATAAAATTTATTTAAATTTTTTGGAGCATCTTTAAGTGAACAGTTAATTTTTAAGAATTCTCTAATAATTTTTGCACTATACTTTCCTGTTTCAGCAATTCTAGGATCATTTATTTTTTTTTCAAATCTTTCAATTATTTCTCTGTAACTTCTACCTGCAATAATTTTATCATAATTTTCTTTTTTCATCTTAAGATAAGTTTTTTTATCTCCAGCAACCACAATGGGGTCTATATCCGAATTGCTCTGTAATCTTTTTAAAAGTTCCGAGAAATATTTTTCATTCCAGTAAAACTTGAGTAATCTAGATTTCCAACGTTGTGGTATAGAAAGCTTTTTAATTAATAGCTCAAATAATTTGAAGTTCCCTATTTTTACAGTTGCTTTTTTAAAACCCAATTTTTTTATAATTTTAATCGATGTATCTAAAATTTCTTTATCATCTTTATTTTCATCTTTAGATGAAAATATTTCCATTCCTATTTGTTTAACTATAACATTTTTTTTATTATAAGATTTTCTAAACGCACTCCCTGTATAAAAAACTTTTTCTTTAGTATTTGTGCTTTTTTGAACATATCTTAAAAGTGAAGATATGGAGAGATCTGGTGTTAAAGACAATTCTTTGGTGTCAGAATTATAAAAAGAAAATAAATTTTTTCTAAAATTCTCTCCCGATCTTTGTAAAATATATTTTGTTTCTAATACTGGGTCTAATTCAATATTATTAAACCCTTTAGACTTTATCAACCTAAGGATTTTTTCAGATAAGTTTTTTGATTTCATTAACTAAGTTTTCTTTTTGAACTGTAATCTGATTATTTCCCTTTTCGCCTTGAAGATTTTTCAAAGTAATTTTATTTTCCTTAAATTCGTTTTCTCCACATATTAATGCAATATTAAGTCTCCTGCGGTTTGCATAATCTAATTGTTTGGAAAGTTTTTTATTAGTTTCTAAAAAAATTTCAGAATTAATTCCATTATTTCTTAGAATATTTAGTAACTCATAATATTTATCTAAATATTTTTCATCCATTATGCACACTAGTACTGGCTTTTGTTCATCAATTTCATTTTTGATTTTTTGAGAAAGGCACCAAACTAAACGAGAAATTCCAATAGAGATTCCTGACCCAAGGAATGGATCACCTTTGAATTTAGTTACTAAATATTCACCACCACTACAAATTGATCCTGGTTCTACAACTTTCCCTTTTGGATTTTTAACCTCATAATTTAAATTAGTTTCTACAATGAATCCTGAGTAAATATCTAATCCACGACATATTTTTGGATCAAACTTAACTAGATCTGCGTAATCTCCATATTTTAAGATCTGAAATAAATCCTCAAGCTCTTTAATGCCTTCTCTAGTCAATGGATTATCAATTTTTTTTGATAGATCTTTTAAGTCTTTAATCTTTAAAAAATCTATAATCTCTTTTGCTTGATTATCGCTTAAATTTGCACCTTTAGTTACAGCTCCACTAGCATCGCGTCTTTCTTTTTTTAATAAATCTTCAACACCTTTTAAACCAAACCCTTTTTTATCTACTTTATCAATGCTTTTTAAAACTTTCTTTTTTTGCTTGTCATCAACTATTTTAAGCTGATCCATTAAACCTTGTATGATTTTTCTATTGCTTACGCTGATTTTAAAGTCTGATTTTTTTAAACCGCAACTTATAAGAGTGCTTCCAATAACATTAATTAATTCCGAGTTAGCCTGCTTGATATCAAATTTACCAACAATATCGCAATCACATTGTTCAAATGATTTCCACCTACCATTTGAACTCTTCTCCCGTCTAAAAACTGTTCCCATTTGATATCTTTTATATGGATTAGGTAAATTCAAATATTGTTGTCTATAAAAACGTGCAAGTGGAACCGACAAATCATATCTTAATGAAATATCTTTACCATCATCTGTGAAGGAATAAATATCTGCCATTGGGTTATCTTCATCTTCTGCCAATGAATTTCCAATCATAGAGCTATATTCCATGGGACTCGTCTCAAGAGGACTAAAACCGAATTTAATAAAGTTCTTTTCAATTATTTTTAATAATTTTTTCTTTAAAATAAGATCTGATCCCCAGCTATCTTGAAAACCTCCGGGCAAACTTGGTGCTAATTTATTTTCTTTATTCATGTTTGGTACAGTTTGAAGGTTCTGCCCCTTCGCCTGAATCTCCACAGGATTCCGTGCTACTATTACACCAAAACTGCTCCTTCTATTCTTTTATACTAAATGTGGATAAAATTAAATTTATAATATGATTAAATTGCTAGCGTAGCCAGCATGGAAATGATGTCCGTGAGTTAAACTAAGTATTTTAATTTTTTTAATCATAGCAGATTTAATAACATTTAAAATTATAAATACAAGGAGAAATTGTATAGGAATAGCTTAGATCAAAACTAAGAATACTCCTATACAAATTTTATTGAATTAGATTAGCTTGTCTTCTGTAGCTTGACCGCACTTGGGCCTTTATCACCATCTTCAACTTCAAATGTTAATTCGTCACCTTCGTTTAAAAAACGTAAACCTGCTTCTCTAACTGCTGAAGCATGTACGAAAACATCTTTTTCCTTATCTTCTCGTTCAATGAAGCCATAACCCTTTTTTCCATTAAACCACTTTACTTTACCTTTTAGACTCATATTACTCTTTCTTTAGTTGTTGTTTACTTAAGCTAAAATTTAGCTTGGACAGTAGTTATTAGATTTTAAAATTTATTGCAAGGTTATTATTATTAAGAAATATATCCTTTTTGAGGTGGGTCCCCCTGGAAACGAACCAGGTCCTAACGCTTTTCAGGCGTTCGTGCGCACCAGCTACACCAGAGACCCATTTATTAAAATCTAAAAATAATTCTTCCTTTAGTTAGATCGTACGGAGTAACTTCAACTGTAACATTATCTCCAATTTAACAAGAGTGACTAGCCCCCAACCCAAAAGAGTCAGGGGCTAGCCCCCTTGTAATACTCGAATTCTGTTTTTTCTCAGCTTGCCTGCTGTATGAGCTGTAATTATATGCCCATTTTCTAATTCGACTCTAAACATTGCGTTAGGTAATAAATCAATAACTTTACCTTTAAATTCAAGTGTATCTTGTTTTGCCAAATCTAACTTCTCCTTATTCTAGATTTTATACTTTGAGCATGACCAATTAATCCCTCATACTCGGCAAGAGTTATAGCCTTCTTAGCAATAACTTCAATGCCTTTTTTTGATAATTTTATGTAGCTTATTTTTTTATAAAATTCGCTAACATTTAGTCCAGAGGAAAATTTTGCTGAACCAAGTGTTGGTAGAATATGATTAGTTCCTACATTGTAATCAGTAGCTGCCATCGCAGAGTATTTTCCAATACAAATACTTCCTGTATTTTTTATTTTATTAACTAATTTTTTATAATTTTTTAAATTTAATTCTAAATGTTCTGGTGCTATTTCATTAATTGAATCAATTATTTGTGTATTATTATAAACTCTAAGAATTAATCCATTTTTTATAAGACTTTTTTTTGCAATATTTTTTCTTGGAATTTTATTTAATTCTTGTTTTAAAACTTTTTTTAAAGACTTTATAAAATCTTGATTATTTACTATTAGTATACATTGTGAATTGGTATCATGTTCTGCTTGACCTATTAAAGATGTTAGAACCTCTTTTAAATTAGTATTTTTATCTGCTACAACTGTAATTTCACTTGGACCAGCTATTCCTTCAATTCCGACATCTCCAAAAACTTCTTTTTTAGCTCTTGCAACATAATCATTGCCTGGTCCAACAATTTTATTTACTTTTTGTATATATGCTAAACTAGCTATGGCTTGACTGCCACCAACACTTATAATTTCTGAGATACCACATTTTTTTGCAGCATACATTACAGCAGGATTTAATTTTCCATTTAATCTTGGATTTGCGAGCACAACCCTTTTAACACCAGCAATTTTTTTTGCTAGAATAGCATTCATCAATAATGTTGAGGGAAGGTTAGATGGCACATATATTCCAACGGATTGAATAGGAATATATTTATATTCAATTTTATTATTTTGTTTATCCACATATTTAATATTTTTATTTTTTTGCAAAGAATGAAATTTTAAAATTCTAGAATAAGCAAAATCAATTGCATTTTTTATTTTAGGATCTAAAGATTTTATTGATTTATTTATTTCTTTTTTTGTGGGTTTTATCTTAGTATTTTTACTAAATTTTTTTTCATATTTTAGTAATGCTTTTTGTTTATTTTTTTTAATATCCTTTACAATTTTAATTACAATATCTGTATTAATTTTACTTTTAAATCTTCTTTTATTAAGTATCAGTTTTAATCTGGATAAATAATTTGAGTTTTTACAATCTAATATTCTAATCATTTAACTTATTTTGATCCTCTAGGGTTACTTCTAAAACTTCAGTTAATAGAGTTATAAATGCATTATTTTTAAATAAAAGTGTTATCTCAAATTTTTCTTCGACTTTAAAAAGGTTAATAGCTATCAATTCTAAAATATTATCTTTATTATTTTGATCAATATTTTTTGACTTTACATCATCTACAAAATCAAACTTACAAATACTCTTAATTTTTTCTTTGCTATCTTTTTCTTTATTTAACCTTTCAATTAATAATAAAAATATTTTATTTTTTTTTAGAAATTTTATTTCTTCAACTTTTACTTTTGCTTCGGAACAACATGCGGAAATAACCTGTATACCATTTGGATCTTTAGCTATGATTTTTGCAAGATATCTTTTTTCATTCATTTAGGAAACTCTTCTAATATTAGCTCCTAGCTTTCTCAATTTTTTTTCTATTTGCTCATATCCTCTATCTAAATGATATATTCTATTTATTGTAGTTTTTCCTTTTGCGGATAATGCAGCAAGAATTAGTGAAACCGAAGCTCTTAAATCTGTTGCCATTAATTCAGCCGCTTTAAAATTTGTATTACCCTCAATAAAAGCTTTGTTTCCTTTTGTTTTAATTTTTGCACCCATTCGGTTTAATTCTGCTACGTGCATAAATCTATTTTCAAAAATTTCTTCACTAATCACTGAGCGTTTTTTACTTTTGCAAAGTAATACCATTAGTTGTCCCTGCATGTCTGTTGGAAAACCTGGATACGGTGCTGTTTTTATATTAATATTTTTTATATTATTAGTTCCTTTAATATTTATCTGTTCATTTATAATTTTTATTTTTGCTCCTAATTTTCTTAATATATCTATTTCAGTTTTTATAATATTGGGATTAATTCCTATAATTTTTAAATTTCCCTCTGTTGACGCGGCTGCAATTAAATATGTACCAGCTTCAATTCTATCAGGCATAATTTCATATTTTACTTCTTTAAAATTTTTAACTCCTACAATTTTTAAAGTTCTTTTTCCAATCCATTTAATCTTTCCTCCCATACAATTAATAAAATTTACTAAATCTTTTATTTCGGGCTCAATCGCGCACCTAGACAGGATGGTAGTACCTTCAGCCATGGATGAGGCTATAATTAAATTTTCTGTTGCTCCTACTGATATTTTTGGAAATTTAATCTTTGCACCTTTTAATTTTTTTTTGGAATAAGCGTGAACATAACCATCAATTATTTTATAATTTATTCCTAATTTTGCTAAAGCTTTTAAGTGTAAATCTATAGGTCTTACACCAATACTACAGCCTCCAGGAGTAGAAACTTTTGCTTTGCCATATCTTGACAACATTGATCCCAAAACTAAAAAAGACCCTCTCATTGTTCGCAAAAAATTATAACTAGCAAATGTTTTTAATTTTTTTTTATTTTGTATAGTTATTGAATTTTTATTTTTTGAATATTTAACAATTGAACCTATGGATTCTAATAATTTTATCATTGTCTGAATATCTTTTACGTTTGGAAGATTTTTTAAAATAATTTTTTTATTTGATAAAATTGTTGCTGCTAAAATTGGTAGTGCAGCATTCTTAGAACCTGAAATACGTACACTCCCTTTGAGCTTTTTTGCTCCAAAGACTTCTAGTTTATCCATTATTAAACTTTGGGTAAAGTTACACCTTTTTGACCCATATATTTTCCTTTTCTATCAGCATAAGTCACTTCGGGAACCTCATTTCCTTTCAAAAATATAAATTGAGCAACTCCTTCATTTGCATATATTTTGGCAGGCAGCGGAGTAGTGTTTGAAAATTCAAGAGTAACATGGCCTTCCCAACCTGGCTCTAAAGGAGTGACGTTTACAATTATTCCGCATCGAGCATATGTGGATTTTCCAAGGCAAATTACCAATATATCTTTTGGGATTTTAAAATATTCAACTGTACTTGCTAAAACAAATGAATTTGGTGGTATAATACATTCTGATCCAGTTTTTGTAACAAAGTTAGTTGATTTAAAATTTTTTGGATCTACAACTTCAGAATTTACATTTGTAAATACTTTAAACTCTGAGGCAACACGAGCATCATAACCAAAGCTTGAAGTTCCAAAAGATATTTTATTTCCTCTAACTTGACCGTCCTCAAAAGGAGATATCATTTCATGCTCCTTTGCCATTTTCTTAATCCATTTATCAGATTGGACGGACATTATTTTTTTTATTTTGTTGTTTTTTTTGAAAAATTTTTCTTTTTTTTAAATTTTTTTTTAATGCAATTTCTAATTTGCTTTTCTTATCTTTTTTATCCATTTATTTCTTATCAGGATCGGTAAGCATATCCAGTGTAATGACTTGGTCTAATGGAATAGTTTTGTCTTCCTCTTTTTTTTCTTTTACAAAACCTGATTTGGCTTGTTTCTTGGCTCGTTTTTCTGCAAGCTTTCTTTCACGCTTTGCTTTTTTTTCCATAAGCTTTGAGCCCTTGTTCGCGCCATATGTGTAGTGTATGCCCATAACATTTCCTTATAATTAGATATAAACCATTTTGAAAAAAAATTAAGTCTTTTATATGACCAAAACAATCTTATACACTAATTATTTTTAATTAAGCCCCTGTAGTTTTAGCCTGGTTAAAACAGGCCCTTGGTAAGGGTCAGTCAGGAGTTCGAATCTCCTCGGGGGCACCATTTAAATTAGTTTTTATAAAATTTTTTTCTCAAAAAATAACTTAAAAGTATAATTAAAACAAAAGCAATTATAGGGATATATATATCTTTCGAAGTTAAGAGAGTTATAAAACTTGGTGGCGTAGCATTTGATTGAATTATTTTTTCAATACCCGCGCCAAGACTCGTTCCAACAAAAAGTTGGGGAGCCATACCAATCATTGATCCAAAAAAGAAATTTTTTATCTTAATATTAAAAATTGTTGGTAAAATATTTGATATTGCAAAAGGTATTCCTCCTACAAATCTATAAATTAAAAAAAATAAAAATTCATTTTTTTTGAACTTATCAGTAAGTAAAGCAAACTTTTTTGAAAATTTATCTTTTATTAAATCCCTAAAAAAATAATTTGCTAAAATATATAATAAAGTTGACCCACAAGATAGTCCTAAAATAACTAAAATTGTTCCGATCCATTTTCCAAAAATAAATCCACCAACTAAAAAAATTGGTGTTCCAAAACCCAGCAGTAAGACCCATATGATTGTAAAAATTAAGAAAATTAATGAAGTTATAAAAAAACTACTTTCTCTTGCAGAAATTAAATAATTTGTATTATTTTTTATAAAGTCATAACTTGCAAGCTCGGTTAAAGTAAAATTATTAAAAATTAACCATAAAAATAATATAACTATCGATAAATAAATAACTCCTAAGAATATTTTAACATTTGTATCTTTTTTCATATATTTATCTTCTAGAATTCTCTGTACTTTATTACACTTATTTCTTATAACTACCGAAATTTTAAATACATTTTATTAAGTTATTATGAAAAGAACATATCAGCCAAGTAAATTAGTTAGAAAAAGAAGGCACGGCTTTAGATCTAAGATGAGAACTAAGGGAGGAAAAAAACTAATATCTAGAAGAAGGGCAAAAGGGAGAAAAAAACTTACTGTTTAATGAGTACAAAATTGTTGAGTCTTTCAAAAAATGAGGATTTCAAATCAATACTAGCAGGAGGAAAGATATCTAATAAGTATCTAACTATTTTCTTCAAAAGACTTTCTGGTAAAAGTAATAAATATTTAAATATTAGTTTTGTAACTCAGAAAAAATTAGGCAATGCAGTTAGAAGAAATAAAATAAAAAGAAGACTTAGAAATATTATGAATCAAATTTTAAAAATTTCAAAATTAAATTTAAATTACTCTTATTTAATTATTACAAAAAAAAATATAATAAGTGCAAGTTTTTCAGATATCAAAGAAGTTATATTTAAAGATTTTAAAAAAATAAAATAATGAAAATTTTTTCAAAAACTCTAATTATATTAATAAAAGTTTATCAATTAATTTTATCCCCTATTCTAGGAAATAACTGTAGATATCTTCCAACATGTTCTGAATATTTTATTGATTGTCTTAAAGAATTTGGGTTTATAAAAGGCTGTATGCTGGGTACTAAAAGAATTTTGTCTTGCCATCCAATTAAAATTTTGGGTGGTAGCAGTGGGTTTGACCCCGTAAAAAAGAAAAGAAATTAAATGGATACAAAAAATGTTATTGCAGCAATTTCTCTTAGTGCAGCTGTAATTATTCTTTACTCACTTTTTTGGGCTCCAAGCCCACAAGAGTTAAAAGAAGCTAATCAAGAAAAGAATAAAGTTATAGAAACAACTGAAGCTCCAAGTTTAGAAGTTGAAGAAAAAGTATTAGAGATTTCAAGAGATGAAGCAAAATCAAAAAATCAAAGAATAGAATTTGAAAATATTAGCATGAAAGGGTCGATTTCTTTAATGGGTGGTACAATTGATGACCTAACATTCAAAAAATATACTGAAACGTTAAATGGAAACGATCAGATAGTTTTATTGAATCCTCGAAATTTAAATAATGGATATTACGTTGAAACTGGCTGGGCAACTAATAATGAAAATATAGATGTGCCAAATAGCAAAACTATATGGAATGTAGTGGGAAATAATAAATTAACATCAAATAATCCTATAAATCTTAGATGGGAAAATGATCAAGGAATAATATTTGAAAAAAAAATAAGTATAGACGATGAATATTTGTTTAATGTTGATCAATCAATAAAAAATACAACAGAAAAAAAATATAATTTTTATCCTTATGGTCAAATTATAAGAAATACTGCACCCGAAGTAACAAACTTTTATATTCTTCACGAAGGTCTTATCGGAGTGTTTGATGACCAATTAGTAGAACAAGATTATGATGATATAGAAGAGAAAAAATATTCAGTTAATGCAGGTAAAGGGTGGCTAGGTATTACTGATAAATATTGGATTACTAGCTTAGTTCCAGAAAAAAATAAAGAATTTAAGGCAGATTTTGAATTTAAGAATAAATTTAAGGCGAATTTTATTGAAAGAAACCCTACTACTGTAGGCGCAAATGAAACTAAATCAAATAATATTAAAATTATTGTAGCAGCTAAAGAGGTCAGTGTTATTGATGGATATGCACAAAAATTAAAAATAGATAAATTTGATTTAGCTATAGATTGGGGCTGGTTTTACTTCATTGTTAAAAATCTATTTTTTGCAATTGATTACTTTTATAAACTCACTGGTAATTTTGGAATTGCAATAATTATGATTACTGCGTGTATACGACTGGCATTTTTTCCACTTTCAAACTATTCATTCAGATCAATGGCAAAAATGAAAGTCCTTCAACCAGAAATGACAAGGTTGAAAGAACTTCACAAAGAAGACAAGGTAAAATTACAACAAGAAATGATGGCATTATATAAAAAAGAAAAAATTAATCCTCTTTCTGGTTGTTTGCCAATTTTAATTCAAATACCGTTCTTTTTTGCAATCTATAAGATGTTATTCGTAACTATAGAAATGAGACACCAACCTTTTTTTGGGTGGATACATGATTTATCAGAGAGAGACCCAACATCAATTTTTAATTTATTTGGAATAATACCCTGGGATCCACCATCATTTTTGCTGATCGGTGCTTGGCCTTGTTTAATGGGAGTTTCAATGTTTTTACAACAAAAACTTAACCCTACTCCTCCTGACCCAATACAGGCAAAAATATTTATGTTCTTTCCACTTTTTTTAACTGTAATATTGGCACCTTTCCCATCGGGCCTTGTGATTTATTGGACAGTAAATAACATTTTAACTATGGCACAACAGTTTGTTATTATGAAAAGAACAGCTGTTAAAACAATACAATAAATGGATTTAGAAAAAATTTTACCTGCTAATGGTCCATCTATTAATGAAGTAAAAAAATATATTGAAAAGTATTTAGAAGAAGTAATTGTGATTAAATGTGGTGGATCAGTACTTCTTGATGAAAGTTTATTTAAACAATTCATTGAAGATGTTTCTGTAATATATAAGTTGGGATTATCAGTAATAGTTGTTCATGGAGGTGGAAAAAATATAAAAAAAAAACTTGATGAATTAAATATAGAATCAAAGTTTATTGATGGTTTGAGAGTTACCGATGAAATAACTATTAAAGTTGTTGAAGAAGCACTTTTAGAATTAAATTTTGAAATTATAAATAATTTAAAAAATCTTCAAACAAGTGCAGAAACTATAGCGCCACATAATAAAAATATAATTAAAATTAAACCAGAAAAAAAAGAACTTGGTTTTGTTGGTTCGCCAAAAGATATAGATTTAAAGGAAATTTTAAAAATAATAAAAGAAAAAAAAATTCCTATAGTAGTGCCTATGGGTACCGGTGATGATAAAAAAATTTATAATATAAATGCCGATATTGCTGCTGGAGCAGTTGCTAAAGAACTAAACTCAAGAAGATTATTGCTGATGACTGATGTAGAGGGTGTTCTTGATAAAAATAAAAAACTAATCCCAGAGATTGATTCTTTAATTGCAGAAAAAATGCTTAAAGATGGTGATATTTCTGGTGGGATGATTCCAAAAATCAATACCTGTCTTGATGCTGTAAATAATGGAGTAACAGGTGTAGTTATAGTTGATGGAAGAAAACCTCATTCAATATTATTTGAGCTATTTTCTGATAAAGGTGCTGGAACTTTAATCAGAAAATGAAGGATTTAAAAAAAGTAAAATATTTAATTTTGGATATGGATGGATGTGTATATCATCCAAAATATTTAAAAACTTTATTTGGTCAGGTATCAACCAGAATGACAGAATTTATATCAATTAAACTTGGTATAGATAAAATTAAGGCAAAAGAAATTCAAGCAGATTATTTTTATAAATACGATACTTCCTTAAATGGATTAATGAAAAATTATCCAGATTTGATAGATGCTAAAGAGTTCCTTAAGTACGTACACAATATTAATTATGATTGTCTTGAAAAAGATACGGAATTAAGAGAAGAACTATTAAAATTAGATGTAAAAATGTATTGCGCAACTAATGGCAGTAAAGAACATGCTATTAATTGTATGAAAAAAATAGGTATTGATGATTTATTTGAAGGAAAAATTATGGATATTGTTGATTTTCAATTTAAACCAAAACCTAACCCTGATTCACTTAAATTGATGTGCGACAAGTTTAAAATCCCTACTAGAGAAGAAACTGTTTATATAGAAGATATTGCTAAAAACCTCTCATCAGGTACAGCAAAAGACATGACAAAAGTTTGGTTTATTAATGATCAACCAATTAATGACATAGAAAAGTATAAAGATGTGATTGATTATAAAATTGATAATCTTGCTTTATTTTTAAAAAAAATAAGGTTATTAAAAGAGAAATAATATTATGAGTGATATTGAAAAAATTATAAATGATGCTTGGGAAATTAAAGATCAAATCAATAAAGATTCTGATAAGTCTATAACTGATGCTGTTAAGCATATTTTAAAAGACTTAGACCAGGGAAAAATTAGAGTTGCTGAGAAAGTTAATGGAGAGTGGGTTACTCATCAATATATTAAAAAAGCTATCATGCTAAGTTTTAGAACTCACGAAAAGGAAGTTTTACAAGGGCCATATTCCTCATGGACCGATTTATCTGTTTATTTGAAAGGAAAGACAGCGGGATGGGGTCCTGAAGAATTTAAGAAAGCTGGATTCAGAATGTTGCCTAACTCACCCGTTCGATTTGGATCTTTCATAAATAAAAACGCTGTATTAATGCCATGTTTTATAAATGTAGGAGCTTACGTTGATTCTAACACAATGATGGATACATTCTCAAGAGCTGGGAGTTGTTGTCAAATAGGAAAAAATTGTCATATTTCTGCTGGAAGTGGTGTAGGTGGTGTATTGGAACCTGCTCAAGCGTTACCAACAATTATTGAAGATAATGTATTTTTAGGAGCTATGTCTGAAGTTGTAGAAGGCGTAATTGTAGGCGAAGGATCAGTCTTAAGTATGGGAATGTATATTGGTCAATCAACAAAAATAGTAAATAGATCGACGGGCGAAATAACTTATGGAAAAATTCCACCTTATTCTGTTGTTGTACCAGGTACTCTGCCAGATAAAAAGAATCCATCAGCTCCATCTTTAAGTTGTGCAGTTATAATTAAACAGGTTGACGAAAAAACTAGGTCTAAAACTTCAATTAACGATCTTTTAAGAGAATAGATTAATGAAAATTTATAATGAAATAAAATTAGCCCAAGAGCTAATAAGATTTCCAACAATAAAAACTGAAGATAAGGGTATTATGAAATTCTTATCAAAGAAACTTTCTGCTATTGGTTTTAAATGTACAATAATTAAATCAAAGGGAACTGGAACAAAACCAGCATTAAATTTATATGCAAGGTTTGGAAAATCTAAACCTCACATAAATTTTTTAGGCCATACTGATGTAGTTGCTAATCTTAATAATTGGAAAATTTCACCGTTTAAAGCTGTTGTAAAAAAAGGATATTTAAATGGTAGAGGATCTCAAGACATGAAAGGCGGTATAGCTTGTTGGATAAGTGCTGTTAGTCGTTTTATTAAAAATAAAAAATTTAAAGGATCTATTTCAATTATCATTTCAGCAGATGAAGAAACAACAGGTTATGGTTGTCCAACTGTGATGAAACACCTTAAAAAAAGAGGTGAAAAAATAAATTTTTCTGTAGTAGGAGAGCCATCTTCAAATAAATCAGTTGGGGATGAAATAAGAATTGGAAGACGTGGTTCTATGAATGGAATTATAAATGTATATGGCAAAAGTGGTCACTCAGCGTTTGCAGGGTCTTATATCAATCCATGTACAACTTTAGCTAAAATAATAGCAAAATTAAAAAGTTCATCTTTAGATAATGGCACTAACTTCATGCCTCCATCTAACTTAGAATTTACAAAAATGAATGTAGATAATTTATCTGAAAATGTAGTACCTCAAGCGGCTAGTGCTAAATTTAATGTTAGATTTAACTCTAAACATAAATCAGCTTCGCTAAAGAAAAAACTAAGTAAAATAATAAAAACGGTTGCAAAAAAAGATAAATGCAAAACTAAGATAGTATATAGAGTGAGTGGTGAAGCTTTTTATACTAAACCTAATAAAGAAATCTATATGGTTAAAAAAATTGTTAAAAAAGTTACAGGTAATTCTGCAAAATTAAATTGTAGAGGTGGTACAAGCGATAGTAGATTTTTAGGTTCAATTCCAAGATTAGAGTTGGGATTAAGAAATACCACTATTCACATGGTGAATGAGAGATCACCAATTTCAGATTTGAAAAAATTGACTAAAATATATTATAATATTTTAGAAAATTATTTTTAATGAAAACAGCAATAATTACATCTAAATCTTCTTTAAATCACAATACTGGTTCTGGACATCCTGAAAGTATATCAAGAGTCACTTCAATACTTGAAAAATTAAAAAAAAATAAAAAGTTAATTTGGAAAAATCCAGTTAATTTTGACAAAGACATTATTAAACAAGCACATTCTTCAAGCTATTTAGATGCAGTTGAAAGTGCTTTTCCTGAAAAAGGTTTAGTATTTTTAGATGGTGATACAGTTGTTTCACCTGGTAGTAAAGATGCAACTTTTGATGCAGTTGGTTCGATAATCGCTGCAATTGATGGAGTTGAAAATAAAGAATTTGGAGCCGCTCATTGTGTTACAAGACCTCCAGGACATCATGCAGAAAAAAGTAAAGCTATGGGTTTTTGTGTAATAAATAATATTGGTGTTGCTGCAAACTATCTAATTTCTAAATATAAATATAAGAGAATTGCAGTTTTGGACTGGGACTGTCACTTCGGGAATGGAACTTATGATATTCTTAAGTCTAATAAGAATGTTTTTTTTTCTAGCTTACACCAATATCCGTATTATCCAGGTGGCGGAACAGAGGATGAAAAAGGTGAACATAACAATGCTTTAAATATCCCACTGCCAGCAGGCACAAACTCTAGGCAATATTTTGATGCTTATGAACATATGCTTAAAAGATTAAAAGAATTTAGACCTGAGTTTATATTAATGTCAGCTGGATTTGATGCTCATCGTCAAGACCCTTTATGTCAATTAAATTTAGAATCTAAAGACTACCATGAAATAACCAAAAGAGCTTTGGAAACAACAAAGGAGTTTTGTAATGGAAAAGTTGTTTCTATTTTAGAAGGTGGTTATGATCTTAATGCCTTGGCTGAAAGTGCGAACGAGCATGTTAACGCACTACTAGAATTTAATTGAAAATAAAAATTCTTTCGTTAAATAAATTCATATGAAACTCTATAAAATTAAAAAATCAAACATTGATAGAAATGGACGAGGTCTTTACGCTACTAAGAATATTAAGGCAGGAACGAAAATTATAGAATATGTAGGAAATATTATTACAAAAAAACAAACTGAAGATTCTGATAAATTTGATAATTCAAAACCAATTTATTTATTTAATTTAAATAAAAGGTATGACTTGGATGGACTAGTGCCTTGGAATCCGGCACGACTAATTAATCATTCTTGCACTAATAATGCTGATTACGAAGGATCAGGTTTAAAAATTTGGGTTGTTTCAAATAGAGAAATTAAAAAAGGCGAGGAAATAACTTGCGACTATGGTTTTGGTTATGACTCTGATTACAGACAGTTTCCCTGTGAGTGTAAATCTATTAATTGCTGTGGCTATATAGTTAGAACTGAAAGTCGCTGGAGAATTAATAAAAGATTTAAAATATCAAATAGAACTAATAAATAACTTTAGCCAAATATAGTCCATGTGCTGGTGCAGGGGGTGATACAAGCTTTCTATTTCTTGATTTAAAAACATTTTCAAATTTTTTTAAATTCCATTTTTTTTGTCCTACATATACTAAACACCCAACCATAGACCTAACTTGGTTTCTTAAAAAAGATTTAGATTTAAATTGAAGTTCAATTTTTTCGTTTCTTTTTTTTATATTAATTTTTTTTAATGTTTTTACCGAAGTCGGTGAATAACAATTTGAAGCCTGAAAAGTTTTAAAATCTTTTTTACCTAAAAGCATTTTTGCAGCCTTTTTCATTAGTTTTAAATCTAGTTTTTTTCTAATATGCCAAACTTTATTTCTGTCTATTGAAGGTGAAGCTAATCTATTAAGAATAATATATTCATAAATTCTTTCTTTAGCAGAATATCTTGCATGGAAACTGGGGTTTCTTTTTTTTATTTCCAGTATTGAAATTAATTTTTTATTTAAGAAAAAGTTTAAAGAGTAAACAAATTTTTTTATATTAATAATTTTTTTTTTAGTGTCAAAATGAGCTGATTGACCCCAAGAATGAACATTTTTATCTGTTCTGCCAGCCCCTGTAATTTTTATTTTTTCTTTTAATATTTTTGAAATTGTAGATTGAACTGATTTTTGAACAGATTTTCCTTTTTTTTGTATTTGCCAGCCTACAAAGGGGGTTCCTACATATTCAATCAAAATTTGATATCTATACATTAAGCAATATTGAAGCCTTTTTTTATTTGAGTACCAAGTAAAAATTCATTTATTTGCTGAACTCTTTTACCTTCTCTCTGAATACTTAATACTTTTATTGATCCCTCTCCACAGCACACCTCAAAATTTTCACTTACTATATCTCCAGGTTTTCCTGTTGTGCTAGACTTCTCTGCTTTTAATATTTTATATCTTTCTCCATTAAATGAGAAAAAAGCACCCGGATATGGGTAAAGTCCATTTATTTTTCCAATTATCTTGTCTGCTTTTTCATTCCAATCAATTTTCCCTTCTAGTTTTTGAATTTTTTTTGCATAAGTAGCTTTTGAATGATCTTGGTCTTTAAATTCCACATTATTATCAAAAATATTATCTAAAATATCTAAAATTTTTTCTGAAGCGATTAGCGATAATTTTTCAGACAATTCTTCTGCATTCATTTTTTCTGAAATTTTTAATGAGTATTGATTACAAACTGGTCCCTCATCCAAATTTTCATTTATTTTCATTATGCTAATTCCTGTTTCTTCATCTCGATTCATTATGGATCTTTGTATAGGTGCCGCTCCTCTCCATCTTGGGAGTAGAGAAGCATGAATATTTAAAAATCCATATTTGGGAATATTCAAAAGATTATTGGGAATCATTTGACCAAATGAAACCACCAAAATAATATCTGGTTTTAATTCATTCAGATATAGCTCTTCTTCTTCATTATTTTTTAAAGATTGAGGAGTTCTTACATCTAAAGTTATATTTTCAGCAAATAGATTTATTGGTGACTTTCTTAATTTTAAACCTCTATTAGATTTTTTTGGAGGCTGTGTATAGACAACAGAGACTGGATATCCATTTTGATAAAGCGACTTTAAAATAGGAACAGCAAAATTGGAGGTTCCCATAAAAACTATCTTTTTACTCATAAACTAAAGAACTACTCTGTCTTCTTTATTTTTTAGTTTTGATAGTTTTTTTATAATCATTGATTTTTTTAACTTAGATAAATAGTCAATAAATAATATTCCTTCTAAATGGTCCATTTCATGTTGGATACATGTTGCCAATAAACCACTGGCTTTTAATATTTTCTTATCTCCATTATAATCTAAGTATTCAACTTCACATGTGCTTGGTCTATCAACTTCAGCAAAAACTGAAACTACTGATAAACAACCTTCCTCATAGGTTGAAATTTTTTCACTCTTATTTTTTATTATTGGATTAACAAAATATCTTGGTTCTTTCTTTCCTTCTTCTTTAGATAAATCCATAACAATAATTCTTTTTGGAACACCTATTTGAATTGCAGCTAAACCAATTCCTTTGGCTTCATACATAGTTTCGAGCATATCATCCATTAATTGTCTTTCTTCATTTCCCACTTTTTCAACAGGTAAAGAAACTTGACGCAATATTTTATTAGGTTCTGTTAAAATAGTTTTTACTGTCATAGTTTAATTTTAATATAATTTTTATATTTTTAAAGGAAGAACTTCTAAAAGTAACTTATTTCTAATTGAATCTAAATCTAATTTATTCAATATGCTTGTCATAAAATATAATGTATCTGCATCTAGGTTTTCTAAATCATCTTCTCCTATAATTTCTACCAATCTAAGTAGGATCATTCCTGCTTCATTATTATTTAAAAGCATCTGAAGATCTGTTGGTATAATCGATTGATCAAATTTAAACATATTTTTGTATTTTTTTTTTATCTCTATACCATCTGAAATTAATGACTCTAATAATATTAAGTCTTTAGTAGATACAAAATAATCTTTATTTTTTTTTATTGATTTAAGCAATTTATCTAGATCTTCCTGGGTTTTGTTAATATCATTTTCTTCTTCAAAATATTTTAACAGTTTTGATTGATGAATTATTTTATTATTAATCTTTGTTTCTTTCTCTTTTAATTTTTGAGTTGAAATATTTTCAAAATAAAATGATGAATAGTTAGATGGTACATCATCTTCTTCAATCGTAGATAAAATTTCTTTTAATTTATTATTAAAAGCATTTCCTAAATTATCTTTTTTAAAGGACTGTTTAAGCTTAGAGGATAAATCTAAAAGTTCAGTAGTATCCTTTGTTAATATTAGTCTTTGGTATAACAGTGCTCTTCCTTCATAATTTTGTAAAAGTTTGTATGATTCTTTTACATTTAGTAATTGATTAATATTAAATTGAAATCTCTTGTATAATTCAAATAATTCTTCTTCTTCATAATTTTTCTCATGGGTAGCTTGTTCAATTAAAGAAATATTTTCACTATCTTCTAAATCAATTGAGTCAATATTTTCTAGTAAATTCGATGATGATAAATATTTCCATATAAATTTTGGAGTATTTTTATTTGGTTTATAAACAAAATCAGGATTTGTTCTGTGTGATAAAAAAAAATTTAAAATGCTTTTATCAGAAATTTTATTATCAGTATTTTCAGTATACTCCATTAAAAAATTAAACTTATCTTCAAAAAAATCATCTTTAAATCCTGTTTCTTTTTTTAAATCAAAAAGAAGTTGTGCCTCTTCTCTATTATTTTGATTAATTAAACAATAAATATTAAATTTGTTTATATAATCGTCATCGAAATATTTTAATTCATTAAAAATTTCACAAGCATTTTCTAAATCTGCATTTTCAAGGTAACTATTTATATAAAATTTAATTAATTTTGAATTGTGAATACTGCTTTCATTTTTTATTAAGTAAAGTTTAATTAACTCATTATTATTATTATTTATTAAATAATTTAATTTAAAATCTATAAATTCTTCATCAGTAATATTTTTTTGGGGGAAGTAAGAATTTGTCAATAATGCAATATTTAAAATTTCCTCAGAATCTTTTGAAAGATTCATTTTATTTATTTTATTTAAAATGAATTTTATTTCACTTCCATTTGAGTTTGACCACATATCAATATTCAATCCATTTTCTTCCGGATCATACAAGCCTACGATGTTTACTTTTTCTGATAACAAGTTGCTATCGATAGTGTCTATTAAGCTATTCAAATTATTGTTATCTATTTCAATATTGTCATCATTGAAATCTTCATTTTCTAAAATTACATTAGAATTATTTTCTTCAACCTTTTTTTCTAGTTTCCATATATCAACAGGTTCTTCTTCTGATTGAAGATTTGTTGAAAATATTATTAATGAGAAAAAAAAAATTGATAAACTTTTTTTATTTAACAATTTTAAAATTTTCATTAGGAATTACTTTTTCAATTTTTTTAATAGGGGATGGGAAATTAATTCTATCAATTAAAATGATAGCCGTAAATATAATCAGTATTAACAAAACTATTTTAATTAATATTCCAAAAATTCCTTTTGGGCTTCCTATTCTTGTTTTTTTTTCAAATTGCATATACTGTTAACTATTTTCAAAATAAGACATATTTGTGGTTTTTCAATAAAGAATTATGGATTTAAATAAAAAAAATATAGTTTTAATTGGTATGATGGGTTCTGGAAAATCTACTATAGGCTATCTATTGTCTAAAACTATTGATCTAAAATTTATAGATATCGATAAAGTTATCGAAAAAGAGACTGGTTTAAAAATACATAATATATTCGAGAAAAGAGGAGAGGCTTATTTTAGAAATTTAGAAGAAAAAATAACTTTAAAATTTTTAAAAAGTAAAAGAAAAATTATATCATTAGGTGGTGGTGGTTTTCTTAATAAAAGCATAAAAAAAGAAACACTGATTAACAACATTTCATTTTGGTTAAATTGGAAAAATACCACAATAATTAAAAGAGTTTATAGAAGTAAAAAAAGACCTCTAGCTTTTAATTTAAACGAAAACGAATTAAAAAAATTAATAATTGAAAGATCAAAAATATATTCTGAAGCTAACTTTAAGATAAACTGTGAAAATTTAACTAAAAATATGATAGTTAATCAAATAAAAAATTTGTATGCGAAAAACTAAATTAATTATAAAAACAAAATCAAAAAAGTATCCAATAATAATTGGTCCTAATGTAATTGGTGATATAAATAACATATTAAAATTTAGTAAGACTTATTTTGAAAAAGCTTTAATAATTTACGATACAAAAGTACCAAAAAAAAAACTATTTATTTTAAAGAAAAAAATTAATTCTAATAAAACAATTGTTCATTCTTTTAAAGCAAGTGAAAAAAATAAAAATTTTAAAAGTATAAATTCTATATTAAATAAATTATTTAAATTTAATTTTAACAGAAATGATTGCATTATATCGCTTGGTGGAGGTATAACCGGTGATGTATCAGGCTTTGCTGCAAGTATTTATAAAAGAGGAATAAAATTTATAAATATCCCGACTACACTTTTGGCACAGGTAGACTCATCAATTGGAGGAAAAACAGGCGTAAATAATAAATATGGAAAAAATTTAATTGGTTCTTTTATGCAACCAGATTTAGTTGTATCAGATATAAATAATTTAAAATCTCTTCCAAAGAGAGAAATAATCTGCGGGTATGGTGAAATATTAAAACATTCCATAATTAATGGATACGGTACTTTTAATTACTTAAAAAAAAATTTTCATAAAATTATAAAATTAAAATCTCCTTTCATTGAAAAAGCAATATTGGATAGTTGTAAAATAAAGAAAAAAATTGTTGAAAAGGATGAAAAAGAAAAAGATTTAAGAAAAATTTTAAACTTAGGTCATAGCTTTGCTCATGCATATGAGGCATCTCTTTCATACTCAAAAAAACTTAACCATGGTGAGGCTGTAATTTTAGGTATTAAAAGCGCAACAAAATTTAGCTTCCAGAATAATATTATAAATAAGAAGGATTATAACCAAATAATAAATCACATTAATAATTTAAATATTAATACAGATTTGAATAATTATTTTAGAAAAAAAGATATAAATATATTAATTAAATATATGAAATCAGATAAAAAAAATAATTCAACGAAAATTAATTTAATTTTAATTAAAAGCGTTGGTAAAATATTAATTAAAATGAAATTTAATGAATTAAAAATTAGAAAATTCTTTGCGAGAGAGTTAATTTATTAATATTTGTATTGAATGTATATAATTCTTTAACTCTTCGTCTAAAACTTTGTATATTTCTTTTGTTGAATCAATCTTATTTTTTTCTTTTAAATATTTTGAATTTATAACCAATTTAATATGAAATTTATTTTTATCGTTTGAGATATGATTTTTATGTAAAAAAGATTTATCTTCTATTTCAATTTTGTCACAGGGAATATTTTTAATTATTTTATTTTTTACTATTTCGATTAGTTGATTTATATTCATAATTTATAATAATATATATAATGAAAAATATTTGTGATTGGAATAATTGTTTTGAGGAAGCTCATTATAAAGCACCAGTAGAAAAAGATAATAGCAAAAAGTATAGAATGCTTTGCCTAAGTCATATTAAAGAATTTAATAAAAATTGGAACTATTTTGAAGGAATGGATGATAATCAAATTTATGAATTTATTAAATCGGATATGACCTGGCACAAACCGACGCAGAGTTTTACTTCATCTGATAACTTTTTTAAAATTCTTTGGAATAATGCATTAAAGGATGATGTTAGTAAAAGTAAACTTAATGGTCATTTTGACCATATGAGCAAATTTAGATTTAACAATAATGATGTAAAAGCATTTAGCATTCTCGGAATTTCAGTTGGAATTAAGTGGGAAAAGGTACAAGAAAAATTTAAAAAACTTGTCAAAAAATTTCACCCTGATATGAATGCAGGAAATAAAAAATTCGAGGATAAGCTTAAAATAATTACATTGGCCTATACTCAGTTAAAAAATACATATAGAGAAAAAAATTGACAACTAATTTAAATATAGAGCCAGATATAAAAATTTCAGTTAATCAAACTTTTGGTATTGAAAGTGATATGGAAGTTGATGCTTTTTCTAAAAAAAATGAATATGTTCCTGAAATAGATAAAAACTATAAGTTTGATAGAGATACTACTTTAGCGATTTTATCTGGATTTTCATTCAATAAAAGGTGTTTAGTATCTGGTTACCATGGAACAGGAAAGTCGACACATATAGAGCAAGTTGCAGCAAGATTAAATTGGCCGTGCATAAGAATTAATTTGGATAGTCACATAAGTAGAATTGATCTTATTGGAAAAGATGCAATTGTTATTAAAGATGGTAAGCAAATAACAGAATTTAAAGAAGGAATTCTGCCCTGGTCAATACAAAACCCAATAGCATTAGTATTTGATGAATACGATGCGGGAAGACCAGATGTTATGTTTGTCATACAAAGAGTACTGGAAGCTGAGGGAAATTTTACACTGCTAGATAAAAATAAAGTAATTAAGCAAAATAAATACTTTAGACTTTTTGCAACTTCTAATACTGTCGGTCTTGGAGATACAACTGGTCTATATCACGGTACTCAACAAATAAATCAAGGACAAATGGATAGATGGAATATTGTTACCACATTGAATTATCTTGAAATGGAAAAAGAAATGGAAATAATTTTAGGAAAAAATAAAAGTTTCAATAATACAAAAGGGAAAGAAAAAGTTGCAAATATGATAAAAGTTGCCACTTTAACTAGAAAAGGTTTTATGGGAGGAGACATTTCAACTGTTATGAGTCCTAGAACAGTTCTTCACTGGGCAGAAAACTCTGAAATATTTAAAGACACAGGATATGCTTTTAGAGTTACTTTTTTAAATAAATGTGATGAAGTAGAAAAAAATACTATAGCTGAATATTATCAAAGATGTTTTGGGGAAGATTTACCAGAATCGTTGGTAAATAGTCAGAAGTAATGAATAAAGAAGATAATCTAAAAGAAAAATTCAAACAAGCTCTAATTTCAACAGTTAAAGTTATTTCTGATGATTACAAACTAGAAAAAGAAGTTAATAAAAATAAGAGTTCAAAAAACTATAACTTTTTTGAACTTGATAATTTAAATACCAAACAAGATTATATAAAGTTAAGAGCAGAAACTGACTCGGAAGCCTTAAAAAGAAAGTTTTCGAATATAAAAATTTATCAAAAAAACTTACCAAAAAATTCTTCTTGTAAATTGCTTTATGATATTTCTGAGAAAATAAGATATGAAATTTTAGGCACAAAAATATTAAAAGGAATTTCTAAAAATTTAAAAGATAATTATTCTAATAAAATTATAATGAAAAGAAAGGACCAACTTAAATCAAAAGATGATGTGCCAATAGCAGAGGCTTTTGAACTTTATATGCTTAAAAATTTTTTAGATATTAAGCTAAATTCATTATCAGAGAAAATATTGAGTTATTGGGAAAAAGATTTTGTGTCATCTTTTGAAAAACATTTAAGCTATTTAAACAAAAACGTTGAGAATCAAGAAAATTATAGTTCAAAATTATCAGAAATCTTACAAAAAATGGAAATTTTTGATTCTGAAAATGACGATGAAAAACAAGATAATAATGAAAATGAGAATTTAAATGATGAAAATAATAATCAAGATGATCAAAATCATACAAGAGATGAACAAGAGAAAAGGCAAGAAGAAGAGAGTCAAAATGGCATGGATGGTGACTATGACTTAAATGAATCTATAATGAATGAACAGTTGGTAGATACAGATTCTAATAAACAAAGTAATGAAAAGATTATTCAAAAAATGAATTTAAATAATGGGGATAAAGAATATCATATTTATACAAATAAATTTGATGAGATAGCTAAAGCTGAAACTCTTGAGACTAATGAAGATATATCAAAATTAAGAAAAACTTTAGATCAACAACTGACTAGCTTCCAAGATTTAATTACAAAATTAGCAAATAAACTCCAAAGACAGTTACTAGCGAAACAAAATAGAGCCTGGGAATTTGATTTGGAAGAGGGTTTATTAGATAGTTCAAAATTAACTAGAATTATAATTGATCCTCAAAATTCATTATCTTTTAAAAAAGAAAAAGATTTAGAATTTAAAGATACAGTGGTCACTCTACTAATTGATAACTCAGGATCAATGAGGGGAAGGCCTATTACAATAGCTGCCATTTGTGCGGATATACTTTCTAGAACGTTAGAAAGATGTTCTGTGAAAGTTGAAATATTAGGATTCACAACAAAAAATTGGAAAGGAGGAAAGTCCAGAGAAGAATGGAATCAAAATAATAAACCAAAAAATCCAGGTAGATTAAACGATTTAAGGCATATAATTTATAAAAGTGCAGACACACATTGGAGACAATCTAAAAAAAACTTGGGCCTTATGCTTAAAGAAGGACTATTAAAGGAAAATATTGATGGAGAAGCAATATCTTGGGCTTTTAACAGATTAAAAAAAAGAAAAGAAGAAAGAAAAATTCTAATGATTATATCAGATGGAGCTCCAGTGGATGACTCTACACTTTCTGTAAATTCTGGAGATTTTTTAGAAAAACATCTTAAAAAAACAGTAAAATTTATTGAAAATAAAACTGATATAGAAATTTTAGCTATTGGAATTGGTCACGACGTTTCTAGGTACTACAATAAAGCAATAAAAATTACAGATGTACAAGAATTAGGTGATGTAATGATTAATCAATTAAGTGATTTATTTGAGAATAAAAAAAAACTTCATTAAATTGATTTTAAATCTTTATTTTTCCACTTTATTAATACTTCTGCTCCTCTCATATGTTTTGAATTATTAAAATTGATAATCGCAAAGTTCTTTTCTAAGAGAGTTTTGCCAATAAAAGTTCCAAGTCCTAAACCATATTTTGAAATATTTTCTTGATCAGTAGTTCTAATATAAGGCTCTCCTAATCTATGCTTATCAATTAAATCTTTGGGGAAACCTGGTCCATCATCTCTAATCATTATACTTGTTATATTTTCATCGCTATTTAAAAATATTTCTACTTTTTTTTTGCTAAATTTATTTGCATTACCTATAAAATTTCTTAAGCCATATATAATTTCTATAGATTTATTAATATTTATTGGATTTTTAAAATCTTCTAAATTAATAATAAATTCTTTTTTACTTATTTCTTGATACGATCTAACAATTTGGTTTACATAGTCATTTAAAGAAAGATTGGTATTTAAGAAATCATCTTTTATACGAGGATTTAATGATAATTTTTTTAATATTTCTCTACACCTAATGCTTTGGCTAGCTAGTAGATCTAAATCTTTACTAATTTTCGTATTATTTCCAAATTCTTTTTGAAGCTCTTTAGCTGTTAATAAAATTGTAGAAAGAGGTGTTCCAAGCGAGTGAGCTGATGCAGCTGCTTGTGCTCCTAATGAAAGAAGTTCGCTTTCTCTTCCCATTAACTCCTGTATTTTATCATATGCTTTTTTTCTAATTCTACTTTCTTCTCCAAATTTAAAACCAAAATAAACTAAAAAAAAAAGACCTATTACTATTGATACGGGTATCCCATATAAATAGTAATCAGGAGCATGAAAATGTAATTCGCCAGGATGTGGCAATTCATATGAGTAAAAACTTAAAAATATCAAAGATATTGTAATAATTACAACTAAAATAATCGAACTTAAAAAATGTAAATATTGAGAAGAAAATACAGCTGGTATTATAATTAAAAATATAAATGGATTAGTTATTCCTCCTGTAAAGAAAAATAGAGTTGCTATTTGTATAATATCAAAAACTAAATAAATTGTTGAAGTAATATTATCTAGTTGATTATCTTTTATTTTGAACTGTAAGTACAAATTACTTAAAATACTAAAAGCTATTATTGATATACAAATAAAATATGTAAATTCAAATTTTAAATAAAACTGAACAAATAAGATTGCAATTAGTTGGCCTATATAGGCTATCCATCTTAAGTTAACATAAGTAGATTTATTTAATGAATATAAATTAGAAGTTTTGATAAACTCCATTGCTAAATATCAAGATATGAAACGTTAATAGCATTTTCTACAATAAAATCTTTTCTTAAAGAAACGTCACTACCCATTAATGTATGAATTAGATCAAGATCTTTTTTTAAGTCTTTGGAGTATTGAACTTTTAGCAAATTCCTAGTTTCTGGATTTAGTGTAGTGCTCCACAATTCTTCTGGATTCATTTCTCCTAATCCTTTGAATCTTTGTAAACTAATTTTTGATTTCTCTTCTTGTAATTTTTTATCAAATTCTTTTGAACCTTTTTTAATCTTTTTAAATTCTTTTGAATTTTTCAAAATATAACTTTCTAATTCTTTTTCATCTTTAATATAAATTCCTTTTGATCCTTTATTAATTTTAAATAATGGTGGTTGTGCTAAATAAATATGTCCATTTTCGATTAATTTATTAAATGGTTTGTTATTAAATAATGTTAGAAGTAAAGCTCTAATATGTGAGCCATCAACGTCAGCATCGGTCATAATAATAATCTTTTCATATCTTAAGTCGTTTAAATCTAAATCTTCACTTTTAGGATCTAAACCCAAGGCATTAATTAATGTGATTATCTCATTAGAAGAAATTAATTTTGCTAAGGTTTTTGTTCTAATATCTTTTCCATTTCCATTTTTTTTAGATCCATTTTCTTGAGTATATGTATTTAATATTTTTCCTCTTAATGGAAGAACAGCTTGATTTTCCCTATTTCTTCCTTGTTTAGCAGACCCACCGGCTGAATCTCCTTCTACTATGAACAATTCAGTTCCTTCCTGTTTAGAAATTTGACAATCTGCTAATTTTCCTGGAAGTCCTGATAACTCTAAAGCACCTTTTCTTCTAACGCTTTCTCTTGCCTTTCTTGCTACATCTCTGGCTAGAGCAGCCTGCACGACTTTTCCTAAAATAATTTTTGCAACTGAAGGATTTTGGTCAAACCAAACAGATAATTTTTCATTTACTAATGTTTCTACAATATTTCTTACTTCTGAGGAAACCAACTTATCTTTTGTTTGAGATGAAAATTTTGGATCAGGTATTTTTATCGATAACACACATGTTAATCCTTCTTTTATATCATCACCAGAAATAGAAACTTTATTTTTTTTAAGCAAATTTTGTTCTAACGCATATTTATTTATTACTCTTGTTAATGCGCTTCTAAAACCTAACAAATGAGTTCCACCATCTTTTTGATATATATTATTTGTATAGGAATAAACATCTTCTGAATATCCAGCATTCCATTTTAATGAACATTCTATTTCTAGATTCCCTTTCTTACCTTCAACAAAGATAGGTTTTTTGAATAAATCATTGTCATTTTTATTTTTTAATTTTGTTCTCTCTTTGTCTAAAAAATCTACAAATTCTAAAATTCCCCCCTCATATTTAAAATCAACATTTTTGGGTTTTTTAAGAGTTAAATCATTAATTGAAATTTTAATTCCTTTATTTAAGAATGCAAGTTCCCTCATTCTTTTTTGAATTATATTAAAACTAAATTTCGTTGAAGAAAATATTTTTTTAGATGGTAAAAATTTAATTTGTGTTCCATTATTTTTAGACTTGCCTATCAACTTTAAAGGTTTAATTGAATCACCATTTTTAAATTCAATAAAATATTTTTTTCCATCTCTCTCTATTGTTAATTCTAATTCTTCCGAAAGTGCATTTACTACTGAAACACCTACGCCATGCAAGCCTCCTGAAACTTTGTATGAATCATGATCAAATTTACCTCCAGCATGTAATTGTGTCATTATTACTTCTGCAGCTGATTTATTTTCTCCTTTATGAATATCAATCGGAATACCTCTTCCATCGTCTTTTACAGTAACACTTCCATCTGAATTAATATTTACACTTATATTTTTACAGTAGCCTGCTAAAGCTTCGTCAATGGAATTGTCTACAACTTCATAAACCATATGATGCAAACCAGTTCCATCATCTGTATCTCCAATATACATTCCGGGTCTTTTACGCACAGCTTCAAGACCTTTTAGTACTTTTATTGAGTCTGCCTGATAATTAGAATTTTTAATCATATTTTCTATTTTACGGAAAGTTAATTTATAACATTTTTTCAACAATTTTTAAAATCACTTTAGGGTAGTAGGTCAAATTTGTGTTGGTAATTAATCTTTTTAAGATGAATTTATTTTTTTTTTATACTTTTTGAATTTTCATTAAAGAAATGCATTTTTACCTAATTAATATAACTATTTGGACTATTAAAATAAATTTAAAAAAAATTTAAATTTTTTTTTAATAATTCTTGTCTAGCTTGAACAATATTTTCTTCTGAATATTTTAATGGTTCTTTAAAACTTTTTTCTGGGTCTAAAATTTCAAAATTATGTTTTAAATCACCCCTTATAAAAAAAGCATTTACGCATGATGACTCGATTGCAATAAGATGATAATCTTTTGAATTTGCTAAATCATTTAGAGCCAATAATGATGCACCTGAATATAAAGATCCCAGTTCCCATTCAAAATTTTCTAAATATGGAACAGAGCATTTCAAATTCTTTCCATACCAAAAATTATACTCTATACAAATTATTTTTGGTTTAAAATTCAACTCTTGGAATAAATAATAATCTATACCATCAACATCAATTGATAAAAAATCAATTTCATCATTTTTTTCAAAGTTTTCAGAAATTATAGAATTAATATTTTTTTTATTTATTAAGGTATTTAGTACTTTTAAATTTTTTTTTGGATAAATAAATTTAAGTATTTTTTTTAATAAAAAAACTTTTTCTTCAGATCCATCAATAAATAGTCCTTTTCTTATTTTTTTTATAATATTGATAGAGTTATTTTCAAAATAATCAAATCCAATTTCGATAGCATTAAAATTATTAACTTTTAGTTTAGAAAATATAAAATCAATAATTCCATCTTCATTATTTTGCGATGTTTTTTTATATTCATATTTATTAATTTCATCTAAATTTATTGAGTATTTTTTAAAAGTTTTTTTTTTATTTATTTTATAAATAAATTTAAAATAAGCACCTAAAAATATTAAAGATCTATATAAGGGTAAATTAATTTTTTTAACTTTTAACAAAAAATTATTACGAAAAGATCTTATTCTTCTGCTTATTCCTAATCCCATTTTATAAATATTTATTTTTTAATTTTTAATATTAATATACGAGTTAATTTAAAATATAAAATTTATTAAACACATTTTTTGGCGGAGAGAGTGGGATTCGAACCCACGGTACCTGTGAGGGTACACACACTTTCCAAGCGTGCGCCTTAAACCACTCGGCCATCTCTCCAAAATCATTAATGATTAATAAATGCCCAAGGAGATGTTTTAAATTTTGCATATTTTTTAAACCAGAAAGATAGGTATCTTTCTGCTAAATATGCATATATTCTTTTTGTTTCATAACCTGTTAAATTTTTAAAACCAAAAATTTCTTCACATCTTTCCAACCAAGGAAATAAAGTTGAAAACCATTTTTCAATTATTTCAGGCTTAGCAATAAACATTATATGGGGATGATAAATATTAAATGTGTTTACATATTTTTTGAATTCTTTCCTATCTTTTTCATCTAATAAACTAATTGCTTTGTTTAAATTGCCATGGCCATGATGCATATCAAAATGTATGTTGATTGTTTCCTTGCCTTTTCCAAAAAGTAAATTTGGATTAGAAATTATATTTCTCCAACCACGTTTTATTAACTTAATTTTTTTTGCACCAGAAATATTTATTGGATCACATAAAATTGAATTTGAATTTTCCCAACTTTTATCAACTTCTTTCAACAAGTGTTCGTTAATATTTTGATAACTAAGATTTATATTTTCAGAACCTTTATTAATCCAAAATCTTCTTTTTTGGCAAAACCCAATCCATTCATAATCTTCAGAATTTAACAAATTCTTCCAATACCAATAATGAAAAGTTAATTCAGAATAGTATTCTTCTTTATTAAAAATATTTAACTTGGTTGAAGAATCTATATATTTTGAGGTAAAATTATATTTACCGACTCCAGCAAGAATTAAATTTGTATTTTCTAATTTTGGCAAAGGTTTATCTGTAACACAAAATAGTTTGATATTTTTATTCGACATAAATTATTAAATATTTATATATGAATTCTAAAATTATGTTTTATACCCCTAAAAAATTTATTAAATGTTTTTTTTATAATAATTTTTAAAAATGAAGGCCAAGTTTGATTCCTTCCTAACATATTTAAACTATTTTTATTTGGGTGAGAATGTTCATAAGCAACATAGCTGTAACCTAAGCATATAAGTATATTTTTTTGAATTATTGACAATTTTCCATTCAAATGTTCTCTGATTCCTGAAATTAATTTCTGTTTTTTATAACTTTTTAATAAATTTGATTGTCCAATTAATTCGTATTCAGAAAACATTGATCCGTTATAATTTTGATGTGCCGATACAACTGATTTAAAAATAACATCTGTTATCCATTCGCCTATTTTTTTTCTTTTCTTTTTAATTTTTGATAATCTTTTAATTAAAAATTTTGCCTCTGAAGGTGTTATTGATATAAATTGTGCCAATGATGAAATAAAATATTTTGGCTGATCATTTAACAAAATTTCATTTGTTTTATAGTATGCTTTATGAAATTCAGATGTCGTTCCATAATTTATTGAATTATTTTTTTTAAAAAATAAAATCTTTTTCAAAATAATAGTATCTGCATCCCATATAATTATAGGTCTTTTTGTTTTATTAACAAAATTAATAACAAAGGTTATTTTTAAAACCTGTTGATAATACCATTTCAATCTAAATTGAATTTCTTTAAAATAAGATTTCTTTTTTAAATGTTTATTTGCAATTTGCTTAAATTTTTTAAAAGTTATAATTTTATCTTCATCTATTATCTTACAATTACTATTTTTAATTTTTTTTTTAAAAAAAATTTTTTCTTTTTTTGGACAAATTATATAATGAAAGTTATTCAGGTAAAATCTATTAAAATTAATCAAGTTTTCTTTTATAATTCTTACATTGCCTAGTAATGATACCTGACAAATATTTAATTTTTTTTTCTGCACAAATATTTTTTAATTCAATTTAATCTTAATGTATATCTTTTAATATTTTGATAATAATATAACTTAGCATAAAATATAATGACTAATAAAATATTAAAAAAAATTGTTGGAGTGTTTGATTATAAATTAGTTGAAAAAAATTTAATTAAAAATAATAGACTAATTCATTCAAAATCTATTTTAAATTTAAATTTAATTTTAAAAAAAATATTTGATAGTCAAAAAATTAAATGCTTAATTCAGATAGGGGCTAATGATGGAAGTAGATTTGATGAATTAAATATATTCATTAAAAAATACAAAATTAAAAGCATCTTAGTGGAACCAATAAATGAATATTTTGAGGACTTGAAAAAAAATTATAAAAATTTTGAAAACGTATATTTTGAAAATTCAGCTATAACTGTTGGAACAAAAGAAAAGGAAATTTATGCAGTTAACAATAAAAATCTAAATGATTATGACGATCATATTAAAGGGATCAGTTCTTTTGATAAAAACCATCTAATTAAACACGGCGTTAAATCAAATCACATTTTAAAAAAAAAAATTAACTGTATTTCAATTTTAAACTTATTAAAAAAATATAATATTTCAGACTTAGATATTCTATTCATAGATGCAGAAGGTTATGATGGAGATATTTTAATTGACTTTTTTAATAGCTCAAATCAAGAACCAATATTAATTTTTGAATATATACATATTGAAAATAAAATTTTTAAAGATTTAGTTAATATACTATCAAAAAAAAATTATAGTTATTTTAATATAAATGAAAATTTAATTTGTTTACCAAAAAAAATAGAAAATTTTTTATAATATTAGCCAATCGCTATAAATAGATTGATTATTTATTAAAAACTTAGGAAATGAGTTATCAAGATTAACTTTTATAAAATTATCTTTTCTTCCAATAATATCTTGCCCTTTATTAATTCTTTTTTTTATTTCTTCTATATTTAAATATTTCTCATCAATTTTTTCTTTAAAATGAATTGGATCATCAGTTTCACACAAATTTTTATATTTATACAAAAGAGACTCAGGTTTTTTGAGATTACAAAAATGCCATCCTCCATTTTCAATTATATTATTAAGCCTAAATTTGTCCAAACGCCAAAAAGGCCTTTTTTTAAATTTCAAATCTCTTAACCACTGTGGTGATATTAAATACTTTTTTAAACAAATTCTACTTCCTAGCCAATAGGGATTATTTTTGCTTTGTAAATTAAATTTGTAATAAAAATGTTTTTGTTTAAATACAGCAAATCTCATTTCTTTTTTAAAATTCTTAAAAACTTCTGGATTTGGTATTTCATCTAAATCTGAAATTATAATTATATCTTGATCCTTAGAATTTATTAAACCCTTAAGTATAGAATTTCTTTGATGGTTTTCTCTTAGGTATGGATCCCTTCCGTCGGGAAAATCTGTAACTTTAATATATATTATTTTATCCTTAAATTTTTCATATTTTTTTATGTCAAATTTTAATTCTTTTGAGTTATTTTGCCATGTTCTATTTCCCTCAACTATTACAAAATAATCAACATATTTATTTAAAATATTTAATCTAAGATTTAACAGTAAATCTTCATCTAAATATGAAAAGCAATCGTAAATCATTATTTCTCTTTGCTGATTTTTAAAACACCAATAAATGCTTCTTGCGGTATCTCAACTCTTCCAAATTGTTTAGATCTTGTTTTTCCTTTTTTTTGTTTATCTAATAATTTTCTTTTTCTGTCTCTTGCTCCTCCACCATGAATTTTTGTCAAAACATCTTTTTTAAAACCTTTAATAGTTTCTCTTGCAATAATTTTGCCTCCAATCGCTGCTTGGACTGGTATCATAAAATTATGTCTTGGAATTAAATCTTTGAGTTTTTCACAAACTTCTCTGCCAATAGATTGAGCGAAATTTTTGTGAACCATCATGGAAAGTGCATCAACAGATTCAGAATTTACTAGTATTCCAAGTTTTACTAAATCTCCTTCTCTATGTTCTATAATTTCATAATCAAAACTAGCATATCCACTAGTCATAGATTTTAATCTATCATTAAAATCAAAAACTACTTCATTAAGAGGGAGTTCATAGTTTAATATGGCTCTATTTCCTGAATAAGATAAATTAGTTTGTATCCCTCTTTTATCTTGGCATAATTTAATTATTGAGCCTAGGTACTCATCTGGAGTTATAATTGTAGATTTTATCCAGGGTTCTTCAATAAAATTAATATGGGTTGGATCTGGTAAGCTTGAAGGATTCTGTAATTCAATAATATTTCCTTTATTAAGATGAACTTTATAAACAACTCCAGGAGTAGTGGTTAATAAGTTTATATCAAATTCTCTTTCTAATCTTTCAGTAATTATTTCTAAATGAAGCAATCCTAGAAAACCACATCTAAAACCTAAACCGAGTGCTGATGATGCTTCTGCTTCATATGAAAAACTGGAGTCATTTAATTGTAGTTTTGCCAAACCATCTTTTAGTTTTTGATATTCTGAACTATCGACGGGGAATAAACCACAAAACACAACAGGTTTACTAGGTTTAAATCCAGGTAAAGCTTCTTGCAAAGGTTTGTCTGCATCACAAATTGTATCTCCAACTTTAGTATCCGATAAGTTTTTTATACCTGTAATTATAAATCCTATTTCACCAGATTTTAGCTGATTAATATCTTTTGGTTTTGGAGTAAATATTCCAACTTTTTCAACTATATATTCTTCATTATTTGACATCATTTTTATTTTCATATTTTTAGTAATTTGACCATCAATTACTCTAACTAATATGACAACTCCTAGATAAGAATCGTACCAACTATCTACCAATAAACATTTTAGATCTTTATTTTTTTGTCCTTTTGGTGGAGGCAGTTTTTCAACAATTTGTTCTAATATGTCATCGATTCCTTCACCAGTTTTTCCTGAACAAGAAACTGCATTGCTAGTATCAATTCCTATTACATCCTCTATTTGTTTTTTTGTTTTTTCAATATCTGAAGCTGGTAAGTCAATTTTATTTAAAACTGGTATAATTTCATGATTAATCTCCAGAGCTTGATAAACATTTGCCAATGTTTGAGCTTCTACTCCTTGCGTACTATCAACTATCAAGATCGAACCCTCACAAGCATATAATGATCTGCTTACTTCATAACTAAAATCTACATGACCTGGTGTATCAATTATATTTAGAATATAATTTTTTCCATCTTTTGATTTAAATTGTAATTTAACAGTCTGGGCTTTAATTGTAATTCCTCTCTCTCTTTCGATGTCCATTGAATCTAGAACTTGAGCTTTCATTTCTCTTTCGGTTAGTCCTCCACATTTGTGAATTATCCTATCAGCTATTGTAGATTTGCCATGGTCTATGTGAGCAATGATTGCAAAATTTCTAATATTTTCAATTTCGCTCATTAAGATCTTAATTTAGCATTAGCTTTTTCCTCAACATTGGAAATAATTTTTTGAGAAATTTCATTTAAATCTTTTTCGTTTAATGTCTTTAGGTCTGACTGAATGGTAACCTTTAAAGCTATAGATTTTTTATCTATTGGAATATTTTCTCCCTCATATACATCAAAAATTTTAGCATTTTTAACCAATGATTTATCAACATTTAAAATAATCTCTAATAAATCTTGGGCTTGTAAGTCTTTTTGAACTATAAAAGCAAAGTCTCTTTCTGATTTTTGATAGTCTGAAAAAGTTATTGTTGGTTTATCTTTTTTGTTTTCACTTTTATATTGAACCAAATTTTCAAGGAAAATCTCAAATCCAAAAGTATTATTAATTATTTTTGGATGAATTTGTCCAAAATTAGCTAACAATTTTTTATCATTCTT
>CACENP010000002.1 GCA_902560815.1 uncultured Pelagibacteraceae bacterium
AAAAATTTTCAAAAAATCTATAAAGATGATTTAATCTCTAAGAATAAAATAAATAAAAAGATTAAAGCAGTAGTTGCTTGTGGTAATGGTACAGCAGGAATTTTTGCACCTGATATATTAAGAGGTATAGGATGTGAAGTTATAGAACTAGACTGCAAATTAGATTGGACTTTTCCTAAATATAATCCAAACCCTGAAGATATGGAAATGCTGCATGCAATAAGCAAAACTGTCAAAGAGAATAATGCTGACATTGGTTTTGGATTTGATGGAGATGGCGATCGTTGCGGTGTAATTGACAATGAAGGTAATGAAATTTTCTCAGATAAAATTGGTTTGTTAATTGCTAGAAATTTATCTTCTCAGCATAAAGGTTCTAAATTCGTTGTAGATGTTAAATCAACAGGATTATTTAATACTGACAAAGTATTGTTAAACAATAATTGCAAAACAATATATTGGAAAACTGGTCACTCTCATATCAAAAGAAAAGTTAATAATGAAAAAGCATTAGCTGGATTTGAAAAAAGTGGGCATTTCTTTTTTAATGAACCTCTAGGTTATGGATACGATGATGGCATTAATTCAGCAATACAAGTTTGCCATTTGCTTGAAAAGCAAAATAAAAAAATGAGTGAAATAATAAATGAATTACCAAACACCTATCAATCTCCTACTATGGCTCCATTCTGTAAAGATGAAGAAAAATATCAAGTGGTTGATGAATTGGTTAAAAAGGTCAAAGAAATCAAGGAAAATAAGATTAAAATTGATAATCAAGAAATAGAAGAGGTTTTAACTGTAAATGGTATTAGATTTTCATTTAATGATGGATCATGGGGTTTAATAAGAGCTTCGTCAAATAAACCTTCATTAGTGGTTGTTACTGAGAGTCCTACGTCTAACGATAGAAAGAAAAAGATCTTTGAATTCATTGATGCACTGCTACAAAAAACTGGCAAAATTGGAAAATACGATCAAAAAATATAAATCTTAAATACAACTAAAAAGAGTTCAAGAAAATTTAGAGAATCGCATATAAGTAAATTAAGGGGCGGTAGAGGGAGACTGAAACCGCCTCTTTTTTTATAAATTTAAAAATCTATAAATAAATATAGTCCCCACAACAAATAAAAATATTCCAAAAAAAGCCTGAATTTTTGTTTTATCTATTTTATGAATAGCATTTGCTCCAACTCTTGCCATAAATGTGGTGATGGGAATAAATATTAAAAAAGCAGGTATGTTTATAAACCCAATACTTAAAGGTAAATTTGCATCTAAAAAAGAGCCTGAAATTAAAAAACCAATAGCTCCAACTATTGCTATAATTAATCCAATAGCAGCGGCACTACCAATAGCCTTTTTTATTGGATATCCAAAATACCTCAAAACGGGTACATTCATAACTGCACCTCCAATACCCATTGAAGCAGAAACAAATCCTGAACCAAAACCGGTTATTATTCTTGAAAAAAGACTAAACTTTTTTTTAGAATTAATTATTTTATTAGAGCTCAATAGTAAATAAGTTCCTAAAAAATAAACTACTAACGCAAAGAATAAAACTAATGCTTTTGTTTGCATTAATGCTGCAAAAATTGTTCCAGCTATAACTCCAAGTATTACAAAAATTATATAAGTTTTAATTATATTTATATCTACATAATTATTTTTTTTATGAGTTAAAACAGAAGATATAGCCGTAGGTATAATTATAGAAAAAGAAGTTCCAACAGCTAGATGCATTATGTAAGATCGATCTATATTTAAAGTTTCAAATATAAAAAATAAAAAAGGAACAGTTATTAATCCTCCACCAATTCCAAATAATCCAGCAAAAAAACCTACAGGAAAAGCTGTTAGGACCATTAAAAGAATAAAATAAGAATATTCGTTTGATAGAATTGCACTAATCAATTTGACCCGCTAAACTTGCTTGAGGTGCTAACTTAACTTTATCCATTATATGATCTATTTTTTTAATATCAGCGTCTCTTACACATAAATTTTCACTTAAATATCTTTTCCAAAAACTAGATCCAGTTTGCCCATGAAATAAACCTAGTGTATGCCTCATAATTTGATTTAATCTTGTTCCATTTTTTGTTTCTTCTTTTACATATGGAATAAGATTTTCAATAACTTCTTGTCTGGAAGGTGTGTTATTATTTTTAAAAATTTCTTTTTCGATTTCAGATAAAAAGTAAGGAGAGTGATAAACTGATCTACCAATCATTACTCCATCAACTTTGCTTAAGTGATTTTTAATTTGTTCAGTAGAAGTAATTCCACCATTTATAATTATTTCTTCGTTTTTAAAATCTTTTTTTAAATTATAAACAATATCATATTTTAATGGAGGAATATTAAGATTTTGTTTAGGTGTAAATTTTCCTAACATAGCTTTTCTAGCATGTATGATAAATGTTTTCACACCCGTATTTTTTAATTTATCAATAAAATTGTATAAATTTTCATAATCTTCTTGATCATCGTAGCCAATTCTAGTTTTTACTGTTACAGGAAGTTTGGTTGAAGATTGCATTTTGCTTAAACAATCAGCTACTAGATCTGGTTCTTTCATTAAACAAGCACCAAATTTATTTTTTTGAACTTTTTTACTTGGACAACCAAGATTTAAGTTAATTTCATCATAACCAAATTCTTCACCAAGTCTTGCTGCATTAGCTAAAAGTATTGGTGATGAACCTCCTACTTGGAGCGCTAGAGGTTTTTCATTAATATTGAACGATAAAAGTTTTTTTTTATCTCCCCTGTCAATTGCTTCTGATACAATCATCTCTGTGTATAAGAGAACATTTTTACTAATTAAACGTAAAAAATATCTTTCGTGACGATCTGTGCAATCCATCATTGGTGCAACTGATACTTTTCTATTCATAATATAAGATTGTTATATTATTTAATTAACTAACTGAAGTCTCTGAATCTTTCTCTTCTTCGCTTGCTATTTCTTCGTCTTTAAGGTTATCTAAAGAAACATCTTCATCTTTTGTTTCTATTGATTCTTCCAAAGGTTCACTTTCAATTGACTGTTCTTCTGGTGAATTTTTTAATTCAGCAAGGTCTTCTTTTGATACTTGAATTTTTTCTGGAATTTTTCTTGCTCTTTTTGATGGTAATATTGGTACACCACTCTTTGATATTTCACCTTTGTAAAGATTTTCAAAATCATCACCGATTTCTTCATCTTCTTCAGATGTATCGTCAGTTTGTTCTACCTGTTTTCTAAGTTTATAGACTGCACTTTCTATTAGATCTTTAACTTTGATTTTATCTTCAGCTATTTCTCTTAATGATATAACTGTGTTTTTATCATTATCTCTTTCTAAAGTTGGTTCTAGTCCTGAATTAAGTTGAGTTGCTCTTTCTTTTGCTACTAAAACTAATTCATATGGACTATCTACTTTATCTACACAATCTTCTACAGTCACTCTTGCCATGCGTGCTATTTATACTTGGTGTACTCTAAAATCAAGTTATTTTTATAGGATTTAAATTTTTTCTTATAAAAAATAGAGATATTATTGAAACTGAAATATAAGATGCAGAAACTAATGAGATTTGCTCTATGGAGAAACCTTTATCTATTAAAATACCAAATACAGCTGTCCCAAATGCTGTAGCAAAAACCATTAAAGCTGTAGTAAGAGCTTTAATGGAGCCTATGTATTTAACTCCATATATCTCTGCCCAAGTTGATGATCCAAGCACATTACAAAGTCCATTTGTAATCCCAATCAATCCAAAAAATACAAATGATGAAATAGGATTGTCAAAATAAAATAAAACCATCGCAGCAAAAAATAATGGAATATTCATATAAATTAAAATTTTTCTGCTAGTAAATTTATCAATTAAAAATCCTGAAAAAATTAATGCTACAACTGAAAGTACAGAATAAGACATAAAAGATTGTGCAATTATATATGGACCCCAATTTTTTGATGAAAGAATAAAAGATTGATAAACAAAAGTGCCAGTGGCTATAGATGGCATGGCTAACATATTTGCACAAACTATATAAAATCTATAATCTTTTATAACTTCTATTCTTCTCCATTGTTTAAAATCTTTTTCATTTAAATTTTTATCTTTTGCTTTTTCTCTTGAATCAAAATTAAGATTTTTTACTAAAAAATAAGAAGACAAAGGTAAAAAAATCAATACAACAAGTGAAATTCCTATCCAAATATTTTTCCATCCCGTAATTGTCAAAAGATAAATCATTAAAACTGGTAAAACAAATTCTGCCGTTGATAAACCAAACCAGCCGATACTTAATGCTTTACCTCTAGATTTTGTAAAATATCTAGAAATCGTAGTAGTTGCTGTATGAGACATCATACCTTGACCTGAAAATCTCATTAATAATATTGCTATAAATAACAATGGTATTGAAAAAATTTTAGAAAAAAAAAAACAAGAAAATGCGAGTAGTAAAATAACAAAAAAAGCAAATTTAGAAATATCTATGTCATCAATTTTTTTTCCAACCCAAATTAATATAAAACTACTTAATAGAGTAGCTGAAGCATAAACTGAGCCAAATTGTCCATGGGTAATAGATAATTCATTTCTTATACTAGGATTAAATATTCCTAAAAAAAAACTCTGTCCAAAGCTTGAAAAAAATGTAAATATAAAACCAAATATAACTACTTTTAAACTTAAATTTTTAAACATATTTTTTTATGACTTGTAAAGTTGCTTTCATTGGTCTTGGTGTAATGGGTTATCCAATGGCTGGTTATATATCAAAAGGTGGGCACAAAGTAACTGTTTTTAATAGAACAAAATCTAAAGCCAAAAAATGGGTAAGTGAATATAAAGGTAATATTGCAGAAACGCCTGCGGAAGCTGCAAAGGATGCAGAATACGTTTTTACCTGTGTCGGAAATGACAATGATCTTAAAGAAGTTACATTTGGTGAAAAAGGAGCTTTCAAAACAATTCAAAAAGGATCTATATATATTGATAACACAACAGCTTCAGCAACAATAGCAAGAGAAATTTATGAATACGCAAAAAAAAATGGTTTCGGTTCTTTAGACGCCCCAGTTTCTGGTGGTCAAGCTGGTGCCGAAAATGGTGCACTAACAGTTATGATTGGTGGAGATCAAGCTGACTTTGATAAAGCAAAAGATAAAATTGATTGCTATAGCAAAAAAATGAAATTACTTGGCAAAGCCGGAAGTGGTCAGTTAGCAAAAATGGTTAATCAAATTTGCATTGCTGGTTTAGTTCAAGGATTGTCTGAAGGAATTAATTTTGGAATGAAAGCTGGGTTAAATATGGAAGATGTAATTGAGGTTATTTCAAAAGGAGCTGCTCAATCTTGGCAAATGGATAATAGATATAAAACAATGATTGATGATAAATTTGATTTTGGTTTTGCTGTGGATTGGATGAGAAAAGATTTAAAAATTGCAATGGATGAAGCAAAAAATAATGGATCTTTACTTCCTATAACAGAAATAATTGATAAATATTATGGCGAAGTGCAAGAACTTGGTGGAAAACGTTGGGATACATCTAGTTTAATCAAAAGATTTAGAAAGTAATAAAGTATGCAACCAGCATACTATGAAGATTTAAAAGAAATAAAAAAGAAAATCTGGTCAATGCTGGATGATGCAGTGACCAATAGAAGTTCTCAGTTTAGAATTCCAGTTTTTATTTGTGGAGATCAAAAAGATTTTGATGGAAGAATTGTGGTTCTTAGAAAATCTGATCAATCAAATAGTCTAGTTCAATTTCATAGTGATATTAGGTCTGATAAAATTCAAAAATTAAAAAATAATAAAAGTGCTTCTATGCTTTTCTATGACAAAGAAGAAAAGATCCAAGTCAGATTGAAAGTTGAATGTACAATTAATCATAACAATGAAACAACTAAAGAGTCTTGGTCAAAAACGGGACATATTAGTAGAAAATGTTATTTAGTTGAAAATGGCCCTGGAACAGAGTCTCCTAATCCAACATCTGGATTAAAACCTGAATTAGACAATTTTGAATTTACTATGGAGCAAAGTGAAGAGGGTTATAAAAACTTTACTGTAATTCAATGTAAAATAAAAACTATTGAATGGCTTTATTTAGCTGCTAAAGGTCACCGAAGAGCTAGATTTGAAGTTGATAATAATAAAGAATATTGGCTAGTTCCTTAGATAATGTTTATAAAATTTATTTTTTATTTATCTTTAATAATTTTAGGAATGTTTGCTATGAGATTTGGAATAATCCAAATAAGACAATACAAACAAGGTAAAACTAAACTTAAAAAAAAGTCTCTAGAGCAGATTGCTTTTGGAATTTTTTTTATAATAATTTTAGGATTAATTGTTTATTCAATTAATGGTTTGCTTTTTAATTAAGTAAATTATCTTCTTTAGGAGCAAGCACTACTGCTAAAATTCCTCCTAATACTATCATCGAGCTACCCACTATCTCTCTCCAACCAAATGGTTCGTTTGTAAGTATACTTGAACTTATTACTCCCACAACTATTTCGCTAAGAAAAAGAATTGAACATAAGCCTGCACCTAATTTACTTGGGGCCCAAAGTATTATTATTCCTGTTGGAATAAAATAAAACACAGATATTAGAAATAAAAAGGAGGACATTGAAATGAAAGCTTCAATAGCAGGCATCTCTCCAAGGTAATCAACTAAAAAAAATCCAGCAACGATATTAAATAAAGCTCCATAGAAAAAAAATGAAAATATAATTGGAAATACACCATCGGTTTTAACAACTTCAAGTCTTATCATTCCACCAGCAAATATTGCGCCACCCACTAATGCTAACCAGTCTCCAGCGTTTTCTGGAAGGGGTATAATAGTTTGTTTGCTAAAAACTATCCATAAACCACCAAGAGCTAAACCCAATGTAAGTACTCTTTCAAAGCCAGGTCTTTTTTTTAAAAATAATATTTCAAATATTGTTGTCCAAATTGGCGTCATATAAAATAATATTAATGCCCGAATAACATCAGTTAAAAGAAAGCTTAAAGCATAACAAATAAAACCACCACCAACTAGTAAACCGGTGACCGGTAACTCAAAGCCAGTTTCTTTTTTTTTAATTAATCTCCAAAGAGCTATTGGTAATAATATTAAAAATCCTATTATCATTTGAGCAATAGTCCCCCATCCACCTGTGAGACCACCTTCAACAAGTATTCTTTGTGGTAGCCAATAAATTCCCCACGCTCCGGCTGAAAAAGCTAAAGCAAAAGCAATTTTAAAATGATGAGGGTGTCTAGTCATTAATTTAAATTAAATATAACTAAAAAATTGATTTAGAATATTTTTTCCAGTTATCTTGATAATGTTTAGTATTTTCTGCTATATCCCTTTTTTCTTCTTCAGTAACCTCTCTAATAACTTTACCGGGAGAACCAATTACAAGTGAGTTATCAGGTATTACTTTATTTTCAGTAATAAGAGCTTTGGCTCCTATAATGCAATTTTTTCCAATTTTTGCATTATTAAGAATCACAGCACCAATTCCAATTAAACTATTATCTCCTATTGTGCATCCATGAAGCATAACAAGGTGGCCAACTGTTACATTCTTTCCAACTTTTAAAGGACAACCTGGATCGGTATGTAAAACACTTCCATCTTGTATATTAGAACCTTCGCCTATATGAATATTTTCTATATCTCCTCTAAGAGTTGCATTAAACCAAATGCTAGAGTTTTTATCTAATGTTACATCTCCAATAATAACAGCATTAGGTGCGACCCAATTTTCGCCAGAATTTTTTGGTTTTTTATTTTCCAAATCGTAAAACATATCTTATATAATACTTAACATGTCGCTTACAAAAACACCAATATGTGATTTCGGGAAAAAAGCTGAAACTTTTCAATTAAAATCTACTGATAATAAAATTATTTCACTAAATGACATCAAGGGAGATAAGGGAACTTTGATAATGTTTATTTGCAATCATTGTCCTTATGTAAAAGCAGTGATTGAAGATATAGTTGAAGATGTAAATAAATTAGAAGATTTTGGGATAAAATCAGTGGCGATTTGCTCAAATGATGTAAAAAATTATCCTGAAGATTCATTTGAAAACATGATTGAATTTTCAAAAGAGAATAAATTTAATTTTCCATATCTAATTGATGAAACTCAGGAAGTTGCCAAAAATTATGATGCCGTATGTACTCCTGATTTTTTTGGCTACAACAAAGATTTAGAATTACAATACAGGGGAAGAATTAGAGAATTAAAAGAATTAAAACCTGTGAGAAGTGGAGAAAGTGATTTATATAAAGCGATGAAGCAAATTTCTGAAATAGGAAAAGGACCAGAAAGCCAAATTCCAAGTATGGGTTGTAATATTAAGTGGTTAAATAATTAATGTATATAGTAGTTACCAGATCTTTTCCTCCAGAAGTTGGTGGTATGCAAAACTTAATGTGGGGATTAACCTGTTCTTTAGCAAAATACAACTTAGTAAAAGTATTCGCAGATTTTCATGAGCAATATAAAGATCATGATCAAAAAGTATCTTTTTCTATTGATAGGGTTGGAGGAATAAAACTTTTAAGAAAATATCGAAAATCATATCTGGTAAATGAATTTATTAAGAAAAATAAAAATATTAATTGCGTTATTGCGGATCATTGGAAAAGTTTGGAATTAATTAAAACAACAAAGAAAAAAATTTGCTTAATCCATTCAAAAGAAATTAATCATAAAAAAGGATCATTTGCTAATAGAAGAATTTTAAAAGCTTTCAATAATATTAACCAAGTTATTGCTAATTCCGAATTTACAAAAAATCTTGCTGTAAAGATTGGGATAGATGGAAATAAAATAATTGTAATTAACCCGGGTGTTTTTCCTCCTAAAGAAATAGATAAATCATTAATGAAAGAGGCTGAAAATCTATTAAAAAATAAAAGCCCAAGATTAATTACGGTTTCAAGGTTTGATAAAAGAAAAAATCATGAAAAAGTAATAATGGCATTAAGAAATCTCAAACAAATATACCCAAATATTGTTTATACTTGCATAGGTTATGGTGAAGAGGAAGAAAATATTAAAAAACTTACAAGTGAACTAGAATTAAATGAACAGGTAATATTTTTAAAAAATATCTCTTTAGACTTAAAAAATGCGCTAGTTTCAAAGTCAAATCTTTTTGTAATGCCGTCAATTATACATAAAACTTCAGTTGAAGGATTTGGTATTGCATACGTAGAAGCTGCTCAATATGGAATACCTTCTATTGGGGGAAAAGATGGAGGCGCATCGGATGCAATAAAAAATAATGAAACAGGAATTATTTGTGATGGTAATAATTTAGAAGAAATTTATTCTAGTATAGATTTAATTTTAAAAAATAATTCATATTTAGAAATGGGTAAAAAAGCTAAAGATTACTCAACTAAATTTGAATGGGATAATATAACCAAAGAATATTTAAAAATTTTATGATAAGATAAATTATGATCGAAAAATTTAATGGAATTATTTACTTTATAATTTTCATAGTACATTTTGGAGCTTTCGCTGTGTATGCATTTAGATGCTTATTTACAACTAAAGCATTTGTTGACCAATATGGTATGGGAGATGGTTCGGCAATCATGACGAGGTTTTTTGGTTCTATATTTGTTGGTTCCGTTTTAATGGCAATCTATGTGGGCTTTATAAGAGCTGATGGATTAGAAAATACATGGGCTTTCTTTAATTTAATATTTTTGCAGAATGCATGTGCTTTCGTTTTTGCTATTTGGTCCCATCAAAAAGGAAATTTAGGTACAAATGAAAAAACTTCTAAAGAGGGAATAATAGCTCCTGGTGCACTTACAGTTTTAAGCGCTCTTCTTTGTTACGGCTTAGCAGATAAAATTTATATTTAGTTTAAATTAATTTTTTCTAAAACTTTGTCCGTAGATAATTTTGCTAAATCATTAACTTGAATTGCTTTAAAATTGTCTCTTTCAATGCTAACTTTGTAAGCTGTAGTATGAGATCCAAATAAAGTTAAACCTTTGGCTCCTAAATGCGCTGCCATATGCGCAGGTCCTGTATCATTTGCAATAACAAATGAACTATCTTTTATTAATGATGAAAGTTGAGAAATATTTAAAGCTTTACCATTATCTAAAATACATAATGCATTAATATTTTTCGAATCATTAATTTCATCTGGGCCTGGTGCTACTACAATTTTGTACTGATCATTATATTGTCTTTTTATTTTTTCAATTAACTCATTGTAATAAGGCCACTTTTTTTGAGAGAGATGTGGTGAACAAAATGGGAATAAAACTATATATTTTTCTAATTTATATTCTGATTTTATTTTAGATATATCTGAGCAACTCCAAGAAAAATCAGGGAGCAATGTACACTTGGTATTTATTTCTGAAGTCTGTAGTTGATGGTTAAATCTCTCCAGAACAGATTTTTTATCAAATTCTTCTTTTGTTTTATCTTTTGGGAGTGTTGTTTCAGATGACGACCATGTATTAAAATTTGAACTTGGAAATAAAATTTTTTTATAAAAACTTGTTCTTGAAGAATTTTGTAAATCATAAACCTTAGAAATTTTTAGTTTTTTTATTTTTCTCATCAAAAAATAAAGGTAGATCAGATTAAATCTGGATAGTCTCTTGTCTAATATTACATCTGTTAAATAGGGATTTTTTTTAAATAAATCAAAATATGGCTTTGTAGTTAAAAGATATATTTGATCGTTATTGTGGTTTTCAGATATATCTTGAATTGCACCACAAGCCTGCGCTATATCTCCTAAAGAACCGTGTTTTATTATTAAAATATTAGACATATTTTTAACAACTTAACACACTATAAAATTTTATGAATAAAATTCTAGTTGAAGTATCTGTTGGAGAACTTTTTGATAAAATATCCATTTTAGAAATTAAAAAAGACAGAATTAAAGACTCCGAAAAGCTTAATTTTATAAATGACGAATATAAAGTTTTAAAAAATGAACTAGAAAAAAATGTAAAAATGGATGTAAAATTAGAAAAGTTTTTTGTTGCCTTAAAAAATATAAATTCAAAATTGTGGATTATTGAAGATGATAAAAGAAAGTGTGAAAAAGATTCAAATTTTGGAGAAGAATTTATTAGATTGTCTAGAGATATTCATTTTCTTAACGATACTCGAGCTAAAATCAAATTAGATATAAACAATCATACGGGATCAAAAATAAAAGAAATCAAAGAATATACAAATTATTAATTTAAACTTGGTATAATTTTTCTTAAATCCATTGAAAGTTTTGGATTAATTTTGGTATAAATAATTCCTGTTCCTTTTTTTTTAATTTTAAGGATTTTGCCGTCTGGTGAAATAATAACTGAGTGACCAAAAGTTTCTCTTTGTTTTGTATTTCTGCCTGTATGGTTTGGCGCAAATATATAGCAGAAGTTTTCAATCGCCCTGGCTTTAAGTAACTCTAACCAATGTTTTTTTCCTGTTATCTTAGTAAATGCAGATGGCACACTAATAAAGTGAACATTTTTTTTTGATAAATTTCTGTAAATTTCAGGAAATCTTAAATCGAAGCAAATTGTTAAGCCTAGATTGCCCCAAGGTAACTTAACAGAAACTAATTTGTTTCCTGGTTTGAATGTTTTGCTTTCTTGGTGTTTTTCATTATTTTTTAACTTTACATCAAACATTTTAATTTTATCGTAATATTTTATAATTTTACCATTAGGCCCTACCATAATTGACCTATTTCTAAATTTTTTTTTATCTTTCACTGCTATAGATCCAATTAAAATCCATTTTTTATTTTTTTTTGATATTTTCTTCACTTCTTTAAGAAGAGGATCGGTTTGCATTGTAAAAGTATTTTGAGTTAAAATTTTTATATTACTTGTAATTATAGAAGTTGTTTCTGGTGTAATAATAAGATCAGCACCTAATTTTATAGATTTTTTTATATAATTAATTGTTTGATTAAAATTTTTTTTATAGTTTTCACCTCCTGATAACTGTATGCAAGCAACTTTCATTATTGATAACTATATTTTTTCTCTAAATATTTTATTATATTATGAACCAAAAAAGTAATAAATAAATAAATACTTCCTGCTACTATAAATACTTCAATTGGTCTAAAAGTTGTAGATATTATAAATTTTGCAACACCTGTTATATCTAAAAGAGTTACTGTGCTTGCAAGAGATGTGCCTTTTAGCATTAGTATTATTTCGTTACCATAAGCAGGTAAAGACTGTTTAATTGCTATTGGTATTTGTATTTTAGTAAAGATAAATACTTTATTTAATCCTAAACTTTTTCCAGCTTCAATTATACCTGGTTTTATTGTTTCAAATGCTGATCTTAATATCTCGGAAGTGTATGCTCCAGTATTTAATGAAAATGCAATAATTGCACACCAATAGGGTTCTTTTAAAATAACCCATAAAAAAGTAGTTCTTAAATACTCAATTTGTCCAAGACCGAAATAAATAATAAATATCTGAACTAAAAGTGGTGTTCCTCTAAATACGTATGAATATCCATATGCAAAACCACTTATTAATATATTTTTATTTAATCTTAGAATTGCAAAAAATAATCCTAAAAATAAACCAAAAAATAATGATGCAGATAAAAGCTTTAAAGTTACCACTGTAGCACTTAGTAATTTTGGAAAACTTGTTATTATTAATTCTAAATCCATCAATATCCTCTGCTATAGTTTTTTTCTAATTTATTAATAAATTTCATACTTAAATATGTAAGCATTAAATATAAAAGTGCGGCAAAAGAATAAAAAAAAAGTGGATCTCTAGTTGATCCTGCTGCAATATAGGATTGTCTCATAATCTCAACTAATCCAGTAACAGAAATTAAAGATGTGTCTTTTAAAGTTATTTGCCAAACATTGCTAAGATTGGGTATCGCCAGCCTCAACATTTGAGGCATAATTACTTTAAAGAAATATATATATTTTTTTAAGCCTAAAACATGACATGCTTCGAACTGTCCTTTGTCTATTGATTGAATCGCACCTCTAAAAACTTCTGTGGAATAAGCTCCAGAAATAATTCCAATTGAAATGGCGCCAGTTAAAAAAGCATTTATTTCAATATAATCATAATAACCAAAAATCTGAGCAACATACATAATTGCACCACTTCCTCCAAAAAAGAAAAGGTAAATAACTAAGAGTTCAGGAACTCCTCTTACGACTGTAGTATAAAAATTAGCAATTAAATTTAAAATTTTATATTTTGAAAGTTTTAAAGGTGTAAAAATTAACGCAAATAAAAAACCAATTAACATTGCTGTAACTGCAACAGCAATTGTCATGAGTGTAGCTATAAAAAGCTCATCACCCCAACCGTTATCTCCAAATGATATTAAGTCCATGGTAAAAGGCGGTTAGTTTTAACCGCCTTTTAAATTTTAAATTTACATTGATGCGTCAAAGCCAAACCACTTCGTAGCAAGTTCGCTAATTTTTCCAGCTTTTCTTGCTTTATCAATGGCACTATTGAAATCTTTAAGTAGTTGAGCGTCTCTTTTTCCAAGAGCAGAGTCTGAACCAAATTGTGCATCTTGTCTCAAACCAACACCTACTCCGTTTCCAAAATGTCCGCCAGAGAAAGTTGGTCCGACTAACACAACAGCTTTTCCAGATTTTTCAGCATAGTCAGTAAATGCTACCGCAGCTGCTAATGCTGCATCACATCTTCCTGCTGACAGATCAAGGTTAACTTCATCTTGAGTTTTGTAAGTTCTAACATCAACTGATCCAACATCACCAGACTCTAAAAAATTTTGGTGAATAGTTCCAGTTTGTGTACAAACTGTTTTTCCAGCTAAAGCACCCGTAATAGTTTTAAGAGCAGCTTTAACATCTTTACCTCCTAAAGATAAGTTTATACCTTCTGGAGTGTCCATTCCTTCAAGATCAGAACCCTTCATAACAGCAAGTGATGCAACTTCATCAGCATAACCTTGAGAAAAAGTTATTACTTTTTTTCTTTCATCGGTAATAGACATACCTGCCATAATAGCATCGTATTTTCTCATTCTTAATGCTGGAATCATTCCATCCCAATCTTGCTCAACAATTTTGCAATCTCTTTCCATGTAGATACATAGCCAGTTTGCAAGTTCAACTTCAAATCCAATTAGTTTTCCGTCTTCAGATTTAGAATTCCATGGAGGGTATGCTCCCTCTGTTGCAATTCTAATTGTATCCGCAGATAGAGTTGAACTAAAAAGAAATAAAGAAGCAAAAACGCTTAATATAATTTTTTTCAATTTCATTATTTACCCCTATAATTAATATTAATTAAAACACATTATTCCACAAAATCTGAGATTTAAAAAGATAAAATTAGTGGTTAATTGATGAGTAAAAATTCCAAGAACTATCAAAGCTTGGGATATATACTCTATCCAAGGTAGCATTACCGAAATTTTTATTAAATACATTTAGCCAATTATCTACTTGTTTTGGTTTTTTATCTTGGCTTCCAACTTGAGCTGTTATCACTCCATCAGGTTTAAGAATTCTTACCAACGAATGCATGTTCTTAGCTGCAAGATCTATGCAAAACTGATCGTCATTTAAATCAATAAATATTTTATCATAACTATCATCTTCTACTTTTTTAATACTTTCAAAAGCATCACCCCAAACACATTTAACAGAATTTTTTTCAGTTGCATTTTTACCAATAGATCCAATATGTTTTTTACAAACTTCTACCACTTCTGGGTCTAATTCGTACCAATCAATAAATCCAAAACCTTTTGCTATACACTCTCTCGCAACTCCTCCGTCACCTCCTCCAATAATTGCCGCTCTATCTTTGCTTTTATTTAATTTCATCGCAGAATTTACAAATGTACCGCTATATAAATGTTCATCACTCTCTGCAACTTGTAGATCACCATCTATAAAAAGTGATTTTCCATATTCTACTAAATCTAATATTTCAACGTGCTGGCCTACTCTTGATTTAAAATCTTCAAGAACTTCTTTTACTAAATAATTTTTTTGCAATCCTTTTGTGCTTGTATTGTCGTAATAAAAAGAAATTGTATCTCTGTTTAGTTCTTTTTTGATAATTCTTTTATGTTCAATTTCTTTTTTTATAACCTCTAAAGCAATTGATGGTGCAACTGTCCCACAAGTATAAAAATCAAAACTTATTATTCCTTTTTCGGGATATGTATGAAAACTTATGTGACTTTCTGCCAAAAGAGCTACTAAAGTAAAACCTTGTGGTTCAAATTTATATTTTGCTATATTTAGAACTGTTACTTTAGCTTTTTCTGCAATTTTATGAACTAGGCTTTCGAAGAAAGATGCATCGTATTCTTTCTTAGTACCAATTATATCTAGAGTAATATGCTCCCCTACTTTAATCATATCTCCCTCTATAAATTATAAAAAGTTAACCCTTTTTATAATGAATTATTTTATCTAAGATTTTACTCATCTCTGTAGACGAAAGAATCTTAGGCTTGCCTAACTTTAATGCAATTATGTATTGATGACAAATATTTTCTATCTCTTGTGCAAGTTCGAAAGCTTGTTTCAAAGTTCCACCAATTGTTAACTGTCCATGATTTGACATCAGACAACCTTTTCTCTTTTCTAAAGCTTTAATAATATTAATTGATAAGTCTGGAGTACCAAAGGTTGCATATTCGGCACATTTGATATCATCTCCACCAGCTAGAGCTACCATATAATGAAATGCAGGAATTGATTTACCATGAGTTGAAACTGCAGTTGCGTGAGGAGAATGAGCATGAACGATTGCTTTTGCTTCTCTTTTTTTTATATAAACATCTTGATGAAAACGCCATTCAGAAGATGGATTTAGTCCTGAATTAAACATTTTTAAATTGTCATATTTTTCATCTAAGGCAAGAAAAACAATATCTTCAGGTTTAAGAGTTTCATATTTAATACCTGAAGGTGTTAGAAGAAACCCTTCAGCATCATTTTCTATTACTCTTATAGAAAGATTTCCTGATCTAAGAGGAGATAAATTTGTAGTATTAAGCATAAGAGCAAATTTAATTATGTCTTCCCTTTCTTTTAGATTTTTCATTTAAATAAATCCTTTAATCCTTTTTCTGATGCTTCACATACACCTTTTTCAGTAATTAATCCTGTAACATATTTTGCAGGTGTTACATCAAAAGCTAAATTCATTGATTTACTTTTTTTTGGATATATTTGTATTTTTTTAAGATTTCCATTTTCATCCAAGCCTTCTATGTGGGACAGTTCTTCTGAATTTCTTTCTTCTATTGGTATATCTTTGTAATTTTTTATATCCCAATCTATTGTTGAGCTTGGTAACGCAACATAAAAAGGAACTTTATTATCATGAGCTGCTAATGCTTTTAGGTAGGTTCCAATTTTATTACAAACGTCACCATTAGCTAAAGTTCTATCTGTTCCAACAATACACATATCAACCTCACCTCTTTGCATTAAAATTCCTCCTGTATTATCTGCAATAATAGTATTGGGTATATTCTCTTCATTTAATTCATAAGAAGTTAAATTAGCTCCTTGATTTCTAGGTCTTGTTTCATCAGCCCATACATGAACTGGTATTCCTTTTTTGTGAGCATGATAAATTGGAGAAGTTGCGGTTCCCCAATTAATTGTTGCAAGCCATCCAGCATTACAATGTGTTAGAATATTTACTGTATCTTTTTTTTTTTTATAAATTTCTTCGATTATTTTGAGACCATTTAATCCAATATTTTCACAAAACTTAATATCTTCCTCGCAAATTTCTTTTGCTTCATTTAATGCTATTTCTAAAATTTTATCACTATTTACACCTGATAATTTGTTCATCATTCTATCAACTGCCCATTTCAAATTTATTGCAGTTGGCCTTGAATTAATCAGATCTTCTGCTGATTTTTTTAAAAATGACTGGTCGTTATTTTCTAGAATAGCTAAAACTAATCCATAAGCAGCAGTAGCACCTATTAAAGGAGCTCCTCTTACTTTCATAATTTTTATAGCGTTAATCGCATCATTTACTTTTTTAAGATCTTTAATTATAAATTGATGTGGAAGTTTTGTTTGATCAATAATTTTTACAACATTACTTTCAAACCAAATTGTATGGTACTCTTTACCTTCAATCTTCATTTAATTCTATCAAGACTTTCTTTGGGCCATGTTTTTTCCCTATCGTACATTGTGTCATGGCAAATTGTTTTATCTTTTATTTCTATACAAGGATCTTTATCTTTAACAAAAATATGTGCTTGGGGTTCTATAGGCTCTTCTAAAGTTTTAGTTCTTACAGCTATTCTTCCTTTAGAAATATTATATCTACAAAAAATATAAACACCGCATATAATACAAAAATAAGCATCATAGCCCTGACCACTGCCTGTCGGTAAATCTATGGAAGCTACATCTCCGCTTATTTTAAAATCTTCTTCCATAACCATTGTGTGGATTACGAACGAGGAGCCAGTTGATAATTTACAATTTTTACAATGACAAGCCTGGGTAAACAAAGGACTGTTTTCAATTTTAAAATTGACATTTCCACATGCACATCGTCCTTTTAATTCATTTTTTTTATTCATTTGATTAAAACTCTCCCAGCTATATTTTTTAATTTATCTTTAGTTTTTTGAGTTCTTTTTTCGGGAGTTGTAATTATTGCAACATCTAAACAGTTAATTGTTGGATCTTTTGGATCAATATGCTTTTCAAAATTTTCAATTAAATTTTTTATCATATTTTTAGCTTTTGCAGCATTTCCTAAAAGAACTTTTATAACTTGTTGAACATCAACATTTTCATGATCTGGATGCCAACAATCGTAATCGGTTACCATAGAAACTGAAGCATATCTAATTTCAGCTTCTCTTGCTAATTTAGCTTCTGGCATATTAGTCATACCTATTACATCTGCTTTCCATGATCTGTATAAATTAGATTCTGCAAGTGTTGAAAATTGAGGTCCTTCCATTACAACATAGGTTCCACCTCTTTGATATTCTATATTTTCTTTTTTTATTGCTTCCTCGCATGCATTCATTAATCCATTTGAAGTTGGATGTGCCATTGATACATGTGCTACAATTTCATCATCAAAAAAAGTTTTATTTCTTGCAAAAGTTCTATCAATAAATTGATCTACTATTACAAACTTTCCTGGTGGCAAATTTTCTTTTAAAGAACCTACCGCTGATACTGATACAATGTCTGTAACACCCAATTGCTTTAAAGAATCAATATTAGCTCTAAAATTTATTTTTGATGGATTAATAAAATGCCCTCTTCCATGTCTGGGTAAAAAATAAACTTCTTTATTATTATAACTTGTTCTTAAGATTTCATCGGAAGGCTTGCCCCATGGTGTATTGAGTTCTAGAAGCTCTCTTTCTTTAAATTCTTCAACGTCATAAAGCCCACTACCACCAATTATTGCCAATTTATTGTTTGCCATATCAAAAAAATAATTTATTTATTTATATATCGTAATTTATTATGGATTTAAAAGATTATATTAGATCAATTAAAGATTATCCTAAAAAAGGAATTCTTTTTAGAGACATAACAACATTAATTAAAAATGAAAAAGCTTTTAAAGAATGTATTAATCAAATAGTTGAAAGAAGTAAAAAGTTTAAGGTAGATAAAATTGCAGCTGTTGAATCAAGAGGTTTTGTTTTTGCGTCAGCTGTATCTTATATACTTGATAAACCTTTCATACTTTTACGAAAAAAAAATAAACTTCCAGCTGAAACTCATTCTGTAGATTTCGAGCTAGAATATGGAACTGCTACTATAGAAGTTCATAAAGATTCTATTAAAGAAAATGATTCTGTTTTAATTATTGATGATTTAATTGCTACTGGAGGAACTGCCGAAGCCGCTGCAAAACTAGTTTATATTTCTAAAGGCTCAGTTTCAGGATTTATTTTCGTTATTAATCTTTTTGATTTAGGTGGTTGCAATAAATTAATTAAATCAGGTTACAAAGTAGAAAATTTAATTGAATTTCCTGGACATTGATTAATCATCGAATTTTGGTCTATACCAAGATTTTTTACCTTTAATACTATTAAATAATCCACTGAGTCTTTGTAAGTAAATTTTTCTTTTATCTCTTTTTAAACTTAATGAATAGAAAGATATTTTAATTATTGAAGATATAAGTTTTTTAAGAACTTTAAATAAAGCATAGTAATAATTATAATTTTTTTTATAATAATAGAATGATGACCACATCCAATGCCAATTTCTAGAAAGTTCCATTTCAAAATCGTATTTATCTTCATGTGATTTGCCCCCTTCATGCTTAATTAATGCGTTATTAATTAAATAAATTTTATTATTAGATTTAATCACTTTTTTACATAAATCTATTTCCTCAAAGTATAAAAAATAATTTTCATCAAAATATCCAATGTTAATAAATTTTTCTTTGTTAAAAAATATTGCAAAACCTTTAATATAACTAACTTCTTCTATTTTTGAATCCGTATTCGACATGTTTTCTGTTTCAGATATTACTTTAGGACCCAATAATGCAAAATCCTCAATTTTGTTTGCTTGTTCCAATAATTTGGAAATTGTACTTTCGAATAATATTGTATCTGGATTTAGTGTTAGTACATATTTTGTTTTAGAATTTTTTATTCCTAAATTGTTTCCAGCTCCATATCCTAAATTTTTTTCTGGTAAAATACATTCTAAATTTGAATATTTTTTTTCTAATTCCTCTTTAAATTTAATGTTTTGTGAATTTTCTACTACTATAATAGGATATTTTTTATCTATTGATTTTATGCACCTGTGTAGTATGTCTCCACTTTTAAAAGATACAATTACAATTGTTAAATCCATTCTCCTATGTTTAATATATTGTTAGAGTATTTAAAATATAATAGTTTATTAGTAATTTATGAAAAAAAGAGTATTAATAACAGGTGGAGCCGGTTTCATAGCACACCATACTATTAAACATATATTAGACAAAACTGATTGGGATGTTGTTTCTCTAGATAGGTTAGATTATTCAGGAAACTTAAATAGAATTTCAGACATGATGAATGAAATGTCTGACAAAAATAAAAAGAGACTAAGGGTTGTTCATCATGATTTAAGAGCTGAAATTAATGAAATGCTTTCAGCCGATTTGGGGAAATTTAACTTCATCTTGCATATGGCAGCATCTAGTCATGTTGATAGATCAATCACAGATCCATTAACTTTTGTATACGACAATGTTGTTGCGACGTGCAATATTCTTAACTTTGCAAGAAAATGTAAAAATTTAGAATTATTTGTTTACTTTAGTACTGATGAAGTTTTTGGACCAGCACCGAATAAAGTAAAATATAAAGAGAGAGATAGATATAATTCAACTAACCCCTACAGCGCAACAAAAGCTGGCGGTGAAGAATTAGCTGTAGCTTTTGAAAATAGTTATCAATTACCTGTTTTTATAACTCATACAATGAATGTTTTTGGTGAAAGACAGCATCCAGAAAAATTTATTCCAAAATGTATTATAAGTGCCAGAGATGGATTATCTGTTGAAATACACAGTAACAAAAATAAAACTAAAGCTGGAAGTAGACATTATATTCATGCAGCAGATGTTGCTGATGGATGTTTATTTTTAATTAAAAATAAAAATAAAATTTTAAAAAAAATTAAAAACGACTATGGAGGAGCAAAATGTCCAAAATTCAATTTGGTTGGCCCAGTTGAATTAGATAATTTACAATTAGCTAAATTAATAGCTAAATCAGTAGGAAAAAAAATAAAATATAAAATGGTTGATTTTCACAGCAGTAGACCAGGTCATGATTTAAGATATGCTCTAGATGGAAATTTAATGAAACAATTGGGCTGGAAACCAAAGATATCTATAGAAAAAAGAATTCACGAAGTTGTAAATTGGACTTTAAAAAATAAAAGATGGTTAAAATTATAACTTCTTGGTAGCGGGAAGTGGGATCGAACCACTGACCTCGGGCTTATGAGTCCCGCGCTCTAACCAACTGAGCTACCCCGCCACTTGATTTCTGTTGATTTATAATAGTTTTATATTTTGTTTCAATACTTATCCACAAGTCATAATTCAATTGAAATAATGTTTTTCGACGTTAGTTTCATCATCGATGAGAATTGAAGAAGAATTAAAACTAGACTACTCAGATGTATTATTTAGGCCTAAAAGAAGCACTTTAAAAAGCAGAAAAGACGTAAATCTATTAAGAACGTATAGATTTAAATACAGTAAAAATGAATGGTCTGGCACACCAATTATGGCAGCAAATATGGATGGGGTTGGAGAATTAGGCGTTGCCGAAAAAATTAATGAATATGGAATGATTACTTGCTTAACAAAACAGCATGATATTAAAAAAATTAAGCAATATAAAAAAATTAAATCAATGTACCAAAATATTGCAATCAGTATTGGAATTAAAAAAGAAGACTTTCAAAACTTAGATAAAATAATGAAAGAGTTTAGTTTTTTTAAGTTTATTTGCATAGATGTTGCAAATGGTTATTCAGAGCATTTTACAAGCTTTATCAAATCAGTAAGAGATAAATACCCAACAAAAACAATAATTGCTGGAAATGTAGTAACAGCAGATATGACTCAAGAACTAGTGTTAAGTGGAGCAGATATAGTTAAAGTTGGAATAGGCCCTGGAAGTGTTTGCACAACAAGAATTCAAACTGGTGTTGGATATCCTCAATTAAGCGCTGTGATAGAATGTGCAGATGCCGCTCACGGATTAGGTGCACATATAATTGCAGATGGTGGATGTACTTGCCCTGGAGATGTTGCAAAAGGATTTGGTGGAGGAGCAGATTTTGTTATGCTTGGAGGAATGCTTGCTGGTCATGATGAAGGAAAAGGTAAATTAGTTAAATCTAATGGATCAAAATATATTGAATTTTATGGATCAAGCTCTGATATTGCAAATAAAAAACATTATGGTGGGTTGTCAGATTATAGAAGTAGCGAAGGTAGAACAGTTAGAGTTAAATATAGAGGCAAAATAAAAGATACTATTTTAAATATATTAGGCGGAGTTAGAAGTAGTTGTACATATGTTGGTGCGCCATCACTAAAACAATTAAGCAAATGTACAACATTTGTAAGAGTCAGCAATCAATACAATGACACTTTTTCTAAATAGAGGTTTCAATTCCAATAAATAATTTGTTATATTTTTGTATAAAAAAAATTATTTCTTATGGAAAATATAAATATTGGTATCTTAAATCCTACAAAATTATCTGAAAAAAAAATTTATGAAACTTATTGTGATAATTATGATTCTATACATTACTTATTTGTCGAATTCCAGTTCTCTTGGATGCAGCAAGCTTATAAAGCATTGGGAGATATAGATAAGTATAATATCTTGGTATATTTATACAAAGAAAATTTTCTTGAACTTAGCGAACTATTTAAAGTTAAATCTTTAAATGAGTTCTATATTAATCCTAGATTTAATTTAGAAAAAATTAATATAATTCAAATATCAAAAAGACTCAGATTATCCAAAGAAACTACAAGAAGGAAAATATTGGAATTGGAAAAAGATGGGGTATTAATAAAAAATAAAAAAATAATTACTGTCACTTTAAAAGCGGGTTTACTTCAAAAGCCAGAGTCGGTGATTGATTCCTTTTCAAAAATTTTACAGTATGTTTCATATTTACTGCACAAGGAGAAAAAAGTAAAAAATTATTATGAAAAAAAATTTTTTATAAATAAAATAAATGAAAGATTTACTCAAATCTTAGCAATTTTTTTAGATTATCAAATAAAGTATCTTCTTGTAAGAAAACAAATTGCTAATAATGATATGGAGCTATGGTTCATCATTGGTTCCTTGCTTTATAATCAAATTATGTTTTTAAAAAAGTCTGAAAAAAAAAATCATTATCAAAAAGAATGGATAGAGGAAGTTTTAAATTTTGGAAATAAAAAAGGAATAAATGCAATGTCTATAAGTGATCTTACAGGAATTCCAAGACCAACTGTGATTAGAAAACTAAAAATACTTTTAAAGCAAAAAGATATTTATAAAGATAAAGATAACCTTTATTATATTACAGAAGGCAAATTGATTACTGAATTAAATAAGCATAGATTAAACAATATAAAAGAACTGAGTTCTATAATTTCAAGAATTAATAATATTATCTTTTTTTCTTAAATGGAAACTATAATACCTGTTACAATTATAACAGTTGCAACTAATCCAAAAAAAATTGTGGATTCCATTTTTTCTTTTTTTTGTTCTGATCTAACATTGTTAAGAAGAACGTTTATGTCTACCCTTTTTTTTTTGGAAGAATTTTTTAATGAGTGAAGTTCACCTTCCATTGTTTGGGTCTCAATCGAATTTTTAGTGATTTGCTCTCCACTCATATAATCCAAATTTAATCACATAAAACTATTTTGAACAATTAATTAATTGTCCAATTTGGGTTAGTAAAGAAAAACACCCTATAATGGTTCTAAATTAATAATTTTTATAATTTTTTTGATTAAGAGGTTTGTGCAAAATATCTGCTAAGTATTTATTTTTTTCTATTTCAATTTCAATTACATTATTTTTTAAAGATTTAATATCTTCGTCAATTTTTACATATCCAAAAGCCAAATTTTTATTAAAACTAAATGAAAAATTTCCTGAAGTTGTTCTTCCAATAATTTTACCATTTAAATAAATGGGCTCATCATGAAGTATTAATGGTTCACCTGGTTTACTGTTTTTTAAAGTTAACATTAAAAAATTTTTTTTTTGTTTTTTTTCCTTAATTTTAAGTAATGCTTGCTTACCAATAAAATCTATATTTTTTTTATAACTAATTGCAAAATTAAGACCTGCTTCATATTGGTTTTCTTCTGGTGAAATATCATGTCCCCAGTGTAAAAAACCACTTTCCATTCTCATAATATCCATTGCATGCATACCACAAAGACTTAGCTGAAATTTTTTTCCGCTATTTATAATTAAGTTATAAATTTCTTTAGCTTTATCTTTTTTTATATAAAGTTCGTAACCTAATTCTCCCACATATGATAATCTTTGGGCCCAAACTTTTGTTTCATTTATTTTAATATATTTTGAAGTTCCAAATTTAAAATTTTCATTTGAATAATCATCGTTACTTAAATCTTTCATTAAATCTCTACTTTTTGGCCCAAATACTCCAAGCACACAAAAATCATCAGTACAATCATATATTTTAATATTTTCAGATAAGTGTTTTTCTATATGAAATTTATCATGCTCTCTATTTGCTGCAGCTGTTATAATTCTATAATGATCATCTTTTATGCAAACAACAGTTAGGTCTGTTTCAATTCCTCCATCTTCATTAAGCATTTGAGTATAAGTACATTTTCCAATTTCTTTTTTAATATTAGCAGTACAGATTTTTTGAAGTTCTTCATGAACATTTTTGCCTTCTAATTCGTATTTTGCAAAGGGAGTTAATTCAAATAATCCAACATTTTCTCTTGTATTTTTTGTCTCAAATTCTGCAGATGGATACCAATTTTGGTAATTATAAGAATATTTATATTCAGCAACTTCCCCTTTCTTTGCAAACCACATTGGTCTTTCATATCCTCCGGAAACTCCAAAACATGCTCCAGCTTTTGCTAACTCTTCATGATAAGGAACTATTTTTTGATTTCTTGAAGTTTTGTGCTGTTTAAATGGCCAGTGCATTCCATATAAATCTCCTAAAGTTTCCGTTACTCTTTCTTTAATAAAATTTATGTCTGAATGAAAATTTTGAAATCTTTTAATATCATAAATAAATAAATCTTCATTAATATGACCTTTTATTAACCATTCAGCTGTAACTTTGCCTACACCTCCTCCACTTCCAATTCCGATGCTATTTAATCCAGAACATGAAAATAAATTTTTAATTCCTGGTACTTCTCCTAAAAGAGTATTTGTGTCGGGAGTAAAAGATTCTGGTCCTGCAAAAAATTTTCTAATTCCAGCTTTTTCTAACATTGGAACCCTTTTTAAAGCTGCTTCTAAATATGGTTCAAAATGTTCAAAATTTTCTGGAAATTCACCATAAGAAAAATCTTCTGGAACTCTATTGGTTTTATTAAATGCAGGAATTGATTTTCCTTCAAATATTCCTATTAACATTTTTCCCGCATCTTCCTTTAGATATAAACTGTCATCAAAATCTCTTAAAACTGGGATATTTTTTGGTAACTCATTAATACCTTCAGTAATTACATAAAAGTGCTCTGCGGGGTATAATGGAATACTAAAACCTGTATCTTCTCCTATTTGTCTAGACCACATTCCTGCTGCAAGAACTATATATTCACATTCAATAGTTTTGCCGTTTACAATAACTCCTGCTACTCTTCCATTTTTTTTAATTATTTTTTCTACAGGTGATTTTTCAAATATTTTAATACCTTCTTTTCGTGCAGCTTTTGCGAGTAAATTTGTTACTCCTATTGGGTCAGCTTGACCATCGCCTGGCATAAAAATTCCACCTAAAACATTTTTTTTGTTAATGATTGGATAAATTTTTTTTATTTGATCGATATTTAATACCTCAACATTTACATCAAACAATTGTGCTGTGGTCGCTTGTCTTTTAAGTTCTTGCCATCTTCCCTTTGTGGTTGCAATTGATAAAGCTCCATTTAGTTTAAGACCACTTGAAAAATCTATTTCTTTTTCTAATTTTTTATAAAGCTCTAAAGAATATTTTCTAATCTTTGTTACACCTGCAGAAGGTCCTAATTGACTAACAAGGCCTGCTGCATGCCAAGTAGTACCTGAAGTTAACTGGTCTCTTTCAAGTAAAATAGTATCTTTCCAACCAAATTTTGCCAAATGATATGCTGTTGAACAACCGGTTACACCACCTCCTATAACAACAACTTTTGTACTGCTAGGCAGTTCTTTTTTCATTTATCTATTTTATAATTTCTGCAGAAGATACAAAAGAGTGACCAAAAGCATCGGCAACTGCTTTATAAGTAACCTGGCCTTTATAAACATTTAACCCTTCAAGAAAATTCTTGTCTTCTTTCAAAGCTTTTTGGTAACCGTTGGTAGCAAGTTTGTTTAAAAAAGGAAGTGTTGCCTTATTTAATGCTATAGTTGATGTTCTTGGGACTCCTCCAGGCATATTAGCAACACAATAATGAACAACATCATCAACAATATAAGTAGGATCAGCGTGAGTTGTTGGTTTGCTTGTTTCAACACACCCTCCTTGGTCAATTGCTACATCAACAATTACTGATCCTCGCTTCATTAATTTCAGCATGTCTTTAGTTACTAATTTTGGAGCTTCTGCTCCTGGAATTAATACTCCACCGACTAATAAATCTGCCTCTGCAACTAATTTTTTTAAATCTATTTTGTCACTTTGTTGAGGAATTATTTTGTCACCAAATATTTCAGTTAATTGTTTTAATCTTGCTTCAGATTTATCTACAACATGAACTTTCGCTCTAAGTCCTGTTGCAATAATTGCCGCATTTTCTCCTACAACACCTCCACCTAAAATTACTACTGTTCCACCTTCAACACCCGGTGCACCGCCCAACAATAATCCTCTTCCTTTTTGATTTTTTTCTAAACAATGAGCTCCAGCTTGTACTGACATTCTTCCTGCAACTGCGCTCATAGGAGCAAGCAATGGTAATCTTCCATTATTATCAGTAACAGTTTCATAAGCTATACATATTGATTTTGAATCAATCAAACCTTGAGTTAATTCTTTTGCTGCAGCTAAATGAAGATAAGTAAAAACAATCTGATTTTCTTTAATCATTTTAACTTCATTTGATAAAGGTTCTTTAACTTTAACAATTATTTCTGAATCATTAAAAATATCTTCTGCTTTGTCTATTATTTTAGCTCCAACAGATTTGTATTGATTGTTATCAAAACCAGCTTCAAAACCACCATTGTTTTCAACTAAAACTTCGTGTCCATTTGAAACTAAAGATTTGACACTATCTGGGGTGAGTCCAATTCTATTTTCTTGAGGTTTAATTTCTTTAGGAACTCCAATTTTCATAAAGAACTAATTTTTTTTAGATTTTGCGTAATTATTAATTCCAGTTCTAAGTTTTTCAATTATTTCATCAATATGTTTTTTTTCAGAAATAAACATTGGTGCAATAATTAAACAATCACCAGTAGCTTTAAAATTTACTCCTGCATCATAACAATGTTTAAAACATGTAAATCCTGCTACACCAGGTTTTTTATCCATTTTCATATCAATTCCTGCCATCATGCCATAACCTCTTATGTTTTCTACTACATCAATATCTTTCAGTGAAAATATCGCTTCTTGGAAGTAAGGCGCCATTTCTTTTGATCTATTAAATATATCTTCTTTTTCAAAAATATCTTGAACTGCAAGAGCAGCAGCTACTGATACTGGAATACCTGAGTAAGTATAACCGTGGAATAACTCAATAGTTCCTTTTGGTGCATTATCCATAATTGCATCATAAATTTCCTCTTTACATGCAACAACACCCATAGGAACAATTCCATTAGTTGTAGCTTTAGCCATTGTCATTAAATCTGGTGTTACACCAAATTCTTGAGCTCCGAATGGAGAACCCATTCTTCCCCAACCTGTAATTACTTCATCAAAAATTAATAATATTCCGTGTTTATCGCAAATTTCTCTTAATCTTTGTAAGTATCCTTTTGGTGGAACTAGAGTTCCTGTTGATCCTGCTACAGGTTCAACAATACAAGCTGCTATGTTTTCTCCACCAAAATTTGCACAAATTCTTTCTAAATCATCTGCAAGTTCTGCTCCAGTTTCTGGCTGTCCTGATACAAATTTATGCTCAGGTAAATGAGTGTGTCTCATATGAACAACTCCTGGCATCAATACACTTGCAAAAGTTTTAACATTGTTAACCATTCCTCCTACTGAAGTAGCTCCAATGTTCATTCCGTGGTATGCTCTTTCTCGGCCAACAAATCTAAATCTTTGACCTTCTCCTCTTGCTTTGTGATAAGCTACTGAAATTTTAATTGCTGTTTCAACCGCTGTTGATCCACAAATTGTATAAAAAATTCTATTTAAATTTCCTGGTGTATGTTTTGATATTTTTGTTGCAAGCTCAAATGAACCACCAAAACCTTGTTGGAATGGTTGTGCATAGTCTACGGTCTTTAATTGTTTGGTAATTGCTTCAATAATTTCTTCTCTTCCATGACCAAGTGGATTGCAAAATAATCCAGAACTAGCGTCAATTTGAGTTTTTCCCTGATGATTTTTTAAATATACACCTTTTGCCTCTACTATTAATCTTGGGTTTTCTTTGAAGTCTTTATTTGAAGTAAATGGCATCCAATGCTCGTTAAGAGAATTGGGCATTTTAAATTTATTTTCTGAGCTCATAATTTTTTAATTTTTTTGTAAATCTAATTTCTGATTTCATAGACTAATTTTTAAAACCTCTCCATAAAAATCGTAATTTAAACTATACACTTAAAGGTTGTATATGATCTCTTCTTTGTAAGGGTTCTAATAAACTATCATTTACAAGTCTCTTATTTTCCACTTTAATTATGTTTTTAAATTTAAAAAACAGGAGATTAAATGAGAAAAATAATTAGTTTTATTCTAGGAACTATTGTTGCTCTTAACTTATCAGTTTCAGTTGCTAACGCTGCTGCAAACGAAGTAAGAGTTGCATTCTTTTTAGAATGGGCAACACCAAACCAAGAAGCAAAAGTTAAAAAAACTTTTGATAAGGCTTTAGGTGTGCCTGTAAAATGGACTAACTTTGCAACTGGTGGTGAGATGACAGAGGCTATGTTGTCTGGAGATATTGATATATCTTACTCACAAGGTTTAACACCATTCGTAAACGCAGTTAATGCTAAAGCGCCTATTAAGCTTGTTGATATTGCAGTTATATACGGAATGGGTGGAACTACATGTGTTGCTGCTAAAGGTATCGATAAAGGAAATGCTTCTTCTAAATTAGACGGTCAAAAAGTTGCTGTTCCTTTAGGAACTATGGCTGACTATGTTTTTAAAGAAACAATGAGAGTTGTAGGAGCTGATATTTCTAAAATGAAAGTTGTTGATATGAACCCAGAAGATGGATCTGCAGCATTTGTTAACGGTGACGTTGCAATGGCATGTTTATTTGGTGGTAAGTCTATCAAAGCAGCTAAAGAAAAAGGTGCTTCATTACTAACTGTTAAAGAAGCTCAAGATGCTGGTATTGCTGGTATTGATATTACTTCAGTAACTAACAAGTTCCTAAAAGAAAACCCAGGAATGGTTAGAACTTTCGTTGAAGTAACTCACGAAGCAAACGCTAGATACAATGATGGAAAAGCTGACATGAACGTAATCGCTAAAGATGCGGCTATGGATCTTGCAGGTACTAAAAAGCAAATGGGTGGTTTTGAATTCCCTAATGCAGGTACTATGAAATCTAAGTATATGAATAAAGGTGGTATACTTATGACTTACCTAGAAGTTATGGGTAACATGTTTGCTACTTCAGAAAATCCAGCTCTTAAAGATTACGCAGCGGTAGTAGACACTAGTTTTCTTCCGTAATTAAGAGTTAAGAATAGAATATTAAATAGGCGCCAATTGAATAAATTGGTGCCTATTTTTTTTGTAAAAATTCTAATATAAAGTTCTATTATTATGAGCAATTTGGTTTCTCAAAATGTAAATATGATTTTCAAATCTCCAAAAGGAGAAACTGTTCATGCACTAAAAGATATAAGTTTTACTTTAAAAAAAGGTGAACTATTAACTGTACTTGGTCCTTCAGGTTGTGGAAAAACAACTTTATTAAATATTGCTGCTGGTTTTCTTCGTCCAACTTCTGGAATTATTACTCTTGGTGATAAAGAAATAGATGGACCAGGAGTAGAAAGAGGAATGGTATTTCAACAAGGTGCTTTGTTTGAATGGTTAACTGTTGCTGAAAACGTAAACTTTGGTTTACGAATGAAAAAAGAAGATCCAGTTAAAACTTCACAAAAAGTTGAAGAATGGCTTGATATAGTTGGGTTAAAAGGTTTTGGTAATACTCCTACTTATCAATTATCAGGTGGTATGCAGCAAAGAGTTGCTCTTGCAAGATGTTTAATAAATGATCCAGATCTAATATTAATGGACGAACCGTTGGGCGCCCTAGATGCTTTAACAAGAGAAAAAATGCAGTCTCTTGTTTTAAAAATTTGGAAAGAAACAGGAAAAACAATTATTTTAATCACTCACTCAGTTGAAGAGGCATTACTTTTAGGAGAACGTGTTTACGTTATGGCTCCTAGACCCGGAAGAATACACAAAGAATATAAATTACCATTTGCAAATATGGGTTTAAATGAAGATTTAAGAGAAATAAAAAATAACAAAGATTTTGTATCCAAGAGAGAAGAAATTTTATCAATGATTTGGAATATGGAAGAAGAAATAATGGGTAAAGAGAATTAAAATGATTACTGGAATTATTACTTTTTTAGTTATCTTTGCTGTTATTGGTTCAATTCTTTATGGACAAAGATTAGTAAAAACTGAAAAAAGTGATGCTGTTTTTGGAAATCCTGAAAGAGCGAAAGGTGGTGTACACTGGGTTATAGTTGGATCTAGTTTTCTTTTATTGTCATGGCTTTACTATTCTTGGGATATAGCAAAATCATTTTATCCAAAATCTGCTAATGAACTTTGCCAAGTTGCAAAAGTTAATGAATCATTACTTTCTTTAAAATATCTTTTTCCAATTGAAGAAAGACAACATAAAAGTACTGCTCTTATTAAACGTGAAAATATTAATATACAAAATAAAATAATAATTATTCAAAATTCACCTGATTTAAAAGATAAAGATAAGGAATTATTTGTTAAATTACTTAACAAAACCAAAAAAACTATACCTTTATTAACTGATGAAACACTTTTAGAAACAGAAACAAAAATTAAAATTAAAGATTTAACGACTAGAATTGCTTGGCTAACTGAAGACTTTCAGAAAGTAAGTTATCCTCCGATTAAAAGTATAGAAGAAGAAAATAAAAGAATAGAAGCTTTAAAAAAACAGCTGGGTTGGGGTGCAACAGGAATGGAAGTCCCTCCTCTTCCAGAAAGCAAAAGAGGATTAAAATTTCATACTGCAGCTGAAGAATTAAACAAAATTAGTGATGAATTTTTTGCACTAAGAAATCATAATCCAGAATATCTAAGATTGTTAGAAGAAATTAGAACAGAGATTAAAAATTACAAAGATGGGTTAGAAGATAGTCAGGAATTAGAAATGACTTTCATCAAGGAAATTAAAAAATTAGGACAAAGAATTGAATATGAAAGTGTTTTTCCTCCTAAAGCCTTAGATGAAATGGAAAAAGCAATTAGAGAATTTGATGTTGTTCAAAAAAATGAGCAAGGAAATTTAATTTATATAGATATGTTTTTGTTTCCTGCTGGAACTATTGTTGCAAGTGGACCAACATGTGCTGAAGACGGCCCAGGAAGATGGCTACCAAAACCTTCGGACACATTTAGAATTTTTGGTGACCTTTTAAAACCAAGTGTTGGATTTAAAATGATTCCAATGATTTGGTATGAAATGATGGGTGTTAATCGAATAGTTGGCTTTATGTTACCTGATTGGATAGCGGATCTTATGCCAGGAAAATATCCAGTTCATAGTGCTGACGGAACGGTAAAACCTAACTTTAAAAGTAAAGTTTTAGATGTTGTAACAGGTGAGTTTGAAGCATTTAAAATTCCAGTTCCAACAGGACATATTTGGGATTCATTTTTAAGAGTATTTTTAGGACTAACACTTGGTATTATTTTGGGTGTTCCATTAGGTCTGTTTATGGGTCTAAATAGATTTGCTAAAGGATTTTTTGATCCATTGGTTGAATTATACAGACCGGTTCCCCCTCTTGCTTGGGCTCCGTTAGTTATTACAGTTTTTGGAATTGATAACTTGGGAAAAGTATTTTTATTATTCATGGTTTCATTTTCCATTATGATTATTTCAGCAAGAGCTGGTGCATCAGGAACTCAACTTTCAAAAATTCACGCTGCCCATTCATTAGGTGCTTCTAGATGGCAAATTTTAAGAGAAGTTATATTTCCTAATTCATTGCCCGAAATATTAACAGGCGTAAGAGTTGCAGTTGGAATGTGCTGGGGAACATTAGTTGCTGCTGAATTTTTGGCTGGTACTTCAGGAATTGGATTTGTGGAAAATGTCGCAAGAAAATATATGCAATATGAAGTTATTTGGATAACTATATTCGTAATGGGAATGCTGGGACTATTATTCGACGTTACAATTAGAAAAATAATAGATAAAACAATTCCATGGCGTGGAAAAGGTTAATATTTTTATTTTTTTATCTAACTTCAATTGTTGAAGCTAAAGAATTTTACCTAAAAAAAATTATTTCATTAGAAGAGCCTTGGGGTTCAACTTTTATAAGTGATACTGAATTATTAATTACTGAAAAACCAGGTAAAATAAAATTATTAAATATATCCAATAATAATATTAGTGAAATAGATCACAACTTAAAGGTATTAAATTATGGTCAAGGCGGACTCTTAGATGTAATTTTTCATAATAATTCTTTATGGGTTTCCTATACAGAGCAAAGAGGAAATTGGGAAACAAGTACATCAATAGCTAAAGGATTATTTGATAAAAATAAAATAAATTTTAAAAATATTTTTCAAGCTTTCCCTCCGATCGACTCTCCATATCATTTTGGGTCTAGACTAGCCATTAAAGACGATTATTTATTCGCTTCACTAGGAGAAAGAGGACAAGGTATGATTGCTCAAGATGCAACAAAACATCCTGGAAGTATAATTAGAATTCATTTAGATGGAGGCATTCCAAAAGACAATCCAAAATTTAAAAATAAAAAAAAATGGCTTCCTGAGATTTATCAAATCGGTGTAAGGAATCCTCAAGGCTTAACATTATCACCTTTTGATGGAAAAATTTATATTAGCAATCATGGTGCTAAAGGTGGTGATTGGTTTGGTGAAGTTAAAGAAGGAGAAAATTATGGTTGGAAAATATTAGGATGGGGGGGCACAAACTATAGTGGTACAAAAATTGGCCCTAAATGGAAACCTGGTTTTACCAAAGCAATTCAATATTGGGTACCTTCTATTGCAACGAGTGCAATTACTATTTACAAAGGTGAAGAATTCAAAGAATGGAATGGTTATGCCCTTATCACTTCCTTGAAAGATAAGTCGCTTAGAAAACTTGATTTTTCTGACAGAAAAAATGTTGAAGAAGATATTGTTTTCAAGAATAAAATTGGAAGAATAAGAGATATACAAATACATCCGAGTACTGGTAAGATATATTTTTTAAGTCATAATGCACTATGGTTAATGGAAAAAAACTAAATCAGATAATAATAAAAATTTTAAAAAAAAATGGTTTAAATACAAACCATGCAAAGATTTGTTCAAAAGCATTAATAAATGCTGAACTAGTCGGTGCTCATTCTCATGGGTTATCGAGGTTAAAAATGTATTGTGACAGGATTCAAAAAAAAGTCATTAATCCAAAACCAAAAATTAAAATTAAAAAAATTTCTCAATCAATAAGTCAAATAGATGCTAATAATAGTATTGGTTTTGTAGCTGCTGATATTGGAATAAAGCAAGCAATTAAAAATGCAAAAAAAACTGGAATAGGATTGGTTGGAGTTAAGAATAGTGGCCACTACGGTTTATCAGGTTATTACGCAGAACAAGCTGTTAAGAAAAATTTAATTGTTTTTTGTTTCACAAATGCTCCACCTGCAATAGCTCCTCATGGAGCAAGGAAAAGTCTATTTGGAACAAATCCAATATGCTTTGGAACACCAACGTCAACTAAAGTTCCTTTTATTTTAGACACTTCTGTTTCAGTAATTAATAGAGGTAAAATAAGAGTTGCTGCAAGAAATGGAAAAAAAATACCAAAGGGAGTTGCTTTAGATAAATTTGGTAAACCAACTACAGATGCAAAAAAAGCATTGGCAGGTGTTCAGTTACCAATAGCAGGTTTTAGAGGTTCAGGACTTGCATGGATGGTTGATATATTAAGCGGTGTTTTTACTGGAGGAAATCATGGGGGAAAAGTAAAAGATCCTTTTGATGATTTTTCAGGCCCACAAAATATTGGACACTTATTTTTTGTCATGAAACCAAATCTTTTTGTTGGAAATTATAGTGAAAGAATAAAAGAAAATATTAAAAGAATAAAAAGATTACCTAAAATAAAAGGTGTAAAAGAAATTTTATATCCAGGTCAAAGTAAACGAAAAAGATATAAAAAAAATATTAATAAAAAGATTAATATTATAAGAAATATTGCAGAGGATCTTAAAAAATTAAATGCTTAATAAAAAAGTTTTAACCAATATTTTTAAAAAATTGTTGGAAGAAGCAAAAAGTTCCTATGATGATTTCAATTCTGCTGATGGAAAAATAGGAGATGGTGATTTAGGCGTTACAATCTTGCACGGTTTAGAAGAAGTAAATAATAATATTAGTAAATTCAGTGATGACATGGGAGCAAATTTTATGCTTTGTTCTCAAGCTTTTGTTAAAAAATCTGGGTCTAGTTTTGGTACTTTAATTGCTTTTTCTTTTATGAATATTTCAAAAAATCTAAAAGGAAAATCTGAATGTAACCATGAAGATATCATAGCTATTTTTGAAACTGCTTTAAAAACAATACTTGAAAGAGGAAAAACTAATCTTGGAGATAAAACTATTGCAGATAGTTTAGATTTAATAATTAAAAATCTTAAAGATAATCAAAATTACTCTGAAGTATTTAAATCATCAACAAAACAAGCTTTAGAAAATTTTAAAGGTAAAAAAATTAAGATTGGTAGAGCTCGAATGTTTGAAGATAAAACAAAAGACTTAGATGACCCTGGAATGTTTGCTTTAAATAGATTAACCTCAGTATTTTAGCTCATGGAAACATTAATACTTTTAGCTTTAGTAATAGTTGTTGGCTGGGTGTTGTTTAGACCCTTTTCAAAAAGAGAGCTTGATAAGTACAATGATAGAGACAATTGGCCAAATATGGATTTATAACAGAAATCCCCTACATTGTATTAACACTTCCAATTATATTAAAATTTTTATCTGAAATTATAATTTCTCCAGAAGATGTACCTATATTTAAAATTGATGAAATAACTACATAGTGAGTAACAAAAACTAAGTTTTTATCGCTATTCCAATTTTTAATATATTTTTTTAAATCGTTAATTTGTTTAGTTTCATTTTTAGCAAACCTCTCATCGTAAAATGAATTTAAAGCATCAAAAGTTTCAAAATTTTTAAATGCATATTTTGCTGTATCTTTGCATCTGCACCACTCACTTGATAGCACTTTATCAATTTTTATTTTATTATTTTTAAAAAAAAGACCTATTTTCTTTGATTGCTTAATCCCGTTTTTACTTAAATTTCTTTGAGTAGAACAGTCTTTGATATTAAAATTTTCTGGATCACCATTTCCAGGTGCAATTGCATGTCTAATAAAAATTATTTTATTACCTTCTTGGAGTGAGGTTAAAATTTTATCATCAGCAAAAACATTGTTTGTGAAATTTAACAATCCAATAAATAGAATTATTAAAAATTTAAATTTCATTTATAAAAATTCTAATTCAAACTTACTGTAGCTATCATTCCATCTTGATAATGCCCTGGCACATTGCATGCCGCTTCAAGATTTGCTGTAGTACTAAATTTCCAAATTATTTCACCAATTTCATTAGGTTCCAATAAAACACTATTAGAATGGGAATGAGCCATTGAATGATCTTTTTTTGCCATTTCTTTCTTTTTTTCTTTATCAATTCTGTCTGCTAATAATATTTCGTGTTCTACCATCTTCATCATTTCTGGCTGATGCTTAATATGCATTTCTTTAGTAGCAATATTAAATTCATGAACTAGTTCACCATAGTTTTTAACAATAAATTTAATTGTTTCACCTTTTTTTATATTTAATACATTTGGTTCAAAATAATTATCATACATTTTTATTTCAATTGTTCTGCTTATTTCTGATAATTTACCTTTCTCTCCTATCATTTTCATTGATGATGCAAATAAAATATTTGGAATTAAAAAAAATATTAAAATTAATTTTTTCATACTAGTTTGTTGGTTTAAAAATTAAACAAAGGCCATTATTACAAAATCTCATACCATTTTCACCAGGGCCGTCCTCAAAAACATGTCCGTGATGTGCTCCACATTTTGCACAATGATATTCGACTCTTTTCATTCCAAATGAGTAATCAGTTTTAGTATTAAAAGCCCCTGGAAGAGCCTCTGTAAAAGAGGGCCAACCAGTTCCACTATCGTATTTTGAATTGGAGCTGAATAATTTAGCATCACAATTGGCACAGTGATAAAAACCATCTCTCTTTTCATGAAGCAAAGAACTGGTAAACGGACGTTCAGTACCTTCATTAAAAAGTATATGTTTTTGTTGTTCTGTTAGATTTTGATTTATTATTTTTTTTGTAGCTGAGTATAAAAATTTATATGGAAATAGTATTAGTGAAATTAATGATGCGCTGAATAATTTTAAAAAGTTTCTTCTCATACGATTATATTATGAATTTTAAAATAGATTACAATGAGCCCCATTGACACAAGTTAACTTTCATATATTTAATTTATAATATGAATTTAAAAGTAAATGATAAAGCGCCTAATTTTAAACTTGCCGGTACAGATGGAAATATTTTTGAATTAAATAAAGTTAAAAAGAAGAATATAATTTTATACTTTTATCCAAAAGATGATACTCCTGGGTGCACAATAGAGTCTAAAGATTTTAGCAAATTAAATAGTTTAATTAATAAGAATAAAACTATCGTTCTTGGTATTTCAAAAGATAGCATCGAAAGTCATTTAAAATTTAAAAAAAAATATAAATTGAAATTTGATTTACTGTCTGATGAAAAAAAAGAAGTAATAAAAAAATATGGTGTTTGGGGCAAAAAATCTTTTTTAGGTAAAGAATTTATGGGAATAATAAGGACTACATTTTTGATTAATTCTAAGGGAAAAATTCACAAAATTTGGAATAATGTTAGAGTTAAAGACCATGCCAAAGAAGTTTTTGAAGAGTTAAAAAACTTAAATTAAATTTTATTTTTTCCAATCAATACTAAACATTGATTCATTTCGTCTTAAAGGAGGGAGTGTAAAAGGACTGTTATAAGTTGCCCTAATAGCAAAACCTTTTATAGAAATATTATCTTCCAAGAGTTTTTGCTTAAGAATTTTATTATGTTTATCAAAATTTTTATCAGAAGATCTTCCTGAAAATTCTATTACTGCAAAATAACCTTTTGGAATTGTTGTAATTTCAATATCAGGATTGTTTGGTATAGGGGTAGTTTCTCTATTAAATTTCGAAGGTAGGTAGAACTGCATAAACATTTGATCATCTTTTTTTGTTTGGGTAACTGGAACTGTCATTGCTATTTTTTCAGAATTTTTATTTTCTCCAGAAATATATTTAAAAAGTTTTCGAAAACTATTATTATCTCCCTTGTTTGGTACTTGAACTATTAATCGATCTGAATAATAACGAATTTCATAAATATCGTTTTTTTGTACTACATTGTAAGTTGCTTCTTCATTTGCCATCGTTGTAGAGTACGAGAAAAGAAAAATTAGGCAAACTATAAAATTAATTTTTGATATTAATTTTTTCACTACTCTCTATTTTGTTCGTCTTTTTTTTCAAAGTAAAATAGACAAATCAAAAACAATACTGTCCACGCAACTCCTGCCATAGCCTTAGACAATGATGTTTCAGCACCCCATAAATCAAGAAATAAAGCGCCTATAATAATGCCGATTGCGTAAATTACTATTACCACTGTGCTTAAATTCATTTATTTTCCTCTTCATTTTTTTCTTTTTGATTTTCTTCTTTGTATTTTTTTCCTCTAATCACTGCTGAAACTCCCATATAAATTACATATCCAATGATTAATAAAGATATCGTAATAAAAATTATTTTTTGCATTTAAATATTTTCAATTTTTTTAATAACATTTTAGATTTTAGAAATCCATTTTTTCTTTTCTATATCATTTAAAAAAGAGGATTTAAACGAATTAACAAGTAACGTTTTTACTTGTTCATAGGAAAGATCCAGAGCTGCTTGTGTCTCAGTCAAATTTTTATTTAAATAACCACCAAAATAAGCAGGATCATCTGAATTCACCATGACCATTAATTTTTTATCTAACATTTTTTTTAAGTTGTGATCTTCTAATTTATTGAAAACTTTTAATTTTACATTTGAAAGTGGACATACTGTTAAAGGAATTTGGCTTTCTGACAAAATTCCAACCAGTTTGTCATCCTTAAGACATTGAACTCCATGGTCAATTCTATGAACATTTAAAAAATTTAAGGCTTCCCAAATATATTCTGGTGGCCCCTCTTCGCCTGCGTGAGCTACTGTTATAAATTCATTTTCTAACGCTTTTTTAAATAAATTTTTAAATTTTTTAGGTGGATTTCCTGTCTCTGATGAATCTAATCCAACTCCAAATATCTTATCTTTATGTGCCAGCGCTTTATCTAATATTTTAAAACACTCATCTTCACTTAAATGTCTTAAAAAACACATTATTATTTTAAAACTTAAGCCAAATTCTTTTTCAGCTTTCTTTAAAGCATTAAAAATTCCATTTATAACAATATCAAAATCAATTCCTCTATCTGTATGAGTTTGTGGATCAAAGAAGATTTCAGTATGTACAATATTGTCTTCTCTACATTTTAATATGTAAGCCCATGTAAGATCGAAAAAATCCTGTTCTTTTATTAGTACTTTAGCCCCCTCATAATAAATTTTTAAAAAAGAATCTAAATTACTAAAATTATATGCTTTTTTTACATCATCTACATTTTTAAATGGAATATCAATATTGTTTCTTTTTGCTAAAGAAAACATAAGTTCAGGTTCCAACGTTCCTTCAATGTGTAAATGTAATTCAGCTTTTGGCGATTTTTTTATAAATTCTTCTAAAATCATAAACTCTTTGCAAACTTCCTAATATCTTTAATTAATAAATCAGGTTGCTCTAAAGCTGCAAAATGACCTCCTGCGGGCATCTCCGTCCATTGTTGAACATTATATATTCTTTCTACATACGATTTAGGAGCCCATTCTAAATATTCTTTTGGAAATTTTGCAATTGCAGTTGGGACTTTTAAAGGAAGATGATCTTTTGGAAGAAATCTTCCTCCTTCTTCTCTTCTTCCATAATAAATCCAAGATGCTGTATTGAATGTTTTAGTTACTAAATAAACCATGATGTTTGATAATAAAATATCTTTTGAATAAACGCTTTCAATATCTCCATTTTTTATATCTGACCAGCCCCTCATTTTTTCGATTATCCATGCAGCAACTCCTACTGGACTATCCATCATTGCGTAACTTAATGTTTGTGGTTTTGTTGCTTGTTGTGTTCTATAGCCATCTTCGATTCTTTGTTCTTTTTTAAATCTTTCTTGCCACTCTTTTTCTTCAGGTGTTTGTGGTCCATCTGGATGACGAGTAATTAAAATATTAATATGTATTCCTAATAGACTTTCTGGAAAATCGTATGCTAGCCAAGTACATATTGTTCCTCCAAAATCACCTCCTTGAGATATATATTTTTTATAACCCAAAGTATTTGTCATTAAAGAGTTAAATATTGCTGACATTTTTCTTGGACCGATTGGTTTTGGAGGACGCCCTGAAAATCCATAACCTGGTAAAGATGGAACAACAACATCAAATCCGTCTTCTTCTTTTCCTCCGTATTTTTCAGGATGAGCTAATTGATCAATTATATGTAAAAATTCTACAATAGATCCTGGCCAGCCGTGATTTAATAATAAAGGTTTAGGATTAGACCCACTTCCTTTTTCATAAATAAAATGAATATCAATTCCATCTATATTAGATTTAAAATTATTAAATTTATTTATCTGTTCTTCTGTTTTTTTCCAATCATATTTCTCAATCCAGAATTTTGAAAATTCCTTCATGTAATCTAAATTAGTTCCATAGTCCCAACCACCATCATCAGGCATCTCATACCATTGGTAATTTTTCACCTTGGAATGAATGTTTTGTAGAATTTCTTTGGAGATTTCTACTTTAAAAGGTATTTTCATTAATTTAAAATTTTCTGTTTAGCTTTTTCAAACTCTTCTTTGGTTAATGCTCCAGATTTAAATAATTCATTCAATTGTTTTAGCTGATCAACAACTGGATCATCAGATTTTGTGTCTGTTTTTGTTTCAATAAAATATTTTTCCAATGATAATTTATGATGACTTTTTGCTTTAACCATATTTTCAAAATTTTTGTGAAATCTGGAACTAATTGAAATCCATTTTTCCATTGTCTTTTTATGATCTGGAAATTGAGAAATATTATTTTTATGATATTCAGATGTTTCCTCAGTAAAAAAATTAGATTTTGGTGCATTAAGCAATTTAGGGTGAACCATATGTCTTACTTCGTACCATTTACCTCCTACCAATCTTGAAAAATAAGAATGATAAGATTGTAGTAAGATTTTTGGATAAGTTAGTGAATTTGATTTAATCCAAAAATTATAAGCTGAAGCGGCTGCTTTATCATCTGGGCCGTCAGGATAATTTAGTTCTTTTGTAACATCGATGTGTCTTACTCTCATACAATTAAAAGTACTACCTTTACGATATAATTTTAATAAATAATATTCTGATCTTTCATAACAACCATCATGTTTATCTTTAAACATCAGTTCAATTAATATTGGATCGATGTATTTAATATAATAACCAGCAAGTAAGCCTTCATAGACTTCTATCACTTCCATTATTTGATTATCTTCAACTCTTCCAATACTAACTATTTTTTGTTTGGGTACACCACGAGTAGCTTTTCTTATTACTGTCCAATTACCTGGTTTAAGTTTTATTTTGATATCTTTGTTATAATTAAAATAATCATTAACTTGATCTCCAATATAAAATGTTTTTGCTGAAGAATGCGAGTTAAAATTAATTATAAAGCTTAAAAATAATAAGCATAAAATTTTTTTCATAAAACAACTATATACTTTTTTAAAATTGAATTATAAAAATAATTATGAAAAAAATAATTAACAATCCAGTTAATTTTGTAGAAGAGTCGATTGATGGACTTATTAAATCTCACCCCGATGTTTATGCTTTAGCTAAAGATAACAACAGAGTGGTGACGAGAGCGAAAAAAGCTTCAAATAAAGTTGGAATAGTAACTGGGGGTGGATCGGGACACTTACCTGTATTTACCGGGTATATTGGTAAAGGATTTTTAGATGCTTGTGCTATTGGATCAGTGTTTGCATCTCCATCAGTAGATCAGATGGTTTCTGCTATAAAAAATGCTGATAATGGTAATGGAGTTTTGTGTATCATTGGAAATTATGGTGGTGATGTTATGAATTTTGAAATGGCATGTGAAATGGTTGAAGCAGAAGGAATTAAGACAAAAAAAGTAATTGTTTCAGACGATATTGCAAGTGCAAGTGAAGCTGAGAAAGAAAAAAGAAGAGGAATCGCTGGTATGATATTTGTATTTAAAGTTACCGGAGCAATTGCTGAAACTGGCACTTCTCTCGAAGATGTTTTTAAAACAGCCACTGAAGTTAATAATAATATTCGAACTCTTGGTGTTGCTGTTTCACCTTGTATTTTACCTGAAGCTGGAAAACCTACTTTTGAAATTAGTGATGATGAAATTGAAATAGGAATGGGTATACATGGAGAGCCTGGAATAAAAAGAGAAAAATTGAGACCTGCAAATGAGTTAGTTGATGACTTATATAAAAGAATTATTTTAGATTCTAAACTGACTGCTAACGACAATATTGTAGTTATGATAAATAGTTTAGGTGCCACACCACTTGAAGAATTATATATTATATCTAAAAGAGTTAATGAAAACTTATCAAGTTCAAAAATAAAAAATATTAAAACTTATGTTGGAAGGTATGCAACTTCTATGGAGATGGCAGGCATGTCTATAACCACATTAAAATTAAATGATAACTTAAAAAAATATCTTTTTGCAAAAAGTGAATGTCCTTTTTGGAATAATTAAGCTTTGTTCCTTAAAAAATAAATAAATATAAATCCGGTTATATACATTATTAATGCATATGCAGCTGTAGGTATCATGTAAACAATTTCACTTGAAATTTCTGTAGCAACAAAAACTGCTAAAGTTCCATTTTGAAGTCCACACTCAAGTGAAATACATTTTATTTGTTCTATTCCAGATGCAAAAGTTTTTGCAAGATAATAAGCAATAATCATCATTGCTATATTCAAAGTTAATACTACTAAACCAGCTTGTGCTAGATAAGTAAAAATATTATCTTTTTCTTCAACCCAAATTGCAATAAAAACAATTAAAAATAATATACCTGTAATTTTATCAATAATTGAAGTTTTTGAACTTATAAAATTATCTGCAAATTTTCTAATTATCATTCCTAGAGTTACTGGTACTGCGACTACCAATGCCATTTTTAGTGCAGTTCCAGTTATATTAATATTTTCATCTGCAAAGCTAACTCCCAAAAGATCCGCCGAAGTAAAAACAATCAGTGGAACTGTTATAATACTAATTATGCTTATTACTGCTGTTAATGAAACTGACAATGCTACATCTCCTTTTGCAAACTTTGTTAAAACATTTGATGTAATTCCACCAGGTGCAGCTGCGATAATCATTACTCCCAAAGCAATTTCTGGAGATGTTCCTAGAATTTTTATTAATATGAAAGCAACTATAGGTAAAATAATCAATTGAGATACAAAACCTATTAAAAAATCTTTTGGAGTTTTTAATACTCTTGAAAAATCTTGGGTTGTTAGGCCTAATCCAAGACCAAGCATTATCAATGCGAGTGCAATAGGTGCTATTTTTGTTACAATTTCCATAGTTCAGACACAGTTTTTTATTTAATCTATTTTACTATAAATTGTTATAAATTTATATATACAAAAAACTTAAAAATGCTTTCAGATAAAGAAATAGTTTGTCCAAATAATCTACTTAATGTTGCACATAAAAAGAAAGGTGTAGTAGCTGGGATAGTTAATGCAGGAAAACCACTCCCAATGCTGTCTGTTATGGACGCTGTTAAGGAAGATTTAATCATACCAATTTTCATTGGTGATAAAGATGAAATTCAAAAATGTGCAGATAATTTAAAATTTGATATATCAAAATTTGAAACTATTCACGAACCTATAGAAAATAATACTGCAAAAGTTGCAGCAAAACTTGCCTCTGAAAACAAAATAAGAATAATTGTTAAAGGTCATATACATACAGATATTCTCATGAAAGAAGTTTTAAAAAGAGAATATAATTTATTAAGTAAAACAAGATTAAGTCACATATGGCATATGACTTTAAATAAAGAAGGTAAACCATTAATCATTACTGATGGAGCTTTAAATGTACTGCCTAATGTTAAAACAAAAATGCATATACTTAAAAATGTAATTAATTTTTCTAACAGAATTGGAAATGAAAGACCAAAAGTTGCTATATTATCAGCAACAGAAGAAGTATTAGATAGTGTTCAAAGTTCACTTGATGCAAAAGAAATCACAGAATTGGCAAAAAAAGAAAATTTAAATGCAGATGTTTTTGGACCTCTAGCGTTTGATAATAGTATTTCAAAAAAATCGGCTGCGATTAAAGGAATTAAAAATGCAGTTGCAGGTGAAGCTGATGTTTTGTTGGTTCCAAGTGTTGAAGCGGGAAATGGATTGGTTAAAATGATGATATATTTCATGGGTGCTTGCGCTGCAGGTGTAGTTATTGGAGGAAAAGTTCCAGTTGTTATAACAAGTAGATCGGATGAAGCGGCAGCAAGATTAGCTTCCATGGCGGCTGCAGTAGTTGCATTAGATTAATTAATGATTTAAAAGCTTAAAAATTATGACAATCAAGTATCTAAAAAAATCACCAAAAACATCCTCGACTGATGATTCAAAGACAAGAGAAATTGTAGAAAATATTTTAAAAGATATTGAAGTAAAAAAAGAAGAAGGTTGTAAAGAACTTGGTAAAAAATTTGATAAGTATGATGGTGAAATTATTGTCTCTAAAGAAAAAATAGAAGAAATAAAAAAAAATTTAGATCAAAAAACAAAGGATGATATTCAGTTTTCACACGAAAGAGTTCGAAAATTTGCTGAAGCTCAATTAAAAAACTACGGCCAAGATTTTGAAGTTGAACTTTCAGAGGGTTTATATGCTGGACAAAAGTTAATACCTGTAAATACAGCAGGATGCTATGTACCAGCAGGAAGATATGCGCATATAGCTTCGGCTGTAATGAGTGTTACAACAGCTAAAGTTGCTGGAGTTAAAAATATTTTAGTTTGTAGTTCACCAAAACCAGATATTGGAGTTCACCCATCAATTATCTATACAGCTGATTTATGTGGAGCAGATGTAATTATGAACTTAGGTGGAGTCCAGGCAATTGCTGCTATGACAAATGGATTATTTGGAAATGCGCCAGCTGATATTTTGGTTGGGCCAGGAAATCAATTTGTTGCTGAAGCAAAAAGAATATTGTTTGGAAAAGTTGGAATTGATTTATTTGCTGGTCCTACAGAAATTGCTGTAATTGCTGATGAAACGGCTGATGCTGAGATAGTAGCATTTGATTTAGTTGGTCAAGCTGAACATGGTTATAATTCACCTGCATGGTTGCTTACTACTAGTAAAAAATTAGCAGAAGAAGTTATGAAAAGAGTGCCTGAGTTAATTGCAGATTTACCAGAACTACCTAAACAAAGTGCAGGGGATGCATGGAGAGATTTTGGTGAAGTTATTCTTTGCGATACTGACGAAGAAATGGCAAAAATTAGTGATGAATATGCACCAGAGCATTTAGAAGTTCAGACAAAAAATTTGAAATGGTTTCATGAAAGATTAAAAAACTATGGATCTCTATTTATAGGTGAAGAAACAACGGTAGCTTACGGTGATAAATGTTCAGGAACAAACCATATTCTTCCAACTAAAGGTGCTGGGAGATATACAGGTGGATTATTTGTAGGTAAATTTATTAAAACACTAAGTTTTCAAAGAATGACGAAAGAGTCTACAAAAGAAGTTGGCGCTGCAGCTGCAAGAATTTCTAGATATGAAGGAATGGAAGCACACGCACGAACTGGCGATGTAAGACTTAGAAAATACGGCTTTTCAAATTAAGTTATTTACAGAGAATTTATTAATTCTGGTGCTATTTTTTTTGATCTAGAATAGTATTTGATTTTTTTAATATTTTCTAAATTTGATTTATCATTACCAACAACTACGAACCCTATCATGCCCATGCTCTTATGCGGTGTACACCAATAAGCATATATTCCTGGAACTGTAAAAGTATATTCAGCATCTTTACTGAACTTTGTTTTAAATTTTTCGACACCTGATGGTACTCCACCTTTAATAAACTCGACATTGTGCCCTGGATTTGTTGATTTCCAAAAAACAGTATCTCCAACATCTATTCTCACAATTTTTTTAGAATAAACCATAGATTCTTTACCTAATTTGTTTAACATTTCTATAGTTTCATCTGCAGCAAACGAGCTAGATGTAAAAAATAACAAAGTAATTAAAATAGTTAAGTTTTTTAAAGTTTTCATATTAAATGTTTGTTTGAGTAATCCATATCGACCATATAGGTAATAAAATTATTTTATCAACTCAAACAAGTGTAACAAGTTGACACATTTGTGCTGTGACAAAAAATTATCTTAAAATTATTTTATTAATATTATTAAAATGACTTTGAGAGGAAAAATATGAAAAAATTATTAATTACAATCACATTGGTACTTTTCTCAAGTTCTGCTTTTGCTGGCTCTTGCCTAAAGCTAGTTGGAAAAGTAGATGAAAAAATGCAACAAGTTATGGAATTAAGAGATGCTGGTAAAAAAGCACATGAAGAAGGTGACCATGCAAAATCTGAGGAGCTGCTTATTAAAGCTCTCAATCTTTTTAAAAGCTAAGTAACAAAATTTGATAGGGGTTTTAAATTAACCAATAGACCCCCCCATTACTACCCCTATCAAACTTAATCTAATTTTTACTCAAAATTAAATCTAAATAAAGAGCTGCAGACCATGAAAAGTTATTTGCACCAAAAGGGAGACCAGTTTTAGAACTGTAATATTCATGAAAGTTATTTTGATTAATTAATTTAATTGTTTGTTTTTTTACTTTTTCGGCGAAATTTCTATTTTTATTAATTAAAGATTTATAAATTATCCAATTAGTATTAATCCATACAGGGCCTCTCCAGTATCTTTTCTCTTCGAATGAATGATGGTCGGGTTTTATTGTAGTAAAAAAATACTTCTGATTTACATTAAAATCTTCAAGATTTTTAATTATTTTTGTATTCACATCATCAAGGTTCAAATCTGCAAATAAAACAAAGAAATTAGTTAATGAGGGTATTTTAATTTCCTCATTATTTTTTAAATCAAATGAAAAAAACATTTTTTCTTTTTCATTATATAAATCAAATATTTTATTTTCTGTTTTTTTGATTTTTTTTTCTAAATCTAAATAATCTAATTTAAATAATTTTAATAGTTCTATTAAATCTTTATTCGCTTTAAGAAAAATAGAATTAAAACCAATATCAATAATATTAAACATAGAATTATTTAAAAGTTTATTAGGATTATAATTGTCTGACTTAAATTGATTTAAGAGAGTTATATAGCAATCATAATCTTTTTTTAGTGGTCTTTCATCATTTTTTGAAACTTTAAGATCTCTTCTTTCGTATGATAAATTTTTATCTACATTTATTTTAGATAATGCAAAGTCCCATAATGGAGAATTATCATAACCACTTTCCCACGGGTGTATTATAGATATTAAGCCCGATTGATTTTGGTCTCTATTTTTAAAAAACCATTCATGATATTTTTTTAATTTACAAACTAGATTAAAAACTTTTTTATTTTGCGTTTCATCTAATGAATTATTTTTAACAATTATTCTTAAGATTGATGCTGCTATTGGTGGCTGAGTAATTCCAGAAGATGGTATTTCTTTTCCACAAGACCATGTCGTGTGGTTTGGAAAATAGCTATCATCAACTTCATGAAACAAAATATGTGGTACCATACCATCGTCCCATTGACCCTTTAAAAGAGTTTCCAATTCCTGAATTGCATAATCTAAATTAAAATATGAATAACCTAACGATATAAAAGCTGAGTCCCAATTCCACTGAGCTGGGTATAGCTTATTATTTGTAGGTAGTGTGTAGCCAGCCCTTCTATTCTCTAGAAGAATTTTTTTAGCAACCTCAACTAAATCACTCATTATCCCTTCACGCTTCCTGCTGTTAATCCGCTTACTAAATATTTTTCAAAGTAAACAAAAATAAATAAAACGGGTAAGGTCACTATTACTGATCCTGCCATAAGATATTGTCTAGGAGTTTCAGCATCACCACTTAGATACTGTATAGCCCTTGAAAGTGTAAAAGAATTTGGATTATCTAAAAACATTAAAGAAAATAAGAATTCATTCCAGGCTATCATAAATACGTATAAAGCAACTGATGAAATAGCCGGAATACTAAGTGGAATTATTATTTTAGTTATAATTCCAAACCAGCTTAATTTATCTAATATCGCTGCTTCTTCTAATTCTTTAGGGATACTTTTGAAATATCCTTGTAACATATATATAGCCACAGGAAGAGTGGTAGCAGTATAAACAATTAATAATCCCTCAATGGAATTTCTCAAACCCAACTGACTAAAAACAGTATAAAGTGGTATCACTAAAACAATTGCTGGGAACATATAAATTATCAATATTGATGTTGATAGAAATGTTTTTCCAAAAAAATTTAATCTGGCAATAGCATAAGCAGCTGGAATTGCAAAAACTAATGTGATGAATACAGTTCCTAGAGATACAATAGTACTAGTTAATATATACTTTCCAAATTTGTAAGATTTAAATATTACAAAATATGATTTGAATAAATCTTTAAATCCTTGAGCAAAATTTATACTAAAGTCTAAAGGATTAACTAATAATGCAATTTGTGTTTTAAAGCTAGTAACTACCATCATGTAAAATGGAAATAGAATTACAAATGAAAATAGTACTATTCCAAAAAGTGTTAAAAAATCGAAAATTATTATTTGAGTAGAATGTTCTTCTTCCAAAATTTTGTTGTTAAACTTTTTAATTTTATTAATGAAAAAATAAAGAATTAAAAATACTCCAATATTATACCAAATGGGCATAGACTGAATTAAATAACCATCAATAAATATAAATATTAATGAAAAAATTATTAATTTTAAAATATAATTAAGTTTATTTCCTATTATAACATGGGCCAATGAAACTAAAAAACCAAGTAAAAAAATAATTTGAAAATTAAAGTTTTCTAATTTTATACCTTGTAATGTAACTAGTATTTTCCATATAGAAATCAAACTTACTAAAAAGAAAGATGAAATAATTGAAAAAATTATAATATTTTTAGTTTTCATCAACTCTCTTTCCTAAAAGTTTAAAATAGAAAAACATGAAAAGAAGTAAAAGAATTACTATTACTATAGATACAGCTGAGCCAGTACCAATATCTGATATTGCAAAACCTTGTTGATAAACATTTATTGGCAAAGTCCTAGTTCCAGATGCTCCACCTGTTAGCAAAAAAACATCCTCAAATTTATTAAAATTCCAAATAAATCTAATCATGAACAAAATAGAAATTACAGCTGTAATCTGAGGCAATGTTATCTTAAAAAATTTTTGGAAAGGACTTGCTCCATCTACATCAGCAGCTTCATATAATTCCTTTGGAATAGCCTGTAATCTGGCAAGAATAAATAAAAAAGCCAACGGAAAATATCTCCATATTTCAAAAATAATAACTGTTGTAAGAGCAAGTCTTAATTTAAAATCGAATCCTAAAATATTTACTGCAATATATTTTTGACCTAATAGATTAATCGGTGTTTCTATTATTTGATAATTAATTAACAAACTATTTAAAGTACCGCTGTTCGGATCAAGTAAAAGCTCCCAAGTATAAGCTAATGCTACAACTGGTGCTACATATGGAAAAAGCAAAACACTCCTCATAAATGTTCTACCAAAGAATTTCTGGTTGACCATTTGAGCAGTCAATATCCCAAATACAATTGAACCAACGGTGCCAAAAAAAGTATAATAAAATGTAGTTAATAATAGATCTATAAACTCATTCTCGAATAGAACTTTTTTAAAATTTTTTAGAGTAAACTTTGTATTAAGTAAAATATTATCAGACTTTCCTTTTAGCTTTGGTTTTATTGATTTTATTTCCTTTTTACTTACATTAGATCCATCTTTAGTCTCAAATATTACTTCAAAGTTTTCTCTGTATTTTGCTGGCCAATTTCCAAATTTACAATTTAATTTATTTTTTTTGAATTCACATCTTTTGTCTAAATCTTTTGGTTGAAAATTTTTAGGATATTTGTCTTGAAAAGTAACATCTCTAATTTCTTGTAATAAAGAGCTATTTCTCAGTTTATAAAGAATTTTAATTTTTGTAGTTTCTCCTGAAATAGATTTAACAATTTTTTTTGCCCGTGGTTCGGGTATTCTTATATCTTTTAATTCGACTTCTTTAAAACTAATCCAAACATTTGCAAAAATCGGAAATAAAACTATTGCAAAAACTAAAAATACCGCAGGTAAAGTTAGTATATATGCTGTTCTCTTTTCTGTTTTTGCTAGTGTATCGTTCATAAAAAAAAAGCGGATAAATAATATTACCCGCTTTTTTTATAAATTAAAATTATTAGAATTTAGCTAACTCAGCATTAATTTTATTAACAGCTTCATCAACAGAGATTTCATCGTCTATATATTCTCTAGTGATTCTATTTAGAAATTGAGCGTTAATAATTTTTGATGCTCTAGATAATTCCCCTTCTTTAACTCCCCATCTGCTTGCAGTATCTAATCCTGCAACAATGTTATTAATTACATCAGCAGAGTAAAGATCTGTTAATGGAGCTTTTCTGTCTACTCCTACAGGTAATTTACTCCAAGCTTTTGTAAATGCATTTGGATCGCTAGAGTTACCTCTTCTTACTGGGAATTTACCTTCTGGAGCTATAGATAATGTACTTGCGTAACCTTCATCCATAGAATACATGATAAATTTTTTAGCTTCATCTGTATCTGCATCTGCAGTTATTCCAAAATATCTAATATCTGCCCAAGCGGCTCCTTTTTTATTATTTGGCCCACTAAAATTAGTTATAAAACCAGTTTTTTGTGCTAACTCATTAGAAGTTGGATCAACGTTAAATGTTGGCGGTGCAGAGTCTCTTAGTCCTGCTAATTCATCCATTATAAATGGAGACCAAATTATCATTGGTGTTCTACCAGCAAAATACAATGCTCTAGATTGTTTCCAATAAAGCTCTCCTGGAGGACTAGCTTTAGCTAAAACTTTGTAAAATTCTAAAGAATTTTTTAAAGCTTTACCTTGTTTTTTTGTTCCACCTTTTTTAACTAAATTTACACCGTTTGCTAAAAGAACATGCTCTAAAACTTGACTCATAAAGTTTTCGTCAGTTTTTGTTGCTGCAACGAAACCATACATATTATCACCTGATAAAGCTTTTATTGCTTTAGTAATATTTGCATAATTTGTTGGTGCATCTAGTCCAGCTTTTTCAAATAGATCTTTTCTATAGACTACCATTTGAGTCCATCCGTCCACTGGTACTGCTGCTATTTTAGAACCTGATTTAGCCATATTAAGTGCTCCAGGTGCAAAAGTTTTTTTACCAAGTGCCTTAACTACATCATTATTAGCATCAACATCTAATATACCTGCTTCAGCCCATGGTAGAACATATTGCAAAGTATGATAGATTACGTCCGGAAGATTTCCAGATGCTGCTGCGGCTGTTGCTCGAGTTCCTAAATCTTTTTCTTCAATTGGAATTACTTCAACTTTAATTCCAGTTTTAGCTTCAAAAGATTTTGCCATCTCTTCCTGCTTAGCCATTCTGTCTGGTTGGACTTCCGTGGTCCAAAATTTAATATCTGCATAAACTATATTTGAATAAAACAAAGTTAAGATGCAGATAAGTTTAAATATGTTTTTCATAACATCTCCTTGTTTTAATTGTTTCGGACTTTAATTTAATGACAAATTGTCTCAATCGGTAGTTCTAATGGACAGCTATGCAATTAGTGCATACAATTTTTTGTTATAAAATAACAATTTTAAAAAAAAATATCAATTATAAGTTGAGTTAACTTTTGATCCTTTTTCCATTTTCATTAAAAATAAAAATGTTTTGAAGATCAAAACCGAATGAATTTCCAATTTCAGTTCCACTAGATATTTTGGCACTTAATTGATGGTTATCTTTTTTCATATAAACAATTTTTTCGTTTCCTAAATTCTCAATAATATCTATTTCAGGTGAAAATTTAAATTTTGTTTCATTGTTTATTTTTAAATGTTCTGGTCTAATTCCAATAAAATGTTTTCTTTTTTCTAATTTTACATTTTTTATAGTAAGTTCGTTGCCTAATACTTTTATTATTTTTTCTGATTTAATATCTTTTTCATCAATTTCTAAAATATTCATTTTTGGAGTACCTATAAATTGTGCAACAAAAATGTTAGCTGGATCACTATAAATTTCTTCTGGTGTACCTACTTGTTCTATATTACCTTCATTTAAAATAACTATTCTATCTGCTAAAGTCATTGCCTCAACTTGATCATGGGTAACATAAATCATATTTGTCTTGATTTGTTGATGTAGCTTTGAAATCTCAACTCTCATTTCCGCCCTCAATGCCGCGTCTAGATTTGACAATGGTTCATCAAATAAAAATATTTTAGGATTTCTGGTAATTGCTCTTCCAATAGCCACTCTTTGTCTTTGACCTCCAGATAACTGTTTAGGTCTTCTTTCTAAAAGTTCTTCAATTTTAAGTATTTTTGCTGCTCTTAAAACTTTTGTTTGAATTTCCTCTTTGCTTTGTTTTTCAATTTTGAGTCCAAAAGACATATTCTCATAGACATTCATATGAGGATACAAAGCATAAGATTGGAAAACCATCGCTGTTTCTCTTTTCGAGGGATGTAATTCGTTGATAATTTTATCATTAATTTGAATTTTTCCTTCATCAACTTTTTCTAACCCTGCGATCATTCTCAATAAAGTAGACTTACCACATCCTGATGGGCCAACTAGAACTAAAAATTCATCTTCTTTACCTTCAAGATTAAAATTATTAATAATTTTATTTTGACCAAATGACTTATGAACATTTGAAAATTTAATATTAGACATAACTAATTTATAATATTAATTTTAATATATAGATGTCAAACTAAATCTATAATTTCTATAAATACATAACTTGATAAAACAGTCATAAATATAATTATAAAAAAATTCATAATTTTCCAAGCTCTCGAATCTATTAAATAGTTTGAAAAAAATTTAGCTAAATAACCTAATGAGAAAAAAAACAAAAATGATGCAATAGCAGCACCAATTCCGAAAAAATATTTATGTGAAATTAAGAAATTCTTTGAAAAATTTCCTAAAAAAAATACTGTATCTGAATAAACATGTGGATTTAAATATGTAAATCCTAGAGTTTTAATTATTGTATTTTTAAGGGATAAATTACTACCTTCAAAGTTTATTTCTGATCTTTTATATAAAGACCTTACTTTGCTATAAATAAAGTAAATTAAGAAGATAAAAAGCAATATATTAAAAATTAATTCAACATTTTTTGTGAAGTAAATTTTAAAATATTCAAATAAAAATATTCCTAAAAAGATTAAAATTAAGTCTGATATTGAGCAAATTAAACAAACTAAAAAAACATATTGTTTCTTTAAACCTTGTTCAATTACAAAAATATTTTGAGCCCCAATTGCAAAAATTAAACTCAAACCTGTAATGAAACCAAGTATTAAAAAACTCATCTAGTTTTACGATCTGCATTTATTATTGATAGAACAATTAAGATCAAAAAAGGTATACAAAATAAGTTAACAGTTTTCCAGCTAGCAAGAGAAATTAAAACACCAGCGGATAAACTTGCAATTGCCATAGAAGAAAAAACTAATAAATCGTTAAATCCTTGAGCTTTAAACTTTTCTTCAGGTTTATAAGTTGTAACCAACAAACTAGTTCCAGATATAAATAAAAAATTCCATCCAATACCTAAAAAAATTAAGCTGATAAAATAATTTAAAAAAGATGGTTCTAAAAAACTCATTAAGATTGTTAAAATATAAAATAAAACACCCACATACATCATATAACTATAACCAAACTTTTTGATTAAATTTCCAGTAAATAATGATGGTAAAAACATTGCTAAAACATGAAATTGAAGAACTATACCTGTCTTTTCTAAACTTAAATGATGCACAATATGCATACTTATTGGTGTTGCTGTCATTAAAAAAGACATCACTGCATAAGCAAAAGCTGCTGAGGTAATTGCTTGTAAAAATTTTGCATCAGAAAGGAATTCTAAATAATTTCTAGATTTATTTTCCTCATTAGACTCGAAAGAAACTTCTTTAGTGTCTCTAAAAAAAAATAATAAAAATGAAGGTATTAATGTTAAAATTGCTAATGTTAAATAAGAACCTACATATAAATAATCGCTTACAAAATTTTTTGTATAATTTGATAAACTTATACCAAGAAAAGCAGCAACGATACCAGCTAATAATAGTGATGAAATAGCCTTGGGAGCTTTATCTTTTTCTACACTTTCAGCTGCAGCAAAACGATATTGATGGGTGAAAGCCATTGTGGCACCTAAAATAAATTTAGCGATACAAAAGATAAAAAAACTTTCTATCATTATTGAATAAGCACCGATCAAACAAGCAATTGAACCAGCAACAGAAGAAAACACAAATCCAAGTCTTCTTCCGATTATGCTCATTATTTTAGCAGCAAATATTGTAGCCGCTGCAGTTCCAACTACATATATTGATGGAGGAAGTGTAGACAGTGTTTTTATAGGAGTTAATTGTGATCCAATAATACCACTTATAAAAACAGTTACAGTAGCAGCAGTAAAGGCAAATACTTGACTTGAAACAAGTAATGAAAGATTTCTATTCATGATAAGAAATTTTTTACTGTTTCATTGAACTTTTGAGGTTCTTCAAGATGAACATTATGACCACAACCTTCAAAGATCTCTAATTGACTACTAGATATATTTTTTTTTAAGATATCAACTTGATCAAAATTATATGAAACATCATTATCACCCCAAATGATCAGGGTATCTTGCTTGATATTTTTTAAATTTTCATATCCTCTCCAATTTTTCATAGCTATAAGAGCATTATCTGCCGTCTCTATAGAAATATTTTTAACTGCATTTTCGCAAAAATAATAATATTTAGCCTTATCACCTTTAACAAACCATTTTTGTGGAACTCTATTTATTGTTTCTTTTAATCCATCTTTTTTTAATTTTTCTCTTGTGGTTTCTATTGTTTCAAATCTTCCTGGGATATCTCCAATTGAACCAGTTGCAAAACAAATTAACTTTTTAATTCTATTTTCAGAAATTTTTACCATTTCTTGAACTACCATTCCTCCCATTGAGTGTCCCATTAAATGAAATTTATTTATTTTTTTTTCATCTAGACATTTTAATACAAATTTTGCAATTGAATTAATATTGTCTAAAGATTGAGCTTTATAACTTTCTCCAAAACCAGGTAAAGCAGGTGTAATTATTCTAAAATGCTTACTTAATAATTTTTTTTGCAAATTCCACATTTCTGAAGAACCTAAATAACCATGAACTAAAACTAAAGGGAAACCTGATCCAATATCATCAATATATATGTCTTGCATAATTATATTTAAAATATAGTTGTATACATAAATGTTAAAAACAAAAATCAATATTTAAATAATTTTTATGATCGGAATATTAGGAGGAATGGGAACACAAGCAGGTTTAGATTTTTGTAACAAATTAGCAAAATTAAACCGAGGGAAGTTAGATCAGCAGTACCCAATGTTTGTTCTTTACAACAAATCTAATACTCCGAAAAGACCTGAGAATTTAAAAAAATACTATAATGTTTTAAAAGCCCTTGTTAATGGTTGTAAAATGTTACAAAAAAACAAGTGTAAATTTATTGTTATGCCATGCAATACTGCACATTATTGGCATAAAGATATTCAAAAGAAAATCAAAATTCCTTTATTAAGTATGCCAAAAGAAGTTTATTTACATACGAAAAAAACATGTAAAAAAAATTCTACTATCGGTATTTTATGTACTGAGGCAACTTTAAAAACAAATATTTATAATGACTATTTTGATAAAAATTTTAAACTAATTAGTCCTGAAAAAAACTTACAAAAAAATTCTGTAAATAAAGCAATTAAATTTGTGAAAATGGGTAAAGTTAAAGAAGCTGAAATAGCATTAAGATCTGCTGTTAAGTATTTAATAAAGAAAAAGTGTAAAAAAATTATTTTAGGTTGTACTGAATTACCAATAGCTATTTTTGCTTATAAATCATTTAGAAAAGCTAAAGAATCTAAGCTCTTTATTGATCCAAATTTATTATTGGCTGAAGTTTGTATGAAAAAATACAAAAAATAAATTATTTTTTTTCATTTACAATAAAAAATAATTTTCTTGGAAAAGTACCTTCTTCAAATTTTTCTAGACTAATATTTTTAAATCCATTTAATAAAGAATTAACTTTTTCTTCTGAAAAATAATGAACAATAAATCCATCATTTTCATATAAATCTTCCCCTATGTGATTTCCATTTTGAAAATCACCATCATTTGTGTGGCGCACTGTATAAATATTAATACCACCAGGTTTTAAAATTCTTTTAATCTCATTATTTAGTTTTACCAAATCGTCAGTTGTTAAAGCCATACAATAAAGCATATGAGAATAGCATGCATCTATAGAATTATCTTCGAATGGAAGTTTTTCTCTTACATCAAATAGTTTACTTGAAATATATTTAGATAAATTTGCTTTTTTTATTTTCTGATCAATAACTTTAATTCCAGATGGACTATAATCTAAAGCTATCGTGTGGATTAAGTTTTTTCCAAAAAAAATAGTGTCTCTTCCTAGTCCTGCTCCGAGCTCAATTACGCTTTTAATATTTTTTTCTTGTAAAAGTTTAAGAGCTTTTTTTGCCGATAAACTTGGATCTAAACCGAACATCTCAGGCTTACTTGAGAAATTATTTTCCCAATGCTGAGATTGTTGGTTTAATTTTTTTTGATCCAAATTTATTTATGTGGATCTGGAACCTTACGCAAATAAGGTTTTATTGTTTCCCAACCATCTGGATATATTTTTTTTGCTTCCTCATTTGTAACTTTAGGAACAATAATTACTTTTTCTCCAGGCTTCCAGTCAGCTGGCGTAGCAATTTTATGTTTAATAGTTCTTTGCATTGAGTCTATAGCTCTCAAGATCTCATGAAAGTTTCTACCAGTTGTCATCGGATATGTTAAAAACAAACCAATTCTCTTATCTGGTCTTATTACATAAACTGTTCTAACTGTTTCATTGTCTACTGCAGTTCTACCACCTGAACTTACACCTGCATCTGCTTCAAGCATATTATAAAGTTTTGCAACTTCTAATTTTTCATCAGCAACAATTGGATACTCAGGTTTCATTCCACAAACATCTGTAATATCATCTATCCATTTCACGTGATCATCAACTGGATCTACACTTAAACCCATAACTTTTACGTTTCTTTTATCAAACTCTGGTTTCATTTTTGCTAATGCACCAAGTTCAGTTGTACAAACTGGAGTAAAGTCTTTTGGGTGTGAAAATAAAACACCCCAACTATCTCCAAGCCACTCATGAAACGAAATTTCTCCCATTTGAGTTTTAGCTTTGAAATCTGGAGCTACACTATTTATTTTTAAAGTCATTCAATTCTCCTTTGAATTTGTTTTTTAGAATTATTATAAGCAAGATTGATTTGCTATGCAATTTTTTATAGTATTTAGTAACTAATGATATTTGAACAATTATTTGACACCAAATCTTCAACCTACACTTACATTATATCAAGTGGAAAAGGGAGAGAAGCTTTAATAATTGATCCTGTAATTGAACATTCAGATAAATACATAGAAGTATTAAAAAATTTAGAATTAAAATTAGTTAAAGTAATTGATACACATATACATGCAGATCATGTCACTGGATTAAACGAACTAAACAAAAGAACAAACTGTACCAGAATTATGGGAGAAAAATCTAAATCTGAAGTAATTGATTTAAGAATAAAAGATAGTGAAAAAATAAATGTAGAAAACATAGAACTTAAAGCAATTTATACACCAGGTCATACAGACTGTTCTTACAGTTATTTAATGAATGACAGAGTTTTTACAGGTGACACTCTCTTAATAAATGGAACTGGAAGAACAGATTTTCAAAATGGAAATGCAGAAGATGCTTACGACTCTTTGTTCAATAAGTTATTAAAATTACCAAAGGATACTTTGGTGTATCCAGCACATGATTATAATGGAAAAAAATTTTCTACTATTGAAAATGAAAAAAATAATAATCCTAGACTTCAAGTAAGTTCAAAAGAAGAGTACGCAGAAATTATGAATAATCTAAACTTAGCAAATCCAAAAATGATGGATGTCGCTGTACCTGCAAATGTTAAAGGGCTTACTTTAGATAGATTGTAATAAGAGACAAATTTGACCTTGTATTTTAAATATCAACACATATTATATTCATAGTATGGCATGCGATAACTCAAAATGTAAATGTACAAATTGTATTAGCGATAGATGCACTTGTGATGGAATCAAAGAGTGCTCATGCAAACCTGATTCAGGTAGTTGTTGTTGTGACAACTAACTGATCATTTAAATAATCAAAATAATTTAAATATCATGAATAGTTTTTTAGAATCTATAATCAACAGGGATCCAGCTGCTAAGTCCAAGCTAAGTGTAATATTAACTTACCCAGGTGTTAAAGCTGTTTTTTTTCATCGAATAGCAAATTTTTTTTCTGTAGCTAAATTTGATTTAATCGCAAGAATAATTTCACAATTTTCAAGATTTTTAACCGGAATTGAAATTCATCCAAAAGCAAAAATAGGTGAAAATTTATTTATTGATCACGGCATGGGAGTTGTTATTGGAGAAACTTCTGAAATTGGTAATAACGTAACTATATATCATATGGTCACTTTAGGTGGAATTTCTCCAAGTATAAATTCAGATGATCAAAGAAACTCTAAAAGACATCCAACATTAATGGATAATGTTGTTGTGGGTTCTGGAGCTCAAGTTTTAGGACCTGTGGTAATTGGTAAAAATGCAAAAATAGGAGCCAATGCAGTTGTAACAAAAGATGTTCCAGAGAATGCAGTCATGGTTGGTATTCCTGCAAAAAATGTTGGTACTGCAACTGAAGAATTTAAACCTTACGGTATTGCTAATGGAGATGATAAATGAAAAATTCTCAAAATACTTTCATTGAAGGAATAGGAAATACTCCATTAATTAAACTCAAGGCTGCTTCAGAGATAACTGGCTGTAATATTTATGGTAAAGCTGAATATTTAAATCCTGGAGGATCAGTTAAAGATAGAGCAGCGTTAGCATTAATAAAAGATGCTCAAGAGAAAAAATTAATCTCAAAAGGTGGAATAATAGTTGAAGGTACTGCAGGGAATACTGGAATTGGCCTTTGTCTTATTGGAAATTCAATTGGTTATAAAACAATAATTGTAATGAACGACAACCAAACCCAAGAAAAAAAAGATATGTTAAAAAACATAGGCGCTGATTTAAAACTTGTACCACCAAAACCTTACAAAGACGATGGCAACTATGTAAAAGTTGCAAAAAGAGTAGCTGAAGAATTAAAAAGTACGAATAATCATGGTGTAGTTTGGGCTAATCAATTTGATAATACTGCTAATGCTAAAGGGCACTATGAAACAACTGGACCAGAAATTTGGGAACAAACAGATGGAAAAGTAGATGGGTTTGTATGTTCATCTGGAACTGGTGGAACTATCGGAGGCGTGAGCAGTTATTTAAAAGAAAAAAATAAAGATATAAAAATTTATTTATCCGATCCAACAGGTTCGGCTCTTTACAATTATATAAAGAATGGAGAGTTAAAAAGTGAAGGAGGATCAATCACTGAAGGTATAGGTTCTAGTAGAGTTACGGCTAATTTTGCTGAAGCTAAAATAGATGGAGCATTTTCAATAAGTGACCATGAGTCTTTACCTATTCTATATGACTTAATTCAAAATGAAGGTTTAAGTCTTGGTACAAGTTGTGGAGTTAATATCGCAGGAGCAATAAGATTAGGAAAAGAACTCGGACCAGGAAAAACTATTGTCACTATTCTTTGTGATAAATCAGATAAATACAACTCTAAGATGTTTAATAAAAAATTTTTAGAAGAAAAAGGCCTGCCATTTCCTAACTGGATATAATTAATGCATACCTGTTATGTAACAAAGTTGTTACATTGCTAAATTAAAATTAATAAAATAATTTTTAATATAAAAAAGAAAGGAGGAAATAATGGAAAAAGAAGTATTAGTGATCGTAGATTTAAAAGAAGGAAAGCTTGAAAAATTTATGGGATGGATGCAATCAGATGAGGGAATGAGTGTAAGAAAATCAGCAGCTCATCCAGAAAAAACTATAGGAGCAGTAAAGCCAGATAAAAGTGGTGTTATGTTTAAGGTATTTGTTCATAATATGGAAAAAATGAAAGAGATGGTTTCTGGAAAAAATCCAATTGGAAAACCAATTTATGATGAGTGTGTAAACAAAATGCATGTTTGGGAATGTACTAAAATGGAAATATAAAAATGACTGGATATGCAATATTTCAAATCGAAATAACTAACCCTGAAGAATATAAAAATTATGTAGCAAAAGCTTCAGGGTTAGTTGCTAAATATGGAGGAGAATATTTGGTAAGAGGTGGAGATTACGAATGTGTTGAGGGTGAATGGAATCTCCCTAGAACAGTCGTTGTTAGATTTCCCTCTTACGAAAAAGCTTTAGAGTTTTATAATTCTGAAGAATACAAACCGGTAAGACAGATACGGCTAGATAACTCTGTCGGAAATGTAATAATAATTAAAGGAGCAAAATAATATGTCTATTTTAGAAAAATATAGTGCTGCAATGAAAAATAAAGATGAAGCAGCTATGAATGAGCTTTTGCATGATGATTTTAAATTTACAATGCACAAATCAGGTAATTCTTTAAGTAAATCTGATGTAATCAAATGGGCGATGAGCGGTGACATTAAACAAGATAAAACAAGAATTGTTTATGAAAATAATGAAGTCGGCATACACCATGCATTTGTAACATTTGATGATGGAAATGTTGAGGCTGTAATGGCAGTTTATAAGTATAAAGATGGTAAGATAATTGCTTTGGAAACTGGTGCAACTCCAATGCCTAAATAAAGATTGTTAATGAATAAAGCAATTGGTTTTGTAATGGTCGGTACTAATGATCTTGAAAAATCAAGTAAGTTTTACGATGCTATATTAACTCATCTTGGAATGAAAAGAGTTAAAATTACAGAAAGATATATTGGTTATGGTTTAAGTGAAGATGATGGAGCAAAGTTTTATATTATTAAACCTCATAATAAAAAAAATGCTACTGCAGGAAACGGAACAATGGTTGCTTTGGTAGCTAAAACAAAAGAAGCAGTAGATAAATTTCATAAAACAGCGCTTGAAAACGGTGCTGTTGATGAAGGAGTTCCAGGAATAAGATCTGATGGAAATTATTATGGTTATGTCCGTGACCATGACGGTAATAAAATTACAGCCAGATGCGTTTTAGCTTAAATGAGTAATATTGATTTTTATTTTTCCATTGGAAGTACATACACATATCTTTCTGTAACAAGAATTTTAGATGTTGAAAAAAAACATGGCGTAAAATTTAATTGGAAACCATTCAGTGTAAGAATAATAATGAATGAAATGAATAACCATCCTTTTCCAGATGATAAAAAAAGTAAAGTTGATTACATGTGGAGAGATATTGAAAGAAGAGCAGAAGGTTATGGTTTTTCTGCAAAAACTCCTGTTCCGTATCCATTAACTCAATTTGACCTAGCAAATAAACTTGCAATACTTGGTTTAAAAGAAGGTTGGGGAGTTGATTATGTAAGGCTCACTTATAAAAGATGGTTTCAAGAAAATAAAGAGCCTGCGGTAGAACCTAATATTTCTGAAATATGTTCTGAACTAAAACTAGATAAAGATAAAGTGATTTTAAATGCAAATTCCAAAGAAATAGAAAAAGAATTTTTAGCAAATACAGATAGTGCACGTAACAATAAAGTTTTTGGCAGTCCATCATTTATTGTAAATAATGAGATTTTTTGGGGAGATGATAGAATGGAAGATGCTATAAATTGGTCTAAAAAATAATGTTAAAAAAAAAATATTCTAATTTTATTTTTATTTTAATTATGGGTTTTGGAATGAGTTTGTTTATGACCTTAATTATTACATATATTAATACTGGAATGGACAATGAATATGCCCAAAGATTTTTTAAAGCATGGTCAGTAAGTTTACCAATAGCAATAATTACATCTCTAGTTGTAGGTCCACCAACGAAAAAATTTGTAGATAAAATTACTAATTAATAATAATCTTTAGTTGTGACTAATATATCAGCTTATATAATTTTAATTGTTGCGGTTGTTTTAGGGACTGCATCAAATGGTTTTGCAAAAGGTGCACAAGGTTTCACGATATTGTTACCAAGTATTATAACTGCGGTAACTATTGTTGGATGTATGTATACATTGTCACTTGTTATGAAAACAATTCCTGTTGGAATAACTTATGCTTCATTCGCAGGACTTTGTATTATAGCAACAACAATTGTTGGAATGTATAAATTCAAACAAATTCCTGATCTTTATACTATGATAGGTCTTGCTTTGATTATAGCTGGTGTTTTAATTGTTAACTTATTAGGAAAAGCCAATTAAATGAAGCCTCTCACAGGATATATTTTTTTATTCATTGCAATATCCTGTGGAATAGCAGCAAATAGTTTTGCAAAAATATCAGATGGATTTTCAAAATTAACACCCTCTGTTGCTTGTATACTTTTAATGTGTGTAACTATGTTTTCACTCGCAAAAGGAATGTCGGCAATACCAGTTGGTTTTGCCTACGCTACTTACAGTGCGGTTACAGTTGCATCAATACTAATTTTTGGAATTATTAAATATAATCAAATGCCTAACGTATATGGTTTAATTGGAATTATTTTAATTATAACAGGTGTCTTAATTGTAAATTTACTAGGGAAAGTAAATTAAATTTAATAGAAGGAGAAAAATATGTCTGAACTAATAGCGTTCATTGGGGTCGGTAATATGGGAAACCCAATGGCAAATAATTTAGTTAAAGCAGGAAAAAAAGTTAAAGTCTTTGATGTTTCAAAAAACATGATTGAAAAAGCTAGAGAAAAAAAATTAGAAGTTGTAGAAAATTTAGATGATTTAATTACAAATGAAGTAACAACTGTGATCACAATGCTTCCTGAAGGTAAAAATTCAAAAGAAGTTTATTTGGGAGAGAAAGGTATTATTAATAAAGTTTCTAAAAACTGTCTTCTTATTGATTGTTCTACAATTGATATTCAAACTTCAATTAAAATTGGAAAAAAGGCTAAAGAAAAAGGAATTAAAATGATCGATGCTCCCGTTAGCGGTGGAGTCATGGGTGCTGAAAAAGCAACTTTAAATATTATGGTAGGTGGAACTAAAGAAGCTTTTGATATTGCTCTTCCTTTATTAAAAATAATGGGAAAAAATATATTCCATGCTGGAGATCTTGGTAGTGGTAATGGAGCAAAAATTTGTAACAACATGTCTTTAGGAATTACAATGATTGCAGCATCAGAGTCTTTAATGTTAGCCAAAAGACTAAATATAGATATTAAAAAGGTTCATGAAATTATGAAAAATGCATCAGGAAATAGTTGGCCTATTTCTGTTTATCCACCTTTGCCTGGTTTAATTGATGGAACACCATCAAATAATAATTATCGACCAGGATTTTCTGCAGGCATGATGAATAAAGATTTAAAATTAGCAAATGAATGTGCAAAACAAGTAAATGCTTCTACTCCACTTGCAAAAATGGCTTTGGAAATTTATGATAAATTTTGTGAAGAAGGAAACGATACAAAAGATTTCTCTGCAATATCAAAGGTTGTTGGAGGTGATGCTTGGAACTATCCAATAGATTAGTTACTTGTAAATTTCATCAACTTCAACACCATAAGCTTCTACTAATTTATTATTCTGATTGGCGATACCCATAACATCAATCATTTCTTTAATCATCTCATCCGTTGCACCTTTTTTCTTTGCAGCAGCTGTATGAGATTTAGTACAGTACTCACAACTATTTGTCATTGAAACTGCAACATAAATTAATTCTTTAATTACAGGATCTAATGCACCAGGTTTCATAACTTGTGAAGTTGATTTCCAGGTTCTTTCTAAAGTTTCTGGACTGTTTGCAAGATATTTCCAAAAATTAGGAACTTCTGTAATTTTTCTTGTACTTTTTATCTCATCAAAAACTTCTTTAACTTTTCCAGTAGCTTCATTTTCATTAATTGGTTTAAACATTGGCATTTTTCCTCCTTAATTATAAATTGATTCTATTTTTGGCATTAACGTTAACAGTTCTTTTGTGTATTCATGTGATGGATTTTTAAATAATTCTTCAGTTTTAGAAATTTCACAAAGCTTTCCATTTTTTAATACTGCTATTCTATCACACATTTGTCTTACAACTGGTAAGTCATGACTAATAAATAATATCGTCAGATTTAATTGTTCTTGTAAATCTTTTAATAAATTTAATATTTGTGCTTGAATACTTACATCTAGAGCAGAAGTTGGTTCATCACAAACAAGAAGTCTTGGTTGAGTTGCAAGAGCTCTTGCTATTGAAATTCTTTGTCTTTGACCTCCAGAAAATTCATGTGGATAACGTTCTGCTGATTGTTGAGTCAATTCAACAGACTCTAATAAATCATATATATAACTATCTATATCTTTAGAACTAATTGAAGGGTTATGAAGTTTTATAGGTTCTGAAACTATATCTTTAACTTTTAATCTTCCATTTAATGATGAATAAGGGTCTTGAAATATCATTTGGATTTGTTTTCTAAATTTCATCATTTCTTTATTACTTTTAATTTTTGTTATACAAACATTATCAAAATCAATATCTCCAGCGCTTGGGCTATATAAATTAACAATCATTTTGGCTATTGTTGATTTACCACTTCCACTTTCACCAACTAATCCGAACGACTCACCTTCTTTAATATTAAATGACACATCATCGACAGCCATTACGGAGTTTTTAGTGCTTTCTGTAAAAAAATTATCATCAAATGTTTTGCATAAATTTTTAACCTTAACTAAGTCCTGATCAATAATATCTTTTTTTGTCCATCTATTTAAAATTTTAATATTGGTTTCACCTTGAGTTTTGTTTTCCTTTTCGATAATTTTAAATCTATCTATTTTTTTATTTGTAGGAGGAACTGAGCTTACAAGTGCTTTTGTATAAATCTCTTTAGGTTTTGTTAATATTTCTTTCGTAGGTCCTATTTCAACTAGATCTCCATTTTTCATTACCGCTACTCTACTTGTTGTTTCAGAGATAACGCCCATATCATGGGTGATTAATATGACTGCTAAATTTCTCTCTTTGGTTAATCTTTTAATTAAATCTAAAATTTGAGATTGTATTGAAACATCTAGTGCCGTTGTAGGCTCATCCGCAATAAGAAGTTCAGGTTCACAACAAAGAGCCAATGAAATAACAACTCTTTGTCTCATCCCTCCTGAAAATTGGTGTGGATAGTTATTAAATCTGGTTTCAGCATCTTTTATTCCAACTTCTTTTAATAAATTAATAGCCTTATTTTTTGCTTCTTCAGTACTTAATTTTAAATGAGTTTGAATTGTTTCAATTAATTGTTCACCTATTGTAAGTATAGGATTTAAAGAAGTTTGAGGGTCTTGGAAAATAAGACCTATTTTTTTTCCTCTTAATTTAAGAATATTTTCTGGATTTTCATAAATATCAGTTCCATCTAAAATTATTGATCCGCCAGATACTTTGCCAGGCTCATCTATAAGATTAATTATTGCATTACCAACCGTGCTTTTCCCTGATCCAGACTCTCCTACTAGGCCAAGTATTTCACCTTTTTCAACATTTATATTTACTTTTTTTGCTGCATAAACTGTTTCTCTTCGCATTTCATAATTAACACTTAAATTATTTATTTTTAAAAATGTCATTAGTTAAGTTTTGGATTAAGAGTATCTCTCATCCAATCTCCTAAAAGGTTAATTGAAAATGCTAATATAACTAAAAATATTGCTGGAAAAAATGTAATCCACCATTCTCCAGAGAATAAAAAATCATTACCTAATCTAATTAATGTGCCTAACGAAGGTGTTGTAGGAGGAACGCCTACTCCTAAAAAACTTAAAGTTGCTTCAGCTATTATTGCAAGTGCAAGTCCTATTGTTCCAATTACTAGAACTGGTCTCATTATATTTGGCAAAATATGTTTAAACATAATAATTATATTTGAAACACCAATAATTGTTGAAGCAGAAACATAATCTTTATTTTTTTCTACCAAAGTGGCAGCTCTTGAAACTCTAGCAAACTGAGGCCACTCAGAAATTCCAATTGCAAAAATTAAAACATAAATTGCCATTTCATCATGTAATTCTCTTGAAATTATTCCACGAGCAATTCCATCGACCAAAAGTGCCATTAAAATACTTGGCACTGTTAACTGCACATCTGTTAATCTCATAACAATCATTTCGTATTTTCCACCAAAATATCCTGCACTTAATCCCAAACCCACTCCTAAAACTAAAGCAAAAATGACTGCAGAAAAACCTACGATTAAAGAAATTCTCGATCCATAAAGAATTGTTGCTAACATATCTCTACCCTGACCATCGGTACCTAAAATAAATTTAGCAAGACCATCATCGGTCCATGAGGGTGGAGTAAATGCATCCATTAAAGATAATGATGATGGGTCGAATGGATTATATGGTGTTACTAATTCAACAAAAAAAGAACAAAAGAAAATTATAATTAATATTAAAGTAGAAAGTATAGCGGTAGGTGATTTTATAAAACTGAAATAAATATCACTATCTTTAATTCTATTAAATAATGTTAAATTTTTATTATCCACTTACTGCCTCCGCTTTAACTCTAATTCTCGGGTCGATAAAATAATATAAAATATCTACAATGAAATTTATCATTACAAAAACAAATGCTATAAAAACTAAGTACGCAGACATAATTGGTATATCTACGAATTGAACAGCTTGGATGAATAAAAATCCCATACCTGGCCATTGAAAAACAGTTTCTGTAATTATTGAAAATGCAATTAAGGTTCCAATATTTATTCCGGCAATTGTTATTACAGGTATTAATCCATTTTTTAATGCATGTTTATAATGAATACTTTTTTCACTTATCCCTCTTGCTCTTGCAAATTTAATATAATCTGTTTGTAATATTTCCATCATTTCTGCTCGGACAAGTCTAATTATATAAGTCATTTGAAAAAGGCTTAGAGTTACAGAAGGAAGAATTATAGCTTTCAATCCAGACAAGGTTAAAAAACCTGTGGTCCAATACCCAAGACTAACAACTTCTCCTCTACCAAAAGATGGTAATATTCCTAAAATTACTGCAAAAAGATAAATAAATAATATACCTATTACAAATGTGGGGAGTGAGACGCCCAACAAAGAAATAGCTAATATTATATCACTCAAAAAACCTTTCCTATTTATGCCGGTATAAACACCCAATAAAGTCCCAGATACTAAAGCGATTAAAGCTGAGATTAAAACAAGCTCGATTGTTGCTGGTAGTCTTTCAGAAATTAATTCAGAAACTGGTCTCTTTAATTGATATGATATGCCAAAATTTCCTTTAGCAGCGTTTCCTACAAATCTTGTGAACTGAACATATATAGGATCTGTTAATCCTAAAGTTTCTCTAAGTTCTGCTCTTTCCTCATCTGATGTTTCTTCTCCAACCATATTATTGATCGGATCTCCTACAAAATTAAATAGTGAAAAAGAAACAAAGGCAACGACAAGCATCACCATTGCGGATTGTATCAGACGCTTAAAAAAATATTTAATCAACTTATGAAAATTTTACTTACAAGCCCTTTTTTATAAAAGGGCTTGTAAAAGATTAATTTATCTTACGTTAGAAAAACGGAATAATGGTTCATTATTCGGTCTTATAGGAACATCAACACTTCTTTTTGATGCCCAAGAAATTACTTGGTGGTGTAAAGGTAGATAAGCAATGTTATCTTTTACAATTTTCCAAGCATTTGCTATTGCAGCATTTCTTTTCTCTAGATTAACTTCACCTTCCATTACTCTAATTGCAGCATCAACTTCAGCATCGCTAAAGTTAACTTTATTCCAGCTTGCGCCAGATTCATATAAGTAATGAAATACATAGTGACTATCTAAAGTAGGAACACCCCAACCTAACATATAAAAGTCTCCTTGGTTGTCTTTAAGTTCCTTAAAGTGTTTGCTTTTAGTTTGAGCAAATAAACTTACTTTAACACCAATTTTTCCTAACATTCCAACAACAGCTGTGCAAATTGCTTCGTCGTTTACATATCTGTCATTAGGACATCTTAGTTCTACTTCAAAACCATCAGGATAACCCGCATCAGCTAATAACTGTTTTGCAGCATCAACATCATAAGGTAATCTTTCATCAAGTTCTTTAGTGTATCCAGTAACTCCCGGGAAAGTAATTATTCCTGCAGGCTCACTTAAACCTCTCATAACTTTTTTCTTAATCGCCTCTATATCAATTGCTTGATAAAGTGCTTGTCTAACCTCTTTTTTCTTAAATGGGTTATCACCAGTATTACCAGTTCTAAGTTGGTCAGCAGCTTGGTCCATTCCTAAAAAGATTGTACGCATCTGTGGAGTACTTTGAACTTTATGAGCACCCGATGCTCTAATACGATCTAAATCTTGAACTGGAGCATCTGTTACAACATCTAACTCTCCAGATAATAGTGCAGCAACTCTAGTTGCAGCATTTTTAATTGGAAGTAAGTGTATCTCAGTTATGTTGTGTTCAACTTCACCCCACCATTTAGTATTCTTTTTAAAAACAGTTTTAGTATTAGGCTCTCTTAAAGTAATTTTAAATGGTCCCGTCCCCATTGAGTTAGTTGCAGAGAATGTTTCTTGTCCTGCATCCCAATTTTGTGGAGCCATTGCAAAATTTTTCTCACACCATTTTTTAGACATTACGAATATATTTGACAATTGGTTCAAAAGAATCGGATTTGGTTCTCTTGTTTGAATTTCAACTGTATAAGCGTCAGTTGCTTTTACTGATGTAATAGTGCTTATATATTCTTTAAAGTCTGATGTACGTTGTTGAGCTCTCAAGATACTAAATACAACATCTTCCGATGTCATAGGTGTTCCGTCGCTAAACTTTACATCTTTCCTAAGATTAAATTTCCAAGTCTTAGGTGTTGTAGCTTCCCAGCTTTCCGCTAGTTGTGGTCCAATAGACATATCTAAACCTCTAGTAACTAAAGCTTCATATATCTGTCTTGATACCATTGTTGTTGGTCCTTCGTTTTGAGCATGTGGATCAAGTGTTAAACTATCTCCTTGCATTGACCATTTAATTGTATTTGCAAATGTTTGTGTAGATGAAAAAACAAATAAAATAGCTATCAAAAATTTGACCAAATTTTTAGATTTCATTTCCCCTCCTAATTATTTATTTTAAAAATCTAGCTTAATAATTAGAGAAACTAAAGAAGAATTATTGCACTAATTTTTTGAAATTTTCATATAAAATTTTAGAATATTCGTTCATACTGGACATATGAGTTTGGGAGTCCTTATCAAATTTATCTAGTGCCCCATCTCCAAGCTGTTTTTCTAGAGCAGATTTATATTCAGGAACACATCCCCATTCACTAACTGTGGTTTTTTTAATTTCTATATGAAATTGAATTCCATAAGCATGATTTTTATACTTAAAGATTTGATATTTTGTTTCTGGGGATGAAGCAATTAAAGTTATGTCTTTATTTCTTTCTAATTCTTGAACCTCATAAGAGTGCCATTGAAGTGATTTAATTTTTTCTGGAAATTTAGAAAACAATAAATCATTATTTTTATTTTCGGAAAAATTTATATCTAGCATTCCAATTTCAGGATTTTTAGATTTTACAACTTTGCCTCCTATAACTTCTCCTAGCAACTGACATCCTAAACAAAATCCTAAGTAAGGTTTTTTTAAAAAAACAACAAATTCATTAATTGCCTTTTTCTCTTCAATTAACCATGGATAATCTTTTTCCATCCAGGTATCCATTGGACCACCCATACAAAACATTGCATCAAACTTTGATAAATCAGATGGTATTTTTTGACCTTCATCTAACTCGATAGTAGTTAATTCAGCGCCATCCTTAATCATTAAATCTTTAATGTATCCAGGATCTTCTATGCTTATATGTTGTAAAATAATTACTTTCATTTTTTAAAGCGCTGGCTTTAAAAGTTTTAACATTTTGTTGTGTATAGTTTTGTTTGCTGAAACTAAAATACTACCTCCGTGTTTAGCTTCTCCATTCTTCCAGTTAGTTGCTACTCCGCCTGCTGCAGAAATTATAGGAATGAGAGCATGCACATCCCATATTTTATTTTGACATTGAAGTACAATATCAATTTTTCCTTCACAAAAGTGAGCATAGCTCAATGCATCAAAACATGGAAATTGCATAAGTTTTAAAACTTTAGGAATTTTGCTTTGTTTTTTTAATGAAAGCCAACCATGAAACGCACCTGCAACTTTAATATTTTTAAAATTAACTTTTTTATTTACTGAGAGTTTTCTTTTTTTTTCTCCCTCAATTACATAAGCATTATTTTTCGAAATATTTAAATAATACTTATTTAATTTTGGAAAATTAGCTAATCCAACTACTGGGTTTCCTTTATAATTTAATGCAATTAAATTGCTCCAAGTTGGATTACCAATTACAAATGATCTAGTTCCATCAATTGGATCAATTACCCATGTGAAATCACTTTTAGATTTTTTTCGACCAAATTCTTCTCCGATGATTTCATGTTTAGGAAATTTCTTTTGAATTTTAGATCTTATAAATTTTTCAAAAGCTCTGTCTGCTTTGGTCACTGGGTCGTAACCCTTCCCTCTGCTTTTGTTTATAGGTTTAAAGGGCTTGTTTAGCTTTAAATTATAAAACTTAGTCATGTCCCTTGCTAATCGATTTAAAAAATTAGCATAATATCTGAATTCTTTTTTGCTTAATTGATCCATGGCAACAATCACATACTATCTTATTTATCTTGATTAAAGCTAAATTTTAAATAATCCTCAAAAAATCTTATGAAAATTGAACTAAACGAAAATAAAGTTTTCTTTAATAATGGCGAATCAGTTCAAGAGATTCACCCTTTTTGGTTGAGGGAAAGAGTTGATGGAGATGAATTTTTAGACAAAGGTACACAACAAAGATTGTTTGATCCATCAACAATGAATGGAGAAATAATTATAAAAAAAGCTAAGATAAAAAATGGTTTTCTTGAAGTTGATTTTAATGATGGAGTAAACTCTAAGCTTGATATAACTAAACTCGAAACTGAGTTCTCAAATAAAGATACCGTAATTAAATCAATTCCCAAAAAAAAATGGGATTCTTCTTTAAAAAATATAAAAAATTTTGAATACAAAGAAGGTTTTTTTGAATCAAAAGAAATGTATGATTTATTAGTTTCATTTTACGAATTTGGTTTTGTTGTTATAAAAAATGTCCCTACAGAAAATAATTATATTGTTAAATTTGCAAATTCAATAGGCAGTGTAAGAAGGACTAACTTTGGAGAACATTTCAATGTTAAGTCTAAATCAAATCCAAATGATCTAGCTTATACAACATTACATTTAAGTCCTCATACTGATAATCCTTATAGAAATCCAGTGCCTTGTATTCAGCTATTACATTGTATTGAAAATGAAGTTAAAGGAGGTTTTTCAACGATTGTAGATGGATATACTGTAACCGAAAATCTTAAAAAAGATAATCCTGAATTTTATAAAATTCTTTCTGAAGTAAAAGTTAGATTTAAATTTACTGACAAAAGCGTAATGTTAGAAGATTGGTCTGAATTAATTCATTTAGATGATAATAAAGAATTTAAGCAAGTAAGATTTAGTCCAAGATTAGACTATGTGCCAGTGTTAGAAAAAAATAAATTGGATTTATATTATAAAGCAAGAAAAAAATTATCTGATTTATATAACTCCGAAAAAAATAGAATAGAATTTAAATTAACTCCAAAAGATCTTATGATGATGGATAATTACAGAGTTTTACATGGAAGAACCAAGTATGATCCAAAAGAAGGAAAAAGATTTCTACAAGGTTGTTACATAGATTTTGATAGTACAGAAGGTAAATTAAGACATTTAAAAAGAAAATTTAAGCTTTGAAGCTTCGAGATTCTTTAATTGCTGCCTTAGTTCCAATTTTTTTAGGATTTGGTTTTGTTATTGCAAAACCTGCTATGGAGTATTTGCCTCCATTTCTATTGATGGGATTGCGATTTACTTTTGTAGCATTACTTTTGGTTTGGTGGTTTCCGATACCAAGAGGTTATCTTAAAAAAATTTTTTTCGCTTCTCTAATAGCAAATACAATACAATATAGTATCACTTACACTGGTTTAGATTTGATTAACGCTTCAGCAGCAGTTTTGCTTGTTCAAACTGAAGTTCCTTTTGGAGTTTTGTTTGCATACTTCATGCTTAAAGAAAAACCAACAGTTAGGGCTTTAATAGGAATAACTATTGCATTTGTTGGAGTATATATTTTAACTGGATCTCCTAATTTAGATGGTAAAGTTCTTGGTATATCACTTACTATTATTGGATCTGCTGTTTGGGCTTTAGGACAAGTTTTGGTAAAACCATTAAGTAAAGAAATAAATCCATTAGCACTTGTTGCTTGGTTAGGTTTATTTTCTGGACCAATATTAATTGGACTTTCTGCTATATTTGATGGGAATACAATCAACTACTTTAAAAATGCAAGTTTTGAAAGTTGGATGATAGCAATTTATTTGGGATTTATTATGCAACCAATAACTTATGGTTGTTTCTATTATGTTTTAAAGAGAAATCCTTTATACAAAGTTTTACCTATAGTCACTATGGGTATACCTCCAACTGGATTATTAGCTGCAATTTTTCTTTTAGGTGAAGAGCCTACAAAAGAATTATTTATTGGTGGGCTCGTAATTATAATTGGAGTGATCCTAATAGTATTTACTAAACCAGAAAAAAAATAATTTTAAGTTATTTTACTTATTTGTTCTTCAGCTTTTTTAATTGATCTTTCGTAATCAATTGACATTTGATCTGCTGAAATCGTTTGAATGTTTTTTATTCCAAAAAAATTTAGTACGTGTTTGAGCCAAGGAGTTAAATAATCCTCTTTGCTCCCTACTCTTGTTCCTCCAGAAGTAATTACTAGGTAGACTTTTTTGCTTTCTAACAGTCCTATTTGTTTTCCATCTTCAGAATATTTAAAAGTTGATTTTACTCTCGCGGCAAGGTCAGACCAAGCTTTTAGGGTTGCAGGTGGACCAAAATTATATATTGGTGTTGAAATTATTATAATATCACTTTCTTTTAATTCTTTTACTAATTTGTCAGATAGTTCAAACATTTTTTTATGTTGGTCTGTTCTTTCATTTTCAGGTATAGACATTCCAGATTCTGTAAGACCAGCCACGAAAAGCATCTCATCATCTAAATCTCTATAAATTATTTCATCTTCTGATTTTTTAATTTTTTCTAGAAGTTTTTTTGCTAATTCTCTTGAAGCAGATCCTTTTTTTCGAGCACTACAATCAATTTGATAAATTTTCATAATTAAGTTTTATCCAAAATTTTGCAAAAATGGAAAGATATTTAAAATATAATATCCCAAAGTTTGTAGTTGATTAGTTAAAATCAAAATACCTGTTATAAGCAAAATTATTCCGCCTATTTTTGATACTAAATTAATATTCTTTTTAAAGTTTTTAGAAAATATCAAAAATCTCTGTATTAAGTATCCTGATAAAATAAATGGAATAGCTAAACCTAATGAGTAAAAAAATAATAGTAATATTCCTTTATTAATGCTTTCTTCTGTTGCTGCTAAAGCTAAAATAGAACCTAAAATTGGACCAATACAAGGAGTCCATCCAAAACCAAAGGCAGCTCCAATAAGTATAGGGCTAAATATATTTTTATTAGTATTTGTTTGAATTCTTTTTTCATAATTCAAAAACTTTAAATTTATTACACCTATTATATGGAGTGAAAAAATAATAATAATAAGTCCTGCTAGTATTCTTAATTCAAAAGAATTTTGAAGTAATAATTGACCCAAGAAAGTTGATGCTGCTCCAAAAATTATAAAGACAATAGAAAAACCAACGGTAAATAAAATGATTGGTATTAAATTAATATTTTTTTTCTCAATTAATTCATTAAGTGAACTTCCAGAAATATAAGAAATATAGCCTGGAATAAGAGGTAAAACACAGGGTGATAAAAAACTAATTAATCCTGCGCCCAAAGCAATAAATAATTCAAACATAGTTTATTTTATTTGATTACAACTTTTGAATTTTGTTCGCCCAAAAAATCTATATTCAATTTAATGTTATCGCCTGATTTCAAAAATATTTGTGGCTTCATTCCCATTCCAACTCCTGCAGGGGTTCCTGTAGTAATTAAATCACCTGGTTGTAAAGACATAAACTTACTCAAATAAGAAATTAAAAAATTTACATTAAAAATCATATTCTTTGTGTTGCCTGATTGCATTTTTTTTCCATTAACTTCTAATATTAAATTTAAATTATTAATATCAGGAATTTCGTCTTGAGTTACTAAATAAGGTCCCGTAGGTCCAAATGTATCAGCTGACTTTCCTTTGACCCATTGACCTGATTTCTCAAGTTGCCATTCTCTTTCACTGACATCATTAACAATACAATAACCTAATATATGATCTGAAACTTCTTTCTCAGAAATATTTTTTGTTTCTTTTCCAATAACTACTGCTAGCTCAACTTCCCAATCTAACTTGGAAGAGTGTTTTGGGATTTCTATATCATCATTCGGTCCTGAAATACTGCTAGTCGCTTTCATGAAGACTATAGGTTCTGCTGGCGGTTTTGCTCCTGTTTCTTTTGCATGATCAGAATAATTTAATCCTATTGCAACAAATTTTCCTGGTTTTACTATGCAAGCACCAACTCTTTCACTTTTGGATATTTCAGGGAGATCAGCTAAATTTAAATTTTTAAGATTATTTATTGATAAATTGTTTAAAAATTCAGGACTAAAATCTTTTATTTTTGAACTTAAATCTCTAATTTTTCCATCTCTGTCCAAAACTGCTGGTTTTTCTTTTCCTTTGATCCCTATTCGTAAAAATTTCATTTTATTTTATAATATCAATAATTAGTTGTTTTTCCAAGTCTAGCCGCTCCTCTAACTCCACTTGCATCTCCGTACATGGGTTTAACAAATTCTGTATTTATATTCGAAGATCCAGCAAAATTTCCTGTCATATATTTAAGTAAATTCAAATCATTAATTTCATTTGATAGCCCTCCACCAAACACTATAACATCAGGGTCAATAGTGTTTATTAATGTAGATAAACTTCTTGAGAGTCTATTATAGAAATTATCTATAAATTTTTGATTTTCATTTTGGTTTTTAAATATTTCTTCTGATGAAGTTTTTTTTTTAAATTTTTCGAAATATAAGTCTTCTAATCCTTTGCCTGAAACATATTTTTCAATAGAAATATTAGGTACAAAGACGCTATCTTTCGATAATGGAGAAACTTCATCTTCGATTAATCCAAAATATGGTAAAGGGTTATGGCCCCATTCACCTGCGTTATTATTTGATCCTGAAATAATTTTTTTATTAATAACTAACCCACCTCCACATCCTGAGCCAAGTATTACACCAAAAACTGTCTTATAATTTTTCGCAGACCCATCAATAGCTTCGGATAAAGCAAGACAATTTGCATCGTTTTCACAATAAACATTTTTATTAAGTTCTTTAGATATATCTTTTTGTAATGTTCTATTATTTAACCATAAAGTATTGTTTGCATTTTTATGTTTACCAGTTGAAGGAATTATTGAGCCTGGATGACATAAACCAACATTTAATTCTTTGTTAAATTTTCTTTCAATCTCTATTACTATTTTTTTTATAAGGTTTATTGTCTCATTGTAACTTTGTGGCGTATTCTCTCTTTCTCTTAAATGTTCCTTTCCATCATCAGACAAGACAACACTCTCTATTTTACTAGCTCCTAAATCTATTCCTATTTGCATTAATTTTTAATCTTATTTACAATTGATTTAGCTCCATCACTCATAAATATTTTGTCACTACCAACTGATACTAGCTGAAATCCAATATCAATCATTTTTTTTGCGTACTCTGGGGTAGCATTATGAATCCCAGCAACTATATTATTTTCTTTTGCATGATTTAGAATATTTAAAGCTTGTTCATAAGTTGGATGTCCTTCTGGCTTGTCAAAACCAGCTTTTTCTCCGATTGATAAACTTAAATCTGAAGGACCAATATAAACACCGTCTAGATCTGGGGTTTTAATTATTTTATCTAATTCATTTAAAGCTTCTTTTGTTTCTATCATTGCAATTTTTAAAATTTCATCATTTGCATGATCTACATAATCATTTCCTCCATACATAAAACCTCTCGTAGGACCAAAACTTCTGTAACCTTTTGGTGGGTACATACATGCTTGAACAAACTTTTCCGCTTGATTTCTATTGCTCACCATTGGACAAATTATCCCATAAGCTCCATAATCAAGAGCTTTCATTATTTGATCTGGTTCATTCCAGTTTAATCGAGCCATTGGAACAACCTCAGTTGTTGAGATTGCTTGAAAGATTTGTAAAATATCTGATTGACTAATAGCTCCATGTTGCAAGTCTAAAGTTAAGGAATCCCAACCTTGATGGGCCATTGCTTCTGCAGAATATGAACTAGGTACTTCTATCCACCCATTGATGGCTGCTTTTCCTTCTTTGAATAATTTTTTAAGCTTATTTTTTCTCAATTTAACTAACCTTTGATACCAAGGTGTGTGTATTTAACATTCAAATAATCCTTAATCGCCATTGAACCACCTTCTCTTCCATATCCGGTTTGTTTTATTCCTCCAAAGGGTGCTTCTGCTATAGCCACTAGAGGAGTGTTAACCGCAACGGTACCAGTTTCCATTAGTTCTGATGCTCTATGCGCTTGTTCCATTGAGTTTGTACATATGTAACTACTAAGACCTAGATCATTATTATTTGCTCTTTCAATTACTTCATCAAATGATTTGAAGGATAACATTGGTACTAGTGGACCAAATGGCTCCACTTTCATAATTGTAAAATCATCTTTTACATTATCAAAAATTGTTGGTTCATAATAAAAACCTTTGTTAAATCCAGCAGGTCTTTTTCCACCTAATAAAACTTTTGCTCCTTCTTTTTTTGTTGTCTCAACTAATTCTTCTACTTCGTTTAATCTTTTTTTTGTTGTTAAAGGACCAAGTTGAACACTTGGATCCATACCATCACCTATTTTTAATTTTTTTGTTTTTTCAATAAATAAATTAACAAATTCATCTTTTTTCTTTTCTTGAATATAAAATCTATTTGGTGAAATACAAACTTGTCCATTATTTCTATATTTTGCAGAAATTGCCATATCAGTAGCTTTTTGAATGTCTGCGTCGTCAAAAACAATAAATGGAGAATGACCACTAAGTTCCATTGTAACTCTTTGTACCTTATCAGCTGCTTGTTTAAGAATTAATTTTCCAACCCTTGTTGATCCGGTTACTGAAATTTTTTTAATTATATCTGATGAAATTAATTGTTGTGCAATACTTGGAGGATCTCCGGATAATAAATTTACTACTCCAGGAGGAACTCCACATTCTCTACATATATCAATAAGTTCCATAACTGTACCTGGTGTAATAACGTCTGGCTTAACTATTACCGAACATCCTGCTGCTAAAGCTGTTGAAATTTTTCTTGAAGATAAAACTAATGGAAAATTCCAAGGTGTAAGAGCTGCAACAACTCCTATTGGCTGGTAATAAACATGTACTCTAGTATCTGCAAATCTACTTTCAACTGTTTGTCCATAAATTCTTTTTGTTTCTTCAGCATTCCATTCAAAAATATCTGCTGCTCCACCAACTTCACCTTTGGCTTCTGTAAATGGTTTACCTACTTCAAGTGTCATCCATTTAGCCAATACATCTTGTTTTTCTCTCATCTTGTCTGCTATTTTTCTAATAATGTAAGATCTTTGCCAAGGAGGTGTTTGCTTCCAAACTTCTAAACCTTTTGCAGCAGACTTTAATGCTTTATCAACATCAGCGGGTGTTGCTTTTGATGCATGACCTATAACTTCTTCATTAGCTGGATTAATAACTTCATATGTTGATTTGTCAGATGACTGTTGCCACTTACCATCAATAAATTGTCCAAATTTTTTGTACATAAGCTTCAATTTAGCATTACTTTAGATTGTGTCTACTATGCAATTTACTCATTATAACATTTTTGTAAAAATGATATTCTAAATATTAAAGAAAGGAGAATATTATGGCTAAATTTTATATAATCGGAAATTATACTGCCCAAGCATTTAAAGGATTTATAAAAGATCCCAAGCAAGATAGAGCTGCTGCTGCAAATGCATTGGCAACAGCATTAGATGCTAAAATGGAATCATTTTCGATAACGAGAGGATCATATGATTTTGTTGGATGTGTTAGCGGAAAAGACTTTGAATCAATGGCTGCAGTTAAATTAGCAGTGGAAGCTTCTGGAGCTATTAGCAATTTTACTATATTAGAAGAAATGGATATGAGTAAAACAGCTGAGATGGCTGGAAAAGCAATGGGTCTTTATAAGCCTGCAGGATAAATTTTTAGAAATTTAACTTCTAGTCTTAAGGGCTAGAAGTTAATTAGTTTCATATAAAGTTGGAAACATTTCACCTCCTAGAGGATCGCCATTTTTATATCCAGCGTCTTGCATGGCTTTTCTATAATTATAACTAGTCCAATCTCCAATATAACTTATTTTTGCATCTTCTTTTGCTACTCTTAACGTATAACGACTTAATGTTTTGTTTGGTATAGATAAACTAAGAGCGCCATGAAGTGTTCTCATGTCAAAAATTACACAGTCTCCCAAATCACAATCCCAATTTAAAAATTCATATTTCTCTTTATTTCCTAAAATATCTGGAGGTGTTTCATATTTTTTTCCATTAATTATGCATTCATCACCTTCAATCTTGTGACCATCTTTAAAAAGAACTCTTAAAAACAATTTATTCCATAGATGTGATCCTTTTACCCAGGCAACACCCTCATCTTTTTTACTTGGTTGAAGTGGTAGCCAAAGTACGCACATTGTGCCTTCCATATCAAAATAGCTAACATCGTGATGGAAAGGAGTTTTTGATTTAGATCCACCTTCTCTTAAAAACCAATTATCCATAACAAGATTTATTTTTTTTGCTGACATTAATTCTGATGCTATTTTTGCATAAGGTGAATTGAATACAAAATCTTTAAATTCAGGTACTAAATGCCAAGTCCAATAATCTTCTAAATAAGCAGGAACACCTTTTTCTAAAGTATGAGATTTAAATCTGGGACTTGGATTTTTTATATCTTTTTCTATTCCAGTCTGAAGTTTTTTTATCCAACTAGCATCGAATTTTCCTTTCAAAAATATAGCACCATCTTTTTTAAACTGATTTATCTCATCATTGGTAAGGATTTTGGTCATGATATAATTTAATAATTATGATAACTTAAATTAAAAAAAAATAAATAAAAATGCTTAAAGATAGTTTTGGTAGAACATTTCCGTATATTAGAATGTCAATTACAGATGTTTGTAATTTTAAATGTGGTTATTGTTTGCCAAATGGCTACCAAGTCGATAAAAGTGATAATAGAAAATTTCTTCATCTTGATGAAATAAAACGTCTTGCAAAATGCTTCTCTGAATTAGGAGTTAATAAAATAAGAATTACAGGAGGTGAACCAACTGTAAGAAAAGATTTTTTTGAAATTATTAAAGTTTTAAAAGTAGATTCTGGAATAAAAAAAGTTGTAATTACAACAAATGGCTATCATTTAGATAAAAAAGCAAAGCTATTGGTTGATAGTGGTTTAAATGGAATAAATATAAGTATAGATAGTCTTAACCGCGAAACTTTTAAAAATGTTACTGGACATGACAGGCTGCCAGAAATTTTAGAAGGAATAAAAAATTTACAAGAATTAGGTTTTGAAAATATTAAAATTAATGCTGTTCTACTAAATGGAATTAATTCATCAGAAAAAGACTTTGATACATGGTCAAAATTTATTCAAAGTAACAAAATAGATTTTAGATATATAGAACTAATGCAAACAGGTGATAATTTAGAATATTTTAAAAAATATCATGCCTCATCCAAAGTATTTAAGAATTATTTAAATGAAAATAATTGGATTTATCAAACTTTAGGAAAAGACGCTGGTCCTTCTCTTAATTATATAAACCCTGAATTTAAAGGTAAATTTGGAATAATTGCTCCTTATTCAAAAGATTTTTGTAAAACTTGTAATCGTTTAAGGATTACTTCCAGAGGAGATTTGAGACTTTGTTTATTTGGAAATACTGGAATAAGTGTAAGACATTTATTACAAAAAGATAATCAACTTAATGAGTTAAAAGACCTTATATTAAAACAAATGCAGTTTAAAAAAGAGTCACATTATTTAGAGCTTGGGGACACAGGTTCAACTAAAAATTTATCTAAAACAGGAGGATAGTTGTCGAAATTAAAAATAGTAAATCAAGACGAATTAAAAGATTGGGCAAAAGAAATTTTTAAAAAAAATTCATTTAATATGGTTGATGTTTCCTCAAAAAAAGAAACATTTAGAAGAGCTCTTGCATCGGGGAAAATTTATGTTGGGAAAGAAGTTTTTAATATGATTAAAAATAAAGAAATGCCTAAAGGAGATCCTATAACTTTAGCAGAAGTTTCGGCTGTGTTGGGTGTAAAAAAAACAAGTGAATTAATTCCCTTATGTCACCCCCTTCCAATAGATCACACTGCAACTAAAATTGTTATGCACGAGGAAGATTCTTCTTTAGAAGTATTTTGTGTTGTTTCGGCAGTTGCAAAAACAGGTGTTGAGATGGAAGCAATTATGGGAGTTAATGCAGCACTGATTACAATTTACGACCTAAGTAAAATTGTAAATCCACATCTAAAAATTGATAATGTTAAATTGTTAATTAAAGAAGGTGGCAAAAGTGGATTATGGACAAATCCAGATGGACTTCCTAAATTTTTAGAAAATATTTTTTAATTATGAAAGTTAAACTTGAGCTTTTTGGAGCAAGTAGAGATTTAAGTGATAAAGATTTTTTAGAATTTAATATTGAAAAAAAGATTTCAATTAAAGATTTAAAGAAAAAAATTATTAATTATGTTGATGAAAAGTTTAAAGGAAATGAAAATTATAAAAAATTAATTGAAACCTCTGCTTTCTGTTCAGAAGATAATAATATTATTTCCGAAAATTATAAAATTACAAAAGATCAAAAAATTGGAATTATTCCCCCTATTGGAGGTGGTTAATGCTTCATGCAAAAATAATAGATATTAAAAAAGAAAAAATAGAAGTTAATAAAGCTGAAGATTTTATATCTTCATCTAAATTTGGAGCTTCATTAATTTTTAAAGGAACTGTTAGAGAGAATAATGATAATAAAAAAGTAACAGGAATTACTTACGATACCCATGATGCAATGGTGATTAAAAGTTTTGAAGAAATTTATAATGATGCTGACCAAAAATTAAAAATTAAAGACAAAGCAGTTTACATAGAACATGCAAAAGGATATTTAGGATTAGGAGAAACAAGTATTATTATCGCGATTGCTTGTCCCCATAGAGCAGAGACATATATTCTTTCTAGATACATAATTGAAGAAATTAAAAAAAGATCTCCAATTTGGAAAAAAGAACATTATGAAAATGAAGAAAGTGAATGGTTAAAAGGAAATCCTATCCAAGCAAATTAAAATCTTTTCTTAAATCTAAATCTTTAAAAACTTTTTTACTTAAAACTTTTATAAAATTAGTATTATTATTTAATCTTTTGACCATAAACTTGGCCCCGACATCGCCTTTCATTCTTTTAAATTTAGTTAATACAGAGCTATCAAAACCTATTGGATTACCAATTTTATTCTTAAATTTTAATGCGTGAACTAAATATCTTTTTTTAGATATTGAATTATAGATTTTATTAATATCTGAAGTCTTTATAAATGGCATATCAGACTGAACAATTATAAACCCTTTATCTTTTTTTGAAATTTTTTTTAACCCAGTATTAATCGAAGATGACATTCCTAATCTAAATTTTTTATTTAATACAAAAATATTTTTTTTATTCTTTTTAATCACTTTTTTTACTTCTTTATTCTGATAACCAAGAACGATGATAATTTTTTCTACTTTACTCTTAAGTAATGCTTGTAATGAATGATTAATTAAAGCTTTATTTTTAAATTTTTTAATTAATTTATTTTCACTTTTGAGCCTTTTAGATTTTCCTGCAGCTAATAAAATAGCTTTAATCATTTTTTAATCTCCAATTAAATGATGGGATAAAATTCTTGTTTGGTTTTCAAGTCTATGTTCAAACAAATAAAGACCTTGCCAAGTTCCAAGAATTAATTTTTTATTTTTTAAACTTAAAGTTAATTGATTATTAGTAAGTGTAGATTTTATATGGGCTGGCATATCATCTTTTCCTTCAGTGGTATGTTTGTATAATTTTTGATCCATTGGTACTAGTTTATGAAAAAAATTTTTAAGATCATATAATACATCTGGATCAGCATTTTCTTGAATAACTAATGAAGCGCTTGTATGCAATATATTGATATTTAAAATACCATTTTTAATTTTTTGTTTATTAATCCAATCTAAAGTATTTTCAGTAAAATTATAAAAACCTTGTCCTTCGGTATTAACTTTTATTTCTTCGAATACTTGTTGCATTTATTTTTTATAAGTTTCTGATACTAGCTGAGCAATAATAGATAAGGCTATCTCTGGTGCTGATCTTCCACCTAGTTTAATACCAATTGGTCCATGTATTGAATTAATTTGTTCATTTTTAAATCCTGCTTCTTTTAATCTTTGACATCTATTTTCATGAGTTTTCTTGCTACCTAAAGCTCCTATATAATAAAATTTTTTATTAAGAGCATGTTGTAATGCTGGATCATCTATTTTGGGATCGTGAGTTAATGCAATTAGTGCAGAATTTTCATTTGTTTCTATTTCTTTAAAAGCTTCATCTGGCCATTTATTGATAATTTTCATATCTGGAAATCTTTGTTCCGATGCAAAATAACCTCGTGGATCTATAATGGAAATTTCAAAGTTCAGGCTTTTTGCAAAATCAACTAGGTATTGAGCTATATGAACTGCACCTACAATAATAACTTTTATAGGTCTAATATATGTTTCGATAAAAATTTCAGTATTTTCTATTACTCCATTTTTTTTTAATTTATAAAAATTATCAATTTGTTCTTTATGAATTTCAAATTCTTTGCTTAATGATTTTCCTGGTTCGTATATTTCGCTTAAACCATTTTCAAGATTAGTTACAATTGCAAATTCTATCTTTGAGGCCTTTTTTTTGATTATTTCCTTAAGTTGAGAGTGTTTCATTTAAACAATAAAAAAATGGTAAATTAAAAGTCCAATGATTAAGCCTTTTATAAACGTTATCCAAAGCACAGCATAATCAGAAATATTAAGATTTTTTTTCCACCAGTCTATATATTTTTTATGAATCTCAATCATAAATTTAATTTATCTGCTCCAAATAAACTGCTATTTCGCCACCACATGCAAGTCCAACTTCCCAAGCACTTTCATTAGAAACTTTAAATTCAATTTTTTTAGATGGTTTGTTATCTTTAATTAAACTAATGCATTCTCTTACTACTGCAGACTCAACGCATCCGCCAGAAACAGAGCCTGAAAAATCTCCTGTTTCATTTACAATCATTCTGCTTCCGACTTGCCTAGGTGATGAACCCCAGGTTTGAATTACTGTAGCAAGAACAACTTTTTGGTTAGCATTTAACCAATCATTTGCTTCTTCTAAGATTTTTTCATCAAATGAATTTTTCATTAGATGTTAAAGGTATTACTGAAAGAAATATTTAGCAAGCATCAACAGCTTTTTTAGCAAAAGCTTTCACCATATTTGCTCTGTAATCTGATGAGGCATGTATATCTGAGTTCATTCCTGATGAAGATATTTTAACACTATCTATTGCTGATGAAGAAAAATTCTTAGTTAATGCCCCTGCTAAATCTTTATCATTATATACACATGACTTAGCTCCAGTTATTCCAACGTTTATCCCTGTTTTATGTTTTGCAACATAAACACCTATTATAGCATATCGCGAAGCAGGATTTGGTAATTTTTGATAACTTGATTTTTGAGGTATTGAAAATTCAATTGCCTCTATAACTTCGGTACTCTTAAGACAAGTTTCAAACATTCCTCTAAAAAATTTTTCTGCATCAATTGAACGGTTATTAGTATGAATAGTTGCATTTAAAGCAATACATGCTGAAGGATAATCTGCAGCAGGATCATTATTTGCTATAGAACCACCAATCGTACCTCTATTTCTTACTTGTGGATCACCAATACCTTCTGCAAGGGCTGCTAATGAAGGAATTGCTTTTTTAACATCTTTTGAACTTGCTACTTCAGAATGTTTTGTTGTTGCTCCTATTGTAACTGTTTTTCCAGATATTTTAATTCCTGATAGTTTTTTTATTCTTTTAATATCTATAATATCTTTATAAGAAGCTAATCCTAATTTCATTGAAGGTATAGTTGTCATTCCTCCGGCTAAAAAAGCTGAATTAGAGGATGCTAACTTTGATGCTTCTTTGACATCTTTTGCGGAATGATAATTAAATGTTTTCATAATTTCCTTTAAGCCGCCTTAGCATTAGATTTTTTCATTTCTTTACATGCTTTCCAAACTTTTTCTGCTGTTGCAGGTAAAGAAATTTCTTTTCCACCCAAAGCATTAATAACTGCGTTCATTACTGTTGGTGTTGCAGCTATAGTTCCTGCTTCTCCACACCCTTTAACTCCTAATGGATTAGTAGTAGCCTTTGTACAAGTAAATCCTAAATTAAAGTCTGGAAGATCATCAGCTCTTGGCATTGTATAATCCATGTAAGAAGCTGTAATCAGCTGACCAGAATCGTCATATTGAGCATTCTCATATAAAGCTTGGCCAATTCCTTGAGCCAATCCACCATGAACTTGGCCTTCAACAATTAGTGGGTTCACTATAGTTCCAAAATCATCAACTGCTGTGTATTTATCAAGTTTTACATGACCTGTTTCAGGATCTATTTCAACTTCACAAATATGAGATCCTGCTGGAAAAGAGAAATTAGCCGGATCAAAAAAAGAAGATTCTATCAATCCTGGTTCATCTCCTTCTGGTAAAGGTGATTTAACTTCGTCTCTTACTCCAGGAAGATAACTTGCAAAAGCAACTTCCCCGATTGTTTTCTTTTTATTTGATTTTGCGACAACAAATTCTCCATTTTTAAAATCAACTTCATCAGGACTTGCTTCAAGCATTTTAGCGGCAATTCTTTTTCCTTTATTAACTATTTTTTTGCACGCATTAACTATTGCTATTCCTCCAACAGTTAAAGATCTTGAACCATATGTTCCCATGCCAAATGTACCTTTGTCAGTATCACCATGAACAACATCAATATTTTCAATTGGAACACCTAATTCATCAGCTGCAATTTGTGCAAATGTAGTTTGGTGACTTTGTCCATGACTATGAGAACCAGTATAAACTGTAACTTGACCTGTTGGATTAAATCTTACTTCAGCAGACTCCCATAAACCTACTCCACAACCTAACATCATCACTACTGGAGAAGGTGCAATTCCACATGCTTCAAAATAAGAGGTAACACCTATACCTCTAAGTTTACCTTTTGATTCTGATTCTTTTTTTCTAGCAGCGAAACCATCATAATCTGCCATTTCTTTTGCTTTGTTTAATCCAGCAACGTAATCACCTGAATCTATCTGGTGAACTAATGTTTGTTTAAATGGAAATTCTGTAGGGAAGTTTTTCATTCTTATTTCAATTGGGTCCATACCTAGCTCCATTGCAGCCTTATCTACAATTCTTTCAATAGTATAAGTAGCTTCAGGTCTTCCTGCTCCTCTATATGCATCTACTGGTGCAGTATTTGTATAAACTGCTTTAACATTAGAATATGCAGCTGGCATTATATAAACACCTGTTGCACATGGTCCAAATAAATATGTTGGAGTTACAGTTCCGAATACTCTTGCATATGCTCCAAGGTTTGCAATTGTTTCATTTTTAAACCCTAAAAACTTACCATCGTTAGTAACTGCTAATTCTGCATGAGTAATATGATCTCTTCCGTGAGTATCTGTTAAAAAAGACTCTGTTCTTTCAGCTACCCATTTAATAGGTCTCTCTATTTTTTTTGAAGCCCAGCTACAAACTATTTCTTCGTTATAAAGATTAATTTTTGATCCAAATCCCCCACCTACATCTGGTGCAACTACTCTTAATTTATTTTCAGGAGCAACACCTCCAAAAGCAGACATAATCAATCTTGATAAATGTGGATTTTGACTTGTAGTATAACAAGTTATTTCTTCTGAAGCTGTGTTGTAATCTATTACACAAGCTCTTGGTTCCATAGCATTTGGAATAAGCCTATTATTATTAATATCTAGCTTTATAATTTTATCTGCTTTTTCAAATGCCTCTTTAACTTTTTGTCTATCACCGAGTAACCAATCGTAACAAAGATTTTTATCTATACCATCGTGTATTGCTTCACTATTCATTGCTTCACCTAAATTAGAAACTGCCTTTAAAACTTTGTAATCAACCTTTACTAAATCAGCTGCTGCTTTAGCCTCATCTAAAGTTTCAGCAAAAACTACAGCTACAGGATCCCCAACAAAATTTACACTATCTTTTGCTAATGGTGGGTTTGCAGGGCATTTCATTTCTGAACCATCTTCGCTTCTAATAGCCCATCCAGCGATTAAACCTCCAATTTTGTCTTGCGCTATATGTTCTCCTGTTAAAATATCTACTACTCCTGAAGATTTAAGAGCTTTAGATGTATCAATTTTTTTTATTTTTGCTCTTGCGTGTGGAGATCTAATAAATATGGCATATGTTTGGTTAGCAATATTAATATCTGAAGTATATCTACCCTTACCTGTCAAAAATCTTTTGTCTTCTTTTCTTTCAACTCTCGATCCTACTAAACTTGCCATTTTAACTCCTACATTTTTGAAGCAGCTTCTTTAACAGCTGCAACAATATTATGATATCCTGTACATCTACAGATATTACCTTCCAACCAATCTCTTATTTCTTGATCGCTTGGATTTTTTTTATTTTTTAAAAGATCAACTGCACTCATGACCATGCCAGGTGTGCAAAATCCACACTGCAATCCGTGCATTTTTTTAAATGCTTCTTGCATTGGATGTAATTTTCCATTTGAAGCTAAACCTTCAATTGTTGTAACTTTTGAGCCATCAAGATCTGCTGCTAATGCTGTACAGCTTTTTATTGATTTTCCATCAACATGAACAACGCATGCTCCGCATTGGCTTGTATCACATCCAATATGAGTTCCTGTTAAATTCAAAATATCTCTTAGTAAACCTGATAATGTTGTGTGATCTTGTATTTCTTTTGAAACTTTCTTACCGTTAACTTCTATTGCAATTTTTTTCATAAGGTTCCGCTCCTTATTAATTGTCTTAAGTTAAACATACAATAATGTCACACTCAACTTTAAAAAATATAAAGATTCTAGTATTACGCGATTCAACTAATTAAATAAATCACAATAGCCGCGAATAATACAATGGATATATAAATTAGTGCTTTGTTTTGTGATTTTTTTTCAGTAAGTACTTCAATTTTTTCAACATTTTCTTTTATAGTTTTTTTATCACCCTGTTCATTTGAAACTAATTCAGAAAATTTTCCAAAAAAAATATCAGCCATTTTTTTTGCAGTCATATCAATTAAACGTGAGCCAACCTGAGCAATTTTTCCTCCAACATTTGCCTCAACTGTATAAGTAAGTTTAGTACCATTATCTTCATCCTCTAAACTAACTGTGGCTTCTCCATTTGCAAAGCCTACTGGTGAGTTCCCTGAACCAGTAATTTTGTAACTATGAGGAGGATTTAAATCTGTAAGCTCAATATCTCCAGTAAAACTAGCATTAAATGGCCCGATTTTGTTAGTTGCCGTTGCAGTAAACTCTGTTTCGGATTTTTTTATAAATTCTTCACATCCTGGTATTGTTTTTTGTAAAATTTCAGGATCGTTTAATGCTTCCCAAACTTTTTGTTTTTCTAAGTTTATTTGATATGATCCAGAAAGTTTCATTAATACAATAAAACTTTAACACAAATAATTATGGATGATAATACAAAAAAGGAATTACAATCAGCAGCATTCGAAAGATTAATTAAACACCTCAGAGAAAGAAAAGATGTACAAAATTTGGATTTAATGAATTTGGCTGGATTTTGTAGGAATTGCTTATCAAAATGGTATAGGGAAGAAGCAGAAAAAAAAGGTATTTCAATATCAGATCCTGATGCAAGAGAACATGTATATGGAATGCCTTATTCTAAATGGAAAGAAAAATATCAAAAGTAATTTTTTAATTAGTGATAAAATTTCTTCCTTTAATATTTATTTTACTTTGGTCTTCTGCTTTTATAACAACAAAACCTATAGTTGATTACAGCGATCCCTTTGCAGCTTTAAGTTTTAGATTTTTAATAGTTGCAATAGGATTTTATTTTTTTTCATTATTTTCAAAGCATAAAATTTTAGTTAATTCAAAAAATATTTTACCATCAATTTCCACAGGAGTATTGTTTCATGGTGTTTATCTTGGTGGTGTTTTTTATTCAATTTCTATTGGTCTTCCAACCGGAATTGCAGCTTTAATAGTCACGCTTCAACCTGTGTTAACAAATGCTTTGGCTGGTCCTGTTTTAAATGAAAAAGTGACATTGAATAAATGGCTGGGAGTTTTATTAGGATTTATTGGAGCAGCTTTAGTTATTGGTTTTGATATAGGTAAATCATTACCAACTTTTGGAGTTGTTGCTGTAATTATTTCTTTAATTGCAGTTACTTCTGCAACACTGTGGCAAAAAAAGATCAGTAATAATTTGCCTTTATCAGTTAGTAATATGTATCAAGCCCTGGGAGGTTTTTTATTTCATTTATTTGTAATTATTTTTTTTATCCAAAAACCATTTATAAATTTTTCAAAAACTTTTGTTATCTCAATGAGTCATCAAATATTTTTGGTTTCCTTTGGAGCGTTTACTATTTTAATGTATTTAATAAAAAAAAACTCAGCAAGCAAGACTGTTTCTGTATTTTTTTTAATACCACCTACATCAGCAATTATGGCTTTTGTTTTTTTGGGAGAAAATTTAGATTTTATCGATATTTTTGGATTTTTAATTGCAACCTTAGGAGTTTATATTGCAACCAGAGAAAAAAATTAAAATTTTATTTTTCTTTAAGTCTAGGAAATAATTCTACAAAATTACAAGGTTTATGATTAATGTCTAACTGATGTACTAAAATTTCGTCCCAAGCATCAGTTACTCCTCCAGAAGATCCTGGTAACGCAAATATATATTTGCCATTTGCTAGTATTGCGCAAGCTCTTGATTGAATAGACGAAGTACCGACAGTTTTTAAACTAACTGTTCTAAATATCTCACCAAATCCTGGTATGTGTTTATCTGCTATTTCATCTAATGCCTCAGGTGTAATGTCTCTTCCGGTCAATCCAGTGCCACCTGTTGTTATTATTACATCAATCTTTTTTTTCTTGGTCCAGTCTTTTAATATTTTTTTAATTGCTTTTTTGCTATCTTTACAAATTTTTCTATCTACTAAATTATGATTAGCCTTACTTATTTTATCTACCAAAATATTTCCCGACTTATCGGTTTTTAAAGTTCTTGTATCGGTAACTGTTAATAATGCTATATTTACATTCATAAAATTTAAATGATTATATTATCAATTTTATTTTTTGTAACTGCTATATTATATGCCAGCGTTGGTTTTGGAGGTGGGTCAACTTATCTGGCACTAATGTTAATTTGGGATATTCCTTATTATATTTTTCCAGTAATAGCTTTAATATGTAATATATTTGTAGTTTCGGGAAATAGCTTTAATTATATAAAGGCTGGAAATCTTAATTTAAAATTATTGTTACCATATCTAATAGGATCAATACCCTTGGCTTTTATTGGTGGCTCCTTACAAATAGATAAAAACCTATTTGAAATTTTTTTATTTATAGTTTTGGCAATTGCTGGAACACTACTTTTAATAAATTTCAAATCATATGATGATAATGAATCGAGCTATAGAGATATTCCAATTCTAATATCAATTTTAATCGGAGGAATATTAGGTTTTGTTTCTGGAGTAGTTGGAATTGGAGGTGGAATATTTTTAAGTCCTATTCTTTTTTTGATTAAAGCAGCTAAACCTAAACACATTGTTACTGCAGCATCTTTGTTTATTTTTATTAATTCTATATCTGGCGTTATTGGTCAATTAACTAAAAATATAGTTTTAAGCGATATATCAAATTATTGGTATTTATTTTTAGTTGTTATTATTGGTGGTCATATTGGAAATTATTTAAATTTAAAAATATTTCCAACAAGACTTCTTGCGTTAATAACATCTGTCCTGGTATTATTTGTTGCTATTAGGATAGGTATTAAATTGTTTTTATAATATGAATTTAAACTACTTTAAAGAAATAAGAGTTTTAGATGCTGGTATGGGTCAAGAGTTGCTTGCGAGAGGGCTTGTAACCAAAGGAACTCTTTGGTCGGCTACTTCATTAATAGATGAAAAATTTAATAGTTTAGTAGTTGATACTCATTTATCTGCTATCGAAGCAGGAGCAGAAGTAATATTAACAAATACATTTACTACAAGAAGAGTGAGAATGGAGCAAAATCAAGTTGGAGATCTTTTTCAATTTGCAAATAAAAAAGCTTGTGAGCTTGCAATAAAGGCAAAAGAATTATCAAAAAGAAATATTTTAATTGCAGGTAGCCTTCCTGCTCAAAACGATACATATGAGGTTGATAAAAGAGATAAAAAAATAATTGAAAAAAATTTTTTTGATCAAGCTAGTATAATTTGTCCTTATATTGATTTTTTTTATTTAGATGTACTATCAAGTGGTCGAGAAGTAGAAATAGCATTAAATATAATTCATAAATTAAATAAACCAGTGCTAGTCGGTCTGCATTTAAAGAAAAATGGCAAACTGCCATCTGGTGAAACAATAACAGAAATAGTAAAAAAATATAAGAATGCTAACTGGCTAGGTGTGATTGCAGCATGTGTGTCACTAGAAATAATAGAACAAACGGCAGATGAATTAAAAAACTTAGATATCCCATTTGGTTTTAAAGCAAATTTATGGGCAGTAGAAGAACCCTTGCCTGTACATAGATTTAATACAGCTGGATACAATGAGATAGGAAAAAATCCAAATATTACTTTAGGAATAAGAGAAGAAATTACTGGCAAAGTATTCTGTGAATTTGCTAAAAAAATTAGTAAAAAAGGTGCAACAATTTTAGGTGGTTGTTGTGAAACAGATTCATCTCACATTAAAGAATTATCTAAACTGAAGTAACTTTAATTTTATTTGATGTTTTAACTAAATAAATTCCTAAAATAACTAACAATAATGAAACAATAACTTTTGAAGTTATAAGTTCATTTAAAAATATATATCCAAGAATAACTCCAAATATTGGAATTAGAAACGCAACCTGAGATTGGAAAACTACACCATTATTTTTCAAAATATGAAATCTCAATAACCACGCAACGCCAGTTGGAAAAACTCCAAGATATAATAATGCAATCATAGAATCTAAACTTGGGGATAGATTCCATGGTTGTTCAAAGAACATTGAGATTGGAAATACAATTATTGATCCCCAAATTAATATTGAAGCTGTGACATTTTCATTTTTCTTTTTACTTATTTTTAAAGTTAAAATTCCTCCAATAACATAACATGTGGAGCCTAATAAAATTGCGAGAGCATAAAGTATATTGTCTGTATTAATTAATACTTTGTCTGAAAATAAAAAAACTATTCCTGAAAACCCAATTAATATTCCAACACTCTTAAACCAACTAAATTTTTCATTTTCAGTAAAAAAATGAGCAAGAATAGTTGCGCTTAGAGGTGTAGTTGCCATAAGAATTGCAGCAAGATTACTTTGTACTTTTTGAACACCATAAGCGATTAAAAAAAATGGTATTACTAGATTTATAAATCCAATTGATGCAAACCATAACCAGTCTTTTGAAAATGCTTCAATTTTTATTCTTTTTGCGAAACACAAAAGTACAACTGGAATAGCTCCAAGAAAAATTCTAAAAAATGCAATTGTTACAGGTCCAAAAGAATAAGTTGCAATTTTAATATTAAAAAATGCAGATGCCCAAATTAAAGATAATGTTCCTAGCAGTAAATAATCTAGAGGTTTTGGATTATTCATTCAGATATATCTTTGACTGATCCATTTGTAATTTTGCAAAGATTATCAAAATTAATTTTGAAAATACTATAAGGATGGCCTGCAGCTGCAAATAAATTTTTAAATCTTGCTAATGATTCGTCTATAAAAATATCAACTTTATTTAAATGACCTACTGGAGAAACTCCTCCAATTGTAAATCCTGTTATTTCTTTTACTTGATCAGCATTTGCCATACTTACATCTTTTTCATTTAACAATTTTTTTATTTTATTTAAGGAACACCTCTTATCACCGGCAACTAAACATAACAAGAATGAGCTTTGTCTTCTAAGTAATAAGCTTTTTACGATAGAGCCAATTTCGGTTTTTAAACTTTCTGCAGCATCTTTTGCTGTTCTTGCTGTTGTATCTAAGTTTTGGATTTTTATCGATTGATCAAAATCACTCAAAACCTTGGATACCCTCTTTACCGATTCTTTATTTAATAAATCTTCCATTCAACTAATAATTGTAACAATTTGTGAATTGATAATTTCATATTAATAACCATTTATCCATGTAAGAAATGCATAGGTGATATCTTATTATATTATCTTCTTATTACTGCATTTTTTGATATTAAGATCATACTAAATTTAAAAATTATGAGTTCAAGCAAAGTATTAAAATTGATGAAAGACAAAGAGATAGAGTTTGTTGACTTAAGATTCACCGATCCAAGAGGTAAGTTACAACATTTAACAATGGACTCAACAATTGTTGATGATGATATGCTTAACGAAGGAGTATTTTTTGATGGATCTTCAATAGCGGGTTGGAAAGCTATTAATGAGTCAGATATGATTTTAAAACCTGATTTAAGTAGACAGGTAGTTGATCCTTATACTTCACATAATACTCTTATTATATTTTGTGATATCTTAGATGCAGTCAAAAAGACTTCTTATGAAAGAGATCCAAGAGGCATTGCTAAAAAAGCTGAAGCTTATTTAAAAAAATCAGGTGTCGGTGACAAAGCATATTTTGGGCCTGAGCCGGAATTTTTTGTTTTTGATGATGTAAAAATTAAAAATGAAATGAATGAAATAGGATTTAAGATTGATAGTTCTGAAGGTCCTTATAACTCAGGAAAAAATTATGAAAATGGAAATATGGGACATAGACCAGGAGTAAAAGGTGGATATTTTCCAGTGCCTCCGGTTGATAGTGCTCAAGACATGAGGGGCGAATATTTAAAGGGTTTAAGAGAGGTTGGTATCACGGTTGAAAAACATCATCATGAAGTTGCTCCAAGTCAACATGAGCTTGGAATGTTATATAATACTTTAGTAACACAAGCTGATAACGTTCAACTTTATAAATATGTAGTGCAAATGGTGTCTCATTCTTTTGGGAAGACTGCAACTTTTATGCCAAAACCAGTTAAGGGAGACAATGGTTCAGGAATGCATACACACCAATCTATTTGGAAAGGCAAAACTCCAATATTTTCTGGAAATAAATATGCAGGTTTATCGGAAACTGCACTTCATTACATTGGTGGAATTTTAAAACATGCTAAAGCAATTAATGCTTTTTCAAATGCAACAACAAATAGTTATAAAAGATTAATTCCTGGTTTTGAAGCTCCAGTTTTGTTAGCTTACTCAGCAAGAAACAGATCTGCTTCATGTAGAATTCCGATTACATTAAGTAAAAAAGGTGCAAGATGTGAAATAAGATTTCCTGACGCTGCAGGAAACCCATATTTAACTTTTTCAGCAATGTTAATGGCTGGATTAGATGGTATTAAAAATAAAATTAATCCAGGTAAGCCGCTTGATGAAGATTTGTACGCCCTACCAGAAGATAAAGTAAAAAATATTCCAACAGTTTGCGGATCACTAAGAGAAGCAATGGAAAGTTTGGATAGAGATAGAGGTTTTTTAAAACAAGGCGGTGTATTTACTGATGACCAAATTGATGCATTTATAGCATTAAAATTTGAAGAAATTTACAATCTTGAACATACTCCACACCCTATGGAGTTTGAAATGTATTACAGCTCTTAAATTATTTTTTACTTTTTAATATTTTATCGTCAGCAATCTTATTTTTATTTACACCCTTTTTTATTGTGTATTCCAAAGTACCATGGGCACCGGCTTCAACTGCTTTACGCTGACTTCTGAAAAGTTCTTTTTCTTTTTTACTTTCTGCTAATTTATTAGCATGTTTTTCTAAATGTTTAGTGTCTCTCATTAACTACTATTATATCTTAAATGATTCTCCACATCCACATCTTTCAGTTTCATTTGGATTTTTAAAGACAAAAGATGAGGAAAATTCTTCTTTTTTATAGTCCATTTCAGTTCCTAAAAGATACATTATGGCGCCTGGATCTACAAAAAGTTTTACCCCTTTTTCCTCAATTATTTCATCATTTGGATTAATTTCCTTTGTATATTCCATTATATATGACATGCCTGCACAACCGCCAGACTTAACACCTACCCTTACGCCAACAGCGTTACTTTCTGCCTTTAACATAATTTCTTTTATTCTTTGAGCAGCATTATCGCTTAATGTAATTATTTGTTTAATCATAAATTTAATTCTAATTTTGCAGACTCTGACATCATTGATTTATCCCATGGTGGCTCCCAAACTAGTTTTAAATCAACATCTTTTACTTCTTTTATTTCTTTAACACTATTTTTCACTTCGTTTGGTAAACTTTCAGCAACAGGACAATTTGGAGTTGTTAATGTCATATCTATTTTAACATTATTCTTATCATCAACTATAATATCATAAATTAATCCTAATTCATAAATATTAACTGGTATTTCTGGATCATAGATCTTTTTTATTTCAGCAATAACTTTATCTTTTAATTCCATTATACCTCCAAGTTTTCGCTATTAATTTCATTTTGAGATTTATCTATAGCTGATGTCAATGTGTGCCAAGATAGCGTTGCACATTTAACTCTCATTGGATATTGTTTTACTCCTGATAAACACATTAATTTAGTTTTTTCATCATCTTTCAAAAGGTTTGTTTTAATTTCATCTTTTTCTTTAATCATTTCTAAAAATTTATTTACAATTTCTTTTACTTCTTTTTCTTCTTTTCCTTTTAACAAATCAGTCATTATTGATGCCGAAGCCATTGAAATTGCACATCCTTGACCTTCAAATGAAATATCTTCAACTTTTTTATTATCATTTAACTTTAAATAAATATGGACCTTATCGCCACATAAAGGATTGTGTCCTTTGGCATCTTTATTAAAATTTTCTGTTTTTCTTAGATTCCTAGGATTTTTTCCATGATCTAAAATTATTTCTTGGTAAAGTTCTTTTAAGTTCATTTTAATTCAAATATTTTTTTACACTTATTAATTGATGAATTCAGTTTATCAAGATCGTCTTTCGTATTGTAAACACCCAATGATGCTCTTGCGGAAGCAGCTATGTCAAGTTTGTCATGTAATATTTGGCAACAATGATGACCAGCTCTTATGGCAACGCCATCTTCATCTAAAATAGTTGCTATATCGTGAGGATGTATTCCATCAATAGTAAAAGATAGAACAGATCCTTTTATTTTTGGATTTCCAATTAATTTAACAGAATTATTTTTTCTTAAGATCTCTTGGCCATATTCAATAAGTTCTTTTTCATGTTTGATGATATTATCCATACCTATTTTGTTTAAAAATTTAATAGACTCATCAAATGCTATTACTTGTGCTGTTGCCATCGTTCCAGCTTCATATTTATTTGGTAAATCACCATATGTTATACTATCCTTTTTAACCTCGCCAATCATCCCTCCTCCTCCTTGGTACGGTGGCAATTCTTCTAACCATTTTTTTTTTGCATAAAGAATGCCCAAACCAGTTGGTCCATACATTTTATGACAAGAGATAGCATAAAAATCACAATCTAAGTCTTGCATATCTAATTTTAAATGTGGAGCTCCCTGACAACCATCTACCAATACTGGTATATTTTTTGAGTGGGCTAGTTGAACTATTTCTTTAATTGGTAAAATAGCTCCAGTAACGTTTGATAAATGAGTTACCCCTATAATTTTTGTTTTTGGTGTAATTTTTTTTTCTATACTCTCTAAAGTAATTTCTCCTTCTTCATTTATATCAGCAAATTCTATTTTAATACCCTTTGATTTTCTTAAATAATGCCAAGGAACATAGTTTGAGTGATGCTCAAGCTCAGTTAGTAAAACTTCATCACCTTCTTCCAAATGATTTTGCCCAAAAGTGCTTGCAACCAAATTTATCGCTTCAGTAGCCCCTTTAGTAAAAACAATTTCATTGACTTCTTTTGCATTAATAAATTTTTGAACTGATTTTCTGGTATTTTCATATAAATTTGTTGCTGCAACAGCAAGGTAGTGAACACTTCTTCCTACATTAGAAAATTCTTTTGTATAAAAATCATAAATTCTGTCGATAACTACTCTTGGTTTTTGAGAAGAATTCGCACTATCTAAATAAACAAGATCATTATTATGAACTTTGTTATCAAATATGGGAAAATCTTTTTTTATATTATTAATATTCATTGTTTTAGGCTCATAATATTTTTAACTAAATTTTTAATCTCAGAGTCAGTAATTTTTTCAACTACATCTAATAGGAAACCATTTATTAAAAGTTTTTTCGCTTCTTGATAATTTAATCCTCTAGACATTAAATAAAAAATCGAATCTTCATTTAAACTTCCAGATGCAGAGCCATGAGAACATTTAACGTCATCAGCATAAATTTCTAATTCTGGTTTAGCATTAAATTCAGTATTATCGTTTAACAAAATAGCTTTGCTTAGTTGATAACCATCTGTCTTTTGAGCTTTTGAATCTACAAAAATTTTACCTTGATAAACTGCTTTTGATGTATCCTCTAAAACACCTTTGATTAATTGATAACTTTTAGTATTTTCAATTAAATGATTTATATTAGTTTTAATTTCATGATGCTTTGTTTCATCTAAAATAAAAACTCCATTCACAAATGCTGAAGCATATTTTCCATTAAGGTTACAATTTATTTCATTTTTTACAAATTTTGATCCGGATGAAAGAAGGAATGTTTCTGATACGCTATTAGAATTTTGATTAATATTACTAAAAGAATACTTTACATTACTATTTGAATTATTATCAATTTTATAATTTTTTAATATAGAATTTTTTTGAAGATCAAATTTATAATTAATATTTATAAAATTAGTAATTGATTTATCATTTGAAAATTCAATAAGTTTTAAAGAGCTATTTTCTTCAAGTAATATATCAACCTTTAAATTAATACTTTTTGAAACTAAATCTTCATTGGTAATATTGTAAATAACCAAAGGTTTTTTAAGTGAATAGTTTTTTTTGACAATTAATTTAAAATATTTACTTACAAATGCATTATTTAAAAAAAGCAAAGAATTGCTTGTATTGTTAAATTTTTCTAAAACTAAATCATCTAATAATTCAATTTTATTTTTTTCTTCATAATCAAACTCTATTTTTTCTATTCTACCATTTACAAAAACAAGTTTATTATGTTCTAAACCATGAATAAAAATAGACTGATCTATTTTATTTGGCTTTGATAAATCGTTATAAAAACTCAAATTTTTAATATTTTTTGAAATTATTTGATTAAGATCTGAAAATTTCCAGTTTTCCTCTCTTCTGTTAGGAAATCCTTTTTCAATAAAATTTTCAAAATTTTTTCTTTTAATTTCAATATTCTTTTTAGAAAAATTTGATTTCTCTAATAATTTTTCAAAATCTATTTTTAACTGATCAATCATTTAATTAAAATTTTCATATCCTTTCTTTTCTAATTCTAATGCAAGTTCTGGACCTCCAGATTTGATTATTTTACCATTCATCAACACATGAACATAATCAGGTTTTATATAATCTAATAATCTTTGATAGTGTGTAATTATTAAAAATGAATTATCTTTTTTTCTTAATGAGTTTACTCCATCAGCCACAATTTTAAGTGCATCAATATCTAAACCAGAATCGGTTTCGTCCAAAATTGAAAGTTTTGGATTTAAAATAGACATTTGTAAAATTTCATTTTTCTTTTTTTCACCGCCAGAAAATCCTACATTTAATTGTCTATTTAATTTTTCTTCGTCAAATTTTAGTTCCTTTGCTTTTAATTTTACTAATTTTAAAAATTCTATTGCATCAAGTTCTTTTTCTCCTCTGGCTTTTCTAATTGCATTGAGAGATGTTTTTAAAAAAATATTTGTATTCACGCCTGGTATTTCTAAAGGATATTGAAAAGCTAAAAATATTCCTTTGTGTGCTCTTTCTTCAGTTTCGAGTTCAAAAATATTTTTATTTTCAAATAAAATTTCTCCTGAAACATCGTACCCTTTTTTTCCTGATAAAATATTAGATAAAGTACTTTTTCCTGATCCGTTCGGTCCCATTATCGCGTGCACTTCACCTGGTTTTATTTCAAGATTAAAGTTATTTAAAATTGACTTATTTTCTATATCAGCATTCAAATTTTTTATTTTTAACATTTAACCAACGCTTCCTTCTAAGCTTATTCCAACAAGTTTCTGTGCTTCAACGGCAAACTCCATAGGCAATTGTTGTAGGACTTCTTTGCAAAAACCATTAACAATTAATCCTACAGCTTCTTCAGGATTTAAACCTCTCTGCTGGCAATAATGAAGCTGTTCTTCACTTATTTTAGAAGTAGTAGCTTCATGGGCTATATTAGAGTCTGGATTTTTATTTTTAATATAAGGAACTGTATGTGCACCGCATTTATTACCCATAAGTAAAGAGTCACATTGTGTGTAATTTCTAGAGTTTTTAGCTTTAGAAGATATGTCTACTAATCCTCTATAAGTCATATCAGAAAAGCCTGCGCTAATTCCTTTTGAAATAATTTTACTCTTAGTGTTTTTGCCTAAATGAATCATCTTTGTTCCTGTATCAGCTTTTTGATGATTGTTTGTAATTGCAATAGAATAAAACTCTCCAATAGAATTATCTCCTTGGAGGACACAGCTAGGATATTTCCAGGTAATAGCTGATCCTGTTTCTACTTGTGTCCAAGAAATTTTAGAATTTATCCCTTTGCATAAACCTCTTTTGGTTACAAAATTATAAATTCCACCTTTTCCATTTTCATCTCCAGGGTACCAATTTTGAACGGTTGAATATTTTATTTCAGCATTATCTAAAGCAACTAACTCTACATTGGCTGCATGAAGTTGATTTTCATCTCTCATTGGAGCAGTACAGCCCTCTAGATAACTTACATAGCTTTCTTTATCTGCAATTATTAATGTCCTTTCAAATTGCCCTGTTTGAGATGCATTAATTCTGAAATATGTTGATAGTTCCATAGGACATTTCACTCCAGGTGGAATATAAACAAAAGAGCCATCTGTAAAAACAGCTGAATTTAAAGTTGCAAAATAATGATCTGTTAAAGGAATTACTGAGCCTAAATATTTTTTTACAAGTTCCGGATGTTTTTGTATTGCCTCTGAAATTGAACAGAAAATCACTCCTACTTCATTTAGTTTTTCTTTAAAGGTTGTAGCTACAGAAACAGAATCGAATACAGCATCTACTGCAATACCATTTAATCTTTGTTGTTCTTGTAATGGTATACCTAGTTTTTTATATGTTTCTAAAAGTTTAGGATCAAGTTCATCTATGCTTTTTGGCTTTTCACTTGCACTTTTAGGAGCTGAATAATAATAAATATCCTGGTAATCAATTTTTGGATATTTTGGTTTTTGCCAATTTGGTTCTTTTAAATTTTTTAATCTTTCAAAAGCTTTCATTCTCCAATCCAACATCCATTTTGGTTCCTTCTTTGCTTGAGATATAAATTTTATCACTTCTTTGTTTAGACCTTTGGGTGCTCTAATATTTTCAATATCAGTAGTAAATCCATATTTATAATCTTTTAATTTATCTATTTGTTTTTCTCTCATTTAAATTATATTTTCTTTTTGGTTAATTAAATCACTCAGTTTTTTTCTTTCAAAAAAATTATTGATATAATCTTCAAGTTCATCCCATAAGTTATGAGTAATACATTTTGCACTTTTGCCATTACATCCTTTTTTGGAATGTTTTACACAACCTACTGTTTTTACTTTTTCTTCAACCGCGGAGAGTACTTCTGAAATATTTATTTCAGATGCATTTTTATTTAATATGTAGCCACCTTTGTTTCCTCTAACACTACTAACAATTTTGTTTTTTTTTAGTTTTAAAAATAATTGTTCTAGGTAAACTAATGATATACCTTGTCTTAAAGATATATCCCTAAGAGAAACTGGCTCATTAGGATCAAACTTTGCAAGATCCGCAAGTGCCATTACAGCATATCTACCTTTACTTGATAATTTCATATTTTCCGCAATCCACGGGCTTTATATATACCTGACTAATTTAGTCAAGTTTATACATAATTTAAAGACTTGCTTTTTGTCGCTCAATTTTGATAGAAAAATATAATTTTTTTTTGAGAATAATTATCAATATCTTTTATGGATAGCAAAATATTAGAAATATTTATACCTGGACCAGCTGGAAGACTTGAAGCAAAATATTTTAAAAGTAAAAAAAATACTTCTCCAATAGCCTTAGTTCTACATCCGCACCCTCAATACGGTGGAACAATGAATAATAAAGTAGTTGTAGATACTTTTCGTGTATTTATGGATAATGATTTTTCAGTTTGTAGAGTAAATTTTAGGGGTGTAGGAAAAAGTGATGGAGAGTTTGATAATGGTCAAGGAGAACTTGCAGATGCTGCTGCTGCACTTGATTGGTTAGAAAGAGAAAATTTTGACAATTCACAGTGTTGGATTTCAGGATTTTCTTTTGGATCTTTAATATCAATGCAGTTACTGATGAGGAGACCTGAAATAAATAGATTTATAGCAATTTCACCACAGCCAAATGTTTATGATTTTTCATTTTTATCTCCGTGTCCTTCCTCAGGTTTAATGATTTATGGAAAAAAAGATGAGTTAGTACCTATTAATAATATTAACGAATTAAATAAAAGATTAAGTGCACAAAAAGGCATTAAAGTTGAATTTGAAGCTGTGCCTGAAGCTAATCATTTTTTTTCAAAAAATGACCAAGCGCTAATTAAATCTTTAAATAAATATGTTAAAAAAGAATCCGCTTTATATTAAAAGTTTTTAATTATTACACCACCGGTAGTCGGCTCTTTGCATCCTGTAGTTTCGGGAAAAGAAATGGGTAATCCAAGATAAGATCGGATGGCGAGATAACCAAATGCTTGAGATTCTATAAAACTTCCATCTACATCCAGTTCGTCAATTTGAATAATTTTTTTTTTTATTTTTTTTTGAATTAGATCGATTAAAAAATTATTTTTTCTTCCTCCACCGCAGACATAAATATTATTATTCAATAATTTTTTAGACAAAATATCTGCTGTTAATTCAGTTAATGTTGCAGCTCCATCTTCAAAAGAAAGACCTTTGACAAATGAAACATCAAAATCGTTAATATCAAGAGATTTATTTTTGCTAGTTTCATTGTAATAAAAATTATCTATTGTTTGTTCTAAAATAAATTTATCTATATTGCCTGATTTTGCAATTTCTCCTTTATTATCAAAATTTTTATCAGAATTAAGTCTTATCCATTTGTCAATTAAGCAGTTACCTGGACCTATATCCATACTGATCATTTCATAATTTTCATTTATTGATGTAGTATTCGCAATACCACCAATATTTAGGATTACAATTGGTAATTCAATTCTTCCTTCTTCTTTAAAATTTTGAGCTAATAATTTATGATAAATTGATGCTAGTGGGGCACCTTGGCCACCATTTTGTAAATCATTTTGTCTAAAATTATTAATAACTATTTTTTTAGTCAAATGTGATAATAGATTTCCATCGCCCAGCTGTTTAGTAATTTTATTTTCAGGATTATGAAATATTGTTTGTCCATGAAAACCTACAAAATCAATTTCTATATTCGACTTTTTAACGATTGTGTTAACAATATCAGCGTTTAATAGTGCAATTTCTCTTTCAAGAGACTTTATTTCATCTGAATATTTTTTTAAATCATCCTCTATTGAGACTTTATCCCTTATATCTATTAATTTACTGTAAAAATCATCATTATATTCAAAGTATTCGTCAGATATTATTGAATATTCTCTATTACCATCTGACTTAATTATGGAAGCATCTACTCCATCCATCGAAGTTCCACTCATTAAGCCTAAAGCTGTGTAAATTTTTCCCATTCTTATTTTTTTTTATTAAATAATGTATATTGTGGAACTATAGACCTATGAATAAATTTTTAAAAGAATTTAAAGATAGAGGGTATTTTTATCAATGCACGAGTGAAGAAGAATTGTCTAAATTATTAAATAAAGAGAAAATCAAAGGTTATATCGGTTTTGACTGTACTGCTGAAAGTCTTCATATCGGAAGCTTGCTACAAATAATGTGTCTAAGACTAATGCAAAAGCACGGTCATAGACCAATTGTATTAATAGGTGGTGGTACAACTAGAATTGGCGATCCGTCCGGAAAAGATAAAACAAGAAAAATACTAACTGAAGAAGAAATAGAAAAAAATATTAAAAATATTGAAAAAATATTAAAAAATTATTTAGATAATAACGATCCAAAAACAAAACCTATATTCGTAAATAATTATTCTTGGCTTAAAAGTTTAAATTATATTTCTTTTTTAAGAGATATTGGAAAACATTTTACAATAAATAAGATGCTAACATTTGAAAGTGTAAAAACTAGACTGGATAGAGAACAATCTTTAAGTTATATGGAGTTTAACTATATGATATTACAAGCATATGATTTTTTAGAATTAAATAAAAAAGAAAATTGTACATTGCAGATTGGTGGATCTGATCAATGGGGAAATATAGTAAATGGTACTGAGCTTATAAAAAGATATTCAAATAAACAGGCATATGGATTAACTACGCCTCTAATAACTTTAGCTTCAGGAGCTAAAATGGGAAAAACAGAAACTGGCGCTATATGGTTAGATAAAAAATTATTATCAGCATATGATTACTGGCAATTTTGGAGAAACATTGATGATAGAGATGTTATTAAATTTTTAAAAATGTTTACTGACTTAAGCACTGATGAAATAAACAAAATAAAAGGTGAAGATATCAATCAGTTAAAGATAAAGTTGGCAAATGAAACTACTTCGATGCTTCATGGAAAAGATGAAGCTGTATCTGCTGAAAAAACTGCAAAGAAAACTTTTGTCGAAAATTCATTAGGGGAAAGTTTACCTTCAGTTGAAGTTCAATTAAGTAAAGAAAAAAGTAGTATAAATATAGTAGATTTAATTATTTTATCAAAAATTGAAATCTCAAAAAGTGAAGTTAGAAGACTTATTAAAGGCAAAGGAGTAAAAATAAATAGCGAAGTGATTAATGATGAAAAGTTTTTGATACAAAAAAATTTATTTGATAAAGATAGTTCTTTAAAATTATCAATCGGGAAAAAAAAACATATAAAAATTAAATTAGTTTAATTTTTTTTTATTTTTTCTAAAGTTCTCGTTATAAATCTTGGTGTTAAAGTTTTTATAGGATTTACTGTTGTTTTTAAATCTTCAGGTGGCCCTTTTATTTTAAAGCTAACTCCAAAAACTCCTTCTCCTACTTTGTCTCCAATAAGTATTTCTCCAATCAACGGTAAAGATGAAATTGTTCTATTAATAGTGGTTGCAGGTACCAAGGTTCCTCTTAAACTTATCAATTTTTTTTCTTCTACATATCCTTCCATCATAATTGATATCGCCGGTCCTATTGCATAGATTTCATCAATGGTTACTAAACTTCCTTTTTTTGTATAAATCATTTCAAAGTCAGTAAATCTTACACCCTCTCCAGTTAAAAGATCTGCAATTCCTTGGAGTGAAGCTAAAGTTAATATTTTAGCTAGCACAGGAATTTCTTGAACCTTAAAATTGTCAACTACGAGCTTAGATTTAGTAACATTATTAATTTTTTCAGAAGTAAAATCTAAATTTCCTTCTTCAAAGCCTTTTATGAATTTATATTTTTTGACAAAAGGACTTGCTCTATCTGAATGAAATGTTGTCACAATACTATTGTCTTTATTAGTTTTAATAGAAACAAATAGTTTTTCATCAATACTAAAATTAGAATTTAAATTTAAATCAAAAATTTTACTATTTCTGATTTCTAAATGTCCATTTAAATTATTAACAACATTATTTTGATCAAGCTTAACTTCATTAATCATAATTTTTATAACGGAGTGTAAATTTTTGAATATCTCAAAAAAATTCTTATCGGATTCAGAATTGGAAATATTATTTATAAGTACAGTGCTGTCAAAACTTTTTCCCGTTAATGAATAGTTGCTATTATTTTTTATTAAATTTATTTGATTTCTAAAATTATTTATATTCAAAAAATCAAACTTGATAGAATCTATATTTAATATTTTATTATTATTTATTTCTAAATTACTTATCTCAATTATATTACTGTTTTCTTTATAATTTATTTTTTTAAAAAATACTTTTTTGCTACTTTGAAATCCTTTAATTTGCAAAGTTGCTTTAGCATCTTTTATTTTCTTATAAGCAATATCGTCAATTATTAG
>CACENP010000003.1 GCA_902560815.1 uncultured Pelagibacteraceae bacterium
ATTTAACAAAAAAGAATTTGATTGAATAACTTCTAGAGTCGTTCTTCCAACACCACTTTCATACTCTGCGGTAATTCCTTCATTTGCTATTTCTGCTGCTTTAACTTGTAGTTCAACTGAATTTAATAAACTTTTGCTAGATTGAAAATTTGACCAAGCACTTGCAACATTTGTATCATTTATCTTAGTTGTATTATTTAAAAGTAATCTTTTTCTAGTTTGCAAATTTTGTTTTTTGTTATAGGTAGCTCTATTTTTGCCTCCTGAATAAAAAGGCCAAGATACTGTTGCCTTTAAAATATCTTTTTCTCTTTCATCGTAAGTAGAGCTTAGATCTTCGCTATAAGATCTTTCAAAAGATAATTTAGCAGTTGGTGATAAATCAGATTTCGCAATTATTGTATCTTTTTCTGATTGTTCGTACTCTAATTTAGAAATTGTTAAGTCGGGATTATTTTTTTTTGATAATTCAATTGCTGAATTTAAACTACTTGGCATTATAAAATTTAATGTTGAATTTTTAACTAATGATTTTGAGTTGGTTAGTGGTCCAATAATATTTTCATAATTTAATTTACTTGTTAAAACTTCATTTTCAGATTGAATAAGTCTTGCTTGAGCTTCAGCTAAAGAAGATTCTGATTGAGCAACATCTGAAAGTGTAACTTGGCCTCTTTCAAGTCTAATGCTATCTGTCTCAACTTGTCTTTCCAATAAATTAACATTTGCTTTATTAATTTCAAATTTTTCATTCACTAAAATAAGACCTGTATAAGCTTCTATAGCTTTATATAAAATATCTTGTTCTTTTTTTAATAATTTTGCTTTTGCAAGACTAATTCCAATTATATTTTTTTCATTTTGAGCGCTTCTTCCAAAATCAATCAATGTTTGTTCTATAGTTATAGAAGTTGATAGAGGGTCTACATCCGTAATAGACGCATCTCCTCCAGATTGATTGGTTAATTTATTTGTATTCTCTTGACTTTTGCTTCCGCTCAAAGTTAGAGTTGGAAGATATTCTCCTTTAGAAATATTTAAATCTTCTTCAGAAACTTTAATATTCTCTCTTTCAGCATTTAATTCAGGATTATTTTTATAAGCCTGAGTAAGAGCTTCGGATAATGTTACTGCAAATACTTTAGGTATAAAAAAAACTAACGAAACAATAATTAAAATAATTTTTTTCATTTATCTATATTTAATTAAATTAATTTGATGATTACTATTTAATTTCATTACAATCGAGGCATATTTTGGCGCATCTTTAAACATGTTTTGGGTAATTCTTTGGTATGTTTGCATAAAATTTATTATATCACTTCTATTCATAATCCTTAAATTTTTTTTACTTTTTGATTTTAACCTAAGTTTTTTTTCTTGTTTTATTCTCCATTTTTGGAGCATTTTAAAATTATTAGCTCTAAGATAAATTATTTCATTAATTTGTTTAAACAATTTTTTATAATGTGTTTTCAATTGAATATTAACATAATTTCTCCAAACTAAATCTGGATCTTCTGTTCTTTCTAATGAATTTATTGATCTAATAAGCTCTGAATTTTTTTGAGGTTTTGCACCAACACACCAGCCTTCAAAAATTATTACATCTGGTCTTGAATTAATTTTATACCATAATTTTTTGTGGCATCTATCATCTTTAGATTTATCAAATTTTGGTAATCTTAATTTACTAAATTTTTTACTTTTAATTTTTTTAAAGAATTCATAAATAATCCTATGATCATGAGTCCCTGGTACTCCCCTTGTAATTAATAAAGGGTGTTTTGTAATTGACAATTTTATTCTATCTTTCCTGGTTTTGTAAAAATCATCAATAGAAACTTGAAAAACTTTAAGTTTAAAATATTTTCTTAGTATTAAGTTTATTATCGAAGTGATTGTAGTCTTTCCTGTGCCTTGGCCACCAGATAAACCAATAATCAATGGGGATTTTTTTTTTAATTTTTTTTTAATCCAAAAGCTCAAAGGTATTAAATAAGATTTGAGCATATTATTTTTGTTTTTAAATTTATTTTTTTTTGTTTCTTGTAAATTTATAAATTTAAAACAATCATTCTTTACTTTCTTATAACACTCGTCAATTGGATGCATATAAAAATTATTTTTTTTGATCTAAGGGATGGTTTTCTCCATCATTAACTGGAACATTTTCTATCTCGAATGGTTTTATACCTTCAATGCAAGCAATATTAACACCATATATTTTTGGATTACTTCTTGGTCTGTTGTGAGTATGAATACCACAAACTTTACAAAAATAATGTTGAGCAGTTTTTGTTTTAAATTGATAAAGTGTTAAGAGATCTTCTCCTTTAACTAGACTAAAATCACCTGGGCCTAAAACTCCTATAATATATCCTTTTCTTTTGCAGATAGAACAATTACAACGCATTATCTTTTGAAATCCTTTTTCTGGAACATTAACTTCTGCTTCAACTCCTCCACAATGACATGTTAGTTTTTTCATTTTTTCCTTTATTTTTATGACCCTTTTCTAAAATCCCACGGATATTTAAAAGTCATTGACCACATCCCTAGTTTATTTATTTTTGCAAAATCTTCATCTTTAACAAATTTTGTTGAATATTTTCTATAAGCAAAAGCATAGCCACTTCTTACTAAAAATTTTGATAAGCTTTCGCCATTAACAAAACATTCTGCTAGAGTTCTTTTGTAAAAATCCTTTTCTTTACCAATACATATGGGTGTATTATTGCCGATCTTTTTAATTAGCAGCATCTTTGCAAACATACCACAACCTACTTCTTCGTTATCTTTCAAACAAGTTTGTTTTAATTCTGGTGTATCAATTCCTGAAAAGCGTATCTTCTCACCATTTAGAACAATTGTGTCACCATCAATAACTTTAAGAGTTTTTGCTGAAACAATACTGCTCCATAACAAACTTAGAACTAATATTCCTATAAGTTTTTTCATATTTATTATGGGATTCAAACTATCCTTGGTTAAAGTTATCCACAAGGCCACAAAATGTGGTTTCAATGTTCACCTTTTGATTCACTTTTGATTCACTTCCAGACTCAAAATACAACCTGATTGACACTACTGAATAACTTATATATTAATTAGAACAAAATAAGAACATTTATGAAGCTAACAATACCCTACTATTTACACAAAGCCGGCGCTGGTTTTCCGTCTCCTGCAACAGATTATATTGAGGAAGATATTGATCTAAATGTTCATTTAATCAAAAATGTTCCAGCAACTTTCATCATAAGAGTTCAAGGAAAATCAATGATTGATGTTGGTATAAATGATGGAGATTTGTTGTTAGTTGATAAAAGTTTAACACCAAAAAACTTCTCAACAGTTATAGCAAATGTTCATGATGAACTTGTAGTTAAAAGTTTTGTTCAAGAGAGGGATAAAAGATTTTTAACATCTGGATCTAAAAATTTTGAGGATAGAATTTTAATTAATGAAGAAGAAGATATTTTTATTTGGGGAGTTGTAACTTATGTCATCCATTCAACATACTAAAAAAATAGCGTTAGTTGATTGTAATTCTTTCTATGTTTCGTGTGAAAGATTATTTAATCCTAAAATAAGAAAAAAGCCAGTTGTTGTTTTATCAAATAATGATGGGTGTATTGTTTCAAGATCTAACGAAGCAAAAGCATTAGGAATAAAAATGGGAGAACCTTATTTTAAAGCAAAAGATATTATTATTAAAAATAATGTTCAAGTTTTTTCATCTGGTTATTCTTTGTATGGAGATATTTCAAGAAGAGTGATGCGAACTTTGAAACGTTTTAACTCTGATATGGAAGTTTATTCAATTGATGAGGCTTTTTTAGATTTATCAAATTTTCCTGATGATGAGATAGAAGATGTTGGAAAAGAAATTAGAAGTACAGTTTTACAATGGACTGGTATTCCAACAAGTATTGGGATTGCTAAAACAAAAACCTTAAGCAAAGTTGCAAATCATATTGCTAAAAAAAAAGAATCTGGAGTTACAAGTTTAATTGGAATTGAAAATATTGATCCGATACTAGAAAAAGTAGAAATTAATGATGTTTGGGGTGTTGGAAGACAGCTAACAAAATTTTATCATCAAAATGGAATTTATAATGCTAAACAATTAAAAAATATTTCTAATACTTGGATCAAAAAAAGTTCTAATGTTTTAAGTTCTAGAACTGCGATGGAACTTAGAGGTATTACTTGTATTGGTTTAGAAAAAACTGTATCAAAAAGAAAGAGCTGTGTAGTATCACGTTCATTTGGTCAAAGAGTAGAAAAATTTCAAGAACTAAAAGAAGCTATTGCAAATTATTGTTTAAATGCTTCAGAAAAAATTAGATCAGAGTCTTTAATTGCAAAATCAATAACTATTTTCATTAGAACAAGTCCTTTTCAAAATAAGTTTGGATATTATTCAAATTCAAAAACAATTGATTTTCCAATTGCAACAAACAATAGTATCGAAATAGTTAAGACTGCATTGTCTGCTTTAGAAAAAATTTTCAAAAATGGTTATCGTTATCAAAAAGCAGGTGTACTACTAACAGGACTGTCAAATGATGATGGAAAAAAGAATTTATTTTCATCTGAAAAAGATGAAAAGATAAATAGTTTAATGAGATCAATTGATAATACAAATTATAGATATGGAAGATCCGCAATAAGTCTTGCCAGTGCTGGAGTTCAAAAGAGATGGAATATGAAAAGAGAGCACTCTTCTAGAATAGATACAGCAGATTTTTATTCACTACCAACAATAAAAACTGTCTAAAAAGTTACTTTTTCTTATTTTTAATAATTAGATTTTTATAAGAATAAGTAGTGGTACCTGTTTCACCAATTCTATAAATTCCAATTTTCATGTAGGGTTTGCTAGGTCCATAAGGTCCATCAGTATTTTTTTTTGACAAAGGAACGTTTAAATGTTGAAGCATAAAAATATCGTTTAAATAATATCTAACAGATAAATTTTTTGCGTTTTTTTCATAATTAATTTCAGCTTTGAACCTATATTCTTTGCCTGGTTCTAAATATAAATACTTAATCATTTTACAGTTTTCTGAAGAACATTCTCCTTTTGGGAACTTATGTTTTATTTTCCAATCTCCTCCTACACCAATCCAGGATGGTGGCGCTCCTTTATTTCTTCCATCATGAATTTGAAATAATGTAGATCTAGCTGAAGGTGCTCCTTCAACAAGTATGTCTGTTTCAAATACAGTGTTGCCTATAGGTAATCTGTGTGTAATTTCTTGTCTTCCAGAATAAGGATAGCCACCTGCAGGTTTTTTGTCTGTTGGGCAGCTACCAACGTCTCCTTTATCAAGTTTAAATATAACGCTTTCAAGTTTAAATTCTTTTTTGTTATACCTGGTTTTAGGTTTTCCGTTTACTACCAAAGACTCTTTATCTGCGATACCACAAGAAACTTTCCATTTATTTTTTATTTTCCATTCACTGCTATTTCCAATAGTACAACATAGTAAACTCAACCATAATATTGCTAAAAATTTTTTCACTAAACAGTGTTAATCTTAACGCCTTTTAGTAAAAAATCTGATAATTGATTTGCAACCATTTCAGCAACTACTATTGAGGCTTCGGTTGTGGAAGCTGCTATGTGAGGTGACAAAATTACTTTTGGATTATTAAACAAGATATTTTCTTTTGCTGGTTCTTTGGAAAACACATCTATCGCTGCACCTGCAATTAAATTTTCATTTAATGCATCATTTAAATCTTTTTCATCAACAATATTTCCACGTGCTGCATTAATTATATAAGATGTAGGCTTCATTTTTTTGTAATGCTCTTTAGTGATCATTGGCTTTCCGTCCTTAGGGGCCTTACAGTGAAAACTGATAATATCACTTTTGCTTATCAAATCATCAAAGCTCACATTCTCTACGTGTGGGTAATCTTTTTTTCTAGACTCTAGTGATTTTGAATTCACAAGTATCTTCATATCAAAACCTTTTACAAGATTACTTAATCTTACTCCTACGTTTCCAAAACCTACTATTCCTAATGTTTTTTTAGAAAGCTCAGTTCCCTTAATATTTTTTTTCTCCCATTGTCCTTTATGCGTTGTTTCATTGGCAAAAGGAACTCTTCTAAGCACAGACATTATTAAAGCAAACGCATGTTCAGCAGTTGCATTGGCGTTTCCACCAGGTGTATTCATAACAATCATATTTTTTTCCTTTGCCATAGGAACATCAATATTATCAACGCCAGCGCCGGCTCTTCCAATTACTTTTAAATTTTTTGCTGCTTCAATTATATTTTTAGTAACTTTTGTTGCCGATCTCACAACAATACCATCGTATTCTGGAATAATTTTAATTATTTCTTCTTCTGACAAACCTGTTTTTACATCTACTGAAATATTATTTTTTTCAAAAATTTTTTGAGCAACATTGCTCATTGAGTCTGAAATTAAAACTTTAGGCATTATTTTTTACAGAATTATAAGCCCAATCAATCCAAGGTAAAAGAACTTTCATATCCCTGTTTTGTACAGTCGACCCACCCCATATCCTTATGCTAGGTGGTGCTTTAGGATAACCATTAATGTCATTGGCAACACCTTCTTTTTCTAGAAGTGAGAATAATTTTTTTAATACTCCTCTTTGATCTTCTTCGTTATGTTTTGTAAACCATTCGTCTTTAATTAGAACAGTTATACTTGTTGAAGATCTAATATTTTTATCTTCACACATAAATTTGAAATTATCGCTTTTCTCAATCCAATCTTCTACAATTTTTAAATTTTGATTTGAAATATTTACTAATTCTTTAGTGCCGCCTACTGACTCAACCCAATTCAAAGCATCCAAACCATCTTCAACACAAATCATTGATGGTGTGTTAATTATTCCACCTTCAAATATGCTTTTAATTAGTTTTTTCTTATTTGCTAATCTAAATAATTTGGGAATTGGCCAAGGTGGTACATGGGTTTCTAATCTTTCAATAGTTCGAGGTGAAATTGCTATCATTCCATGAGCAGCTTCTGCACCCAAAACTTTTTGCCATGACCAAGTAATTACATCTAATTTACTATAATCCATATCCATAGCAAAAATACCAGATGTAGCATCACAAATTGTTAGACCTTCTCTATCATCCGGTATCCAGTCACCATTTGGAATTCTGACACCTGCTGTTGTGCCATTCCAAGTAAAAACTACATCATTTTTAAAATTCACTTTTGATAAATCAGGAAGAATTCCATAATCAGTTACATGACTATTTACGTCTTTAATTTTTAATTGATCAAGAATATCTATAACCCAATCTTTTCCAAAATTTTCCCAAGCTAAAACGTCAACACCTTTACAGCCTAAAAGAGACCACAGTGCAGCCTCTAAAGCTCCAGTATTCGAACCAGTCATTACACCTACGTGGTAATCTTCCGGTAATTGAAGAATTTTTTTTGATTTAACAATTACTTCATTTAATCTTTCTTTACATACTTTGTGTCTATGAGACCTTCCTATAGGTGTATTTTTTAATGCATCTATAGTCCAACCTGGGCGCTTAGAGCAAGGTCCGCTAGAAAAATTTGGATTATCAGGTTTTGAGCTTGGCTTTTCCATAAATTAAGTTTTTAGATATATTTGTTTTTAAAAAGATATATCATTATTTTTTTTATATATATTTTTTAGCAATAAATAATGAACAATTGACGCAGGAATAGAACATAAAAAGAAAATAATAAATTTTATTCAAAATCATATGCCACTAGACCATCTAATGGTTTTGGATCGAACCAAGTTGATTTGGGAGGCATATTTAATTTTTTATCTGCAAAACTAATTACATTTTCCATTTGAGTGGCAAATAGAGCAAAACCAACTTTTGCATCACCCGAATCTACTTTTTTTTCAATACCTTCCAATCCATGAAAACCTGCCAAAAAATCAATTCTATTATCGTATCTTGGATCCCCTATTCCTAAAGTAGGTTCTAGTAGATAGTAATGCAACAAATTTATATCTAAATTAATAATATGAAATAAATTTTGATGAGGTTTCTCTTTAAGTTCCAAAGAATACCATTGCTTTTCTAAATACATTCCAAATATTTGAGATTTTTCAGGTTTGTATGAAGAACTCTGTTTTTCAACTTTAAACTTTTTTTTAATTTCCTTAATAAAATCTGAAGGTGAGTATCCATATAAATCTTTTATAAGTCTATTATAATCTAGTATCCTAGCCTGGCTTGTTGGAAAAATTGCTATCATAAAATAATTATATAATTCACTTCCAGTATGATCATGGTTTTTATGTTGCTTAAATTTTGAGAGCTTTAACAATGCATCCATTCTGTGATGTCCGTCTGCAATATAAATTCTATTTATAGAATTAAACAAATCAGATATTTCTAAAACTTTATTTTCATCATCAACAACCCACATCTCATGCTTACTTCCATCCATACCGTCAAAAGAGTATTCTGGGGAATTAACTAGTTCTTTTTTCACTAAATCATTAAGTTGCTTGTTATCAGGATACACGGCATATATAGGACCTATTTGCGCATTTAAATTGTCCATTTGTTTCATTCTTTTTTGGGATCTTTCAAAAAATATTTCTTCATGACCTCGTATATGTAAGTTGTCATAAGCAGACAATTTTGCAGTTCCAACTATTCCTACTTGTGAATGATTTTCTGTTGATATTTTATAAATATAAAATGAATTTTTTTTATCTTTTTTTAAGATTGATTTTTTTTTCATTAATTCAAATTGATCTTTAGATTTAGAATTATCCTTTTCACCAAAAACATTTAAATAACTCCAAGAATTATTGTTTTTATGATCTACAACAGAATCTTTTGATAAATGATCGGTGCTAGAAACCGCGACTGATGAGGCATTTTCTTTTGTTGGTCTTAAACCTTTAAATGGATTTATAAAATACATGGGGATATTTAATTAATAGAACTGAATAGAGCAACTCTATTTTTTAGTTATAAATATTAATAATAATGATTAATTTTTTCTATGCAATTTTAGGTAGTTTTTCTAAAGCTTTATTTGCATCATCCTCGTTATACTTGTCATCTGAAAGCTTATTATTGAAATAATCTCCATATGCTTGCATATCAAAATGTCCATGACCACATAAATTAAAAAGAATTGTTTTCTTTTCTCCATTTTTTTTACATTCAAGTGCTGCATCTATTGCACCTTTAACAGCGTGAGTAGCTTCTGGTGCTGGAACAATGCCTTCTGCATTTGCAAATTTTACTCCTGCTTCAAAACATTCTTTTTGGCCAAATGCTTTAGGTTCAATAGCTCCTAAATCTGTTAAATGGCTGACTAAAGGAGCCATACCATGGTATCTTAAACCACCTGAATGAGTTGATGGTGGCATAAATGAAGATCCTAAAGTATGCATTTTAACTAATGGCGTACGCATTCCTGTATCTCCAAAATCATATGCAAACTTTCCTTTAGTTAAAGTAGGACAAGATTTTGGTTCACAAGCAATTACTTTAATATCTTTTTTTTCTCTAAACTTTTTTCCAAGGAAAGGAAAAGCTAATCCAGAAAAATTACTTCCTCCACCCGTACATCCAACTAATATATCTGGGTAATCATCTGCCATTTCCATTTGCATTATTGCTTCATTTCCCACAATAGTTTGATGCATCAATACATGATTTAAAACACTCCCAAGAGAATATTTCGTATGATCATCTTGCGCAGCCATTTCAACTGCTTCAGATATAGCTATACCTAAACTTCCAGTATTGTTTGGATCTTTTTCTAAAATTGCTTTACCTGTTGGAGTTCTGTTTGATGGACTAGCATAACAATTTGCTCCAAAAGTTTGCATAATCATTTTTCTATATGGTTTTTGTTCATAACTAACTTTAACCATGTAAACATCAAGTTCGATTTTAAAAATTGAACATGCAAATGCTAGAGAACTTCCCCACTGACCTGCACCTGTTTCTGTTGTAATTTTTTTTGTACCTTCTTCTTTATTAAAAAAAGCTTGCGCTACAGCTGTATTTGGTTTGTGACTTCCTGTTGGACTAACACCTTCATATTTATAATAAATTTTAGCTGTTGTATCTAATGCCTTTTCTAGTTTTCTTGCTCTGTACAATGGTGAAGGTCTCCATTGTTTATAAATTTCTCTAACAGGCTCTGGAATTTCAATTTCTCTATCCTGTGATACTTCTTGTCCAATAAGTGCCATTGGAAATAATGGGGCTAAATCATCTGGTCCGATTGGTTTAAGTGTACCAGGATGAAGAACTGGAGAAAGTGGTTTTGGAAGATCAGCTGAAATATTATACCAAGTTTTTGGCATTTTGCTCTCTTCAAGAAAATATTTAATTCTATCAGTCATATTTTATAAAAGTATTTTCTTAACTTATTTAATGAAATGCAAGCTTAAAATAAGACCAAATATTTATTCATTTAACTTAGTATATTGTAATTCTATGCATTATTCTGTTGCCCTTAAAGGGAGTGGCTTGATGCAACATTGATCTATTGTCCCAAATAGCTAATTGATCTTTTTCCCATTCCAAAGAGTATTGGAATTTCTTTTTAACTTGGTGTTTAAATAAAACTTTTTTTAATTTTGTTTCTTCTTTTTTATTTAAATTGTAGAAACCTATAAAATGACCTGGGCTACAAAATATACTTAATTTTTTATTAATTTTTTTTATTATTTTATGTTTAGAAATTAATTCGTTTTTTTGTTTCCCTTTTTCTTTTGTTCTTTCCTGTAATGTAACCGATATAGGTCCTTCAGAAGAATAAATTGCTTTTAGATTTTTTAATTTTTTTTTTATATTATAAGGTAGATTTTTGTAAGCTAAATATTGTGAAGAAAATTCTGTATTTGCTAGACCTTTTTTAGGTACCAATTTTGATAACAACATTGTAAATCGAGGGGGCTTTTTAGTATAAATTGAGTCAGTGTGAAATTGCTCACCAAAACTTGGTCCTTTATCTGTGGCCTTTCTTTCAACAACAGTTATTTTGCTATATCTAGAATTTAAACCCTTTAACCTTGGATAATCGGCTGGAGTTCCTAATTTTTTAGCAAATTTCAAATAATTTTCTGAAGACAAATTTTGATTTCTGAAAAAAATCATTCCACAATTATTTAAAACAGATTTAATTTTTTGTATTTCAGTACTTTTTAAATTTTTAACATCACATATTATTTCTGCTGCAATTTTATTTTTTTTGAGAATTACTTTAATCATGACTTTTTATCTGCTCCAAACAATTGGAAACCAGTCAGTCCGCAAAGTATCTCCAGTCTTTAAATTAATACCAGTAAATGGAGGGGATGTTTCTCCACCACGATCTATATATCTTACATCATCACCTAGGAAACGTGCTGAAAAAGCGCGTCTTCTAATTTGAGTATTATTTCCGGATGCTCCGTGGACAATTTTAAAATTAAATAAAACAGCATCACCTAATTTGAGATCAGGTATCATTATTTTATTATTTAATGTCTCAATACTAGGCATTTCCATAAAATCATTTTTATTTTTATACCAAGGTTTATCATTTGACCATTTTGTAGGCTGGATAAGTTTGGGCCACTTGTGAGAACCTAATATTAATTTTAAAGTATTTTCTTTATTTACTTCATCAAGCGGTATCCAATAGCTTCCTGTATCTTCCCCATCGACACAATAATATGGCATATCTTGATGCCACGGAGTTGGTTTGCTTGTACTGGGCTCTTTAACAAATATATGATCATGAAACACCTGTATCGATTTTGAATTTGTTGCTTCAGAAACAATTTGTGCTGCAGGAGATTTTTGCACAAATTCTTTAAACTCTTGAATCCGATCCCAATTACAATAGTCTTCAAAAAATCTACCACTTTCATTTATACTTGTATTTTCACGAGCATGAGATCCTGGGTTTTTTAAAACTTTCTCAAAACCTTCTCTTAGAATACTTATCCAGGGTTTGAATATATCTTTTATTATTATTGCCCCATCCTCTTTAAAGTGTTTAATTTGATCGGTAGTTAAAATCATTATTTTAAATTATCAATATTTGAAATATTTATTAATGAATTATTAAATTCATCTAAATTTTCTCTTTTAGATATTATAATTACTGAAACTATTAAAATTAAAATTAATAATATTGGTATTAACATAATTGGCGTTAGGTTTTGATGAATTAAAAAAAAATAAACTATCAAAAACAATATAGATCTAATTAGAACGTTTGTTTTAAAGACGCTAACAATAGATAGCGAATGTATAAGTAAGTTTTTAAAACTCATTTTTGATGGGCCAAAGTACCTTTTTCCTCTTTCAGACGGTATTGAAGCTCTATCTTTTGCTATCTTTGCAAGAGCTCCTGAAAAACTACTCCAAGTAGCTTTTTCATTAATCATTTTTTCAACAATTGATTTTGGCAAACAAGTATAATTACCATATTTTATAGACTGCCCTGTAAATGTAGAAGTAACTAATTTATGTGTGAAATAACAAAATTTAAAAAAAACTCCCTCAGATCTTTTAATTCTTTCTCCGACAATTGGTTTGTCAGGATGATAATTTAAATTATCTACAAGTTGTTTAATTTCCACAGGCCTATCTTCTCCATCTCCATCCATTGGAATTACATAATCAAATTCTTCATTTTCATAAATATGCTTTAAACCTGAAGCATTACACCTTGCGTGTCCTCTATTTTCTTTCATGTTAATTATTTTAATAGAATTTAAATTGTCTAAATTTTTAGATAACTCAGGTCTAGATTCTGTTGAGGCATCATTTACAATAATTACAGAAAATTCATGTCCTAAGTTTGAAACTTCAGAGTTAATATTTTCTAATAGTTTAAAAGCGGACTGCCAGTCATTATAAACTGGTATTAATATTTTTATTTTCATTAGCTAGCAGAGCTTAACAATCTGAGCAAAGATGCAATTATTCCAAAACCTGAAAACTCGATTACCGCAACTATTGCTATAACTAGTAATATTTTTTTCCATTTATCGTTTATATTCATAATTAATCACTTATATTTTATACACTCTAAATTTTTATTACACATAAAGATTTCGTTTGCATCATAAATCCATTTAGGCCTTTCTGGCAAATGATATGATAAATTTCCTGCTATCCATTCATTTCCCTTCACATAACTTAATTCACCTTTAACTTGAGTGTTATTATTCCAAAATATTATTGCTTTTTTAGCTTCTTCTTTTCCAGAATAATCTGTTCTTTTGTCCTTTTGAGTAACTGAAATAAAAGCATAGGCAAAAGGAGAGAAAATAAAAAAGACTAGGAACACGGTCACAAAACTTTTAAGTTTATTTAAATTAATTTCAGATTGAAAAATATAAATTACTAAAACTCCAAAAAATAAATAAAATGGTGTCATCCACATAGTTCTGATTTTAACTCCGATAATCATAGAAGTTAAAAATACTAAAGTTAATGGAATAATATTTATTATTAATAAAAATAATAATTTACTATCATTAAAATTAAATTTAAATTTAAATTTATTTACTAAAAACAAAAGCATTAAGAAAAAAGGTATTAGTATTACAATTTGTTTTCCTAAAAAGATTAATGGATGAGTAATGTGATCTAATAAATTTTGTTCACCAGTTCCAGTTCTGTGAAGACCATAAGTAACTGTAATATAATCATTTTCGACTAACCAAATTAAATGTGGAGTAATAATCAAAAGAAAAGGGATTAATGAAATAAAGCATTTAAAATTAATTTTTTTCTTATAAATCATATAAAGAAAAACTACATCTAAGGACAAAAGTAGATATACGAATAAATAATGCGATAAGATCCCACAAGCTGAGAATATTCCAAATAATAACCAATCAGTATATTTATTAGTTTTAAAACCTTTCCAACAATAAAATACTGTTAACGCCCAAAAAGGTAATTCACAGACATAAACATTAAATTCTGGAGTGGTATAATTATAAAAATAAATTCCTTCTAAAAGTAAAATAGAAAAAAAACTATAGTTTTGATTTTTTAAAAATTCCTTTGATAAGTTCCAAATAATAAAAAAAGATAGAACAACACATAATTGACTAAGTAAATAATAGGCCCAATCTTTATTCCCAAACAAGAGATATAAAATTTCAACTAAGAATGCGCTCATTGGAGGGTGTTTGTTAAATCCCCAATCTAAGTTACTTCCCCAGGCCAAAGCTTCAATGGTATCTAACGGTAAATTATTATTCGTAAAAGTTGGAATTGCTGTCCAAATAATTAGATGAGTTGTTAAAAAAATATAAAATAAATTTAATATTTTGTTTTTATTTATGGCCATTTTACTTAATTTATACAATTAATGGTTTCTTGACACCAATTTATTCATGAATATATTCAGCACGTTTAAAATTTGACTATGGTTAAAATCTCTAAAACCTACATACCCAAAGAAAAAGAAAAATATATGTGTGCAAAACACTTGGCTTTCTTTAAAAAAAAATTAACTGATTGGAAAGTTGACTTAATAAAAACAAACAATGAAGCTCTATATAATAGTTCTATGGATGATAATAGCACGTCTGCAGATATTGTAGATCAAGCAAGTTCTTATACTGAAAAAAATGTAGAAATGAGAGCTATTAATAGACAGATTAAATTAATCTCAAAAATAGATTCAGCATTAAAAAGAATAAAAGATGGAACTTACGGATTTTGTGAAGATACTGGAGAGCCTATTGGATTAAAAAGATTAATGGCAAGACCTGTGGCTACACTTTCAATTGAAGCTCAGGAAAAACACGAAAAAGAAGAAAAAATTTTTGCAGATAATTAAGGTAAAGGAATTTTTGCTTCTTTATCCATAAAACTATATCCTTTAAATACTGCTTCTCTATCTGCTATTTCTGTATACCATCTAGTAAGGTTTTTATAATTCTTCAATCCTATATCATGCCATTCATGTCTAGCTATCCAGGGCCAAGTAGCAATATCGGCAATTGAATACTTTTCACCTGCCAGAAATTTTGACTGTCCTAGCCTTTCATCTAAATCTTTATAGATCGATTTAGTTATTTTAAAATACCTATCCTCACCGAATTTACTTTTTCCAGGATTGTAATGATGGAATTGATGATGTTGTCCGATTATAGGACCTACATATCCCATTTGAGCCATTAACCACTGATTAATTTTTAATCTATCTTCATTTTCATAAAACTTATTACTTTTCTCGCCTAAATAAATTAGTATTGCTCCGGATTCAAAAATAGCTTCCTTGTTATTGCTATGATCTACTACTACTGGTATTTTGCTAAATGGACTTATTTTTCTAAATTCAGGATTAAATTGTTCTTTCTCTAAAAGATTAACTTTTGTAACTTTATATTCAAAATTAATCTCTTCAAGCATAATACTAATTTTTTTTCCATTTGGAGTATCTGCGGCAAATAATTCAATCACTCTTTAACACCAAGCCTATCTTTAATAGATTTTGAAGAGGTGGTAAATTCAAACCTATATTTTTCATTGGGTCTGGCCAATTTAAAACACGCTCTTGCTGCTAGTGCCCCTTCATGGAAACCTGACAGGATTAGTTTCAATTTTCCAGGGTAAGTACATATGTCTCCTACAGCATAAATGCCTTTTTGATTTGTTTCAAATTTTTCTGTATCAACACTAATTGTTTTTTTATCAATATTTAAACCCCAATTAGCTATTGGTCCAAGTTGCATAATTAATCCAAAAAAACCTAAAACATAATCTGTTTTTAAATTTTTGATCTCTTTGTTGTCATGCTCTATTTCAATGCTTTCCAAGTTGTCTTTGCTGCTTACACTTTTAAGTTGATATTTTGTAAGTAAATTTATTTTATTAATTTTTACTAATTCATTCATTTTGTCTACTGTTGCTTGTGCTCCTCTAAATTCATCCCTTCTGTGAACTAAATTTACTTTTGAATCATTCGACAATTCAATAGCCCAGTCCAGAGCACTATCGCCACCTCCAAAAATTGATACCGTTTTTCCTTTAAAAATACTTTTATCTTTTATTGCATAAAATATTGATTTATTTTCAAATTTTTCACATTCTTTGGGGCTAAACTTTCTTGGTTCAAATGATCCAACTCCTCCGGCTATTATTATGTTAGGCGTACTAAATTCTGTGCCTTTGTTTGTTTTTACATGCCAATTTTCATTATTTTTTTTTACTTCCTCTACTCTTTCACTTAAATGAAATTTAATATTAAAAGGCTTCAATTGTTTAATTAAATTGTTTGTTAATTCTTCTCCTGTACATTCTGGTATTGCTGGAATATCATAAATTGGTTTGTCTGGATAAAGTTCAATACATTGACCACCAATCTTATCAAGATTATCAACAATTTCACAACTTAAACCAATTAGTTTTAATTGATGTGCTGTAAACAATCCGGTTGGACCTGCTCCGATTATTAATGCGTCTGTTTTAATCATTAAACTTGTTTTTCTGGAAGATTAACAACTAATCCTTCTATTTGATCTGTAACCATTAGTTGGCAACTTAATCTGCTATTTTTTTTTGGTTCAAATGCCATATCGAGCATATCGTCTTCCCCATCTTCTTTTTTTGGTAATTTATTAAACCACTCTTCTTTGACATAAACGTGGCAAGTGGCACATGCCATTGACCCTCCACAGTCAGCATCTATTCCAGGTATGTTATTTTGGACAGCGCCTTCCATTACGCTTAAACCATTTGCAACTTCTATAGTATGAGATTTTCCGTCGTGCTCTATGTAGGTAATCTTGGCCATTTATTAATATATAAGGGTAAAAAAAAATAGGGCAAGTATGCAAAACATACTCGCCCTATTAAATATTACTTAGATATTTACTTTCTTGCGCCTTGTCCACTCATTGCAGCAGCCCAGATAATTAGACCAAATGCAATTTTGTTGATAAAGTCAGCTAAGTTGTAAATCACGTTTAGTGACTCAGCATCTACTCCACCAGTTAGGTAACCAAATACATAACCTAATGGGTAAATAGCCCAACCTACAGTAACTATCATTCTTAATGCGCTGAAAGCAGTTGAAAGTGCTTTGTTACCACTTTTTGCTGCAGCTTTTCCAGCTTCACCAGAGAAGATTTCATATAATACATAAATCCATCCAGCCATACCAATGATAAAGCCAAGCATTGCATTAATGTATCCTGCTTCTCCTAGGTAACCACCAACAAGCATTACTGTTGAACCAATTAGCAATCTCCAGAATATGCCTGATGGCACTTTTCTAACAGCTGCTAAGATTAAGTAAAACTCTACCATCTGTAATGGCACAGTGATTAACCAATCAATATATCTATAAACAGTTGGTGAATCTCCAGTTTGAACCCATACACCTCTCATGTACATGTAGTGAATGAATGCAATACCAGTGATCAAGCCTGCTACTGTTACTGATGTTCTCCAGCCAGCGGCTACTGAGCCTCTCTCCATAAAGAAGAAAGCTGTAGCAGCTAACATACCCATTGAAATTACCCAAAAAGAAATTCCAACAAAGTCATCAGAAGCCAATAGAACTGTCTCTGCGTTTGCTGCACCTGAAAAGCCCACTAGAGCTAAAGCTGCAAGAGCAAACAATTTAAGTTTTTTCATAAAAAACTCCCTCTCAGTTGTTTTTTTTAGTTTAAATTTAAACCATGGATCTATCCACACTAGATCCAAAGCATGGTGCTAAATAACAAATTAATTTAGTTAATTGAAGAGTTTTTTTGCCTTAATTTGTATTGATTTTATTAACTTTTTAAAATTAAATACAACTTAAGACTTAATTTTGTAAAAAAAACAAATCAGATAAAAAAAATAATGAAATCAGACTTTCAAAAAATTTATGACGAATCAATTAAAAATCCTGAAGAATTTTGGAGAAAAATTGCTGATGATATATTTTGGTTTAAAAAGCCTACAAAAATTTTAAATAAATCTAACCCACCATTTTATAAATGGTACGAAGGCGGTATTACAAACACCTGTTATAATGCTTTAGATATTCACATTGATAATGGCAGAGGTGATAAAACTGCTTTAATCTATGACAGTCCAATTACAGGTAATAAAAAAAAATTCACATACAAAGAATTAAGAGAGAAAGTTTCAAAATTTGCAGGCGCGTTACAAAATCAAGGAATAAAAAAAGGAGATAGAGTTATCATTTATATGCCGATGATACCAGAGGCTGTTATCGGTATGCTTGCCTGTGGAAGAATTGGTGCAGTTCACTCAGTGGTATTTGGTGGTTTTGCTTCAAATGAGTTGGCTAGCAGAATAGATGACAGTAAAGCAAAAGTTTTGCTTACAGCCTCATGCGGTTTTGAACCTGGTAGGACAGTTCAGTACAAACCTCTTGTTGATGGAGCGCTAAAACTAGCATCACACAAAATTGAAAAATTAATCTTGTTCCAAAGACCAGACAATGAAGTTGAATTAAATTCTCCTAATGAAATTAGTTGGGAAGAAGCACTATCAAATGCAAAAAATGTTGATTGTGCTGAAATGAATGCAAATGAATTTGCATATATTTTATATACTTCGGGAACAACAGGAATTCCAAAAGGAATTGTAAGAGACGTTGGTGGTCACATTGCTGCTCTTAAATGGACGATGAAAAATATATACAATATTGATCAAGATGATGTTTGGTGGTCAGCTAGTGACATCGGTTGGATTGTTGGTCATTCTTATATTGTATATGCTCCACTATTTAAAGGATGCACAACCGTATTGTTTGAAGGTAAGCCAGTTGGGACTCCGGATGCTGGGGCTTTTTGGAAAATAATTTCAGACTATAAAGTAAAGTCTTTATTTACTGCACCAACAGCTTTTAGAGCTATTAAGAAAGAAGACCCTGAGGGTAAATTTTTTTCTAAATACGACCTAAGTTCATTTGAAAGTTTATTTCTTGCAGGAGAAAGAGCAGATCCGGATACTATTAAATGGGCTGAGTCTCTTTTAAAAGTTCCAGTGATTGATCATTGGTGGCAAACTGAAACTAGTTGGGCAATTAGTTCTAATTGCACAGGCATAGAAATGATGAAAACGAAGTATGGCTCAGCTTGCAAAGCAGTTCCAGGATATGATGTTAAGGTTATTAAGCCTGACCACAGTATAGCTAAACCAAATGAAATGGGAGACATTGTTGTAAAACTTCCACTGCCCCCTGGAACATTTCCAACACTGTGGAATGCTGATGAAAGATATAAAAAAACTTATATGACAAATTATGAAGGTTATTATCAAACCTATGACGCAGGTCACATAGATGATGACGGTTATATTTGGATCATGTCAAGAACTGATGACATTATTAATGTTGCTGGTCATAGACTTTCGACCGGAGCTATTGAAGAAGTTTTATCAGAACATCAGTCAGTTGCTGAATGTGCAGTTATTGGAATTGCTGATAAATTAAAAGGGCAACTGCCAATTGGTTTAATAGCTCTTAAAGCCGGAGTTCAAAAGGATAATGAAACAATATCAAAGGAATGTATTCAAATGGTTAGGGATAAAGTTGGGCCAGTTGCAGCCTTTAAAACAGCTATTGTTGTAAAAAGACTTCCAAAAACAAGATCAGGAAAAATTTTAAGAGGAACAGTTAGAAAAATAGCTGATAGAGAAGAATATAAAATGCCAGCAACAATTGATGATCCGGCAATTTTAGATGAAATAAAGCAGGATTTAATAAATAATAATATTTTAAAATAGTGACAAAAGCTTATATTTTTATGTTTGTGGCAATTTTTTGTGAAGTTGCGGGTACGTTACTTCTTCCTTCAACACAAAATTTTACAAAAATAATTCCAACGTTTATAGCTGCTACCTGTTATTTAACGGCCCTATATTGTCTTACTCATGTACTACATAAAATTCCCATTGCTATTGTTTATGCAACTTGGAGTGGATTAGGAATATTTACAATTGCATTATTCGGATACTTCTTTTTTAAACAAAGTCTTGGTTGGCAAGCAGTGCTAGGATTATTTCTTATTGTGGTAGGTGTTGTTTTGGTTAATAGTTTTTCTTCAAAAGTTATTTAAATTCCATTGGAATTCCTTCTGGTTCTCCAATTATCTTTCCATCTCTCATTTTAACTTTACCATTAATTATTGTTGCAACAGGAGTTCCTTTAAATTTATACCCATCAAATGGAGACCATCCACATTTACTTTCAATATTTTCATTTTTAATCTCAATTGTTTTGTTCATATCAACAATTGTAAAGTCAGCACCATATCCTTCTTTAATAAATCCTCTATTTTTAATTCCAAAAATTTTAATAGGATTTTCGCAAACAAGTTTAATTAATTGATTAAGTGATAATTTTCCATCATTTACATGATTTAACATTACAGGCATTAAAGTTTGTACTCCTGGCATCCCTGATGGTGAATTGGGATATTCTTTTTCTTTATTTATTTTTAAATGTGGAGCATGGTCCGATCCAATTGTATCATTTAAATTATTTTTTACTCCATACCATAATCTATCATAGTGAGATTTGTCTCTTAAAGGTGGGTTCATCTGAGCATAGGTTCTGAGTTTGTCATAACAATCAGGGGCATATAGCGTTAAATGCTGTGGGGTAATTTCAAATGTAATATTTCCTTTATGTTGTGATAAAAAATCAACTTCTTCTTTTGTTGTAATATGAAGAATGTGTGCTTTTTTTTTATATTTTTCAGCAATTCTTACAATCCTTCTTGTAGATGACATCGCACACTCTACACTTCTCCAAACTGGGTGCGTATGAACATCACCTTTTTTAATTAATTTTTTATTAATATTTAAAATTGCCTCATCTTCTGAGTGAACAGCAACAACTTTTGAACTGCTTTGAAATACTTTCTCAATATCTGCCTCATCTGCAACTAATAAATTACCTGTTGAGGATCCTGCAAAAAGTTTAATACCACAACATCCTTCTAGGTTTTTTAAATCAGCTAATTCACTCGCATTATCAGCTGTTGCACCAAAATAAAAAGCGTAATTGCAATACATCCTATTTTTGGCGAGGTGTAATTTTCTCTGAAATTCAGTCTTAGTCGATGTTGGTGGATTAGTATTTGGCATCTCAAACACACTGGTAATTCCTCCAACAATTGCCGCTCTACTTCCAGAATGTAGATCTTCTGTATCGGTTGATCCAGGTTCTCTAAAATGGGTTTGTGTATCTATGCATCCAGGTAAAACAGTTTGTCCTTGTGCATTTACTATTTCTTTTGCTTCTTCTGAAATTTGACCAATCTGTTGAATTTTTCCATCTTTAATAGCAACATCAACATTTTTTAGTTCACCATTGATGTAACATTGTCCATTTCTTATTATTAGATCTAACATTTTTTAGAAAAGTAACTATATTATAAATAGCTTACTTTCAATTATGAATAAAAAAAAAGTTTATATATTAGAAGATCGTGGAATATTATTTGTACAAGGTGAGGATGCTAAAGAATTTTTACAAAATTTAATAACAAATGATATTAATAAAGTAAATGAAACTAATAGTTGTTTTGCGTCTCTTTTAACTCCTCAAGGAAAATATCTTTTTGATTTTTTAATTGTTAAACACAAAAATGGATATTTTATAGATTGTGAAAAATTACAAGCCGAAAGTCTTTATAATCAACTAGATTTATATAAGCTTAGGTCTAAAGTTGAAATACTTAATCTAAGCAATGAGTTCGTAGTGGCAGGATTAAGTTATGATAAATTTTTAGAATTTGAAGAGGCAAAAGATATAACTGGTCATACTATAAAATACAGAGAAGACCCTATATATCTAGATCCAAGAAAAAAGGAATTGGGTGCAAGAATTATTATTAATTTAGAAAAACTATATTTATCTTTAAAAAAATTAGATTTAAGTGCTTCAAATATAGATGAATATTACAAATTTAGTCATGAGATAGGAATTGCCCAAAAAAATACTGATCAACTTAAAAATAAAATATTCGGTATTGAGTGTAATTTTGAAGAGTTAAATGGAATAGATTTTAAAAAAGGTTGTTATGTTGGACAAGAAAATACTGCAAGAATTAAATTAAAGAATAAATTATCAAAAAGATTGCTACCAATACAATTAATTAAAGGTGAGTTAAAAGAAGATGTTATTAAATATAATGAGAATGAAATTGGTAAAGTTTTAATTAAAAATAAATTTCCTTTTGCTTCAATTAAATATTTAAACGAAAACTTTAATGAAAAAAATGAATTTAGTTGTGGAGATGCAAAAATAAAAATTATTAAGCCTAATTGGATAAAATAAATAAAATTTATAAAAATTTACTTAAATCAGGTTTAAAATAATTTGGACCTTTCATAACTTTTCCAGATTCGTGGTAAATTGGTTTTCCATCAGAACCTAATTTGCTCATATTTGATTCTTGAACCTCATTAAAACATTTGTCTAAATTTATTCCAAACGCATGACCAGCTCCATATGCAACGTATAAAATATCTGTTAAAGCATCAGCAACCTCTAAAATATCATTATCTTTAATTGCTTTTTTTAATTCTTCTAGTTCTTCATTGATTAAGCTTATTCTAAGCTCATTTATTTTATTATTACTAAGTTCAGCTTTTGTTTTAACTTCTTGTCCGAAAGTTTTCATGAAGATTCCTACTTTTTCAAAATTTGTCATATTGCTCCTATTTGATTCTGGCTTAACTTAATGTATAAGAAATATAGCATTACATTCAAAATCTAAATTATGAAATATAGAAAAGAATATGACAGTATTGGTCAAATTAACGTTCCTGTGGATAAGTATTGGGGGGCATCTACTCAAAGATCAAGTAAATATTTTGATATTGGAGATTTTTTAGTTAGACCCATAGTCATCAAATCAATTGCTATAATAAAAAAGGCTGCAGCAACAGTAAATGAAAAAAATGGTGACCTAAATAAAAAAATCAGCAAAACAATTATAAAAGCTGCGAATGAAGTTATTTCTGGAAAATTAATAAATCATTTTCCTTTAAAAGTTTGGCAAACAGGTTCTGGAACACAAACAAATATGAATGTTAATGAGGTAATTGCTAATAGAGCAATTGAAATTTTAGGTGGAAAAAAAGGATCAAAAAAACCTGTTCACCCAAATGATCACGTTAATAAATCGCAATCAACTAACGATGTTTTTCCGACTGCAATGCATATGGCAATTGCAATGGAAGCAAGAGAAAAATTAATACCTAGTCTTAATTTGCTTAATTTACAATTGAAGAAAAAATCTAAAGAGTTTAAGAAAATTGTTAAAATTGGAAGAACCCATTTGCAAGATGCTACGCCTTTAACTCTAGGTCAGGAATTCTCTGGCTATCATTTTCAACTAACAAAATGTATTGAAAGGATAAAAAAATCTTTAGAGGAAATATATTTTTTAGCTCAAGGTGGTACAGCTGTTGGGACAGGACTAAATACAAAAAAAGGATTTGATAAAAAAATAGTTTCTGAAATTAAAAAAATTACGAAACTTCCTTTTAAACCTTCTCAAAACAAGTTTGCTTCTTTAGCAGCTCATGACGCTATAGTTAATTTTTCGGGGACAATGAATACAACTGCAGTTTGTTTAATGAAAATTGCAAATGATATAAGATTTTTGGGATCAGGCCCTCGAGCTGGTTACGGAGAACTTATTTTGCCAGAAAATGAACCAGGTTCGTCAATAATGCCTGGCAAAGTAAATCCGACACAATGTGAAGCCGTAACTATGGTATGCGTAAAAGTTATTGGAAATCATAACGGTATAACGATGGCAGGTTCTCATGGTCATTTTGAATTAAATGTTTTTAAACCATTAATCATTCATAATATTTTACAGTCAATTTATATAATGTCAGACTCTGCAAAAAGCTTTGCTAAATATTGTGTCTCAGGTTTAAAAGCTGATAAGAAAAGAATAAAAGAGTTGTTAGATAATTCATTAATGTTGGTAACAGCACTTGCTCCACATATTGGATATGATAATGCGGCTAAAATAGCAAAAAAAGCTTTAAAAAATAAAACAAAATTAAAAGATGAAGCTTTAAGGTCGGGATTAATTGGTGAAAAAGAATATGATAAAATAGTTGATCCAAAAAAAATGGTTAGTCCAAGTTAATTTTTTTAAATTCCTTTGAAATTATACTATTTAGTTGTTGAATATTTTTAACTTCATAAAATGTCTTTTGACTATTTTCATTTTCATCAAAATTAATATTAGATAAAAAATAATTTCCATCATCAATATTATATTCTACTTCAAAATAAACTTTATTTAAATCTATTCTATTTTGTCTTGGAATGAGAAATTTTCTATATAATTCATCTTGATCGGCAACATCAAATTTAATTTTTGAATTGATAATTATTTTTTGATTTTTCTCATAAATTGAGGGATCAGAAAAATTTATTTTTCCTATTTTTTTTAATTTTACACTTGATTTATTTAAACTTATTTTTTCATCTAAAAAATTAATATTTATTACTAAGTTTTCAAATAATCGATTATTAATTTCATTTAGATTTATTTTTAAATTGCCATTAAAATTTAAATCTACAGTTTTATTTGTATTATATAAATTTAAAAAAAGATTATTTAGAACTGTTTGAATACTTACTCCAGATAAAATCAAATTTAAATCAAAAAAAAATGGATCTAATTCAATATTTCCAATTAACTTTGAATGATTTATTTTTTTGCTTTTATCATCCAGAAGTTCAATATTGTTTTTATCAAATTTATAATTTAAGTCTAAATTATTTTTTAATAATTCAATATTTGTATTTCCTATAGTAAAGTTTTGATTTTCCTTATTAAATTTATTTGAAATATTTATTTGTGGACTATTAAATTTAATATCACTGATTGAAACATAAGGATTTGAAAAATTTTTTTTCCAGTTAAATTTAAAATTTGAACCAAATAAATTACCTAAAATATTTAACTTTTTTTCTTTATTTCGTAAATTGAAATAATATTCAAAATTCTTTATTTTTGAAATTGATATTATTTCGTCTTTATCATTTCGAAAGAAAAAATTACTATTTTTTAAAAATATTGGCTTAGTAATATTATTTTTTAAGTGACTATAAAAATTTTTTATATCAACAAATTGTAAATCTAAATCAACTTTATTTAAATAAATACTTTTTAATTCTATTTTTTTTTTTTTATGTAAATTTTTTGAAAAAATATTAATTTTTAAATATTTTGCTTCTAAGATTTTTTCTTCAGAATCGTCTTCAAAATATATATCACATTCTTCAATTAGAAAGTGTGGAGCCGGAACCATTAAATATGTAACCCCAGAAATATTTTTTAAATTTAACTTAAAATCTTTCAATACTTTTTTTTGGATTTCTTTCTCAAAATTTTCATAATTGTAAAAAGTAGGTATTGTGAAATACAATAATAATAAAAAAACTAATATAATTAGTGATATAATTGCGCCAAAAGGATTCTTATTTTTTAATTTTGAAATTTGGTCCTCGATCTTGGAAAAGTAATTTTTCATAGTTGCCGAAAATAGGATTTACACTAAAAGTAGTAAAATGTTAAATTTAGAATATTTAAAAAATCTTAATGATAAACAAAAAGAGGCTGTTTTATCTATCGATGGACCACTTTTAATAGTAGCTGGTGCAGGATCTGGTAAAACCAAAGTACTTATTTCAAGAATTGCTCACATAATTGAAAAAAAAAATGCATATCCAAATCAAATACTTGCAGTCACATTTACTAATAAAGCTGCAAAAGAAATGCAGAATAGAATCAGCAATATTTTAAAAAAAGGAGCGGTTGGCCTTCCATGGCTTGGCACTTTTCATTCAGTATGTGCAAAACTTTTAAGAAAACACGCAAGAGCTGTTAATTTGAATTCAAATTTTACAATAGTTGATCAAGATGATCAAATTAAACTAATTAAAAATATTTCAAAAGCAGAAAATATAGATACAAAAAAAATATCTCCCAAATATATTCTTTCAATAATTGATCAGTGGAAAAATAAAGGATGGTATCCAGAGGATGTAATATTAAAAAAAAGAGAAATATTAGAAAAAAGTTTTTTAAGTATATATAAAATTTACCAAACTAAATTACTTGATCTGAATGCGTGCGATTTCAGTGATTTAATATTACACTCAGTAAAAATTTTTGAAAAAAATCCTGATATAGCTGAAATGTACTCTAAAAATTTTAAATATATTTTAGTTGATGAGTATCAAGATACAAATTTAATTCAAAGTAAATGGCTTAACTATTTAGCAAAACATAATCAAAATATTTGCTGTGTGGGTGATGATGATCAATCAATTTACAGCTGGAGAGGAGCTGAAATAAAAAATTTTTTAGAATTTGACAAAATATATGATAATACGAAAATTGTTAGACTTGAAAGAAATTATAGATCAACACAAAATATACTATCAGTAGCATCAAAAATAATATCAAATAATGAAGCTAGAGTTGGCAAAAATCTTTTCACTGAAGGAGAAGATGGAGATTTAGTTTCATTAAATTGTTTCAGAAATGGAAAAGATGAAGCTACAGGAGTTAGTGATGAAATTGAAAAGTTAAAAAAAAAATACTCTTTAAATAATATATCCATTTTAGTAAGAGCAATATTTCAAACAAGAGAATTTGAAGAAAGATTTTTAAAAATTGGGATACCATACAGAATCATTGGAGGCACAAAATTTTATGAACGTGCTGAAATAAAAGACTGTATCGCTTATCTTAGATCTGTAAACCAAAGTAGAGATGATTTTTCTTTTGAAAGAATTATAAACACTCCAAGAAGATCAATTGGTGAAACTACTATTAAACAGATAAATGAATATGCAAAACAAAATGGTTTATCTTTAGAAAAATCTGCGATTTCTTTGATTCAAGAAAATAAAATAAAGCCAAAAACAAAATTGGGGCTAAGTTCTTTATTAAATTTATTAGCAAAATGGAGAAATGATGTATTAAACAAAAAGATAGGACATATAAAATTAATACAAACTATTTTGGATGAATCTGGTTATAGCCAAATGTTAAAAAATAAAAAAGATTTAGAAAATGAAAATAGGTTAGAAAATATAAAAGAATTAATTAATGCAATGAAAGAGTATGATAATTTGGAAAGTTTTTTAGAACATGTTGCACTAGCAACTTCGCTAGATCAAGACTGGGAGGATAAAAAAGTTAATTTAATGACAATGCACGCATCAAAAGGATTAGAGTTTGATGTTGTTTTTTTACCTGGATGGGAGGAGGGTTTGTTTCCTCACCAAAAATCAATTGAAGAAAAAGGTCAAAAAGGATTGGAAGAAGAGAGAAGATTGGCCTATGTTGGAATTACTAGAGCAAAAAAGCAAGCAATTATATCGTTTTCAATGAATAGATTTTATCAAGGAGATTGGATTGATAGTTTGGCATCAAGATTTATTGATGAATTGCCACATGAAAATATTAAAAAAAATAACTATTTTGAAGAAAATGGAGAAGATGATTTTGATTTTAACCAAGATATAGATTTTGAAAATGAAATTAAAAGTCCAGGATGGATAAGATATCAAAAAAAATTAAAAAGGTAATTTTAAATGATGAGTTTATTGAAAAAATTAATTAATAGTAAAAATATTGATGGCTATATAGTGCCTAAAAATGACGAATTTTTTTCTGAATATGCTTTTCCGAATAGATTAAAATTTGTATCTAACTTTTCTGGTTCAGCAGGCTTAGCAATAATATTTAAAGATGAAAACTTTTTATTTGTTGATGGTAGATACATACTTCAAGCAAATATAGAATGTGGTAAGAATTTTAAAATATTTGAAATTCCTAAAATTAGACCATTTGAAGTATTAAAAAAAAGAAAAGTTAAACCTACACTGGGATTTGATCCAAAATTATTTACTGAATTAAGCTTAAAATCAAATTTTGGTGATAGCTGTAATTTAATGCCAATTAATAAAAACTTAATAGATGAAGTTTTTAATTTAAAAAATAATTTTAAATCAAAAGAATTTTATTGTTTAAATGAAGTTGTTGCAGGTGAAAAAATAATCTCAAAAATAAATAAATTATCTTTAATACTTAAAAAAAAAAAAATACAAAATATATTTATCAGTGCACCTGAAAACTGTGCTTGGTTATTAAATATTAGAGGGTTTGATAATCCAAACAGTCCCATTCCAAACTGCCAAATAATTATTAATAATAAAAATATACATTTTTTTTCAGATATTAAAAAAATAAAAAAAATTAAAAATAAAATAAATTATAAAAAAATTAAATTTTATGAATTTAAAGAATTTGTAAAAGTAATACATGGTTTAAAAGGTGACAGTTTCTCAATTGATAAAAATAGTTGCTCAATTTTCAATAAAAATATTATTTTATCAAAGTTTAATATTTTAAATGAAATTGACCCATGCTACTCGTTGAAAGCCATAAAGAATAAAATTGAAATTCAAAATATGATTAATGCACATATTGCAGATGGCGCTGCTTTAACAAAATTTTTATATTGGATAAAAAATAAAAAAAAATTCAATTTGACAGAATTAGATGCTGAAAAAAAATTGGAAAAATTTAGAAAAAAAAATATAAACTTTTTATATCCAAGTTTTAATACTATTGCGGGCTCTGGACCTAATGGCGCTATAATTCATTATAGAGCAAATAAAAATTCTAATAGAAAAATTAACAAAAAAGATATTTTCTTATGTGATTCTGGTGGACAATATAAATATGGAACAACGGATGTAACAAGAACCATTTGTTTTTCAAAACCCTCTACAAAAGTTAAAAATATTTTTACTAGAGTTTTAAAGGGCCATATTGCTGTTTTTAGTACTAATTTGAATAAAGTGAATACTGGAGAAAAAATAGATAAAAAAGCAAGATTTTTTTTAAAAAAAGTTAACTTAGATTATGCACACGGTACTGGCCATGGAGTTGGTTGTTTTTTAAATGTACATGAAGGCCCACAGGCTATTTCAAAATATAATAAAGTTAAAATAAAACCAGGTATGATCCTGAGTAATGAACCTGGATACTATGAAAAAAAAAAATTCGGTATTAGAATAGAAAATTTAATTTATGTAAAAAAGAATAATAATAAAATAATTTTTAAAAATTTAACTTTAGCACCTATTGATACTGATCTAATAAATTTTAAAATGTTAAATTCTTTAGAAAAAAATTATTTATTTAATTATCATATGGATACTTATGCAAAAATATCAAAGTTTTTAAATTTTAATGAAAAAAAATGGCTTTTAAGTTTAATTTAAAATTCTTTCCCATTCTGACTGAGTAATTACTTTTATATTTAATTCTTTTGCTTGCTTAACTTTTTTTACAGTAGGCTTTTCACCTATTACTAAATAATCAAGTTTTTTGCTTATATTGCTAAGAATTTTTCCAGAATTTTCTTCTATTAAAGATTTTGCCTCAGCTCTACTAATATTTGAAAGTTTGCCTGTAAACATGAATGTTTTATTTACCAGTTTACCTTTTGTATTCTGTATAACATTTCTTATATTTAAAATTGAAATTAATTTTTCAACTACATTTAAATTAACCTGATCTGAAAAAAAGTTTTTTAATGATTTTATTTGAGTTTCTCCAATACCATCTAAATTTCCAAGAGTATTAAAGTTAAAATTTGTTGTTAATTCTTTGAAACTTTTTATATTTAAAAAATATTGAGATAAAAGTCTCGCATTTTCTTGGCCAATATGTCTTATTCCTAATGAAAATATAAATTTATCTAATCCAATATTTTTTGATTTTTCAATTGATTTTCTTAAATTATTTGCAGAAAGTTCTCCCCATCCATCTAGATTTTCAATTTTTTTATAATTTAAATTAAATATATCAAATGGTAGCTTTATAAATTTTAGATCCCAAAATTTTTCAACAACCTTTTTGCCTAATCCTTCAATATTAAAGGCTTCTTTTGAAACAAAATGTTTAATTTTTTCAATTGCGATTTTTTCACATTTATAACCTTCGCTTGAACATCTTTTTACTGCATCATATTTTTTTGAGATTTTATTAAAATCTTTTATTATTTTTGAACCACATGAAGGACATTTTTTTGGAAATAAGAATTTTTTTGAATCTCTTGGTCTTTTTTTTAAATCTATTGAAAGAACATGTGGAATTACATCGCCTGCTCTTTCAACTTTAACTACATCCCCAATCCTAATATCTTTTCTAATTATTTCTTCTTCATTGTGAAGAGTTGCATTTGAAACCATAACACCACCTATATTAACTGGTTTTATTTTAGCAACTGGAGTTAATGCACCTGTTCTTCCTATTTGTACTTCTATATTTAATATTTTTGAAAATGAACTGTCTGCTGAAAATTTATGTGCTATAGCCCACCTAGGAGCATTAGAGACAAAACCTAATCTTTTTTGTAGATCTAAATTGTTTATTTTGTATACCAGCCCATCTACATCAAAATCTAAATCATGTCTTTTTTTTTCTAACTCCTTATGATTTTGAACTAAATTATCAATACCACTAATAACTGTGTTAAATTCATTTACATTAAAACCCCAAAGTTTTAGAAGATTTAAAAATTCAGATTGTTTCTTAAAATTTATTTCACTATTAAATCCGTAGGTATAAGCAATAAATTTAAGAGGAATTTTTTTTGTTTCATTTGGATCTTTTTGTCTAAGAGATCCTGATGCTGCATTTCTTGGATTTGCAAATCGATCTTTTATTTTTTCAAAATCATCTTTTCCTATGTAAACTTCACCTCTTATATCTATGTCTTTAGGAAAGTTTTTATCTTTAATATATTTTGGAATATCTTTAATTGTTTTTAAATTTTCAGTAATTATTTCACCTGCTGTTCCATCTCCTCTTGATAAACCTAAAACAAAATTGTTATTTTTATAAGTTAAAGATGCTGAAATACCATCTATTTTTGGCTCAACACTATATTCGATATCAAAACTTTTTTTTAAGTTTAAAAAATTAGATATTTTTTTTTCAAAATTTTTTAAATCCTCATAATTAAATGCATTTGATAATGAAAGCATCTTTGCTCTATGTTTTGATTTAAGAAAATTTTTTGCTGGTTTGGCGCCAACTAATAAGGATGGTGATTTTTTACTTCTTAAATAAATATATTTGTGCTCTAATTCAATAATATCTTTTTTTAATTTATCATATTCTGCGTCTGATATTGTTGGACTACTTTTCTCGTAATATAATTTATTATACTCATTAATTTTTTTTATTTTTTTTAAATATGAATTTTTTATTAAATTCCTATCTTTCATTTTTTAACAATGATTTTATTTTATCTAAAGTTGATAATTTATTTTTTTCCTTTTTTCTTTTTGAAATTTTTTTATAATTTTTATTAAATACTTTATAAGATTCTTTGTACCATTCACTTGATTGATAATTATAACCTAGCAAACTTGCATATTTTTTTGACTCTTCTACCAGGCCAATTTTATAATGAATTTCTACTAGCCTATGCAAGGCTTCTTCCACATAAATAGTCGTATCATATTTGTTTACAACATTTTTATATCTATTAATTGCTGGTATCCATTTTTCTCTTTCAATATAATATCTGGCTAAATACATTTCCTTTGAAGCTAAAATTTCTTGAATTAGTTCTAATTTATATTCAGCATCTAAAGCAAAATCTGAATTTGGATAATTATCCATGATAAACTTAAAATTTTGTTGTGCATCAATAATTGAGCCTAAATCTTTTTTCTCATCTGCTATCTGCTCATAGTAGCTCATTGCAAGTAAATAATAAGCATAACTTAAGCGATCATGATTAGGGTAGATGTTTATAAATCTTTTTAATTCTTCAATTGAATCTTCATAATAAGATCCATAATAATAAGAATAAGCTGACATTAATGATGATCTTGGTGCCCATTTTGATTGAGGGTATAAAAGTTCCGCCTCATTAAATTTCTTTGCGGCCTCTAAGGGAAGTTTATTTTCTAATAATTCAAGACCCTCTTTGTATGAATCGATCATTTGAAGATCTAGATCTTTTTCTTCTATAACCGATACCTGTTTTTCAGAATTATTGTTACAATTAGTTACAAAAATTAAAGTAATTATTAAAATAAATTTAAGAAATTTACTCATTATAAACTCTTATCAGAATTTAAAAAAAATTCTAATTATTATGCAATTGATTTTAATGGTAATTTATTGATGTAACTATGAGGGATAGATTTTTCGTTAATTTCAAATATTGAATAATTGCTCTTATCTTTAAACAATTGTCGTAGTAGTTGATTAGTTAAACTGTGTCCTCCTTGTGAACATTTTATTGATCCAATTATTTTAAATCCAGCTAAATATAGATCTCCCATGCAGTCCAAAATTTTGTGATTAACAAATTCTAAATTATTTCTTAATCCTTCTTTATTTAATAATTCAGTATCTTTTACAACAAGCGCATTATTTAAACTTCCTCCTTTTGCAAAACCCATATTTCTTAAATTTTCAATATCTTCATACAAACAAAATGTCCTTGAATTAAAAATATCTGATAAATCATTTTCGTATATATTTATTTTTCTTCTTTGGTTTCCGATAAAAGAATTATTAAACTTTATTTCAAAATCTATTTCGAGACTAACATTAGTCTTATCAATTGATATATTCTTTATTCCATCTTCAACTTCAACTTTTTTGTTAATTTTAATTAATTTAATTGGAGTTTCGCTGATATCAAAACCTACTTTTAAAAATTTATCTACAAAAACTTTTGCTGAGCCATCCATTATAGGAACTTCTTGAGAATTAATTTCAATAACTGCATTATCTATTCCCAATCCATATAGGGCGCCCATTAAATGTTCAATCGTAGAAACTGATACACCTTGTTCATTCGATATAGTTGTGCAAAGTGTTGCATTTGAAACATTAAAAACATTAGGTATTATTATATTATTATTTTTTAGATCTACTCTCTTAAAAGTTATTCCTGTGTTAGGTCTTGAAGGCAATACTGCCATTGAAACTTTTTGACCTTTGTGAAGTCCTACACCTTCAAATATAATTTTTTCTTTTAATGTTTTTTGTTTCAGAGCTGACATGCTCTATAAATACATCCTTAATTATGATGAAAAAATACAACAAATATTACAAGAAAATACGAAATTATCTAAAAAAGTGAAAAAATTTTTCAAAAAAGCCTTTATTTTTTGATTTTTTTTGAAGGAAATTTACTTCCTGAAATTTCCCAGACTGATTAAAATTAAATCCTGAGTCACAAATTGAAGTTGTATTTTCTTCAAAAAAACTAATTTTGCTGAAAAAATCAAATTTTTCTTCTAGATAAATGGAATTATTATTTAATATTTTAGATCCTTCTCCAATAAATATCAAAACGCAAGTATCAATATTTTTAAAAAATTTGTTAAAATATTCATCAGCTAAATTTAATTTAATAATTTCATCAACTCTGGCATGTATAACCTCGTTTGATAAATCTGAAGAATTAAAATCATTTGTTTTATGTTCTTTTTTTACAAATGTAGTTTCTGTTTGATTCAAATTTTTTTTTATAGTCTCAGCGTCTTCTAGATTAATTTTTAAAAGTATTGAGATATCATTAGTTATATGTTTGCCCCCAACTGGTAAAATATTAAAATATAATATTCTACTTCCTTGAAAAACAGTGATTGCACTTTTTCCATAACCAATATCTAAAATAACCTTTTTATTAAACTCATTAAATAAATTGCTATAGTTGCTTGATCTTACATAGCTCGAGGAATACAAATTATCTATTGTTAAATAGTTTTTATTAAATCCATCTTGTAGATATTTCCAAACTTTATTTGAAAAACATATAAACTTTATTTCTAGGATTAAATAATCATAATTAATTTCTTTTTTAGGGATTTCAAAAAATTCATTATCGTCAACAATAAATTTTTTTACTATCATGTGGATTATTTTTTGATTATGGTAATTCTTTTGAACTAAACTTTTTGCTTCATTCAATAAAGATTTAATATCATTTGGTAAATTTTTTTTGCTATCAAAATTTTTTTTTATTGAAATATTTATTGAAAACATATCTGGGGTATCAATCATTAAATTAATTTTATTTATATGCTTTTCTATTTTTTTTTCTGCAGATTTAATTAGGCCTCTAATAATTTCAGTAGAATTATTTATATCAAATTTTTTTAAATTAAAATTTGAAACACAATCTCTTTCTGAAATAAATATATTTTTTGAAGTTTCATTATCGTATGCTCCTAATCTTATTTTTGAGGATCCAAAATCTATAAAAACATTTAAATTTTTTTCATTCATTAGATAAAATTAAATGATTTTTTATTCTTAAATCAATTATATTATTTTTTAAGTTTTTATTATTTAATATTCTACTAGCAATATTTATAGCTTCTTCTAAATTTTCTTTTGGAAATTTAATTGTCACATTATCTTTATTTTTTATATCTATCCTACCACTTGGATAAAAAAATATCTCTTTAATGTTATTATAATTTATATTGGATTTATTTAAAAGTTTCTTAAAGTATACAAATTTTTCAGCAGTAAATTTTCCAAATACTAATGGTAGTTCTTCACTAATATTAAAGTTTTTAATGTTTACAAATTTGCCATTTGATCCGATAAAAAAGGATTCATTATTTTTTATCGTTTTAGCAAGAAATTCTGCTTGTTTTAATTCTAAAATAATTTTTGAAGGGTATAGTTTAATAATACTATATTTTTCAATAAAATTATATTTTTTAATCTGGTCTATTAAAATTTTTTTATCAAGAAAAAAAATATTGGTATTTTTTAAAAAGTCTAAATTCTCTTGTATCTCTAAATTTATTGCCTGATCTAAACCAGTAACCTCAATAGATTTTAAATTATAGAAAGATTCCTTTTTTTTTATAAATATTTGACTGTTAATAGAAGTAAGAAAAAATAGTAAAAAAAAAAGAAATAAAAAAAATTTTTTACCTGTCTTCTGATGCATCTTTTATTATCCAATCAATTAATTTTAAAAAAGAGATTTTTTTGAATCTTGCTATTTCAGGCACTAAAGAAAGTGAAGTCATTCCTGGTTGTGTATTAATTTCTAAAAGATAAAATTTATTTTTGTAAAATTTAAAATCTGACCTTGTTACACCCCTGCATCCAATAGCTTTGTGTGCCTTAAGAGCAATGTTTAATACTTCATTCATTTTTTTATTATTTATTTTAACTGGAATAATATGCTCAGTTTTTGATTTTACATCATATTTTGCTTGATAATCATAAAATTTTCTTTTTGGGATAAGTTCTATCGCACCTAATTTTCTTTTTCCCATAATTGCAACTTGAATTTCTCTTCCGGGAATATACTTTTCTATCATCACCTCCTTATAAGGGGAAAGTTTATTCAATTTTTTAAAAAAATCTTTTTTATTGCATATATAGACTTCTACACTAGAACCCTCATTAAATGGTTTAATTACAACTGGAAAACCCAATTTAGATTTTATTTTTTTAATTAGTCCTTTTTTTTTTATTAATTTGTTAAATTTAAACTTAATATATTTAGGGGTTAAAATATTATTTTTAGAAAATACTTTTTTTGAAATCTCCTTATCAATCGCTATTGAAGAAGACAATACGCCTGAATGAGTATATTTTATTTTTTCAGACTCTAATATTGACTGTATATATCCATCTTCTCCATATCTACCATGTAGAGCATTAAATACTACATTAGGTTTAAATGATCTTATATTTTTAATTAAATGACCGTTCGGTTCGATAATTTTGACATTATATTTTTTTTTTATCTGATTAAAAACTCCTTTTGCTGTTTTTAAACTAATTTCTTTTTCTTTTGAAAAACCTCCTGCGAGAATTAAAATTTTTTTTTTCATTTATTCTACTAAAACAATTTCTAGATCTAATTTTATTCCAGTTTTATTTTTTACATTTTCTTTAACAAATTCTATTAATTTTTTCATATCTTTATAACTTGCATTATTTTTATTTATAAAAAAGTTCGCGTGCTTGTCTGATATAATAGCATCTCCAAATTGAGTTTTATTTGGTACTGACTCCTTAATTATTTCCCAAACTTTTCTATTAGTTTGTTCTATTGGATTCTTAAAGGTGCTTCCACCAGTTTTAATTCTTGTTGGTTGAGCTTTTTCTTTTTTAGCTTTTAATTTTTTTACTTCTTGTTCTATTTTATCTCTTTTATCTTTATTTCCTTTAAAAGATGCACTTAAAAAAATTAAATCCTTTGCTAAGTTGCAAGATCTATAACCAAATATTATATCTTTCGAAGGAATTGTTAAAACTTCACCTAATCTATTGATAGCTTGTACTGAAATTAAAATATCCTTAAATTCTCTTCCAAAACATCCAGAGTTCATTCTAATACCTCCTCCTATTGTGCCAGGTATACAAGACAAGAATTCAAATCCACCTAAATTATTTTCTGCAGCAAATTCAGACAATGATTTATCCAAAACTCCGCTTCCAGCAATTATAGTATTTTCATTTAATAGCGAAATTCTTGAAAAATTTTTACTTAGTTTTATTACTGCTCCTTTAAATATATCATCTTTAAACAAAACATTTGAACCTGCGCCTATAACAAATATTTTCTCCTCACTTTTACATATTTTTAAGAATTCGATTAAATCATGAAGATTGTCGGGCTTAAAATAAATATTGGCATCTCCTCCAATATTAAACCAATTAAGCTTTTTGAGACTATGATTAAAATATATACTTTTACTAAATTTTTTAAATCTATTATCAAATCTTTCAATATTCATTACTTAATAAGTTTTGGTAAATCTCTGATCCAGTTAGAGATTGACCCAGCGCCCATGCCTATTACTATTTTATTACCATATATATTTTGTTTTACATATTTTATAAGATCTAAGTTGTTATTAATTAATGTTAATTTAACTTTTGAATTTTTTATTATTTTTTTTGCAAAGCTATTATAAGTGAATTCTAACTTTATATTTTCACCTGCTTTATAAATTGGACATAAAATTACAGTATCAGCTTTTTTGAATGATCTTGAAAACTCTTCATGTAAGTTTTTTACTCTAGAAATTCTGTGAGGTTGAAATATACATATGATTTCTTTATCTTTGTAAACTTCTCTAACGCCATCCAGAACTTCGGCTATCTCTGTTGGATGATGTGCATAATCATCAAAAAATGGAACATTTTGAAAAGTAAAAACTTTAGTAAATCTTCTTTGTACTCCAGAAAATTTTTCTAGTCCTTTTTTTATAATTTTAATTGGTATCCCAACTGAAAATGCAACTGCTGCTGCTGCTGTTGAATTTCTAATATTATGTAAACCGATTAAAGGAATTTTAATATTTTTTATTAATTTTTCTTTTGAGCCTGGTAGATTAATTTTGATATCAAATTTTGAATAGTTTTCATTTTGTAAAATGTTTAATATTTTAAAATTTGATAATTTATCTGTTCCATAAGTATTATAATTCAAGTTTCTAATTTTTTTAATAACTTGCTTATTAATTTTATCATCTAAACATATAAACGTTTTTCCAAATGAAGGAGTTTTTTCGATAAAATTAATAAAATTATTTTTTAAAATTTCTAAAGATTTATAATAATCTAAATGTTCTTTATCTATATTTGTAACGATAGAATAAGTTGGGGGTATTTTTGTAAAACTTCCATCAGATTCATCGGACTCCAAGATACACCACTCACTTTTTCCCAGCCTTGCAGAGCCACTAAATGAATTAAGAACTCCTCCATTTATAACAGTGGGATCAATTTTTGCATGTGAAAAAATATTTGATATTAATGAAGTGGTTGTAGTTTTTCCGTGTGATCCCGCAACAACTACATTTTTCATTAAAGAAACAACATTGGCAAGCATTTCACCTCTAGTATAAATTGGTATTTTTCTTTTTTTTGCAAACAGTACTTCTGAATTATTTTTTTTGATTGCAGATGAAATAACTAAAATAGTTGATTTATTAATATTTTGTTTTTTATGTCCTATATAAATTTTAATATTTTTTTGTTTAACTCTATCTATATTTTTATTAGTTGAAATATCGCTTCCTTGTACTTTAAATCCTAACTCTTTCATTATAATGGCCAGGCCGCTCATTCCAATGCCACCAATTCCTACAAAATGAATTAATTCTGATTTTGCTAATTTAATTTTCATTGAAATATTTTATAAGTTTTTTATTAATATTTTGCCAAGTATTATTTTCATTTAGTTTTTTAAGATTATTTTTTTTTAAAAAGTACTCATTTTTATCAACCATAATTCGATCAATTATTTTGTAAATGTCTCCAGGCATAAAGTTTTTTTCTTCCAATATCCAGCAGCAATTTAAATCAAAGTATCTTTTTGCGTTCCAAAATTGATGGTTATCTATTGCGTGGGGAAAAGGAATTGCGATAAAAGGAATATTTAAGTGTGTTAGTTCAGCTAGAGTTGAAGCTCCCGCTCTTGTAATAGCAATATCAAAGTTATTTTCTTTACATAAAAAGTTGCTTTCAAAAAAAAATAAATTATTTCTAATATTATTTTTTTCATATTCTTGTTTATAATTTTCAATATCAAAACCAGAAGATAATTGCTGGGTCACTTCTACCTCATATTTTGAAGCTGACTCAATAATTTCGTTTTTTAATTTTTTACTAAAAAACAATGATGCCTGACTTCCACCAATAATTAAAATTTTTAAAATTTTGCTACTTAATTCTCTGGATTTTTTATTCAAATAAAAACATTTATTTAAAAGAGGATCGATTGTAATGTTCTTACGAGCTGACATAACTTTATTTCTTTTATTTAAGTTTTTGTCAGTATTGTTTGAAATATCTTTATCATAGCACAAAATATTATTAGAAAATTTTAATAAAATTTTGTTTGATCTTCCAATAATAGAGTTTGGTTCAATTAAAAAAATTTTTATATTAAAAATTTTAGCCGCTAAAACAATAGGGAGAGACATATATCCTCCAGTACTAATTATAATATCAAATTTATTATAACTAAAATGTATTACTGATTTAATAAATGCGATTAACAAAAAAATTATTTTTATAGGAAAAAGGTAACCTTTTTCAGGAATTTGCTTTACCTCAAAAATTGTTTTATCTATATTTTTTGGTATGTACTTTGTTCCTCTAACATCAGTATAAAGCTTTACATCAAAATCGTTTCTTAAATGATCATATAGATTTAATGCTGGTATAACATGGCCTCCTGAGCCACCAGTACTAATTAATATTTTTTTTTTCACTATTTTATTTTTCTTTTTGTTAAATTTAATATAATTCCCGACAATATAGATGTACTTATAATTGATGATCCTCCATAACTTAAAAAAGGCAATGTCATTCCAGTTGTTGGTAATAACCTTATATTAACTCCAATATGAATAAAAGTTTGAAATAAAATTATTGATGCTATTCCAGCTAAAATTAATTTAACTTTGTCGTCATTTTCATCATCTATTTTTTTTAATATGTTATAAGATAATATTAGATAAATTATCATTATAGCTAAAACAATTATCACCCCAAACTCTTCAGAAATTACAGAAATAATATAGTCAGTATGTGCTTCGGGAACATCTGATTTTAAAGTTCCTTCTCCAATTCCTTGGCCAAAAAATCCTCCATTTGAAATAGCTTCTGAAGCTCTTTCAGACTGATAATTATTACCTGAGCTTGGATCTATAAATGAAAGTAATCTATTTTTTATATAGACAAACTTTGGAACATAAATAATTAAGTAAATTAATATTGAAAAAGTTAATGCAAAAAATAGAAAGAAAAATAATAAATTGATTCCTGAAATAAATATTAGTGAAAACCATGTAAGTACGATTAATATAGTTTGACCTATATCAGGTTGAGAAATTAAAAATAAAATTACTGGGAAAATTAATAAAAAGCTGAATAAGTATTTAAAATAGATACTTTTTTGACTATTTAAAGTAAAAACAGTTGATATCATTATTATCAAAAAAGGTTTTAAAATTTCTATAGGTTGAAACCTTGGAATTCCTGGTAAATCAATCCACCTTGCGGATCCTTTTACTTCTATGCCAATAAATGGAACTAAAGCTAAAAATATAAAAAAAACTAAAAATAGATACTTGGAAATTAGAAATAACTTTTTTTGTTCAATTGCTGAGAAAGAAATTAAAATAAAAACTCCTAATAAAATAAAGAGTAAATGTTTTATAAAAAAATAATAAGTATTAGTATTTAATTTATCAGAAGCAATTATTGAAGTTGAGACTAGTGAAAAAAATAATCCAAGTGAAAAAAGAAATAATATTAAAAAAAATATAAATTTATCAATATTTTTCCACCAACCATAATAAAAATTAAATATTTTATTTAAATCAAACATTTATTTTTTTTATAAATTTTGTTTTTTTGATTAAAAAGTTAAAATAATGTCCTCTTTCTTCAAAGTTCTTAAATTTGTCAAATGATGCTGCTGAGGGACTAAACAAAACATGAGAATGTTTATTTTGTTTTAATTTAATTTGATTAGCTATTTTTTTTAAAATATTTTCAAGATTATCGGTTGATATTGATAATATTTTTTTATTTAATTTTTTTTTAAAAAAATTTATATCTTTTCCAAAAATATAACATTTAATATTTTTATAATACTTGGAAGGTAAATTAAATTCATCACCTTTTTTTGCCAATCCTCCAAGTATCCAATATATGTTTTTATAAGATTTAAGTAAATTTATACTCGAAGAAAAACTTGTAGATTTTGAATCATTTATAATAGTAATAAATTTATTCTTATAAATAACTTCTTGTCTAAATTCTAAACCTTTAAACAAATTAACTGTTTTTAAAAGCTTATATTTATTCAGTTTATATTTTTTAGCAAATTCAAATATAAAAAGTAAATTATTCAAATTATTAATATTATTAAAATAACTATTTGAAATTAATTTTTTTATACTATCATTATTTTTATTTATTTTAATAATTTTAGATAAATTTTTATATCTTTTTATTTCTCTATTTAAATATTTATTGTTTTCTATAAAAGCGTAATAATTTTTCCTTTGATTCAATATAAGTTTAAATTTAGCCTGAGTGTATCTTTGGATTGATTTGTGTCTCTCTAAATGATCTGGAGCAATGTTTAATATAAATGCATAGTCTGTTTTAAAGTATTTGCTATATTCAAGTTGATAAGATGAGACTTCAATCACAAAAACTGTAGTAGGCTTTATTTTTTTCTTAGACAAAATGGGTATCCCAATATTTCCAGCAAGAATAACATCCTTTTTTTGATCTTTTAATATTTCAAAAAGTAATTTTGCTGTAGTTGATTTACCGTTAGTGCCTGTTATGGAAATTTTTAAATTTTTTTGATTATTTAGATAAAAAATGTCGAGATCTGTTATTATTTTACTTCTATTTATTTTTAAATAATCTTTAAGCTTGCACCGATTTATATCAATACCGGGACTTAAAACTATATAGTCAAATTTGGTTATTTTTATTTTTTTTAATGATGTATAAAATTTATTTGGTTTTTTGTTATCATCATATATTAAAATTTTATTATATTTTTTTAAATAATTGTGTGCAGAAAATCCACTTTTTCCATATCCATAAATAAGAAATTTCTTATTTTTTAGATTATCATTCAAATTAGACATTATCTTAATTTAAGAGTAGCAAGTCCTATCATCGCTAAAATAATTGATATAATCCAAAATCTAACTACAACAGTTGACTCGGCCCATCCCTTTTTTTCAAAATGATGGTGTATTGGAGCCATTTTAAAAATTCTTTTTCCTGTTATCTTGTATGAAACTACTTGGACAATTACTGAAACTGCTTCTAAAACAAACAGACCTCCTGTTATAGCTAGAACAATTTCATGTTTTGTTATTATACCTACAGCTCCAAGAGAACCCCCCAGGGCTAATGATCCGGTGTCTCCCATAAATATTTTTGCTGGAGGTGCGTTAAACCAAAGAAAACCAATACATGCACCTATAATTGAACCACAGAACACTGCAACTTCTCCAACTCCTTGAATATATGGAATATGTAGGTATTCAGAAAATACAAGATTTCCTGTCACATAACTTATAAATGCAAAGCAGGATGCAACCAATATAACAGGAACTGTTGCGAGTCCATCTAAACCATCAGTTAAATTAACAGCATTTGATGATCCAACAATTATAAATAGATAAAATGGAATAAAAAACCAACCAAGATTAATAACTAAATTTTTGAAAAAAGGAAAATACAAATTTTTTAATTCAGCCGAATTTACATAATAAGTTAAAATATATATTCCAATTAAAGCTATAATAATTTGAAAAATTATTTTAAATTTAAATGAAACGCCTCCAGAACTTCCACTTTTTATTTTTTTGTAATCATCATATGCACCAAGAGCTCCTAGGCCACCAACAATTAATATTAAAAACCAATTATAAGGGTTTGATAAATCTGACCATAATAATACTCCAGAAAAAATACCAATTAAAATTAGAATACCACCCATTGTTGGTGTTCCAATTTTTTTTACAATATGGTCCGTCGGGCCATCAGATCTAATTGGGTTATGAATTTTTTTACTTGAAAAATAATTTATTATTGGATTTCCAATTAAAAAAACTATTAACATTGAAGTAAACATTGATAAACCAGTTCTTACTGTCAAATATCTAAAAACATTAAAGATAGGGTAGCTATCTACGAGGTTTGTAAATAGACTATACAACATTAATTTTTCCTTTTTTTATATTTAAAGCAAGACTATTAAGACCAGTAGAATTAGAAGCTTTTATCATTAAATGATCATTATTATTTAAATCGTTTTTAATCAAATGATATATTTCGTTTTTATCTCTTAAAATTCGACCTCTTTTTTTTCTATCAATAGCATAAAAAGTTTCTTTTATGTCCCTTCCAATAACATAAACTTTTTTTATCGAAGTTTTATTGATAATTTTAGACATTTTTTTGTGCAATTTTTTTGAAAATTTTCCAAGCTCGAGCATATCTCCTAATATTAAATATTTATTACTTTGATATTCTTTATCAAAATTTTCAATAGCAAACTTTAAAGAAAGTGGGTTAGAATTATAACTTTCATCAGTTAAATAAATTACTTTATTATTTAGCCTCACTTTTGATATGTCGCCTCGAGAAGGTGGTATTTTAAAGTTATAAAATAAATTTTCATTAATATTATTTAAATCATAAAATTCTGAAATTAAAGCTATTGATGCTAAAATATTATTCAAATAAGGGTGTAAATTTTTTTTAATTAAAAAACTTTTTGTTTTATTTTTTCAAAAATTTAGTTATTAATCTTGGTTTAATAAAAATTTTAGAATTAATTTTATTAGATATTATTTTTTTAATATATATATCCGATAAAGAATTTTTTTTGCTGAAAGAAATAACATTAATATTTTTTTTTAGTGCAATTTTTTTAATAAAATAAAAATAATCGTCATCTTGATTAAGTATAAGTTTTCCGCCTTCTGTTATATTATTAATGATTTCAGACTTTGCCTTTGCAATTCCTTCAAGACTTTTAAAATTTTTAATGTGGGCATAAGATATATTTGTAATTATACCAAAATCTGGTTCTATTATTTTTGTCAAATAATCAATTTCACCCGCTTTATCCATTCCGGCTTCAAGAACTACAAATTTATCATTTTTTTTTACATTAAATAAACTTAATGGAACACCATATTTATTATTAAAGGAATTATTTGATTTTGTAGTTGACGCTAATTTATTTAAACAGAATGCTAGTAAATCTTTTAAAGACGTTTTGCCTGAGCTACCGGTAATAGAAATAAAATTTGCATTTGAAATTTTTCTTACATCTTTAGATGCATTAGTTAAAACTTTAAGCGTATTATTTATTTTAATTTTTTTTAATTTATTTAATTTTCCTAACTTATTTACTATTGCTAAAGAAGCGCCTTTTTTAATTGCTTCATCTGCATAATCATTACCATCATTTCTAGGGCCTTTAATTGCAAAAAAAACATCATTTTTTTTTATATTTTTTGAATTTATTGATGCTTTGTTAATTTTCATATCTTTGCTTAACGAGCTTAAATTACATTGTTCATGCAAGATATTTGCTTTCCAATTTTTAAATAATTTTTTATTTTTTAAATTAATTCCATTTAAAATACATTTTTTATCTGAGAAAAATTTTTTTTTACCTTTATATTCTTGATATATTTCATGACCCTTGCCAGCAACTACTAATATATCTCCTGAGCTTAAACTTTCTATTGCAACTTTTATTGCTTTTTCTCTCGAGGAAATTTCAACTAATTTATATATAGATATTTTTTTTTTTATTTGATTTCTTATTTTTTTTGGATTTTCATATCTTGGATTATCATCTGTTAAAAATATCTTATCACAATATTTATTTGCAATTCCACCCATGATAGATCTTTTTTCTTTGTCTCTATCTCCTCCACATCCAAAAACAATTTTTATAGAGCTATGACTGAACTGTTCTTTTATACTTTCCAAAGTATGCTTTAATGCATCGGGCGTGTGAGCATAATCTAGAATTACTTTTGAGTTATTTTTTATATTGCCAATATTCTCAAGTCTTCCTTCAACAGCTTTAATTTTGCCAATTAACTCAATTATTTTGCTGAATTTAATTTTGCTTTTACTTGCTGCTAAAGCTGCAAAAAGAAGATTTTTAACCTGAATTTTTCCAATTAAGTTTGTGTTGAATGAGTATTTTTTTTTATTAAATTCAATTTCTATTTTTTGAACATTTCCTAAATACTGATGTTTTTTTATTAATAAATTAGAATTTTTTTTTCCAATAGTTAGTGATTTTAGATTTTTCTTTATACAAATTTTTTTAAGTATTTTCGATTGAGAAATATCATTATCATATATTATACTTCCACCTTTTTTTGTAAGTTTATTAAATAATATTAATTTTGAATTTAAATAATCTTTATAAGTTTTATGGTAATCTAAGTGATCGCGAGATAAATTTGTAAAAATTGTTGTATCAAATTTTAATCCATTTAATCTATATTGTTTTAAACCATGGCTAGATGCTTCTAGAATAGTATTTCTTATTTTTTTTCTTTTTAATAGTGAGAGTGTTTTATGAATAGTGACAGAATCTAAAGTTGTATTATCTGTTAACTTATTATTATTATTAGTTTTTATGCCAAGAGTTCCAATTGAAGCGACCTTTAATTTTTTATTATTAAGTATTTGAAAATAGAAATTTGCTATTGAAGACTTACCATTTGTTCCGGTTACAGCAACTAAGTTAGCTGGTGTATTTTTATAATATTTTGAAGCGATTTCTGATACCAGTTTTCTAATATTTTTATTATTAATAAATAAAATATTTTCTTTTTTTCCTTGAAAATTTAAGTCAGATACAATTGTTTTTGCACCATTATTAATCGCATTATTAATAAATTTATTTCCATTTTTTTTTACACCTCTTATTGAAAAGAAAATATCACCCTGTTTACATTTTCTGCTATCTAAACTTAAATTATTAAATTTATGTAAATAATATTTTTTAGGTAAATTCTTAAATAATTTTCCAATGTACATTTGATAAATTTAAAATCTTAATATTTTGTGGCTAAAATAGGTCCAATATTTTCTATAATTTTACCTGTAACCTCAACTGTAGTCCAGCCAGCAGTATTAAATGGAGTGCCCTTATATTTAATATTTGATCCATCTCTAAAATGGTAAATATAATCTTTATTTGTTTTTGGCTCATCCAGCATTACAGCTAATACAAATTTAGGATTAGATGTGGGAAATATGGATACAAAGGTATTTATTTTTTTTTTTGAATAACTACCATCTACACTTTTTTGTGCAGTGCCAGTTTTTCCACCAATTTCATAACCATTGACATTCGCCAGGGAAGCTGTTCCTTCTTTTGTTGTTACAATTTTCCTTAGAATAGGCAAAATTTTTTTGGATACACCATCATTTAAAATTTTTTTTTTATCATTTAAATTAGTAGTTTTTGCAATGGTAGTTGGATTAATTTTATATCCTCCATTTGTAATTATTGCATAAGCTTTGGCTAACTGAAGTAGCGTTGTTGTAATGCCGTGGCCAAAAGATGCCGTTGCAAGTGGACATTTTCCCCAACTAAATTTAATTGGTTTACCAACTTCTTCAACATCAAAATTAATCTCATCTAAGACACCAATTTTTGATAAGAATAATTTAAATTTTTCTTCTCCTACCTGTTGACCTATTCTTACTGAACCTATGTTTCCAGATCGAATTAAAATTTGTTCAGCTGTCAAATTTGAAGGTATCTTATTGTCGTATTCTCTTATTGGAAATCCAGCACAAGTTAATGATTTTGGCAGATCAACAAATTCTGTTTGTGGTTCAATAATCTTTTCATCAAAAGCTGCTGCTAATGTAAAAGTTTTAAAAACTGAACCAAATTCATAAACTCCTTTTGTCGCTCTATTTATAAAATTTATATCTGAAATTTCTTCTCTTTTATTTAAATTAAAATCAGGAAGTGATACTAAAGAAATTATATCACCAGAATTTATATCCATTAATATTGCTGCACTTCCTAAATTGTTAAAGATTTCTTCAGATTTTTTTAGCTCTTCTCTTATAAGATATTGAATATCTGTATCAACAGTAAGTTTTAAAGGTGAAAAGTTTTTTTTTAATTCTTTATCGAATGATTTTTCTATTCCTGATATTCCATTATTGTCATCATCAATTTGTCCTATTATATGGCTAAATAAATTCTCATGAGGATATATTCTAGATATTTTTTGTTCAGTAATAATTGATTTGTCTCCTAAAAGAATCAATTCGTCCAATTTATCTTGATTAATTTTTTTTTTAATATAAAAAAATTTTTTACCATTTAAATTTTTTTTGATTTTATTAAATTGAATATTTGTTTTTTCAGGAAAAATTATTTTTAAATTAAGTAATAACTTCTCTTTATCTATAACTAACTTGGGATTTATTCCAACATTTTGAGTAATGATTGTTTTTGCAATTAAGTTGTTATTTCTATCAATTATACTAGATCTAAATTCAGATTTGATTAAATTTTTATTCTTAATTTTTGCACTTAAGGAACCAAGAAAAATAGCTTTAGTAGAAAAAATTATTGATACAATAACAAAAACAAAGAAAATAAATGCAATTCTATTAAATGATATATTTAAATTAGATTTTTTTGTTTGGTAGAAAAATTGATCTTCATATTCCTCAATAAACAAATTTTCTTTATTATTATTTTTCATTTTTATCTTCATTTACAGCTAGTTTCTTGACTGATAATTCTTCGCTGTTAAAATTTATTTCACTAATGTCTTCTATATCAATGGGTATTAAATCATTTTCAAAATATTTTTTTTGATACTCATTTAATTTTTTAGGTGAACTTAAATAATTATGATCTAATAAAACTAATTCATACTTTTCTTTCAATAATCTAATATCTTCATTTATATTAAAAATTTTGACATCAATATCCTTTGTTGAATTTTTAATTATTGAGGTAAAAAAAATTAAAAAAACAATTAATATTGAAAAAATAGTTTTTTTCATATTTTGTTGGTAAAGTTTTCTATTTCTAATAAATGGTTAAATTTTTTTGTTAACTCAGAAAAATTCGAATTATTATTTAATTTTATGGCATATCTCAATTTTGCAGATCTAGATGCTGGGTTAATATTTATTTCACTTTTTTGTGGAATAATTGGCTTTTTATCTAATAGTTTGAATAAAATTTTTTTCTCTTTGCTTGGTGGTAAGTATCTAGAACTATTTTTATTTTCAGAGTAATTTTTTAATAAAAATTTTACAATTTTGTCCTCAATTGAATGAAAGGTTACTACCACTATTATCCCCCCTACAGGCAAAAGCTTAAAACCATTTATTAATCCATTCAATAATTCGCTAATTTCATTATTAACAATAATTCTAAGCGCTTGAAAAACTTTGGTTGCATTATGAATTTTAGAAAAATTTTTTTTTTTAACTGAATTAATTATTTTTACCAGATCCTCTGTTTCAATATTTTTTTTTTTTCTAAATGATATAATTTTTTTAGAAATTATATTACTTTTCTTTTCTTCGCCAAATATTTTAAATATTTTTGCAAGTTCCTTCTGGCCTAATTTATTTATAACATCATCAGCTGAAATATTATTAAAACCCATTTTCATATTAAGTTTTCCTCTGCTTTCAAAAGATAAGCCTTTGGTATAGTCTTTTATTTGAGTTGTTGAATATCCTAGGTCAAAAATTATTCCTCTAAGATTATTTACATTTTTTTCTAAATTAGATATTTCGCTAAATTTTATATTTTTAAAATCAAACCTACTTTGATATTTTTTTTTAAATTGGTCTGCAATTTTTAAAGAATTATTATCTCTATCAATTGCTATAATTTTATTATTTCTATTTTCTAAGATTTTTTTTGAGTATCCACCTTGACCAAATGTACAATCAATAAATGTGCCACCATATAGAGGGGAAATTATGCTAATTACTTCATTTAGCAAAACTGGAAAATGTTTTACATCTTCAAGTTTTATGGTGGCATTCATTTATTTTCTTGAAGACCATTAATTCTTTTGTCTTCTTAAAAATGCCGGAATATCTAAGTCGTCTTCTTCCAAATTATCAGTTTCTTCAGAAACTAATGTTTCGTTTGTTAAACTATCTTCACTTTCAGAATTAAAAAGCTCAGGCGTTTCCTCTTCAATTTCAAAATTTTCTAAACCATTAGAAACTTCTGGCTCTTCAACAATTTGGTTTTCTTCAATAATTGATTGCTCTGTTACTAAATTATTTGTAAGAACTTCGTTATCGTTTTGTTCAAATTGCTCAGTCTCATTAACTGTTTCTTCCTGAATTTCATTTTCTAGTTTTAATGCTGTGGCACCTTCTGAGATTGGTGCTGACACATTAGCCGAAAAATTAAATGATTGATGAGAATCAGAGTTTTGAAACTCAGAATAGCCTGGATTTCTATTTTGAATTCTATGTACCATGTTAATTACTGATTTTGATTCAGGTTGTTGACCATCAAGAGCAGTAGCAACGATAGATACTCTCATTTTTCCATCAAGTGCAGGGTCTGTTATTGCTCCAATTATTAGTTCAGCTTCTGTATCAACTTCAGACCTAACTTTATTCACTGCTTCATCAACTTCAAATAATTTTAAGTCTTTACCGCCAGTAATATTAACTAATAATCCTTTTGCGCCTTTAAGGGTATAATCATCAATTAATGGATTGCTGATTGCCATTTCTGCAGCTTTTGAAGCTCTGCCCTCACCTTCGGCTTCACCAGTTCCCATCATTGCTTTACCCATTGCACTCATAACAGTTTCAACATCTGCAAAATCTAAATTGATCAAGCCAGGTCTAACCATTAAGTCAGTGATACTTTGAACTCCATGTAATAAAACATTATTTGATAATTCAAAAGATTCTTCAAATGTTGTTTGTTCACTCGCAATTTTAAATAGGTTTTGATTTGGAATAACAATAATAGTATCCACATGTTTTCTAAGTTCCTCTAGGCCATGTTGGGCTCTTCTCATTCTAGATGGTCCTTCATAAAGAAATGGGAGCGTTACAACTCCTACTGTTAAAATATTTAACTCCTTAGCTGCTCGAGCTATAACGTGTGCAGAACCTGTACCTGTTCCTCCACCCATACCAGCGGCAATAAAAACCATGTTTGAACCTTGTAAACAATTTACAATTTCATTTAAAGACTCGTCTGCCGCTGCTTGTCCTATATCAATTTTTGCACCAGCACCTAATCCCTTGGTTAAATTTAATCCAATTTGTATTTTAGTATGTGCTTTACTAAGTTTTAAATCCTGAGCATCAGTATTAACTGCAATAAATTCTACCCCTTGCATTCCTGCATCTATCATTTCATTTATTGCATTTCCCCCTGCTCCTCCAACTCCAAGAACTAGTATTCTTGGTTTCAACTCTCTAATATCTGGTTGTTTAAAATTTATAGTCATATATCTCCCTTTTAGTTATTAAATTGTCGCTCCCATTTAAGGCTAGCTCTATGAATATTTGATTTTCTTTTCGCAGTTACCCTAAATTTTTCAAATGTTGTTGGTTCCCATATTTGGAAAGTTTTTCCTTGACCAACAAACAACATGCTATTTTTAATTTTTGCATGCTTTAATAATTTTGATGTTAATAAAATTCTACCTTCACTATCAAATTGTAGGTTTATACTTTCAGACAATATTGATGTTGCAAAATAATCTTTTTTTTCTTCAAAAGGGTTTAATGAGTCAATTGCGTTTGAGATTTTTTCAATTCTATCTTGTGGCCATGCTTCAATACATTGATTGTTAAAAGAAGGATAACAAATTACTCCATTATAACCTAAATTAGATAAGTAAGATCTAAAAGAAGCCGGCACAGAAACCCTTCCCTTTTTGTCCAGTTTGTTTTCGTAAGTTGATAAAAACATAGCTCATATATAACCCTAATTTGGGTTTATATGGGATATTATGGGTTTTATAGCTAGTCGTCAACACTTAATATTTTACAAGTAATAACCTATTTGAAGAACAAATATGAAACGTTTCTATTGAAAATTTTTTTGATTAGATAAGGAGTGCCAGATAAACTATAAGCCGGGTTCTGTCATTTAAACCTATCATTTCTCTAGGCCTTAAATCACTTTAAGGCTCAAGCAACTAACCCTGATGACTAGCCAAAGACAGCTTTTAGTTATTTCTAACAATGTCATCTCTACTCAGTCTTGCTCTCAGTGGGGTTTTCCATGCGCTGTTTGTTACCAAACAGCCGGTGTGCTCTTACCACACCTTTTCACCCTTGCCTTGATGAGGCGGTTTATTTTCTGTGGCACTATCCCTGGGGTTGCCCCCGCCAGCCATTAACTGGCACTGTGTCTTTGTAGAGCCCGGACTTTCCTCTTTAAAACTAATTAAAGCGATAAGTCATTTATCTGGCATGGTCAAATTATTCATTATTTTTACTTTTTCAAGAAAAATTAACTCATCAAGAAAGTTTACTCAATTTTTCCCCAATAATTAAGCATTCTCTGTCTATTTTGCCATTTACTAGCTTTTGCCTAAATCTTCTTTGGAAACTTTTAACTAACTTAAATTTTTTATTCTTGCTCAAATTTTTAACAAAATATCCAATTTTGTTTAGATACTTTAAAAACTTTAATATTTCATTTTTAGTAATTTTTTTATTTCTTATTTTCTTTAATTTTTTTTCATCAATCTTATGCCAAATACCAATTTTTTTATTAGCCAAATATCTCCAAGGAAATTTTTCTCCTGGGTCTTTTTTTCTTTCAAACGCAATATCTGAATGTCCTAATATATTGGATCTTTTTATCTTATATTTTTTAATTAAATATTTTGATAATTTAATTAATGAAAATATTTGCTCTTTTGAATAATTTTGATATCCAAATTCATGTCCTTTATTTGATATTTCAACTCCTATAGAATTTTTGTTTAAAGAAATATCTTTTTTCCACTTAGATTTTCCTGCGTGCCAAGCTTCATATAATTCGGGTACCATTAAAATAATTTGACCATTTCTTTTTATAAAATAATGGCAACTTACATTTGAATTGTCATCAGTTAGTCTTTTTACAGCCTTATTTTCGCTACGCATTCCAGTGTAATGATAAACTATGTATTTTATCTTTTTTTTATTTCTTGCTGAGGTTGAAAAATTCGGTGAGTAATTTAGTGAAGTTTTTATGGTCATTTTAAAGAATTATACCACAAAATATAGATTTACTTTTAATAAAGATATACATATAAAATTTGATTTATGAGCAGGATTTTTAAGGTTTTAATTTTGTCATTATTTATAGCAACTTCGTCTATGGCGGGTAGCGATGGTCAAAATGAATTATCTAAAAAAACGAATGGAGAAGTCAAAGATTGTTTTGAAACAGTAAATAGAGGAATTTTTGCATTCAATCAAGCTATTGATGGATTAATCTTTGAACCTTTGGCAAAAGGATATTTATATTTACCATCACCAATAAGAACTGGAACAAGTAATTTTGTTGGAAATTTATCAACTCTATTAACTATTCCAAACAATGTTCTTCAGGGAGATTTTCATATTGCAGGAAAAAATACTTTAAGATTTGTAGTAAATAGTACAGTTGGAGTCGTTGGAATATTTGATCCAGCATCTGCAATTGGCTTGAATAGTTATGAAAAAGAAGATTTTGGACAAACATTAGGTAGTTGGGGAGTCGGCGAAGGATGTTACGTGGTACTTCCGGTACTTGGTCCATCTACCGCAAGAGATGCTTTTGGGTCTTTGGGAAATTATATGGGTGGAGATGCCTGGTATAATGTTACGGTTAGAAATGATACTCAATACTTTTCAAATTTTGATTACTATGCATCAAAAGGTGCTGGTGGTGTAGATTTTAGAGCTAAAAATTTTGACGATATAAATAATCTAGAAGAAAATTCTATAGATTTTTATGCATCAGTAAAAAGTTTATATCTACAAGATAGACGTAAAAGAATAGCTAATGCAAGTGGAGCAACTCAAACTCAAGACGATAGCGACTGGGAAGAAATCGAATAAATTTAAATATAATGCTTGTAAAAAAAGCTATCAAGTTACTATCAATTACAATTTTAAGTTTTTTTTTAATATCTAATTCATTTTCTATTGAGCCAAAGGATTTTGTCCAACAAACAGTGGATAAGGCAGCCAAGGCTCTAGATCAAAATTTAAGCAAAGATCTAAAAATTAGTAAACTAAAAGTAATTGCTTTAAAAAGTGTTGATATCAAAGGAATTGGATTTTATTCGCTTGGAAAATATAGAAAAAATATTTCAGATCAGAAAAAAGAAGAATATTTAGAGATTTTTACTAAATATTTTTTAAAAACATTTTCAAGTAGGCTAGCTCAATATTCAGATCCAAAAATTATAGTTAATTCTCAAAAAAAATTAAATGATAAATATACAATGGTCTCAAGCACTCTTATAGCTACTAATGATAAACCTGAAGTGAAAGTTGATTGGAGAGTTGTTACAAAAGATCCGGATAATCCTCTAATAATAGATCTTATCATTGAAGGTGTTAGTTTAGCTAAAGTTCAAAAGCAAGAATTTTATTCAATTATCCAAAGTAATGATGGAGATATTAATGCTTTGTTTAAAAATCTTAAAGAATTTGTAGAAAAAGATTAAATGCTTAATGGTGGGCGATCCAGGACTCGAACCTGGGACCAATACATTATGAGTGTACTGCTCTAACCAACTGAGCTAATCGCCCTTCGTAAATATTAAGTTTTTACAACGGCTTAGTTCATTAGGCAAGAACATTTGTTTTATTAAAGATCTGGGAGTTATATTCTCCCAGATCTACTTTCTATCTTTGCTCATAGTTACTTTCCAAATCCACCAGCAACTAAGTTCCAAACGGCAGTAAGAGCAAAGAAGCTAAACCACCAACCAGTAGCTGGCAAAATAAAACCTAGCATAATAACCTGCTCTATAACACCAGCTATTATATATTGTTTCAAAGTCATCTTTTATCCTTTCTGTAAGGCTTTCTGCCTTACAAAATTAATATAAGATCAACTTGTTTAGATTTCCTGTGTAATCGAATAGGTATTTTTGGACAAAAGTTTTTCTAATTACCTGCCATCCAAGAAATTAATGAACTTGAATTACTTGGATTACTTAAAGCATTTAACCAAATAATAAATAAAATACTTAAAATGTAAGAAGATAAACCATATTTTCTACTTAACAATTCAAGTTTATTACTTAAATTAAGATTTGTTTTTTGTAATCGAAAAGAAATTACACTTAAAAAATTTGGAATAGTGGCATACACGTAAGAAACTAATATAATCCAATCAAGTACTGTTAAATACTCTAATTTAGGCAATTCAGAATCGATCACAAAATTGTATGCGATTAATGATAACAGACAAACTATTGTTATAGTTAATCTGGCCTCTAATTCCTTCGGATCTACCCAAACTACTGACCAACAAACCATAAGAATCAAAAGCATAGGCAGAATAACTTTGAATATATAATAGCCATGTTTTCTCTCTACTTCTAACTCAATTAACATACCGCTCCAAAAAACATCTTCATTTGTTATTCTCTTTTCATCAATATTTTCAACTTTAGCAGATATTTTTTTCCATCCGGGTATATCATCTTTAGATAAATATTCGTCTAAAGCACGAAAAGTAAATGGACTTATTTCAAAAACTCTTGTGTCCAATGAATACTCAGCGTCGACTATTCTTATTTTTAAAGCTTGTCTATCAAAAGGAAAGGACCTTAAATTAAAATCATTTAATATTTTAAAATTATTTTTAAAATTTCTTTGTATATTTAACTGATCTTCTTCACGGCCTTCTAATTTAGAATATAAAAAAATTTTATTTATATTTTTTTCAAAATCTACATCATTTTCAACTACATCTGGAAAATCAACTCCAGCTGGATCAGGTAATATTGAGTCTTCAAAATATTTTGCGCTAGGTGAACATATATGAAAATTATAACCCCCACTGCTTTTTTTATACCATAAAGATTCATTTGCTATATCTACAATTGGGTGTACTTCGTCGTCCTGGTAAAATTTAAAATCATAACGATATTCATATGAATTTTCTATTGATGCCGTAAAAATAGATTTTTTTAAATCTATGTCTATAATCTTTAAATCTCTTAAAGAGTGATATAGAGGTCCATAACTGTCCTCGGATCTTTGCAAATTAATAATCTTTTTCTCACCCTCTGCATTGATTATATCTAGATTTAATTCTTTAACTTCATCTTCATTTTCAATATACGCCCACCAATTATCCTCAACAATTTTTGATGCATCAATGCCATTTATTTTTAAAATTACATCTCCAGACTTAAGAACTTTTGCAGTTTCATTATTAAAAGTAAAACCAACCTTAATTTTCGTACCATCGGTATAAAAAGACCATTTATTTAACTCTTCATCATATTTATACGCGGGAGAAAAACCAAAACCATTTTCTTCATAGTAAGTATAAAAATTTTTAACCATAGGAATATCGCTTTTTTCAACATCCTGATAAAATTTATTACAAGCATACCTTTCGTCTCTAATTAAATTTTTATCCTCTTCTGCAAATAACAAATTTTGTAAAAATGTTATAAAAATTAAGTTAAGCAGTAATAATTTAAACTTTTTTTTCATATTCTCTTCTTTTTAATTAAAAGCAGGTCCTTTAAGAAAACCGCCAATACCTTCTAAATTATAAAAATAAATTAACATTATTAATAAAATTGTAAAATAACTTACAGGACCTACAAACTGAGCATATCTATCAACTACACTAAGATCTCTACCTGATTTAAGTTTTCTAAGGAATGAATAAACACAGAGAATAGTTGCTGTCCCTGTATAAAAATACGACAAGAGTATAAAGCAATCTAAAAAAGTTAAGTAAGATAATTTTGGAAGATCTTCATCAATTATAAAGTTATAAGCAATTAAAGATAATAAACATACTATTGTTACATTGACTTTGGCCTCTAATTGAGAACCTCTAACCCAAAAAACTGACCAAGAAATCACAAGTATAAATAAAATTGGTAATATTATTTTAAATAAGTAGTAAGACGTTTGTCTTTTGATTGTTAAATCTAGATAAAATCCCTGATATGGTAACTTATCATTGTCAACATAATCATAGTTATAATAATCTACTTTTTCTAAATCCCAACCTGGAATCTGGATATCACCATCTGTAAAAAAAAATTTGGTTTCTTTATAAACTGGCATTGAAATAGGTTCTGGAGCTATTTCAACAAGTGTGGATGGAAATTCAGACCATAATTCAAAACTCAATACCTGAGTATCAAATGGAAAGCGTCTAAAATCAAAATTAGCAGAAAACTTTGCGCTATCTCTTAATCTTGTTCCAACCATTCCATCACTATAAATGTCAACCCAATCAGCATCTCCTCCAAGATTAACGTTTGTTTTTGATTTTTTATTGTAAAATTCTATTGTTGGATAAAACAATCTATTTGCTTTGCCCCATAATTCTATAGGATTATAAGTACATAAGTAAGTTCTTTTTCCTGTATCATCAAACAGGTTAAATTTTTTCAAAGTCTCCGTTAATCTTTTTTCTTTCCAATCATGCCACATAGAATAAAAAGCTTCAAACTCCATTTCTTTACCATTAATTTCAAATATTTTTTCTACAAGTAAATCAACATAAACTGTTACAGGCTCTTCAGAAATATAGTCTGGATTAGGATAATTCATAGATTCTAAAATATTATCGCATTCTTCACGACTTATATTAAAATCTGGATATTTATATATATTCATTGAATGACTTAAACTGAAAATATTTGTAAAACAAAATACAAAAAAAATATAAGTTAAAAATTTATTTTTCATATATTAATAATTTTATTTGCAACTAGAACTCCACTATTATGTGCACCTGCAACTGTACCCCACTCTTTGGCTGTTGCTTCACCCGCAAAATATATTCTATCTCCAACTGAGCTTCTTAAGATTTCTCTATATTTAAATGCACCTGGTTCAGCAGATGCCCATGCTCCCATAAATAATGGGTTTGATGACCAATCAACTGCATGAGATTTAATCAAATCTTTATCGATCTTATTACCAAAAATTTTCTTTAATTCACTTACACCAAAATCAACAGAGGCTTCTTCACCTGATTTTAATAATTCTTTTCCAAAGTCTCCTCCAGGATCGCACATACATAATTTAGAGTCAGATGGATTTATTGTGATACCAAAACCTTCTGGTGATTTAGCATTTTGACTATTAATTTTATAATATAAATATGAATCTTTAGCCTTTTTCTTAAATAATTTTTTAAATTTAAAAGTAAGTCGATTGTAATGACCCATGGATATTTTAGAAAATGACTCTTGTTTCTCAGTAGATAAATCAGGTGAAAATTTAATTTGTCCAGAATTTAAAACTCCGGTAGAAACAGTTATAATACACTTATTTGATTTGATCTCTCCTTTGTTAGTTATAACTTTTACACCAGCTCCACTCCAATCTATTTTGTTAACTTTGGTATTGAATTGAACAGGAATATTTTTAAACATATCAGTTATTAATGAACCATAACCTTCTTTACAATGCCATGGTGCAGACTCAGGAATTTCATAATCATAATTAAAATCTTTACATGAGTAATTTGTAAAATCTTTACCCATCTCCCACGCTCCTATAATCATGTGAAAAGTATCAAACCAATGATGATCTTGATAAGGAGCCACTTCTGATGGCGAAACATCTTTTCTAGTTTTTGCAATTCCAGCTTCTATGCCATCAAAAACTTTCCATATTTCACCATCATTCGAAATTCTTTTTTGTCCACTATAAAGAGCATACATTTCTTCTGATCTTTCTTTGTACAAATTAAAATTTGAATTTTTTTCACCGAATAACTTAAAAGGATTTGTATCTCCATTATCTAACCATAATGCACCAAGATCATAAGGTTCACCAAAGATTTCATTATCGGTATAGGCTCTTCCCCCAATTCTGTTGGATGCCTCTAAGCAAATAACTTTTTTTCCATTTTTAATTAATTCAGATGTGGCAGCTAAACCAGCTGCTCCTGCACCTATAACAACAACATCATAATTTTGATCGGTGCTTGCTTTAATTAAGTTTGGAAATGATACTAAAGTTAATCCAGTTATTGAAAATTTTAAAAAACTTCTTCTTTTATTAAACTTTCTTTTCATATTCTCTTTTTTTTTTTCTTTGGGTTTTTTTAAGTCTAGAAAACATTCTTAAAGCAACTATCCATGAAATTAAAATTAATAATAATGAAATATAATAGTTTGAACTTAAAAATAAATTATAACATCCGTGTAGAACAAAAGGCACAATGAATGCAAATAACAAATTATCTTTCTTTTTTATAAAAGAATATTTCATAAAAAAATACCCCATAAACACTCCAAAAACTGCATGTGCGGGAATTGCCGAAAAAGATCTCCCAATTGCCATAGCCATTGATGTTGTTTCATAATAATCTGCGAGCAAATACACGTAATAAATATTCTCTAAAGTTGCAAAACCTAAAGAAACAGTAATTCCATAAACAATACCATCGATTGGTTCGTTAAAATCCTTCATCTTATAAACAAAGAAATATAAGACAGCTAATTTTAAACTTTCTTCAACTGGTGCAGCTGTTAGAAATGACGAAATAAGACCTTCACTTGCATTGGTGGAATACCATATTTCGCTTAAATAGGTATTTAGGAAGTAGGCTGGTATTGTTATTAAAATCCCATATAAAAATACTTTTATTATTTCTTTCGTTGGTTCTTTAAATTTGTCTGAAAAAACAAATATAAAAACAATTAATAAAGATGGAAAAATTGTTACAAATAATAAATTCATTAACTTCTTTCGATTGTTGTTTTAATTTTTAGAATTTTATTTTCTAAAGCTTCAAATGATTCAAATATTTCTTTTTTTTCAACAGCTGAAATTGCTTTACCTTTATGTCCTTCGTCACTTTTTGCAGAATTAATAACATCCATTAATTGTCCGTGAAGAATTGTAAATTTGATCAGTAATTCACTTAAATTTTCTTGATCAGTCTCAATTTTTTTTAGTTCCTTTAAAATTATATATTCATGAGCTCTCAATAAATAAGGTGTTAAACCTCTCTCTACACATGCTCTATCAATTTTAACTGCGTCTCTGTGGTCTAATTGTTGATCTAAATCTGGATCACTACATTTTCTAATAAAAGATTCGCTTTTTCCAGTGACCTCTTCAATAACATTTGATTTCAAGTCTTTTATTGCTTCTGATAAACCACGTTCAATTGAAGATATTTCTCTAATCTTAGCCATAATATAAAATAAAATTCTAACCTAAATATTGGACAAATAAAATCTAATTAAATCTGGATTTGTCCAGAATTTGCAGAGTTTTTTCACATACTTTTATTTCAAATCGTAATTATCTCTTTTTTATAACGAAAGGAAAAAATGAAAAAAATGAAAACATTAATAGCATCATTTGTAATATCAATTGTTGCAATCTCATCAGCATCAGCTGCTTGCTTAAGCTGGAGCTGCAGTTCCTCGAATTGGGATAACAGTTCGTTGAACTATAAAAACAGTCCCTTAAATTGGGATAATAGTAACTTGAACTGGAACAATAGTAATTTAAATTTGAATAGAAATAATGGAATTTATGATACTAACGGAAATAGTTTAGGTTATACAAGCAATGGTAATATATTCAGCGATAGCGGTTTAAGACTTGGATATTTTGACTAATAAATAAATTAAGCCCTCGATAAATATTGAGGGCTTAAAAAATTAGGATAATTTATTTTAATATTTATACGCCAGCTAACATCTGGCCAAAATTTGATAGAACTCCCAACACTATTGCAATTTTTGCAAGCACTGCCCAAAATTTAGGGCCTTTATAATTGTTTGAAGATCTCCAAATCCCAACAACTGTATAAATTTGAAATGGTATTAAAAAGCCATAAAGGGCATCATCGCTCATTCCCATAATACCTACAAATAAACCAACGATCATTCCAAAAATAATTCCTAAGCCAACACCTACACCCCAGTAAGACATTGGAAGAGAAAGCTGTCCGTTCCAGAAACGTACAAAAAAGTTTTCTTTTTTTGATTTACTTTTTCTAGCCATAATAAGAAATCATACTTTATATTAGTTTTATAATAAAGAGATTATAATTGGTGGGCCGTGTTGGTTACGCTCCAACTACCCCTGCAATGTCAATGCAGTACTCTACTATTGAGCTAACGGCCCAAGATTTTAACTGTCTAAGAAACTTTTAAGTTGTTTTGATCTACTAGGATGCTTTAATTTTCTTAGAGCTTTCGCTTCAATTTGTCTTATTCTTTCTCTAGTGACTGAAAATTGTAACCCTACTTCTTCTAACGTGTGATCGGTATTCATACCAACACCAAATCTCATTCTTAAAACTCTTTCTTCTCTTGGTGTTAATGTTGACAAAATTTTTGTAGTAGCTTCACTTAGATTAGATTTTATTGCTTGTTCAAGGGGTGCTAACGCTTTTGTATCTTCTATAAAATCTCCGAGACTACTATCTTCTTCATCTCCAACAGGTTTTTCTAATGAAACAGGTTCTTTTGATATTTTTAAAACCTTTCTAACTTTATCTAATGGCATTCTTAATTTTTTTGACAATTCTTCAGGTGTTGCTTCTCTACCAAACTCACTTAGGATTAATCTTTGAGTTCTGACAATTTTATTTATTGTCTCAATCATATGAACTGGTATTCTAATTGTTCTTGCTTGGTCAGCAATTGATCTTGTGATTGCTTGTCTAATCCACCAAGTTGCATAAGTTGAAAATTTATATCCTCTTCGATATTCAAATTTATCAACTGCTTTCATCAATCCAATATTTCCTTCTTGAATTAAATCTAGAAATTGAAGACCTCTATTTGTATATTTTTTAGCAATAGAAATTACCAATCTAAGGTTGGCCTCAACCATTTCTTTTTTTGCAATTCTTGATTCTTTTTCTCCTTTTTGAATTCTGCTAACTAGTTTTTTAAAATCTGTTACTGAAATTCCAAGTTTATTGCTTATCTCTATTAATCTTTCTCTGATATTTTTAAATTCATCTTTATTTTTTTGTAAAAATTTTTTCCATAAATCATTTGTTCCTAAAAACGCTTTTAAATTTGGATTTATTTCATTTCCAACATAAAACTTGATAAACTCTTCTCTAGATATTTTACTATCTAGTGCAAGTCGCAATAAATTACCTTCTAAGGAAATTATTTTTTTATTTTCTATATAATGCTTTTGCACCAATTCTTCTAAAACTGAAGGTGAAAGCTGTAAAGTCTTTATATTTTCAAGAATACCATCTACAATTTTCTGATAATTTTTTTCTTTAGAAGATGAAAAAGTCTGAGAGTTTAAAAGGCTCTGAAGTTTTTCATTTTGATATTTAATTAGCTTATTATATTCCTTTTTAAGATTACTTACAGTTTGTAGAATTTTTGGTTTAATCTCAGTTTCCATTGCCGCAAGAGTAGGATTAAATTCATCATCTGAAACTTCTGCAGTTTCTGATCTATTTTCCTCGCTTGAATCATTATCGGTTTTCTTTTGTTTGCTATTAGAACCTGTTTCTTCATCTTCAGTATAATTTGTGTCTATATCTATGATTTCTCTAACTAAAATTTCATCATTTTGGAGTTTTGTATCCCACTCAAAAAATTGTTGAGCAGTAATTGGGCTTTGGGAAAGAGCATTTAACATTACGTCTTTTCCTGCTTCAATTCTTTTTGCAATTGCGATCTCGCCTTCTCTCGATAAAAGTTCAACTCCTCCCATTTCTCTTAAATACATTCTTATTGGGTCGTCACTCTTTTCTATAGTTTTGCCTTCATCTTTTGTGGAAGATTCTTTTTTCTTTAAAGTTTTGTAATCAGATTTCTTTTCGACTAAAGAAATTTTATCATCCAGAATGTGCATAAAAGCTTGAGAAAGATTTTCTGTAGATAAATTTCTTTTTCCTAAGGATTTATTTAACTCTTCATAAGTGATAAATCCTCTATGGATCCCACGACCCATCAATCTAGCAAATGATTTTGTAATAATTCGTTCCACAGCAATAAAGTTTGGATGTCTTATATAGTGGTAAATACAAAAAAATCCATATTTAAATTTAGTGATTTAATTGATTTTTTGATATTTTTTTAATTCTCTAATTTCATTAAATGTACTTTCGTCTAAATCTTTTGAAAATTTTGATTCTAATTTCTCTATTCTGGCTTCTAGTTCGTGATTTTTAATATCACCAATTATTTCTTCGAGCAATTCTATTGTCTTATATTCATCATTTTCTAATTTGTTCAATATATGCTTAATTGATGCAAATTGTGTAATTTTATTCAATATTTGAGGGTCTAATGACAAATCATTTTTTGATTGTGCTTGATTATTTTGCAGCTGTTTTAGCAAACTATCATAAATAATTTTATTTTCATTTGAGAACAATTTTACGTTTTCTAGTAAATTTAAATTATTTTTAATTAGCTCTAAGTTATTTATAATTAAATACAAAAATGAAAACTCTTTAACTTCAATTGAACTCAAATTTTTTGTTTCATTAAAGTATTTTTGAGTAGATTTTAATGATTTAGTCTTTTTATAAAAGGTTTTGTTTTTATTTTGATTTGAATTTGGAGTAAGCAGACTTATCTTTTCTAAAAAAAACTCTAAGACATATTTTTTTATAAACTCATCTTTTATAGAATATGCTATAGATCTTATTTTCTTTTCGAATATTGCTAAAGACGATGGGTCATCTTTAGTCTCATTTTTATAGTGATTAAATATGAAATTGTGAATAGAGATTTTTTTTTCTTTTGTAAATTCTATGAAAAAATCTTTACCATTTTTATTAACAAAGCTATCTGGATCTTCCTTGTCTGGTAGAAATAAAAATGAAATTTGCTTTTCTGGTTTTAATTCTTTTATTAAATTTTCTGCAGCTCTTAATGCCGCCTTATAACCACTTTCATCACCATCAAAGCAAATTACTAAATCATTATAAAATTGATTCAAAACTGATATTTGTCTGTCTGTAAGCGAAGTTCCTAAGTTGGCAACTACATTTTCTATCCCTTTACTTCTTAGACCAACCACATCCATATATCCTTCAACTAAATAAACATATTCAATTTTATTTGATAATTTTCTTGCATAATCCAAATTGTATAAATTTGAACCTTTTTTAAAAAAAGGAGTTTCGGGTGAATTAATATATTTTGCTAAATAATTATTTTCCTTAATTGTTCTGCCGCCTAAAGCGATTGGTTGTCCAGTAATACTATTAATTGGAAAAATGATCCTGTCTCTAAATCTTTCTACATATACTTTTTTTTTATCATCAAAATAAAATAATCCTGTATCGATTATATTTTTTTCATCAAACTTAGATTTTATTTTTTCATAAAAATTTGAATTAAAAGGAACAAAACCAATTTTAAAATTTAAAACATCTTCTTTAGATAATTTTCTTTTTTTTAAATATTCTCTTGCAATATTAAAGTCTTGATTTTTTAAAAGTTCATTATGATAAAATTCTACATACATTTTAAATATTTCAGAATATTCATTCCATTTTTTTTCTCTTTCTTCATCTTTTTTAGAAAACGTATAAGGCTGCATGCCTGCTAGATTTGCTAAATACTTAACTGCTTCTCCAAATTTTAAGTTTTGAGTTTTCATAATAAAATCAAAAATATTTCCATGCTCTGCTGTGCTGAAGCAGTGATAAAAACCCTTTTCATCATTAACAGTAAATGATGGTGTTTTTTCAGTTTTAAAAGGAGAAAGACCTACAAATTCTTTTCCTCTTTTTTTTAAATTAACTGATTTCGAAACTACAGTTGAAACTTTTAATCTAGTTTTAATTTCATCTAAATATTCTTTTGGATATTTCATAAACTTTTATTACTTTCCTAATATCTCCTTTAACAAAGATCCTGCTTTAGAAAAATCTAATGTATCTGAATAATTTTTTTTCAATTCTCCCATAACTTTTCCCATATCTTTTATTGAACTGGCCCCAACTTTTTGTGCGACTTCAGAACATAACTTCTTAGTTTCTTCTTCACTTAATTGTTTTGGCAAATATGAAGATAATATTTTATGTTCATTTTCTTCAATTTTTAATAAATCCTCTCTATTGTTTTTTTTATAAACATCAATTGATTCGGCTCTTTGCTTAATCATTTTTTTTAAAAGAGTTTTAATATCAGAATCGTCAGTGTCTTTCTTGTTCGGCCCTGATCTATTAGATATATCAAGATCCTTTATGCCTGATAAAATTAACCTATAAGTTGATATTTTTGATTTATCTTTAGCTTTTAAAGCTTCATTATAATCCAAATTAATTTTATTTTTGAGGTCCATTACTTTTATCCACTGTATAGAAAAAATTGTTCAAAAGAACAAATTGTATTTTAAAAAAAATATATTAGATCTGTTGCGAAAAAATACGTTTTATTGTATTAACCTTTAACTCATGAGTTGTAATTGAACAAAAAGCAAAAAGTAAACTCAAAAAAATTTTCACATTTATCATCAGGTGTTTTAGTTCTTGAAAATAAAACAATATTTAAAGGTATTGGTATTGGATATCAAGGAACAGCCACTGGGGAAGTTTGTTTTAATACCTCTCTAACAGGATATCAGGAAATTATATCGGACCCATCTTATGCTGGGCAAATTATCAATTTTACTTTTCCGCATATTGGAAATGTTGGTGCTAATAATGAAGACCATGAGTCTGATAAGATTTGGACTAAAGGAGTTATTTTCAACACAGAAATAACTAACCCATCAAATTATAGATCCTTAAAAAAACTAGATGCTTGGTTAAAAAAAAATAGAATTGTAGGTATAACAGGATTGGATACTAGAAGCTTAACTAATTTTATTAGAGATAAAGGAGCACCAAAAGGTACTATTTCTAATAACAACAAAGGTATTTTTAATCTTAAAAAATTAACTAACAGCTCTATTAGATGGCCTGGATTAAATGGCTTGGATTTAGCAAAAATAGTTACAACGAAAAAACAATATATATGGAAAGGTTTCAAAACATGGAAAAAAGAGAAAGGTTTTGAAAAAAACAAAAAGAAGAAATATAAAATTATTGCAATCGACTATGGAATTAAAAAAAATATTTTAAGATATTTTTCTAATTTTAATTGTGAAGTAATTGTAGTTCCTTGTAACCTTGAGCCTGAAGATATAATTAGATTAAAACCTGATGGTATTTTTTTATCAAATGGCCCTGGTGACCCAGCAGCAACAGGAAAATATGCAATAAATATAATTCAAAAATTAATTAAAACAAATATTCCAATATTTGGAATATGTCTTGGACATCAACTTTTAGCTTTAGCACTCAAAGCAAAAACAAAAAAAATGAAATTGGGCCACAGAGGTGCAAATCATCCGGTAAAAAATTTAATTAATAGTAAAGTTGAGATTACAAGTCAAAACCATGGATTTGAAGTAATTAAAGAAAGCTTACCAAAAAATGTTGAAATGACTCATAAATCTTTATTTGATAATTCTGTAGAAGGAATAAAATTAAAAAATAAACCTGTTTTTTCTGTTCAATATCATCCAGAGTCAAATCCTGGCCCTCAAGATAGCCATTATTTATTTAATCAATTTATTAACTTAGTAAAAAAAAATGCCAAAAAGAAAAGATATTAAAAAAATTTTAGTAGTGGGAGCTGGTCCAATAATTATTGGTCAAGCCTGTGAATTTGATTACTCTGGTACACAAGCTTGTAAAGCATTAAAAGATGAGGGTTATAAAGTAATATTAATAAACTCAAATCCTGCAACAATTATGACTGACCCTGGCGTTGCAGATAAAACTTACGTTGAACCAATAACAATAGATATTTTAGAAAAAATTTTAGTAAAAGAAAAACCAGATGCAATTTTACCAACTATGGGAGGGCAAACTGCTTTAAATTTAGCAATAAAAGCAGAAAAAGTTGGGTTGCTCAAAAAATATAAAATTGAACTAATTGGAGCAAATTCTAAAGCAATTTCTAACGCAGAAGATAGAAAAAAATTTAGAAAAAATATGAGTGATATTGGATTAAATCTTCCAAAATCAGAAATCGTTAATAATATTAAACAGATTAAGAAATCTTTAAGTAAAGTTGGATTACCGGCAATAATAAGACCGGCATTTACTCTTGGTGGACTTGGAAGTGGTATAGCCAAAACTAAAAAAGATTTTTTCAAACGTGTAAATGAAGGTCTTGACGCATCACCAGTAAATCAAGTTTTGGTAGAAGAGTGTTTGGAAGGCTGGAAAGAATTCGAAATGGAAGTTGTTAGGGACAGAAAAGATAACTGTATCATAATATGCTCTATTGAAAATTTAGATCCTATGGGGATTCACACTGGAGACTCTATTACAATAGCACCTGCTTTAACTCTTACTGACAAAGAATATCAAGTAATGAGAAATGCCTCTATTGCATGCTTAAGAAAAATTGGAGTAGAAACTGGAGGTTCGAACGTTCAGTTTGCCATTAATCCAAAAAATGGTCGAATGGTGGTTATAGAAATGAATCCTAGAGTTTCTAGATCTTCAGCCCTTGCATCAAAAGCAACAGGATTTCCAATAGCAAAAGTGGCAGCAAAACTCGCCATTGGTTACACCCTTGATGAATTAAAAAATGAGATTACTAAAGTTACTCCCGCATCTTTTGAACCAACTATAGATTATGTGGTTACAAAAATTCCTAGATTTACTTTTGAAAAATTCTCTAGTTCACCTGCAATATTGGGAACTTCAATGAAATCAGTTGGTGAGGCAATGGCAATTGGAAGAAACTTTAAGGAGTCTCTACAAAAAGCATTAATATCTTTGGAGATTGGTTTGTCAGGTTTAGATAGAATTTTCGACTTAAATAAGAGCGATATTGAAAAGAAACTTAAGATTAATATCCCTAATAAAATTTTATTAATTGCGGAAGCAATGCGTAAAAAAATTAATTTAAAAAAAATATACAAATTGTCAAATGTAGATCCTTGGTTCTTGGAGCAAATTAAAGAGATTGTAGATGAAGAAAATAAAATTTCTAAAAATGGTCTGCCTAAAAACTTTAATGAATTTAACAGAATTAAATCAATAGGATTCTCTGATAAGAAATTATCCCAACTAACTAATTTAAAAGAGAAAATTGTTAGAAGAAAAAGAATTGCTTTAAAAGTTTTGCCTGTATTTAAAAAAGTAGATACATGTGCTGCTGAATTTAAATCTTTCACTCCTTATATGTACTCAACATATCAAAGAAATTTTTCATTAAATACAGAATGTGAGGCAGATCCTTCTAAAAAAAATAAAATTATTATTCTAGGTGGTGGGCCAAATAGAATAGGTCAAGGAATTGAGTTTGATTACTGTTGTTGCCAAGCAAGTTATTCTTTAAAAGAAGCTGGATTTGAAACAATAATGATCAACTGTAATCCAGAAACTGTTTCTACTGATTATGATACAAGTGATAGATTATATTTTGAACCTTTGATTGAAGAATACGTTCACAACATAATTTTAAAAGAAAAATCAAAAGGAAATTTAATAGGGATAATTGCACAATTTGGTGGTCAAACTCCTATTAAATTAGCAAAATTTCTTCACGATAACTCTTTACCAATAATAGGTACTCAATATTCATCAATTGATTTAGCTGAGGACAGAGACAGATTTAGAAAACTTTTAATTAAATTAAAATTAAAACAAGCAGATAGCGGAATAGCTAAAACATATAATGAAGCCATAAAAATAGCATCTGAAATTGGCTTACCGCTTGTTGTGCGGCCTTCTTATGTATTGGGAGGTAGAGCCATGGAGATAGTTCATGAAAAAAACCAACTAAAAAATTTTGTTCAAGAAGCATTTAAAGCTGCAGAAAATAATCCAATTTTAATTGATAGGTTTATTAATAATGCAATGGAAGTTGATGTTGATGCGATATCCGATGGCAAAGATGTTTTTGTTGCTGGAGTTATGCAGCATATTGAAGAAGCGGGAATTCACTCTGGAGACTCAGCCTGCTGTATACCTCCAGTAGCTATTAAAAAAGAATTAATTGATGAAATTAATAATCAAACTAAAAAATTAGCATTAGCATTAAAAGTTAAAGGTTTTATGAACGTACAGTTTGCAATTAAAAATGATGAAATCTACATTATTGAAGTTAATCCAAGAGCTAGCAGAACTGTACCTTTTGTTTCCAAAGCTAAAGGAATTCCTTTAGCCAAAATTGCTTCTAGAATAATGGCAGGAGAAAAATTAAAAAAATTCAATTTAAAAGATAAAAATAAAAACATTTTTGCTGTTAAAGAAGCTGTTTTCCCATTCAATAAATTTCCAAACGTTGATGTTTTGTTGGGCCCAGAAATGAAATCAACGGGAGAAGTAATGGGAATAGATAAAGATTTTGGTTTAGCGTATGCTAAAAGTCAAATTGCATCACAAAATTCTCTACCGACCAAAGGACTGGCATTTATTTCTTTAAAAGATAGGCACAAAAATGAAGGAGTAGATTTAGCAAAGCAATTAGTAAAATTAGGTTTTACATTATGCGGTACGGAAGGAACTGCAAATAGAATTATCAAAAATGGTATTAAGTGTAAAAAAATAAATAAAGTTAGCGGAGGTTCACCGCACATAATTGATGTATTAAATTCAAAAAAAATTGCATTAGTAATCAATACTGGAGGTGGTAAACGAGCATACCGTATACAAGACTCTACATCTTTAAGAAGGTCAACTTTGATAAATAAAGTTCCTTATTGTACAAATATGTCAACTGCTTATGCTTTTTTAGAGGCCATTAAATCATTAAAATCAAAAAAAATAGAAGTCAGATCTTTACAAGAAATTTAATCTTCAACTTTCCAATCAGTTTTAAATGTAACATAATTGACTTGGAGACAACGTCTTTCTTTAACAATTTCTTTTTTTTCCATACCATGCCAAGTATTTGGGCCACTTGAAAAAAAATATCCATAATTATCTCTAAAAGGAAGAGTTTTAACTTTTTTCAATTCACTATCATAAAAATCAGTTCCCAGATCCTCATTTTCATTAAACTTATTTACGAATAGTAAGCATGAAATAAGCTTTTCTTTAATATCGCAATGTGGTTTTAACCAAAAACCTTTTCGATCACATATAACTTCAACTCTAACATAGGATTTAGATAAATCTTTTCCGATTAGACTTGAAATTTTTTCATACGTTTTTTTATTTTGAAGTTCTTGAATAAAATTTGTTAAATTTGGAAATTTGTTAGCGTTTTCTTTTGTTATAAAACATCTAAATTTTAAAGCTTTTCCTCCATCAGAAATACCTTCTCTAAATTTTCCTTCTCCTCCATCAATCGCCCTAGTTCCATCATAATTAAGATTGTACTCAGTTGGGTTTGCAATATCTGCATTTACAATTTCATTAACTTGACGTTCAGTTAAAGGTTCATTTAATTCCCAATGAGTAAAAGGACTTTCAAACTTTTTAGATTTTTTTTCAATGGAGTTTAGAAATGACATTATGATATTTTTTTTTTGATTTCATCTGCAATTCTAGATGTTTCATTTAAACTTTTATAGTTCCAAATATCAAGTTTTTCATTTAAATTTTTTGTTATATTTAATTTGCCAAATAATTCTCTAAACATTTTAAATCTATGATCATTCCTTTTTGCTGGTAAATCTGCAATATATATGGGTTTTCCTGTAATAGCTGCCTCCGATATCATGGAAGTAGAGTCGCAAGTTACAACAATATATTTTGCTAAAGATAGTCCAGAGAGATAAGCTTTTTTATCTATATTAGAAATTATAAGATTTTCTTTGCCCAATAGTTCATCTGCTAAATTTATTGTTCTCTTGGGAGTTCTCATTGATGGAATTACTATAGCTTGCAAATTATTAGTACTCAAAATTTTTTTAATTTTATCAAAAATATTTATTAAATTTTGATTATCATAATCATAGTATTTATTAGGACCTCCTAAAACTAGTAACAAATAATCTTTATTTTTTTTAAGTTTTTCTTCAAGATAGCTATTATTATTTTCAATCTCATCTAAAGTTAAGTAGTGAATGGCTCCTTTTGATGAAATAACATTTTTTCCATTTAAACTGTCATGCTCTGGGGCAATTACGAAATCAAAATTACTTAGTGAAACTTTGGGATCTTGAATATGAATATTAAAAATTTTTTTATTTGAATTTTTCTTCAAATAAATTGAGGGAATTACACTTTTTCTTCCACAGGAAATGATTATATCAAAATCTGGAACATCAAATTTTTTAAAAACTACATTTGAGATAGGAGTTAAATTAGGAGGAATCATTTTCCAAAAACTATTTAGTTCAACTTTCTGGTGAGTAAATTCGATATCTAAAGCTTTGGCTAAACCTTCAACTTGGCTTATCATGCCATGCATTCCTTCTGTCAATAATAACCCTTTTAATTTGCTCATTAATTACTATATAGCTTTGATATGAATCAAAATCCAACTAAACACACAAAAGTGTTAATAATTGGATCTGGTCCAGCCGGATATACAGCTGCAGTTTATGCGGCAAGAGCAATGTTAAAACCTATTATGGTTTCTGGTATGGAACCAGGTGGACAATTAACTACCACAACTGATGTTGAAAATTATCCTGGTTTTGCAGAAGTAATCCAAGGGCCATGGCTAATGGAACAAATGCGAGACCAAGCTAAAGCCGTAGGTACAGAAATGATTGAAGATCATATCTCTTCAGTAAATTTAAAATTAAAACCTTTTGAAGCAATAGGAGATGGTGGTCAAAAATATACTGCAGATTCAATTATAATTTCAACAGGAGCTCAGGCACGATGGTTAAATATTGAATCTGAACAAAAATTTAGAGGATTTGGTGTATCAGCTTGTGCGACATGTGATGGATTTTTCTTTAAAGATAAAACTGTTGCAGTTGTAGGTGGTGGAAATGCTGCAGTTGAAGAAGCAATGTTTCTTACAAAATTTGCATCAAAAGTTCAATTAATTCACAGAAGAGATTCTTTAAGAGCTGAAAAAATGCTTCAAAGTAAATTAATGGCTAACAAAAAAATTGAAATTATTTGGGATAGTGTTGTTGAAGAAGTTATTGGAGACAATGATCCTAAAAATGTTAAGGGATTAAAAATTAAAAATGTAAAAACGAGTAAAATTGATGAATTAAAAATTGATGGATTATTTATTGCAATTGGACACGATCCTGCAACTCAACTATTTAAAGATCAATTAGATATGGATAAAGAGGGCTATTTAACAACAAAACCAGATTCAACAGAGACAAATATACCAGGTGTTTTTGCTGCAGGAGATGTTAAAGATAAAATATTTAGACAAGCTGTAACTGCTGCAGGAATGGGCTGTATGGCTGCTCTTGAAGCTGAAAAATTTTTATCACACTAAAAAATTATGAAATTAAATTGGATTATTTTTGTAACTGGATGGATGTCATTCAGAGCAGTTGGATCAGGCTTGTTTTTATTTTGGATTTTCACTAACAATGAACGTTCTGCACCATCTGAATGGATAGTTCCTTTTGTAGGTGACTTTATTATTGGGATAACTGCTTTATTTTTAGTTTACCACATTATAAAAAAACCAAGTGCTATCTTATGGGGTCTGTTACTGTCATGGAATGCAGTTGGTCTATTTGATTTAATTGGGGCAATAGATGTCAGCTTTGCTGCTCCTTATGGACCTATACCAGAAATAGGATTTAATGCCGTAACTGTAAGATCTATTTTAAGTTTAAATACTTTGTTACAGATTTCTTCTATATACTTATTGTTTCAAAAAGACGTAAAAGAATATTTCAAGATTTAAAATTATGTGCCCAGTATGTTGGATAAGTGGATTTATAGCTGCATTATTTGGAGGATCTTTTATAGCTGTTGCAAATCATCCAATATCTTGGATTTTAACTATAATTTTCATTTCTTACGCTTTTTATAAATTTTATGAAGCGAAGAAAAGAGGAAAAAAAATGAGCGAAGAGACAAAAGATAGAAACAAAAAAACAATATTTAGATTTATTCAAGGTGTAGCAGTTGGTTCAATTGTTACAATAATTATTTTTTATAGTCTAACTTATAAAGAACATGAAAGAATGCATGATCTCTTAGAGAAACACGGTATTGAAAAGCATGAACATTAAATTTAATTGATATTTAGATTAGCTATTTCGTTCGATTCAAAAACACTTTGTTGAATGTCTTCATTTGCAACTTTAATCATTGCATTTGCAACTATTTCTGAGTGAATTGGCTTCATTTTTTTTAATGGCCCTAAAAATAAAGGAGAAAGCAATTTAAACAAAAATATACCTATTTTTTCTCCAAATCTTTTTTCTTTTCTATTACCCATTAAAAATGAAGGTCTCATTATCCCAAGTTTTGTAAAATTTAACTTTTTTAGCTCCTCTTCAACTTCGCCTTTGTATCTAAGATAAGCTCCTGAATTTTTTGGGTCTGCAAACCCTGAGGAGACATAGACAAAAGAATTAACAGCATTTGCTTTTGCAATCTGAGCAATTTCCACAGGCATATCTCTCTCAATTCTTTTATACTCGTTTTTATCAGGTGAGTTTTGTTTTGTTGTGCCAATGCAAAAAAAACAATCATCTCCTTTAATATCTTCGATATGATTTTTTAAATTATTAAAATCTGCTTTAATTATTTCTATTTTTGAGTCTTCGATTTCAGGTTCTGCACGTACAAATATTTTAATCTTATTATAATCATTACTTTGAATTAACTTATTGAATAGATGCCTACCGATTAATCCTGATGAGCCAAATAATAAGGCTGTTTTCATTAATTAACTTAAGCTTTCACAGAAAGATTTAATTCTTTCCATAGCTTTTTTTAAATTTTTCATTGAGGTTGCATATGAAATTCTAAAGTAACCTTCTAATCCAAAAGCTGAGCCTTGCACAACTGCTACATTTGCTTTCTCAAGTAGCTTTTGAACAAAGTCAGTATCTTTTTTTAATTTAGTTTTTTTATTCAAAAGACCTTTACAACTTGGAAAAACATAAAAAGCACCATTAGGAGTTAAGCAAGTAATTCCTTTTATTTTATTTAAGCTACTAACTACAAAATCTCTTCTTTTTTTAAACTCTTTTGATCTTACTTTTATAAATTTCTGAGTTCCGTTTAAAGCTTCAACCGCAGCCGCTTGACTTACAGAAGAAGGATTTGATGTTGATTGAGATTGAACTTTACGAATAGCTTTTATTATTTCTTTTGGTCCTCCCGCATAACCTATTCTCCATCCTGTCATAGCATAAGATTTACTTACACCGTTCATGGTAAGAGTTCTATTTTTCAAATTAGATATTTGAGCGATGGTGAAAAACTTAGCTTTATCATATGTAATGTGCTCATAGATATCGTCACTTAAAATTTGAATTTTCTTATATTTAATTAATACTTGAGATAATTTTTTTATCTCTGCTTTTGTATAACTTACACCTGTAGGATTTGATGGTGAATTTAATATTAACCATTTTGTTTTTTTTAGAAATTGCTTTCTTTAATTTTTGTGGTGTTAATTTAAAATTTTCTGATTCATTACATTTAACAATTTTTGGTTTGCCGCCAGCTAATAGAACCATATCAGGGTAAGAAACCCAAAAAGGTGCTGGAATAATTACTTCGTCTCCTCTGTTTAATGTTGCCATGAATGCATTATAAAGAACTTGTTTACCGCCAGTCCCTACAGTTATTTCCTCATTTGAATACTTTAAATTATTCTCTTTTTTAAACTTTTTAATTATTGCTTTTTTTAAAGCTGGAGTTCCATCAACTGCTGTATATTTAGTATCACCTCTCATAATAGCTTTTATCGCAGCTTTTTTAATATTATTAGGTGTATCAAAATCTGGCTCACCTGCTCCTAACCCTATTACATCTTTGCCGGCTACTCTTAATTCTCTAGCTTTTTGAGTAACAGCAATAGTAGGTGATGGTTTAATCCTTTTTAAACTATCTGATATTATGCTCATTGAAATATAAAATTATTCTAATACGTTGTTTAATATATGGGAAATACTTATCAAGATTTAATTACAGATATTCAGAGTAAAAATCCAAAAATTAGTGGAAAACTTGAAGGAGGTAAAAAATTCAAAATTAAATCTGATTTTAAACCTGCAGGAGATCAACCAGAAGCTATAAAAAAGTTGGTTCAAAGTGCCAATAAAGGAGAATTCAATCAAGTTCTTCTTGGAGTAACAGGATCAGGAAAAACCTTTACTATGGCCAAGGTGATTGAGGCAACAAACAGACCGGCTTTAATTTTGGCTCCAAATAAAACACTTGCTGCTCAGCTTTACGGTGAAATGAAAGGTTTTTTTCCTGATAATGCTGTTGAATATTTTGTCTCTTATTATGATTATTATACACCTGAAGCTTATGTCCCTAGATCAGACACTTACATCGAAAAAGAAGCTTCAATTAATGAACAGATAGATAGAATGAGACATTCAGCTACAAGATCTCTTTTGGAAAGAGATGATGTTTTAATTGTTGCTAGTGTATCTTGCATTTACGGTCTTGGGTCAGTTGAAGCATATAGCAAGATGACTTTAACATTACAAAAAAATTATGATTACAATAGAGAACAAATAATAAAATCTTTAGTTGCTCTTCAATATAAAAGAAATGATCAAAATTTTTATAGAGGAACTTTTAGAGCTAGAGGAGAATATCTTGAAATTTTTCCTTCACATCTTGAAGATAGAGCTTGGAGATTAAGTTTATTTGGAGACAAATTAGAGAAAATTGAAGAATTTGATCCATTAACTGGAGACCAAGTTAGAGAGTTAAATTTAATTAAAATTTATGCAAATAGTCATTATATAACTCCCAAACCAACAGTAGAACAAGCAATTATAAACATAAAAAAAGAGCTAGAAGTAACTTTAAAAAAACATAAGGCTGAAAATAAATTGCTTGAAGCACAAAGGTTAGAAGAAAGAACAAAATTTGATTTAGAAATGATAGAAGCAACTGGCTCGTGTGCTGGAATTGAAAATTACTCAAGATTTTTATCTGGAAGAAAACCAGGTGAACCACCTCCTACCCTTTTTGAATACTTTCCAGATAATACTTTAGTATTTGTAGATGAGTGTCATGTAACAGTCCCTCAGCTAAATGGAATGTTTAAAGGAGATAGATCAAGAAAGAGTACTCTTGCAGAATATGGATTTAGACTTCCTTCATGTATGGATAATAGACCTCTTAAATTTGAAGAATGGGATATGATGAGAACCCAAACAGTTTTTGTTTCTGCTACTCCCGGACCTTGGGAGCTAGAGCAGACAAAAGGTAAATTTATTGACCAGGTAATAAGACCTACCGGTCTTATAGATCCAAATGTAGAAATTAGACCTGCAAAAAATCAAGTTGATGATTTAATGCATGAATGTAAAAAAGTTGTTGAAAAGAATTTCAGAGTATTGGTAACAACATTAACAAAAAAAATGGCAGAGGATTTGACTGAGTATCTTCATGAAAATGGAATAAAGGTAAGATACTTACACTCAGACATTGATACTCTTGAAAGAATTGAAATCATGAGAGATTTAAGAATGGGAGTATTTGATGTTTTGGTTGGAATAAACCTGCTAAGAGAAGGATTAGATATACCAGAATGTGCTTTGGTTGGAATTTTAGATGCAGACAAAGAAGGTTTTTTAAGATCTGAAACTTCACTAATCCAAACTATCGGAAGAGCTGCAAGAAATGTTGAAGGAAAAGTTATTCTATATGCTGATAAAGAAACCAAGAGTATAAAAAAAGCAATCAAAGAAACGGATAGGAGAAGACAAATACAGATTAATTATAATAAAAAAAATAATATTGATGCAAAAACAGTAAAAAAAGAAATTAGTGATATTTTAGAAAGTGTTTATGAAAAAGATTATGTAAAAGTTAGTGAAGGCTCAAACATAGGTGGAAATCTAAAAAAACACTTAAAAGCATTGAATAAAAAAATGAAAGATTCTGCATCTAATTTGGAATTTGAAGAAGCTGCAAAAATTAGAGATGAAATCAGAAAACTAGAAAGTACAGAGTTAGAAATTACTTTAAATCCAAAAATAAGACAGTACGATGTCAAAAATAAACTCTATCCCAAGGGAAGATCAACAATGGGTATGCCTGGAACTAGAGCACAAAAAGGAAAGAAAAAGTGGAAGCAAATAAAATAATAATTACCGGAGGTGCAACCAGAATTGGAGCTGCTATAGCTAAAAGGCTTGCAGGGCGAGGAGTAGAAATTGTTATACACTTTAATAAATCTAGATCTAATGCTGAAAAATTAAAAAAAGAATTATCAAAAAAACAAACTAAAGTTTATCTTGTTAAAGGAGACTTAAGCAAAGAGCCAGATGTAAATAAAATTTTGAAGTTTGCCAAATCTAAATTAAAATATTTTGATTGCTTAATTAATAATGCTTCCTTGTTTGAAAATGATAAAATTGAAAATTTTAGCACTGCTAGTTGGGGTCGTCATTTAAGAACAAATCTTAGAACTCCTGCTTTATTATCTAAAGAATTTACAAAAAATATTAAAGGAAAAAATAACAATATAATTAATATTATTGATCAAAGAGTTTTTAAACTAACTCCATATTTTTTTTCTTATACAATAAGTAAAACTGGCCTTTATACTTTAACAAAAACCAGTGCAATGAGTTTGGCGCCAAATATAAGAGTAAATGGAATAGCACCTGGACCAACAATAAAAAATAAAAGACAAACAGAAAAACATTTCAAGAAACAATACATGGCTACTCCGCTTAAAAAACAAGTTGATGTAGAAGAAATTTGTAACGCAGTTGAATTTTTTATAAAAAATAGGTCTATTACTGGACAAGTATTAGCTATTGATAGTGGACAAAATTTAAATTGGCAAACACCAGATATAATGAAAGGTAAAGAGTGAAAAAAAATAATCTTAAAATAGTTAAAATAGATAGGAAAAAAAATTTATTTAACTATGAAAAAAAAGTATTAATTAAAGATTTAATATTAGATTTAAAACTTGGGTACTTCGATTTCGAAAAACAAGACCCTCAAAAAGTAAAGTTCACGCTTGATGTAAACTATGAAGATAAGAAACCATCTAATGATAAAGACATTAAATCAATTGTAAATTATGCTAAAATTGTAAGATTAGTTAAAAAATTAGTTAAAAATAAACATTATAACTTTCTAGAAACACTAGCTGAAGACGTTTTTGATGAACTATTTAAAGATAAAAGAATTGATAAAATTAGTCTTCAAATTGAAAAATTAGAAATAATGAAAGATTGTTCATCAGTAGGAATTCAAATTTCTAAAAAAAGAAGTCATGATTAGTTCTGAGTTAGGAAAAGAAGCAATTAAAAAAGAACTTCCATTAATACCTAAACTTCCTGGTGTTTATAGGATGCTCAACTCAAAAAACGAAATATTATATGTTGGAAAAGCCAAAAATCTTCCAAACAGATTAAAAAGCTATATTGCAGAAAAAAATCATATAATAAGAACTGAAAGAATGTTGTCTCAAACTAAAAAAATTGAGATAACAACTACCTCTAATGAAAGTGAAGCCTTACTTTTAGAAGCAAATTTAATAAAAAAATTTAAACCAAAATTTAATATTCTTTTAAGAGATGATAAATCTTTTCCATTTATTTTTATTGGAAACAAAGATAAATGGCCGCAAATAAAAAGACATAGAGGCAAAAAAACTAAAGAGGGATTTTATTTTGGGCCATTTGCATCTGCGGGTTCAGCAAATTGGACAATTAAAATGATCCAAAAAATTTTTCATTTAAGAGTTTGTGATGATACTGTTTTTAAAAATAGAGAACGACCCTGTATTTTGTATCAAATAAAAAGATGTTCTGGACCATGTGTTGGTTATATTAAAAAAGAAGAATATAAAAGTTCTGTTGAAGATGCTATTGAGTTTGTTTCAGGTAAATCAAGAAGAATACAAAAAAGTCTTTCAAATCAAATGGAAAAAGCAAGCGAAGTTCTAGACTTTGAAAAAGCAGTAATATTAAGAGATAGAATTAAAGCTTTAAATATTATTCAGTCATCTCAAAGAATTAATGAGGCAAACTTAGTAGAAGCAGATGTAATTGCTGGATACAAAGAGTCGGGTAAAACTTGTATACAAGTATTTTTTTATAGATCTAAACAGAATTGGGGTAACCAAGCCTTTTTTCCTAAACATGATCCAGAAGAAAAATTGAGTAACATTTTAAATTCTTTTGTTTCTCAATTTTATGAAAACAAAAGTGTTCCGTCTTTAATAATTCTATCAGAAGATATTAAAGAAAAAAATTTAATTGAAAAAACACTTTCCAAAAAAGAGAGTAAACAAATTAATATTTCTGTTGCAAAAAAAGGATCAAAATTAAAAGTTATTAACCAAGCAATTAAAAATGCAAAGGATAGTTTGAATAGGAAACTTTATGAAAGTCAAAATAATAAAGAGCTATTTGATTCTGTTTCAAGAAAATTTAATCTTGAAACAAATATAAGTCTTATTGAAGTTTATGATAATAGTCATATTCAAGGAACTAACAGTGTTGGAGCTTTAATTGCTTTTGGAGAAGAGGGTTTTATCAAAAAAAGATATAGAAAATTTAATATAAAGAAAAAAAATAATGAACAAGACGATTATGGAATGATGCGAGAAGTTCTAAGTAGAAGATTTAAAAGAGCAATTCAAGAAAAAGATAATTTTCTATCATTTCCAGATATGGTAATGATAGACGGTGGCAAAGGACAATACTCATCAGCTAGAGAAACTATGAATGAGTTAGGCTTACATGACATACCGGTTATAGCTATTGCAAAAGGCAAATACCGAAATAGTGGTAACGAAACTTTTTTTCATAATGGTAAAGATTATAAATTTGAAAAAAATGATCCTACTCTTTTTTTTCTTCAAAGAATCAGAGACGAATCTCACAGATTTGCAATAAGTGCACATAGAGCAAAAAGAAAAAAAGGAATAACAAAATCACTCTTAGATCAAATACAGGGTATTGGATCTATGAGAAAAAGGGCATTATTAAATCATTTTGGGTCAGCAAGAGCAGTTGAATCTGCGAGCCTAGATGAGATAAAAACAGTAGAAGGAGTTGAAGAAAAAGTTGCAAAAAAAATATATAACTTTTTTCACGAATGAAAATTCCAAATTATTTAACAATAGGTAGGATTATAATTGTTCCTATATTTGTTTTTACATATTACTTGCCTGGTTTCTATGGAGATGTAATACCTTTTGCGTTATTTGTTTTAGCTTCATTTACTGATTTTTTAGATGGTTTATTGGCAAGAATGTATAAGGAAGAATCTAAATTAGGAGAATTATTAGATCCAATAGCTGATAAAATTATAGTAGCAACAGCTTTAATTTTGTTAGTTATGGATGGAACAATAAAAAATTATGAAGTAATCGCTGCAATAATAATTTTAACTAGAGAAATATTAATTTCTGGATTAAGAGAATTTTTAGCGAAAGGAAAAATTAATCTTCCTGTGTCAAGTCTAGCTAAAGCTAAAACATTTTTACAAATGATTGCAATTTCAGTTTTATTAACCGGTGAAACTGGAAATAAAATTATTAATTTTCAAGATTATAATGCACAAACCATAGGTATAATTTTACTTTGGCTATCTGCATTTTTAACTCTATACACTGGTTATGAATATTTAAGAAAAGGTATAGATCACGCAATATCTGAGGATGAGAAAAACTAAGCCGCTCTCTTTTTTCTAACTAACTTTTCATAACTAGAGGACAGGTCCAAGATTAAATTACAAACTTTATAGTTATTTTCGAGGATTTTTGAAACTGGCGTTACTTCGGCTGCGGTACCAGTTAAAAAACATCCAACAAAACTTGAAAGTTCTTTTGGTGATATTTTTCTTTCATTAACTTTAATATTTTTAGATTTTGCTATTTCAATTACAGTTCTTCTTGTTATTCCATCTAAAAAACTATCAGGTATTGGTGTATGTAATTCTCCATTTTTATCTTTAAAAAAAATATTTGCTCCTGTTGCCTCAGCTATATTTCCTTCATGATCAAGCATTAATGAATCTGTGTATCCTTCTCTTTCTGCTTCATGCTTTGAAAGGGTACAGATCATATATAATCCCGAAGCTTTAGTATCCCAAGGTATAGTGTTAGGAGCAGGTCTTCTCCATTTAGAAATATTTAGTTTTATTCCTTCAGTTTTTAACTTTGGATCAAAATATGTTCCCCATTCCCAAGTTGTTATTGCTACATGAATTTTTGTTTTTTGTGCTGATACTGCCATCATTTCACTTCCTCTCCAGACAAATGGTCTTACATATCCATTTTGAACATTTTGAACTGAAACAATTTTTTTAGTAGCCTGATTAATTTCTTCTTCAGAATATGGAATTTTAATATCCATTCTTTTTGCTGAATGAAAAAGTCTATCAGTGTGATCTTCTAATTTAAATATTTCTCCGTCGTAAACTCTTAATCCTTCAAATACACAGCTAGCATAATGAAGCCCATGACTTAAAACATGCAATTTCACATTATTCCAATCAACTAATTCGTTGTTGTACCAGATTTTTCCTTCTCGTTGGTCGTAGGCTTTCATTTAGATTTAATTTTTAGATTTAATTTATTTAAAAAAATATCTTTGTATGTAGAATATGTCAATATAACTTACCAATTATGAAAGAACTTTTATATTTAAAGGATGATCAATTAAAAGAATTCATTGAAAAAATACATATGAGTTACAGAGAAACCTTCTCTGATGCTAAAAAAGTTCTAGATAAATATTCTATTGGAGTGGCCCACCACAAGGTCATTAATCTTATTTCTTTATATGAAGGCATAACTATATCAGAACTTTTAAAGAAACTTAAAATAACTAAACAAAGTTTAAATAGAGTTTTAAAAGATTTAATAAAACTAGAAATTATTTATTTTAAGAAAGGACAAAAAGATACAAGATTAAAACATGTATATTTAAATGAAAAAGGAATAAAATTATTTGATGAAGTTTTTAATGTACAAAAAAAAAGAATTTATAATGCGCTTATAAATTCTAGCTCAAAAGAAGTAATAAATTTTAACAACATATTAAATAAAATAATTGATGAAAAAATTTGAAGCACATATTCTAGTAGTTGATGATGATGACAGAATTAGAGATTTAGTTAAACAATATTTAAATGAAAATAATTATTTTGTTTCAACAGCAATTAATGCTGAGGATGCGCAAGAAAAAGTAAATACAATTAAATTTGATTTGATAGTTTTGGATATAATGATGCCGGGCAAAAGTGGACTAGATTTTACTGAAGAAAATAAAAATAAAATTTATACTCCAATTATTCTACTTACTGCAAAAGGAGAGGCTGATGAAAGAGTGCATGGTTTAGAAGTTGGAGCTGATGACTATCTTTCAAAACCATTTGAACCTAAAGAACTATTGTTAAGAATAAAAAATATTTTAAATAAAACAAAATCGAAAAATATTAAAAGATTGATAGAATTTGGAAATGTAAAAATTAATCTGAATAAACATATAATACTAAAAAATAATAAAGAGTATAAAATCAATAGCACTGAAAAAACTATTTTAGAAGCAATGATTAATTCTCCAGGCAAATCTTTTTCAAGGGAAGAAATTGGAAAAATTATAAATTTAGACAAAGAAAGATCTGTAGATGTAATAATCACAAGGCTTAGGAAAAAAATTGAGCAAAATCCAAAAAATCCAAAATATTTACAAACTTTAAGGGGTGAAGGTTATGTTTTATGGATTGAGTAAATATCTAAAAAAAATTTTACCCAAACAATTATTTTATAGAAGTTTAATAATTGTTGCTGCACCAATTATTATTATGCAAATTACAATTTCAATTGTGTTTTTTGATAGCTTATGGATTAAAACTAATAAAGGAATGACTAAAGCTTTGGTAAACGAAATTAGTACTTTTGTAGAAGTTTATAATAATAAAAACTATGACAAAGAAGAAACTACTAATCTATTTTCTGTTTACCAAGATTTAAATATAGAATTTATTCAAGATGAAAATTTTAATTATAATTTTGATGAAAGATGGTTTAGTCCAATAGATAGAACGCTCAGAAGAGAATTAAAATCAAGATTTGGGTCTGATGAATTTTGGTTTAATACCACAAGTTATAAAGAATTGATTGATTTAAGAATTAAATATCAATCTGGATATTTTAAATTTTTAATACCTAGAGATAGAGTAACAAGTTCATCAGCAAGAATATTTGCATTGTGGATAACATTGCCTGCCATTCTTGTAATATTTATTGCTATACTGTTTTTAAAAAATCAAACCAGACCCATAACAAAATTAGCAGAAGCGTCTGAAAGGTTCGGTAGAGGAGAAGATGTTGAAGAATATAGGCCTTCTGGAGCATTAGAAATAAGAAAAGCAGGATTAGAATTTGACAGAATGAGAAAACGAATTCTAAGACATTTAAATCAAAGATCAGAGATGCTTTCAGGGATAAGCCATGACTTAAGAACACCCTTAACAAGAATTAAACTTCAGTTAGCGTTTATTAAAGATAAAGAAATTTCAAATAAACTCTCAAATGATGTTGATGAAATGGAAAAAATGCTTAATGAATATTTACAATTTTCTAAATCAAATTTTACAGAAAAAAGTGAAAAATTTAACTTGTCAGAACTAATTTTATCAATTGTAAAAAAATATGAAAATGAAAATATTTTAGTTGATAAACAGAGTGAAATTTTTTTTACTGGAAGAAAAAACCTTATAAAAAGATGCCTTAACAATTTACTCGATAATGCAGTTAATTTCTCAAAAAATATTAAAGTAAAAAATCAAAAAATAAAAAGAAGTGTATTAATTTTTATAGAAGATGATGGCCCTGGTATCCCTCCTTCTGAGTATGAAAATGTATTTAAACCTTTCTATAAAGTCGATAAAAGTAGAAACCAAAAAAAGTCTAGTGTTGGCTTAGGTCTATCTATTGCTTCAGATATTATTCGGTCACACGGGGGAGATATTGAACTTGGAAAATCTGAAATGGGAGGATTAAAAATTAAGATTTTTTTGCCCGTTTAATTTTTTTTTTCTTTTTTAATTTTTCTAATAATTCAACTTTTTTTTCTAATTTTTCTACTCTCTTATTTAAAATATCAGTTTCATCCTTGCTGGTAAGTCTCATTTTGAATACTATTTCATCTCTTTGTGACTTTAATATATTTAAGATTTCACTACCTAAATCTTTAGAAGTCAAAAGGCCTTGTTCAAAAAGTTTAGCAAATTTATCAATAACAAATCTAGATTTTGACATATATTTTATTAATAATTTAAAATAATATATTTACAATATGTTTATCAATAATTTTGACCCTATTGCTCTTCACTTTTTTTCTTTAGAAATAAGATGGTACTCATTATCTTATATTTTTGGAATAATATTTGCCTGGTTATATTGTAAAAAATTTTTAATAAAAGATGAAAAAATCTTAAATCTATTTGATGATTTAATTTCATATATAATTATTGGTATAATTTTAGGTGGAAGATTAGGTTATGTAATTTTCTATAATTTTAGTTATTACTCAAAAAACTTATTGGAAATTTTCATGATATGGGAAGGTGGTATGTCATTCCATGGAGGTTTGATTGGGGTAATTATTGCAACATATATTTTTAGTAAGAAAAATAATATAAATTCATTTTTATTCCTTGATTTAATTTCAATGTCTGCCCCTATTGGAATTTTTTTAGGAAGAGTTGCTAATTTTATAAATTCTGAACTTTATGGAAGAGAAACTGATTTATTTTGGTCTGTGAAATTTGAAAAAATAGATAATGCTTCTAGGCACCCTTCTCAAATTTACGAAGCAATTTTTGAAGGAATAATATTGTTTATATTGTTAAATTTCATATTTAAAAAACTAATTTATAAATCTCCAGGTTTTATTTCTGCTCTATTTTTAATTTTTTATTCTTTATTTAGATTTTTTATTGAATTTACCAGAGAACCAGATTTTCAAATCGGTTACATTTTATTTAATTTAACATTTGGTCAGATTTTATGCTTTTTCTTCTTCATGTTTGGGTTAATTTTATTTTATAAAAAAAAATGAACCTAAATAAAAATTTTTTTCCACTAGACAAATTTATGCACGAAGCTTTGTATAATCGAAAAAATGGTTTTTATATGAAAAAAAATCCATTCGGAATCAAGGGCGATTTTATAACTTCTCCAAATATATCAATACTTTTTTCGGAAATGTTATCAATTTGGACAATTTCATTTTGGAAAAATATTAAAAGTCCAAAACAAATTAATCTTATAGAGCTTGGTGCTGGAAATGGACAAATGGTTTATGACATGATTAATTCATTTAAAAATTTCCCAGAGTTTTATAAGTCTTGCAAGTTTATCATTTTAGAAAAAAGTCCTTATCTAAAAAAAATTCAAAAAAAAAAATTAAAAAATTTTAAGATTAAATGGATAAAAAACTTAAGTGAAATTCGAGAAGGTATTAATATATTTATCGCAAATGAATTTTTTGATTCTCTTCCTGTTAAACAATTTTTTAAAATTAATAATAAATGGATTGAACGATATGTTAAATTAGATAAAAAGAACAATAAAAGCTTCATCAATATCAATTTAGATATAAAAAAAATTGAAAAAAAGTTAGGTTTTAAAATATCAAATAATCAAAAAGTTATTGAATACTCACCTGTGGCTTTAGAATATCTTAAAAGTATTTCAAAAAAAATAAATAACAAAAAAGGTGCGCTATTGATTATTGATTATGGATATTTAGAAAATTCAATGAAAGATACTTTAATGGCAATAAAAAAACATAAAATCACAGATCTATTTAAAGAATTTGGCAATTCAGATATTACCTACAATCTAAACTATAAATTATTAAAAAAAATTACAAATATTTTAAAACTTAAATGCCAAGGAATAACAACGCAGAGAAATTTTTTATTAAATCTTGGAATACAACAAAGAGCAGAAATAATATCTAGAAACTTACCTTTTTCAAGAAAAGCAGATATTTATTACCGTTTAAAAAGATTAATTGATAAAAATCAAATGGGTGATTTATTTAAAGTTATGTTAATCACAGATAAAAGAATAAATTTTAATTTAGGATTTTGAATTGATTAAATCAAAAAAATTTAAAAAATTTAATAATATAAAACATGGTTTCTTTAGCAGTAAGGGCGGTGTTTCTTCTGGAATTTATAAAAGTTTAAATTGTGGAATGGGATCAAATGATAAAATAAAAAATGTAGCCAAAAATTTAAAAATTGTTGCAAAAAAAATTGGTGTTAAGAAAAAAATAATTTTATTAAATCAGGTTCATAGTAATAAAATTTATTTTATAAAAAAAATGTCAAAAAAAAAATTACTTGGAGATGGGTTAATAACTAATGCAAAAAATCTAGCTATTGGTATTTTAACAGCAGATTGTGTTCCAATCCTATTATTTGATCCTAAAACAAATACTATTGGTGCACTACACGCAGGTTGGAAAGGTGCATACAAAATGATAGGAAAAAAAATGATTAATTATTTTAAAAAAAAAGGAAGTAAATTAAATAATATCATTGCTGTGCTTGGCCCATGTATTTCTCAAGAAAATTATGAAATAAAAAATGATTTTAAAGTAAATTTCTTAAAGCAAAACGCAGAAAATACGAAACATTTTAAAACAATTAAAAATAAAATTTACTTTGATTTAAGAGGCTATATTTTTAAACAACTAAAAAATGCTGGAATTCAGAACATAGAAATAATTAAAAAAGATACATTTAATCCAAAAAATAATTTTTTTAGTGCCAGGAGATCTTTAAGAAAAAAAAATAATGATTATGGTAGAAATATTTCAATAATTATGATTAAATAGAGTATCTCACAAATGAAGCTTCTTACAGGAAATAGTAATAAAAACCTTAGCCTTAAAATATCAAAATTTTTAAAAACTAAATTGGTCCATTCCAGTATTAGAAAGTTTTCTGATGGCGAAATTTATATAGAAGTTAAAGAAAATATCAGAGGCAACAGTATATTTATAGTCCAATCTGTAAGTTCTCCTGCAAATGATAACCTGATGGAGCTTTTGCTTTGTATAGATGCTTTGAAAAGATCCTCGGCAAAAAATATTACTGCAGTAATACCTTATTTTGGTTACGCAAGACAAGATAGAAAAGTAGCTCCAAGAACTTCTATATCGGCAAAGTTAGTTTCAAATTTAATAACTAAAGCTGGAGCAGATAGAGTTGTAACAGTAGACTTGCACGCAGGTCAAATACAAGGATTTTTTGATATTCCTGTTGATAACCTTTTTGCTACTCCAATTTTTTCAAGACATATAAAAAAAAATATAAAAGGTAAAAATTTAATTTGTGTCTCACCAGATGTTGGTGGGGTTGAGAGAACAAGAGCTCTGGCTAGAAAATTAGATGTTGGAATAGGAATAATTGATAAAAGAAGACCTGCACCAGGAAAATCTCAAGTTATGAATGTTATAGGAAATGTAAAAAACAAAACATGTATAATAATTGATGACATTATTGACTCTGGTGGAACAATTGTTAATGCAGCTCAAGCCTTAATTAATAGAGGGGCAAAAGATGTTCATGTTTATATTACTCATGGCGTTCTGAGTGGAGAGGCAGTTGAGAAAATTAGAAAATCTAAAATTAAGAATTTGGTTATAACAGATACAATTGATAATTCAGATAAGATTAAAAAAGCTAAAAATATAGAGGTATTATCAATTTCTATTTTGTTAGGAGAGGCAATAAAACGTATATCAAATTCAACGTCCGTATCAGATTTATTCAAATAAATTTCTTGTAAAATTTACTATCATAAGTTAAAAACCAACACTTTATGAATTCATTGGAAGCATCAATTAGAAATACCAAAACCAAAGGTGAACTTAATGCTTTACGTCAAAAGGGTGAAGTTCCTGCGATAATTTATGGAGGAACTGAAGAAAATCAAAAAGTTTCTCTGTCAAAAAAACAAATTAAATATTTAATTGAACAAGAAAATTTTTTATCAAATATTATAAGTTTAAATATTGACGGACAAACCATCAAAGCATTACCAAGAGAAGTAAGCTACGATACTTTGACTGATGACCCAATTCACATAGATTTTTTGAGAATTGTAAAAGGTGCAAAAATAATTATAGAAATTCCCGTTAGATTTATAAATAATGAAAAATCACCAGGTTTAAAAAGAGGCGGAGTTCTTAATATAGTAAGAAGAAAAATTGAATTAAAATGTGCAACTGAAAATATTCCAAATGAATTAGTCGTAGACCTTGATGGCCTAGAAATTGGAACAAGTATAAAAATTTCTTCAATTTCTTTACCCGAAAATGTGACACCTACAATTCAAGGGAGAGATTTCGTTGTTGCAACAGTTGCTGCGCCAACAGTTTTCAAAGAGCCTGAAAAACCTGCTGAAGGAGCCGAAGGAGCTGAGGGAACTGAAGGAGTTGAGGGAGCTGAGGCAGCTGAAGGAGCTACGGCAGAATCGGCAACAAAAGAAGGTGTTGACAAAGCACCTGAAGGTGAAAAAGGTAAAGAAGATCAAAAAAAAGATCAAAAAGCTCCGCCAGAAAAAAAATAAATTATCAAAAGTGGATATTTCTAAAATTTAAATTTAATTATGAAATTGCTTGTAGGGTTAGGTAACCCAACTCCTGATAGTCACGATAATCGACACAACATTGGATTTAAAATTATAGATGCAATAAATCTAAAGTTTAAACTTTCTAAACAAAAACCAAAATTTAAAGGTTTATTAACTACTGGAAATATATCAGATAAAAAAGTTTATGCCATCAAGCCTTTGACTTTTATGAATAACTCTGGAATTTGTATTAGAGAATTGATTGAATATTTTAAAATAGATTCTGAAAATGTAATTGTTTTTCATGATGATTTAGACGTAGAATTTGCAAAAATAAAAGCAAAATTTGGCGGTTCAAGCGCTGGACATAACGGTATTGAATCAATAGATAAATTTATTGGAAAAGATTATTCTAGGATAAGAATTGGAATAGGAAAGCCAGAAAAAAAAATTGAAGTTTCAGATTTTGTTTTAACAAACTTTACAGAAGATGAGAAAATTGAATTAGAAAAAATTATTCAAAACATTATAGATTCGCTGCCTATTTTGATTGATAAAAAATTAGATTTATTTTCTAGTACTGTAAATAATAAATAAATGGGATTTAAGTGTGGTATAGTTGGCTTACCAAATGTAGGAAAATCGACTCTATTTAATGCTCTAACTAATTCAAGTAAAGCTCAGGCAGAAAATTTTCCATTTTGTACAATTGATCCAAATATTGGAATAGTTCCAGTTCCAGATGAAAGATTGGATAAATTAGTTTCTATTTCAAATTCAAAAAAAAAAATTAATACTACCATTTCATTTGTAGATATTGCAGGTTTGGTAAAAGGAGCTTCAAAAGGAGAAGGGTTGGGAAACAAGTTTTTATCACATATTAGAGAAGTAGATGCAATAATACACATGATTAGATGTTTTGATTCTGATGATATCCAAAATGTTAATCCAAATGTCGATCCTGTAAGAGATTTGGAAATTATAGAAACTGAAATGAAACTTGCAGATTTAGAGTCAATACAAAAGAGGTTGGATAAAAAAAATAAGAAGAATTCATCTGAAGATGAGATAAAAATATTAGAATCTGCTTTGAAATATATAAATAATGATCAAAGCATGGAAATGCTTCATCAAGATTACTCAAAAAAAGAACTTCTTCAGATTGGCTTATTATCTACAAAGCCCAAATTATATGTTTGTAATGTTGACGAAAAAAGTATTTCTGAGGGAAACAAATATACCAATTCATTTATAAAAAAATTTGGTGAAAAAAATACTATTCTGATCTCTGCTGATATTGAAAATCAAATTAATCAATTAGAAAATGAGGAAAAAAATAATTATATGAAAATGATTAAATTGAAAGAAACAGGTTTAAACATATTAATTAAAAAAGGATATCAACTTCTTGAACTTGAAACTTTTTTTACATCTGGCCCGGAAGAATCTAGGGCCTGGACTATTCCGACTAATTGTACGGCCCCTAAAGCAGCTGGATATATCCATACTGATTTTGAAAAAGGATTCATAAGGGCTGAAACAGTATCTTTTCAAGAATTTTTTAAAAATAATGGTTGGATAAATTCTAAAAACAATGGAAAAATGAGACTAGAGGGTAAAGATTATATTGTTAAAGATGGTGATGTTTTAAACTTTCGTTTCAATACGTGACCAAAGCTTTTTCATACTAAAGTAAACAAGTACAGTTATTATTAATAAATAAATTATTGCTCTAAATCCAATCTTGTGACGTGCTTCCAAATGAGGTTCCGCAGCCCAGGCTAAAAAGGCTACAACATCCTTTGACATTTGATCCTCACTACTTACTGTTCCATCAATGTATTCTACAGCTCCTTCCATTAAAGGTTGTGACATTTTAATTTTATTGCCTGGCATATACTTGTTATAATAAACACCATCATCTAAAATAATTCCTGGTGGCGGATCTTCATAACCCATCAATACAGAATAAATGTAATCTGCTCCACCCTTTCTTGCTTTTACTAAAACTGACATATCTGGAGGGTATGCTCCACCATTTGCGGCTGTAGCTGCTTGTTCATTCGGGTATGGTCCTACAAATTTATCTGAAAGTCTGCCTGGTCTAGTAAACATTTCCCCATCGCTATTAGGTCCATCTGTAATTTCGAATTGAGAAGCAATTATTTTTGCCTGTTGTTCAGAAAATTCAGGTCCACCCGGTTGTGAAAGGTTTCTATAACTTAAATATTTCATTGAATGACAAGCCGCACATACTTCTGTATAAACTTGATATCCCCTTTGCAATTGCGCTCTATCAAATTTACCAAAAAAACCTTTAAAACTCCAGCCTGGTTCTAATAATTTTTGTGATTGTTCTGCAGCTGTTGAGCTAAAACTATAAGATAAAAATATCATTAAAATAAGAAATGGTTTAAAAAAATTTTTCATTAAATTTCCTTATTTTTTTTAACCATGGCTTCTTTTGGAGAGCCACCGAGGATAGGCTCGGTTAAACTTAGTGGGACATCTAATGTTTTTTCTTTTGCTCCCAATATAGGAAGAATAACTAAAAAATGTAAAAAATAATAAGCTGTAGCTACCCTTGCAACTAGTAAATAAAGCCCTTCTGCTGGCATCGCGCCTACATAGCCTAAAATTAAAACGTCTGCTACCAAGAACCAATAGAATTGTTTGTACAAAGGCCTAAATATTGCCGATCTTACCTTTGAAGTATCAAGCCAAGGTAAAATCACTAATACAAAAATTGCTGCAAACATTGCTATAACTCCAAACAACTTGTCTGGTATAGATCTTAAAATTGCATAAAAAGGTAAAAGATACCACTCAGGAACGATATGTGCAGGTGTAACTAACGGATTTGCCTCAATATAATTGTCAGCATGACCTAAAATATTTGGTGAATAAAAAACAAAAAAAGCAAATACTATTAAAAATATCAAAAGAGCAAATAAATCTTTAATCACAATGTAAGGGTGAAATGGAACAGTATCTTTTGATGGTTTCTTTAAATCAATTCCAATTGGATTATTATTACCAGGAACATGCAATGCCCAAATGTGAAGGATTACTAGCCCAAATATTAAAAAAGGGAAAAGATAGTGTAGACTATAAAACCTTGTAAGTGTAGGGTTATCAACAGCATAGCCTCCCCATAACCAATTAGTAACACTCTCGCCAACAAAAGGTATTGCGCTAAATAAATTTGTTATTACAGTTGCACCCCAAAAGCTCATTTGACCCCAAGGTAAAACATAGCCCATAAAAGCAGTTGCCATCATAAGAAAGTATATGATCATTCCTATAATCCAGATAACTTCTCTTGGGGACTTATAAGATCCATAATACAGTGATCTAAAGATATGGATGTAAACTGCTAAAAAAAACATTGAAGCACCATTTGCATGAACATATCGCATTAGCCACCCATAGTTTACATCACGCATAATATGTTCAACACTTCCGAACGCTAAATCAGCGCTTGCTACATAATGCATGGCTAGTATTAATCCTGTAACAATTTGTGTAATTAAACAAAAAGTTAAAATTCCCCCAAAGGTCCACCAGTAATTTAAATTTTTAGGTGTTGGATATTCTTGAAGGTGATTTGAAAGTGTCAATAATGGCAAACGATCATTAAACCATTTTCCTAATTTCGATTTCGGTGTGTATTCGTGATCACTCATTAATATTTCTTATCCAATCTTTATTGTATTACTATTAACAAATTCGTATTTTGGAACTTCCATATTTGTTGGTGCAGGTCCTTTTCTTATTCTTCCAGAAGTATCATAATGAGATCCATGACAAGGACAAAACCATCCACCATATTCTCCTTTATCTCCTAAAGGAACACAGCCCAAGTGAGTACAAACACCTAGCATAACTAGCCATTCAGGATTCTTTGCTCTATCTTCATCGGTTTCAGGATGTGGCAGATCCTCTAATTTTACATCTTTGGCTTTTGCAATTTCTTCTTCTGTTCTTCTTCTAATAAAAACGGGTTTGCCTCTCCACAAAACTGTAATTGATTGTCCTCTTTCAACTCCACTTACATCTACTTCAGTACTGGCAAGTGCTTTTACTGATGCATCAGGATTCATTTGATCTATTAATGGCCAGACAACAGCTCCTACTCCTACTGCGCCAAGCGCATATGATGCTGTAAAAATAAAGTCTCTTCGGTTGGTTTTTTTGTCTTCTTCCATTAATTTATCTTCTACTTATCTCTAATTATATGATTAAATATGAATTAAAAAGTATTTTTCTAAGGATACAATGACACACGACAAACCTAATTTAAGCCCAAAAATAGCTTTATATGAGCCAGATATACCTCAAAATACTGCTTCAATTGTAAGAACATGCTCATGCCTAGGTGCTCAACTAGAAATTATTGAACCATGTGGTTTTTTATTAACAGACAAAAGATTTAAAAGGGTTGTGATGGATTATTTAGAAGAAGACAAAATAAAATTTTATAAAAATGCTGATGATTTTTTTAAAAGTAAAAAAGACCAAAGAGTTATTTTAATAACAACCAAGGGTATTAAATCTTATACAGAATTTAATTTTAAAATTAGTGATACGCTTCTGTTTGGGCGGGAAAGCGCCGGTGTCCCAAATAAAGTTCACAAGATAGCTAATGAAAAGTTAAAAATACCAATGGCAAAAAATAAAAGGTCTTTAAATCTTGCTACATCTGTTGGTATAGTTTTGGCTGAACAAATAAGACAAATAACAAATTAAATGGAAATTGATATTAAAAAAAAATTGGTAAGAAATTGGTTTAAAGTTCTCCAAGATATGATTTGTTTTGAAATTGAAGAAATTGAGAAGAATAAAAAAAAATTTATTTCAAATCATTGGGAAAAAAATAAAAAAAAAGACGAAGGAGGTGGAGAATATAGAATTTTAGAAAACGGCAAAGTATTTGAAAAAGTTGGTGTAAATTTTTCAGAAGTTTATGGAAAATTTTCAAAAGAATTTAAAAAAAAAATACCTGGAGCAAATTCTAATCCAAATTTTTGGGCCTCAGGAATATCAATCGTAATGCATATGCAAAATCCCCATGTTCCTGCTATGCATTTCAATACTAGATATATTTATACTTCATTTGGTTGGTTTGGTGGTGGTATGGATGTAACGCCTAGTATTGAGGATAAAAAATTAAAAAATTGGTTTCACAAAGAACTTAAATTAACATGTGATAGACACAATAAAAGCTATTATAAAAAATATAAAAAAAATTGTGACGAATATTTTTATCTTCCTCATCGTAAAGAAACTAGAGGAATTGGAGGAATATTTTTTGATTATAAAAAAGAAAACTGGGAAAAAGATTTTAGTTTTGTGCGTGATGTTGGGCTTACATTCAAAAAAATATCTAGAGAAATTATAAATAAAAAAAATAATAAAAAATGGAATAATAAAGAAAAAGAAATTCAATATTTAAAAAGAGGAAGGTATGTTGAATTTAATTTACTTTATGATAGAGGAACTAGGTTCGGTTTACAAACAGGTGGGAATACAAATGCAATTTTAATGTCTCTTCCGCCCATGGCAAAATGGAAATAAATTATGGATAAAGAGCCAATTACAGTTTCTGGATTAGAAAAACTAAAAGAAGAATTAATTTTTTTAAAAGAAAAAAAGCGTCCAGAGATTGTAGCCGCAATCGCTGAAGCTAGATCACATGGAGATCTCAAAGAAAATGCAGAGTATCATGCAGCAAAGGAACAGCAATCACATAGTGAAGGAAGAATTCAAGAAATAGAAGATTTAATAGCTAGAGCAAATGTTATCGATGTAACAAAAATTAATAATGATGGAAAAGTTATTTTTGGATCTACAGTCTTCTTACAAAATTTAGATACAAATGAAAATACAGAATATAAACTTGTTGGAAAAGATGAAGCTGATTTAGAAAAAAAATTGATTTTTTTTCAATCGCCTATAGGAAGAGGATTGATAGGAAAAAATAAGAATGATCTAGTAGAGATATCAACTCCAGCAGGTATAAAAAATTTTGAAATTATTGATGTAAAATATATTTAATTTTTTATTAATTTTTTTAGTTCTTGATCAGAAATTCTAAATGAATTTTCTATCCAAAATTCTTCAATTTCTTTTAATTTTGCGCCAAGTTCTTTTCCTTCTTTATAATTAAATTTCTCAATTAATGTTTTTGCTTTTATATTAAACTTTGGAGATTCTTGATTACTAAAATACGCTTTTAATTTAAGTAAATTTTTATCTACTTTTTTATTTTTAATTATTTTAAAATCAATAAGGTCTATTAAGTATTCTTTGCCATTTGTATAGAGTATTTTCCAAAGGCTTTTTTCTTTGAAAATATTTTTGTCTAAATTTTTAGAATAAATATTTGATAAAAATCTAATTCTTTTTTTATCATCGTTGGAAATATTATATTTATATATAAAATACTCACTATTATCCTTATCGTCAATTATCATTAGGGAAATAAAAAAAATAAAATTTTTTTTTTCAATTATTTTTTTTGAAATATCATTTATATTTTTAAAAATATTTATATTAATTAATTGTGGAAACAAAAGAGTAATTATTTCTTGGCAAAATTTATCTTTTGATAGTTTTAAAAAACCCTTCGATAAAACAAGTTTTTTTAGTTCATCTAGTTGTCTATCGGATGAAATTTTTGATATACCATTTAGATTTTGCATAATTGTTTTCTTTAAACTCTCACTATGATCAACTTTGCTATAATTTAAAAAAAAACGTACATACCTTAAAATTCTTAAATAATCTTCTTTAATTCTTTTTTCTGGATCTCCAATAAAATTAACTTTTCCAAACTCTAGATCTTTTTTACCATTAAATGGATCATACAAATTACCATTCAAATCAGCATATATTGCATTAAAAGTAAAATCTCTTCTAGAAGCATCTTCATACCAATCGTTGGAAAACTCAACTTTTGCAAATCTACCATCTGTCGAAATATCTTTTCTTAAAGTTGTAATTTCAAATTTATAATCATTAATTTTTGCTGTAATGGTTCCATGTTTAATACCACTTTCATAAAAACTAATATTATTTTTTCTTAAAATTTCACAAACTATTTTTGGAGTAATATTAGTAGCAAGGTCTATATCATCTACTTTTTCTTTACTAATTATTTTTCTAATACTTCCACCTACATATCTAATTTCACTTGTTTCTGAAAAATTAGAAAATATATTAAAAATCTTTTCTATATTCGTTTTTTTATTTAAATTTTCAAAATCTGTAAAATAAAAATTTTTACTGTCTTTATTATTAAATATTTTACTAAATATATTTATCATATTTGGCTGGGGCTCTAGGATTCGAACCTAGGATGACGGTACCAAAAACCGCTGCCTTACCGCTTGGCTAAGCCCCAAATTTATTTCGTATAACACAAAAAAAAAACTTTATATAGTTTTAGATATAATACACCAATAATTTTTATAATTTTTTTTAAATAATTTCACAGCATTTTTTGCTGAATTTTCAGTTAAGAAATACCCAAGTATAGAAGAACCAGATCCAGTCATACGAACAAGCTCTACATTTGGCATACTTTCCATAAATGATTTTACATGAAGTAGTTTTGGATAAATTTTAAAAACTACTTCTTCTAAATCATTTTGTAATTTTGATATATTTACTAAATTAAAGTAGTTTGTTTTATTTTTTATTAATTTTTTTGATGAATATTTTTTCACACGTTTATAAATTTCTTTAGTTGAACATCCAAAATTTGGTTTAACAATAATAACAAATAGTCTTTTTTTATTTGATTTTATTTCTAATTTTTCATTTGAATATAAAACTTTATTTTTATTATCTATTCCCAATTGAACGTCTGAGCCAATTTGTTTAGTTAATTTTATAAGGTCTTTTTTTGAAAAATTTATAACTTTTTTAGATATAAAAAACCTTATTATAGCTGAAGCATTCATTGATCCACCACCGAGACCTGCTTTTTGTGGTATATTTTTTTTAACTTTAATTAAATATTTTTGATTATTTAATATATTTTTTTTATCTAAAATTTTTAACAATTTATAAATTGTGTTATTTTTTTTAATTCCTTTCGAAAATTTTCCAAAAAAATTAATCTTATGATTTTTACCAGTAATTTTTTTTATTTTAATTTCATCATAAAAATTTAAAAAAGACACTAAACTTTCTACTTTATGATATCCAGATTGTAATTTTCCAACAACACCTAAAGATAAATTAATTTTGGCATAAGATTTTATTAACTTAAAATTCATTATTTAACTTTAATCCAAACCTTTAAGTAATTTTTTTTTAACATTTTTTTTTAGATCATTTTCAGTCTTTTCAGATTCAAGAACACTTTTCCAATAATATTTCGCTTGAACTTTTCTATTTAACTTCCAAAGTACGTCTCCATAATGATCATTTACTATGGGATCATTTGGCATAAGTTGAATTGCTTTTCTTAAAAAATTTTCAGCGTTATCAAAATCACCAATTAGATAATATCCCCAGCCTACTGAATCTATAATAAAAGGATCATTTTTTTTTTGATTGTAAGCTTTATCTAACATAACAATTGCATCTTGAATTTTAAATCCCCTTTCCAACCAACCATATCCAAGATAGTTTAAAACATAAGGATCGTTTGGTTTTATCGATAAAGATTGAAGCAAATCTTTGTCTGAACTTTCGTGATCTCCAATTCTTTCATAGCTAGAACCTCTTTTATACAACACGTCAGCATACGCACTTGTATTTTTATCTAATTTTTTTAAAAGTAAGGAATAGTATTTTATAGATTTTTTAAATTCTTTATTCCTTTTATATATATTGGCCATATCATAAATAATTTTTTTGTATGGACTTGAATAATCATTAAATTTTTTTTCAATGTAAAATAAGGATTTCTTTGAGCCTTGCTCATCCTCAATAATTTGAGCATTTTTTTTTAATTTATACCAAAAATAAATTTCATCTTCTTGATTAAAATTTTCTAGAAGGTTTTTTGTCTGTATATAATTTTTATTTTCAATATGGTTTGAAATTAAATGCGTTAAATTAAAATAAAATTTCGGATTTAAATAGTGTGATATATTTGAATAAAAATTAGATTTTTTGAAATTATCATCTGCCGCTAAAAAATTTGAAATTAAGAAAAAAAATTCTGCAAGAATATCCTGTTCATTTTCGCAAGAAAAAATTTGGTTAAATTTATTATAATTTGAATCATCTATCCATTTTTTTGATTGTTGTATCAATAAATTACTCTCTAACACATTTATAGATTTTGATATTTGTTTTGCACTTTCAAAATCTTTATTTCTAATTAAATTATTAAAATAGAAAAAAAGATATCTAGTGTAATCGCCTTCATCAGAATTTATCAAATTAATAAATGCCGAACTTGCTTCCGGTCGATTTAAATAACAATATTGAAATGCTTGATTAATCAATGACAATTTACCAAATTTTTCTCTATTTAAATTTACTTCTCTAGTCAAAAATAAATCATTATAATTTTTTAATACCTCATAAATTATATACTCATAATTTCCATAGCCCTTGTATCCTTCAAATTCATTAAACAATTCAATGTTTTCTTTAAATTTATTTTTTTTAAAGTTGTCAATTAAAAGTAATAAATTTGCTTCAAAGAATTTTGAATTTTTTTTTTTTATATTTTGCTTAATTGTATTAATAGATTTTTGAACTTCTCCATTGGCCGTAAGATTTATTACATATTTTTTTAGGTATCCCTCATGTTTGCTAATTAAAATTTTTGATGAATTAAAGTATTTTAAAGAATCTTGACTATTATGATTATTTTCTGAAATTATTGCCGAAAGGTAGTTTGATATGTACTTGGGGTTGAAATCAATCTCATCTGTGGTTTTAGAAAAGGCAAAAGTTTGATATACAAAAAAAACAATAAATAAGGTTAGTTTTAATATTTTTATCACTTTTTTATTCTATGGTTGAAAAAGAAAAAAATCAAAATGACATTATAGACCAAGAGTTAATAAATTCTTTTGGAATTGATTATATTTTTGAGAATAAACCTATAAATCGAATTAAAAGTAAACCTACAATTGAAAATACTAATTCCAAATTAAACGATCTCAAGGAAAAGATTAGTAGTATTAATAATTGTGATTTAAAAAATAATGGAAAACAGATCGTATTTAGTGATGGTAATTCTAAAAGTCCAGTTATGATAGTTGGAGAAGGGCCTGGTCAAAGAGAAGATGAGCTTGGAAAACCTTTTGTAGGTGATGCTGGTCAACTACTCAATAAAATGCTTACTGCGATAAATTTAAAAAGAGGAAGTGTATACATAACAAATGTGGTTAACTATAGACCTCCTAATAATAGAAAACCAGAATTGGCTGAAATAAATAGATACTCAGAATTTTTACGAGAACATATATCAATTATCGATCCAAAGATTTTAATACTTATGGGTAGTACAGCAATGGAATCTTTGTTTGGGTCTAAAATAAAGATATCTAAAGAAAGAGGTGTATGGAAAGAATTAATTATTAATAATAAAACTTATCTTACTATGATAACTTTTCATCCAGCATATTTGCTTAGACAAGCTGATCAAAAAAAATATTCATGGGCTGATTTAAAAGAAATAAGAAAAAAAATTGATGAATTAAAATTAAAAATTTGAAATGAAAAGTAATATTGCTGGTGTTGATGAAGTGGGAAGAGGAAGTTTAGTCGGACCAGTATATGCTGCGGCCGTAATTTTAAAAAAAAGAGTAGATAAAAAAAAACTAAAAGATTCAAAGAAATTAACTAAAATAAATCGTCAAATATTAGAAAAGTATATAAAAAAAAACTCTTATTGGTCAATTGGCTCTGCTTCATTAAAAGAAATAGAAAAGCTAAATATTTTAAATGCGAGTCTACTTGCAATGAAAAGAGCAATAATTAAGTTAAAAAAAAAACCTGGTAAAATATTGATAGATGGAAATAAAATTCCAAAAATTAAAAACTACAATTTAAAATATGTGATCAAGGGAGATGAAAAAATACCTGAAATATCCGCTGCTTCCATAATTGCAAAGGTATCAAGAGATCGTTTAATTACAAAAATGTCAAAAAAATATATTAAATATTATTGGAACAAAAATGCTGGATACGGAACTAAAGATCACTTATCAGCAATAAAAAAATTTGGGATAACCAAGTACCATCGTAAAACATTTAAACCAATACACAATATATTGAGTCTTAAATAAATTAAATCACAATTGGACTCAAATTAATACAATCGCAGGTTGACTGGGACTCACGCCTGGAGTCTAATCATTTTTTATAAAATGATTAATTCAACTTTAAAAAATAAAATTATTAACGGTGACAGCCTCAAAGAATTAAAAAAAATTCCTGACGAAAGTTTTGATCTAATTTTTGCAGACCCTCCATATAATTTACAGTTAAGAAATAAATTAGTTAGACCAGATAGATCAAAAGTAAATGCTGTAAATGATAAATGGGATCAATTTGAAAGTTTTACAACTTATGATGAATTTACCAACAAATGGCTTTTGGAATGTAAAAGATTATTAAAAAAAAATGGAAGTATTTGGGTAATTGGAAGTTATCATAATATTTTTAGAGTGGGTACAAAAATACAAGATTTGGGTTTTTGGATTCTTAATGATGTAATTTGGAACAAAAATAATCCAATGCCAAATTTCAGAGGAACAAGATTTACTAATGCTCATGAAACATTAATCTGGGCCTCTAAAGATAAAAATTCAAAATATACTTTTAATTATCAGTCATTAAAATGTTTTAATGATGATGTGCAAATGAGATCTACTTGGAACTTGCCAATTTGTAATGGGAATGAAAGATTAAAACATCAAGGTCAAAAAGTTCATTCGACCCAAAAGCCTGAGGCACTACTTCATAGAATTATATTAGCCTCTACTAACAAAAACGATCTTATTTTAGATCCTTTTTTAGGATCTGGAACAACAGCAGTAGTAGCTAAAAAGCTAGGTAGAAACTTTTGTGGAATTGAAAAAGATAAATTATATTTTGAGGCGGCAACAAAAAGAATAAGAAATTCTAAAATAATTGAAGATGAATATTTAGACATAATTCAAAACAATAGATCTAAACCGAGAATTCCATTTGGATCATTAGTTGAACTAGGCGTTATCAAACCTGGCACAGAAATTTATGATCAAAAGAAAAAAATAAATGCTAAAATAATGGTAGACGGAAGTATAAAATATCAAAAATCTGAAGGCTCTATACATAAGATAGCTGCAAAAATACTTGGAGCTGAAAGTTGTAATGGATGGACTTATTGGCATTATCAATCAGGCAGCGCTCTTAAACCTATTGATGAATTAAGAGAAAGACTAAGACCTAAAAACTAATTTCTATAAATTTTTCCTAAATAATTTTCTAAAAATCTTTTATTTTTTGTTAAATATTTTAAAACAATATTTCTAACCAAAATTAGAAATGGATTAGATATATGAAAAGCAAAATGGTTAATAACTGACCTAGAGTTGACTGATTTTATTTTTTTCTGCCTTTTCTTATAATAAGAATACGTATTATTTTCAATTTCTTCATAAACTTCCTTAGAAGCTTCTATTGATTGAGACGCTCCTTGAGCAAATGAGGGAGGAAATGCATACAATGCATCCCCAGCAAAAAAAATATTCTTTTTTTCAGGTTTTATAAATTTATCACTAGTAAAAATTGGAAATGATTTAATATTTTCAATCTTGTTATTTAAATTAAACGATGTTTTTGCAGATATTTCGTGCAACTCAGACTTTAAAAAGTCATTATTTTGAAAATAATTCTTATCTGCGATCTGCTCTTTTTTTAAACTTTTTCTAATTATTGATATGAAATTAAACTCTTTATTCTGGTTAACTGGATATATAACAAAATGAAAATTAGAACCGAGATATATTGAAATATCTGTACTTTCAATATCTTTAATGTTTCCTCTTAATGCAATAGAATTAAAATATTTTGGATTAGTTTCTTTTTGAAAAATTATAGACTTACTTTTCGAAAAAACACCATCTGATACTAGTAAATAATCGAATTTTTCAACATGATTGTTAGAAAATAATAAACTTATTTGATCTTCATAATTTATATTTACTAACTCAATATTTTGAAAAATATTATTTTCTGGAACATTTTTTAATAAAAAATCAATTAATGTTGATCTTTTTAAAGTTGTATAACGATTATTATCATAATTAAATTTTGAAATATCAATATCAGTAATTTTTTTACAATTTTTTGCATCATAAAAATTTACTTTATTTGGAAAAGAGATTTTATATGCTTCAATATTTTTGAAACCTATTTCATTCAACAACTTTATGCTATTAACTGAAAGTTGAATTCCATACCCATCATTTAATTCAAAATTACTTTTTTTTTCAAAAATTTTATATTTATAATTTTGATTTTTTTGAAGTAGATTGGCAAAATATAAGCCAGAAATACCACCACCAATAATTGCAATTTTTTTCATTAATACTTCACGACTGATTTAAGGATTTTTTTTGTAAATGATGGCAAAATATAATTCTTAATATTAATCTTATCTATCAAAAAACTATTACTTAGATTTACTTTTTTGTTTTTTTTATTTATTGAAATTTTCATATCCATATTAGACATTTTAATATTAATTCTTTTATTAAAAGAAGATTTAAATTTTTTTTGATTTATTTCTCTCATTGGAAAAATTAATAAATTTTTTAAGAAATTAAATTTATTGTTTTTAATAAGCAAATATTTATTTTCAATTTTGTAAATATCTGCTTCAAAATATTTAACCTGATTAAATTTATTTTTTGATTTTATGTCAAAATCTTTTTTTTTGTATGCGATGCAGTTTTTGCTAATTGGGCATTCAAAACATAAGGGATTTGATGGTTTGCAAATTAAAGCACCAATTTCCATTATCGCTTGAGCATAGTCACTGGACCTATTTGATTTTCCAAAAAAAGATTTTTTTTTATGTAAATGATCTTTGCTAATTTCCTTTTCTGTTTTTAAATAAAAAATTCTTTTTAATATTCTCTCAACATTTCCGTCTAGTGGTATAAATTTTTTATTAAAAGCTATTGCCATAATTGCTGTTGAAGTATAATCCCCTATTCCTGGCAAAGATTTTAATTGGTCAATATTATCGGGTAAATTTTCATTGAATTCTTTTATTATTATTTTGGCAGTTTTTTTTAGATTTCTCGCTCGTGAATAGTATCCTAAGCCTTCCCAGCATTTCATTAATTTTTGATCATTTATTTTGGCAAGCGCTCTCAAATTTGGAATTTTTTTTATAAAATTATTAAAATAAGGAATCACAGTTTTAACTTGTGTTTGCTGGAGCATAATTTCACTAACTAAAGTAAAATACTGTTTTTGTTTTTTTGTTAAATGTTTTCGCCAAGGTAAAATTCTCTTGTTATTATCATACCAATTTAGAATTTCTTTTGTTATACTTTGATTATTCATATGGAATTTAAAAATAATACTAAGCATAGATACAAGACCATTCAAGGATTAAGATCATTTAAAAATACTTTGCCAAAAAATGTTAAAAAGATAATTAGCAAAAAAGGTCATATTTATTCAGAAACTTTAGATAATTGGAGATATATTGTTGGAGATGAGTTGTTTAAGGTATGTTTTCCGAAATCATTTAAAAATTCAAACCGTTTAAGTCCAAGTTATTTAAGCATAATGGTAAAAAGAGGTCATGAAGTAGACTTGGAGTATTCAAAAAAATCTATTTTAAAAAAGTTGAATAGTTATTTAGGTTATAATGCAGTAGAAAGACTAAAATTTATTTCATTTGA
>CACENP010000004.1 GCA_902560815.1 uncultured Pelagibacteraceae bacterium
ATTGACTAAAAAAAATAAAATTTATTTTTTTCATCCTTATTCTGGCACAGGTGGAGCGGATCTTTCAATTTCAAGACTAATAAATGGCCTAGACCATAAAAAATATGAAGTAGATTTTTTAAGTTTAAATTATCCTAAAATTAAAAAAAAAATAAAATACAAAATAAATTATAAAATCATAAATTCAAACAGGGCTTTTTTTTCATTTAATGAAATAAATAGTTATATTGAAAATGATAAAAATTATAAAAAAAAAATATTTATATCAAACCAAAATTTTGCAAATGCACTTAGTGCTATATTTTTAAAAAAAAATTATAATCTTAAACTAGTTTTATTTGAAAGAAATCATATAAATGAATTAGAAAATTACAAAAATTTTAAAGACTTTCTAAAAAAAAATATTATAAAGTTATTAGTTAAATTTTTTTATAAAAAAGCAGATATTGTAGTTACGAATAGCAAATCATCGAGTAGAGATTTAAGATTATTAACTAACGCAAATGTGAAAACTCTTTACAATCCTTGTTTTTTTAAACTTTATAGGAAAAATAAAAAAGAAAAAAAAAAGAAAATTATTCTAAATGTTTCAAGATTTACAGATCAAAAAGATCATTTAACATTGTTAAAAGGATTTAAGAATTCCAAGTATAAAAATAAATTTTTATTATATTTAGTAGGGTATGGTTACAATGAAGATAAAATTAGAAATTATATTGATTATTACAATTTAAATAATGTTAAAATTTTTAAAAATAAATTTAAATTAAACAAGTTTTATAAAAAAGCAGATTTATTTATATTAACATCTATTTATGAGGGTTTTCCAAATGTTTTAGTTGAAGCTGCAAGTTTTAGAATACCAATTATTAGTTCAAACTTTAAATCTGGAGCCAGCGAGATACTTTTAAATGGTAGTGGAGGAACTATTTTTGAAGTTAAGAATTATAAAAAATTATCTAATGAAATAGATAAATTTTATCTAAATGAAAAATCATTTTTAAATAAGGAAAAAATCTGCGCAAACGCTTTATATCGCTTTTCAAACAAAAAAATAATTAAAGACTTTAATAAAATAATTTATACTTTATTTAAATAATTTTTTAATTTCTTTATAATGACTAAATGTGGAAAATTTTTTTGAATAATATTTTGCTTTAACTATTTTTTTATAATTATCATTTTTTTCACTTTCTATTAATTTGTTTTTAAAATCTTCAGAACTATTTGTTTTAAAAAAATAACCAATATCATTTTCCAAAGACATTTCTCTTGGGCCATTTTTTGAATCTGACGAAATTATTAATTTATTTAAATAAAAACTTTCAATCAAAACAAAGCCTGGGTCTTCATATAGAGATGAAGATATAACTGCTCTACAATTGTAAATAAACTTATATGGATTTAACTGATAGTTTAATAAAATTATATTATCTTGCATTTTATTCTCATTTATAATTTTTCTTAAGTAATCTTTTTGCTCACCATCTCCAATAATACAAAGCTTATTTGTTTCCAATTTATTTACAATTTTTGAAAATTCCTTTACCAAAAATTCAAAATTTTTTTGCTTTGTAAATCTTCCGATCGATAAATAAAAATCATTTTTTTTTAACAAACTATGATCGAATTTTTCTTTTTTTAGATGATTAATACTATTTACTTCAATTACAGGGTCTCGAAGAAGATGTATTTTTTCTTCATTAAAAATTTTTTCTTTAATTAAGTCATTTTTCGTTATTTTAGTTGGTGTTGTTATCAAGTGAATTCTAGAACTAAATAATTTCCATAAAGTTTTTCTAAAAATATTTAATCGTGGTAATCCTGATATTCTCAGAATAACTTTTGTTTTTTTATTTAAAAATAGACTTAAAATTATTGGTAAGGAAGTTAATAAATGTATAATCAAAAAGTCAGGTTTTTCTCTATTTAATTTTAGCAACAAAGGAAAAAAAGATAAAATGAATATAATAAACAAAGATAATTTGCTAAAAATTTTTTTCTTGGGTAATAAATTAAATAAGTTAACTAATGTGAGAGGATTATTAATAATTATTTTATCTTTAAGCAGAGATGTGTTGCTCCATTCTCCGTAACTATTAATAATCTCAATGTTTATTTTATTGTTTTTATCAAATTTTTTGAGGTATGTTGCAGATCTTTTAACAGATGATATTGTTGCAATATTTGTTAAATATGGGCACCAATAATGAATCAACATATTTTAAAGATATAATTAATTAGAAAAAAATACAATGATTCATCCTTTGATTTTTTGTCCTTCAATTGAAGGTGGAGGCGTTGAGAAAAATCTTTTTCTAATTTCAAATTTTTTATCCCAAAAAGTTGATAAAGTTTATTTGCTGACTGCAAACAAAGATATGAAGAGTAAATTTAATAAGAAAATAATTTTTATTTCACCAAAATCGAAATATTGGTCAAACAAAAATAGAATTTTAAAAAGTCTTATTTGTTTTTTTTTATTTTTAAAATTAAAAAAAAAATTTTTAATAATATCTTTTCAATCAAATATTTTAGCAATAATTTTATCAAAAATTTTTAATTATAAAGTTATTATAAGGTCGAATACTTCTCCTGAAAAATATATTAAAAATAAAATTAAAAAAATTATATTTAAATTTTTTTTTAAAATGACAAACGAAATAGTAGTCAATAGCTATTCCTTTAAGAATAGTTTAAATAAAATATTAGGTTTAAAATCAGTCGTGATTTATAATCCAACAAAAAAAATTAAATTAAATAAGATTAATAAAATTAAAAATAATATAAACATTATTAACGTAGGAAGACTAACAGACCAAAAAAATCAATTTTTATTATTAAATGCAGTTAAAGAATTAAATAAAAAAATTCAGTGGAAATTGTCAATTATTGGAAAAGGAAATAATTATAAAAAAATTTTAGATTTTATTAATAAAAATAATTTAAAAAAAAAAATTAAACTTTGTGGATATAGAAAAGACTCAATCAAAGAAATTTATAAATCAGATTTATTTGTCTTAACTTCAAATTATGAAGGTTTGCCCAATGTTTTGATAGAAGCACAACAAGTCGGCACTCCAATTATATCTACAAATTGCAAAACTGGTCCCAAAGAAATTTTGCTTAATGGCAAACTTGGCGAACTCATTCCAGTAGGTAATAAATCAATGCTTATTGAAAAGATTGAAGATTTTTATTTTAACAGAAAAAAATACATAAAGAAATCAAACTTAGCAAAAAAGTATTTGTATCGCTTTGATTATAATAAAAATTGTAACTTGTACTACAACTTATTTAAAAAATATTTGAATGAAAAATAATAAAAATTTTAATTTAAAAATATCAGTAATTACTGTTGTTAAAAATAACGAAAATGACATAGAAAATAATATTAAAAGTTTATTGGACCAGAGTTATGACAATTATGAACATATAATTATCGATGGTGGTTCAACAGATAGGACTGTTGATATAATCAAAAAATATGAAGATAAAATTCATTACTGGATTAGTGAAAATGATAAAGGATTATACGATGCAATGAACAAAGGAATTAACGTTGCAACTGGTGATATAATAGGAATATTAAATTCTGATGATATATTTTATAAAGATGCACTTTTGTATGTAAAAAATTATTTTCAAGAATATGAAAATATTGATTTTTTATTTGGAACTGTAATTAAGTATAAAAAACTATACGGCTACAATCCAAAAAAGATTTTTTGGTCATTCGGATTTTATACTTCACATTCAGTTGGTTTTTTTATAAAAAGTGAGTCTCAAAAAAAACTGGGATATTACAACACCAAATATAAGTATTCTGCAGATTATGACTTATTTTATAGAATGATTGTTAAACAAAAAATGACAGGAATGGCCACAAAAGAAAACGAAGTTTTTGGAAAATTTAATTCAGGGGGAATATCCTCAAAAATTAAATTTATAGATTATCTAAACGAAAATACTAAAATTAGAATCGATAATGGTCAAAATATCTTATTTGTATACTTAATTTTTTTAATAAGGTTTTTTAAAAATATTAATAAAATTTTCAAAGATTTGAATAAATAGAAATTTATGAAAAAAAAAATTTTGATTACTGGTGTGGCAGGTTTTATAGGTTTTGCATTAGCAGAAAAGTTAATAAAAAAAAATTTTATAGTCTATGGTATAGACAATCTCGATAATTATTATTCTATAAAATTAAAAAAAAAAAGAATAGAACTTTTAAAAAGAAATAAAAATTTTCATTTTAAAAAAATAAATTTTTCAAAAAAAAAAAATATAGAAATATTCTTTAAAGGAAAAAAATTTGAGACTGTTGTTCATTTAGGAGCACAAGCTGGCGTAAGATACTCTTTAACGAACCCAGACAAATATATAGATACAAATTTTATAGGATTTATAAATATTATAGAAAACTCAATAAAAAATAAAATAAAAAAATTTATATTTGCATCATCCAGTTCAGTTTATGGAGAACAAAAAAATTTTCCTATTAAAGAGAATATTTATTTGGACCCAAAAAATATATATGCGAGGACAAAAAAATTAAATGAAGAAATTGCATACGATATACATAGATTAAATAATATTGATATTACTGGATTAAGACTATTTACGGTTTATGGAGAGTGGGGAAGACCAGATATGTTTATAATGAAATTTTTAAAATGTTTATATAATAAAGAAAAATTAAAACTTTTTAACAAAGGTAATCATTATAGAGATTTCACTTATATAGAGGATGTTGTAGAAATTATGAGCAAACTAATTATTAAGAAACAAGATAAAAAGTTTAAGATATTTAATATTTGTTCAAATAAACCAATACATTTAAAAAAATTAATTAATATTATGGTGAAACAAACAAAAAAAATTCCAAATATTCTACTTACAAATTTTCAAAAAGCTGATGTACTTAAAACACATGGCGATAATAGAAAAATTAAAAAATATTTAAAATATTACAAATTTACAAAAATTGAAGAAGGTATTAAAAAAACAATTGCATGGTACAAAGATAATAAAATATGGAATTATTAATTAGCAAATTAATTTATCTAACTTTAATTCATAAATCTCATAAGAATTATTCTCAAAAATTTTACAATATTTAAAGCTTTTATTTTCATCCTTTTTTTTGAATTCATTTGAATTTAAAATTAAAAAATTAGGTAAGTCTTTCGAATTTTCATCATTAAATGAAAAATTTTTAAACTTTTGTTGCAATCTATTTAACTCAAAAATTGGAATTATTGATTGTTGGACAACAAATGGCGAGGTTTTATTAATTTTATTAATTTCAATATTAGTGAAATCTTGAGAGTTTTTATATGTATAAAAAGAGTTTGCCATATATCTTTGGAAAAAAAATTTTTGTATATCTTTATTTAAATACCTCCAACCTCTTATTTTATTTTCTATAAAATGTTTAAATTCTATTTCATTAAAATTTAAAATTTGAAGTGAAAAGATTAAGTCATCCTCAATCATGTAATTTTTTTTAGATGTAAAATTTCCATTTAATACTTTAATTCTTTTATAATCATTTAATATTAGCCAGACCATAATTTTAGGATCAAATGTAAGTATGTTTGAATTTTTTTGAATTCTGTTGTTATTTTGAATTGATTTTATTAACTCAATTCTATCAAACCTAGAATTATCAATTTTTTTAAAATTTTTACTATTATCGTAAATATTTAATATAATAAATATTAAGCAAAAAAAGGTCAGCACTTTAAAATTTGCAAATTTATTTAATTGTTTTTTAAGCAAAACAAATATTGAAAAAATAAAAAATAATATATTTTGAATAACAATTATATTATTAAAATGGTAATAAATGTTTATTTTTGTACTAATACAAATAAAAAATAATGGAGCAATTAAAGAAGATAAAATTAAATAATAAAAAACGGTTATTAATTTATTTGCTAAATCTTTCTTTTTCAAAAAATAAAATAAAATAGTATTTGCAATTAAAATTACTATGAATTTTATTTCAAAAAATTTTTCCAAATAGAATTTTATTAATTTTTTTTTATTGTTCAAATCTAGATCGATAGCACCCATTCGCTCCATAAAATCTGCTTCATGAAAATTTAAAATTAATAAAAAAGGCATTAGCAAAATGATCCCACTAGATAGTTGAAGGTACTTAATTTTAGAAAAGTTTTTTATAACATAATTTTTGTTTTGAATTATTACAATTATACCAAGGATCAGAATAATAAAAAAATAATAATAGAAAGCAGTTAATAATAATATACTTAAAAAACTAAAATAAATTGCTATTTTTTTATTAAAAAGTATTTTTAAATCATAATTTACAATTAGATAAATTAATGAAAAATAATAAATATTAACAACTACAGGCCGAGGAACTCTTGAATTATATAAATTATTTTTTAATAAGCTTACATAAGGGAATGAATCTAAGTTCAATAGACTTATAAGCAAAGGAATAAATAAAATTATTAGTGATAAAATTATTGATATTTGACTTTTAAAAACTATCCGAAATAAAAAATAAAATATAGTTAAAAATAAAAATAGTGAAATAAATTCAATTATAAATATTGTTAGAAAGAAATTATTAGTTATTTTTAATAATAAAGAATGAAATAAAATTCCTCCTAATGGAATTGGAATAAGATTTAAATCATCTACACCTAGTTCAAAAGATAAATTAAATGTCAGATCTGATAAATATTTTATTAATGGAAAATAATAATATCCATCGCTTTCGCTTTCATTTACAGTTTTTAAAATTAAATCTTCATTAAAAAATTCAAAAAAAGGGTAAATCCATTTAATTAAGAATAGACATATCGATATAAACAAAATAATAAGTAATGATAAATTTGTATCTTTTGAAATGAACGTTTTCATATGTGTATGTGCTTCAAATAGACCATCTCTTTTGAATAAAGCATTATACAGTTTAAGTAAATTAAATAAACCAAATGAAATTTTTTTAAAAATTTTTGTAATTGATAATGATATTTATAGGAGAAATAAGCAAATCGTAGACAGATACAAAAATAACAAAAATTTTCAAATAAATTACTTTTATGAGTCAAATAAAGGTATTGTTTTTGCAAGAAATAAATTTTTATCTTGTATAGGAAAATTTAATAAAAGAGTTGATTTAATAGGATTTGTTGATGACGATTGTGTAGTTCATAAAAATTGGTTGATAAATCATATTCATTCTCTAAAAAATAAATCTTATAAAATATCAACAGGACCTCAAATAATTAAGAATCTTCCAATTAAAGAAAAAATTTTTTATGAATTAACAAATAAGCAAGAAAAAGAAAGTATAACAGAAACTAAATGGGCTGCTACAAACAATGTAATTTTTGATTATTCAATTTTAAGAAATCAAAAAATAAAATTTGACAAAAACTTAAATACTTCAGGAGGTTCAGATCAATTATTTTTTTTGAAGCTAAATAAAATAGGGCATAAAATTGTATGGAATAAGAATGCTATAGTGTACGAAAATAAAAAAAACAAAAAGTTTGACGATGACTGGTTTGCAAACAGAAATTTAAGATATGGTTATAGTGGCGCGTATATGTTTGTTGAATTATATGGGAAGATAGTTGGAACTATTTTTAATATTTTTAAGTTATTTTATTTTTTATATAAATTAAATATTTCAATCATCGAGCAAAATAAAATAAAAAGAAAATATAAATTTAAATCCTATATATTTAAAATAAATGGATTATTTAAATTTTATTTTGGAAAAAAAATTACTAAATATTATTAGTTAAATTGAAAATTTACCAACGCTATAGAAATAATACATTGACCAATAACAAATGAAATAAATATTTAAAGAAATTAAATTTTTATTTAATGTTTCTTTAATTTTTTCTCTATTAAAAAAAAGTAAAAATATAAAAATCATTAAAGGTTCAAAATATTTTTGAAAAATAAAAAACCCAGAAGAAAATGAAAATAACAAAGGAATAATTAGTATATAATAATTAATTGTATTATTTTTATAAAAGAAAAGTAAAAAAAGACCAATCAAACTAAAAGCAAATAATATAGTGTTATTACCCAAAATATAGAATGATAATTTGTGTATAACTCCCCCACCGATACTACCCTGATAGTAAAAATTTGAACAAAAATAAACAAGTATTAGAAATAAAATAATTATAGTAAATAAACTTTTTTTATTTGATAAAATTTTTATCGTTTCTTCAATATTTTTTTTAAAATTTACTAAATAAAATGGAATTAGATAAATACTTATTATAGACAAAACAATAATAACAGATGATTTTAGATCTGTTATATTCATCATTTGGTAACCAGTTATTACTTTTGGATTATTAATTAAAAATATGAAACCTGGTATACTTAAAAATAACAAAGTTAAAAAAATAAAAATTAAATATTTTAATCCTCTAGACCCATAAATCTCTAGCAAAAAAAAGGGAAAAAAAATTATATAGTATTGTCTTGTGTAGCTAGCAAAAGTTAAAAAAGTAAGTGACAATAATATATTAATTTTATCACTATCATTTATTTTAAATTTCAACTTATTTAAAAAAAAAATCGCTGCAACGAAAAAAAATAGTGCCGTTATATGATTATTTCCCCATATTGCTGAAGATTGAAAATTTGGTAGTAAATAAATTATCAAAGACAGATTTAACAATTTACCAAAAGGTATGTCTTTATATAATATTTTACAGTTTAAATAGAAAATTAATGGCAAAAATAATGAAAAAATAAAAAAAGATAATAAATATGTTTCTTTAGTGCTAACTATAAAATCTAATCTAGAAAATATTAAGTGATGAAGAGGAAAGTTCAATAATTTAAAATCTTTGCCAAGCTCAATATTAAATAAATTGTTTAAGTCCGAATTTAATATTTTTATATACTTCCAATGAGTTTCAAAATCTGAAGTGGAACCACCTCCAGAAATATCATGATTAAAAACAAATGATGTAAATAGAGTTAATATTGAAAAAAATGCAAATATAGTGATAGGAACATGTTTCATTATTTTAAGTAATATTTTTTAAATGATCCGCCAATCTAGATGATAGTTGAACAATTGTAAATGTTGGGTGTGCATGGCCTCCTGTTCTAAAAACAGAACTACCTGAAATATATAAATTTTTAATCTCATGGACTTTAAGATTCTTATCAACCACTGAATCTGAACTATTAATTCCAACGCGAGTACCCCCTAATTGATGATTACCTAAAACGATATTTTTAGTTTTATAATTTTCAATTGATAGTCTGCCTAAGTCATAATTAATAAAAAATTTAGATAATTCTATTAAAAATTTTTCTAAATATGAAAAATTTTCTCTAGGAAAATTCCAATTTAACTTAACTTTTGGTGTTCCGTATGGATCATTTAAATTATCTAACTCAACTCTATTTTTTATATCAGGTTTTTGTTCATGAATTACATATATTTCAATTTCACTTAAATCTTTAAGTTCTCCTTTCAAAATTAAATTTTGGAAGTATTTTGGAGCAACACAAATTAGTTGTCTTTTATAACTATTTGATAATTCTTTAAATTTTAATTGTAATTTTAAATCTTCAATTCCTTCAAATTCTAAAAAATTTTTACTAGGTGATAAATGTAAAGACCTTTCACATTCCAAAATTAAATTAAGTTCTGGTACTTTTTCTTTTAAAAGAAATTTTAACTTATTAACATTAACAATACCTGATCCAACATGATAATATGGATGATCCATAAAGTATTTTCCAATTGGCATTGTATTATTAAATAAATCTTTATTTTTTTTTTTTGACCATTCAAGTAATCTTGAGTTTTCGATACCACCACAGGCAAGAACAAATTTTTTTGATTTTAAATTATACTCTTTAGAATTAAAAACAGTAGCGGAGTCAATTTTTCCTTGCTTACCATTGAAATATAAAAAAGATGTATCTAATATTAAATCATGATTTTTTGAGTCTCTAAAAAAATTTAAATAATTTAAAAAATTAACATCCGACCATTGTAAATTTAAAATATCAATATTTTTATCAATTTCTGCAGAATAAAATTTTTTTTTTAAATTTAATATTTTTTTTGTAGGTTTAATATATCTATCTAGATCAGTTTTATTTATTGGCCAATTAGAGAAGTCAGTATCTTCCATCAAATTACAATTTCCGCCCCATAAAGAAGATGTACCTCCAAACTGTCTAGATCTAAGATATTCTAATCTTGGATATTTTTCATTTAATACTTTGCCTGATAGAAAATTCTCTATATCTGGGGATGGATCCAGATTTCCAGCTTCAACAATTAATGTTTTTAAATTATTATTCTTAAGATTTAAAACAATAGATATTCCAGCAGGTCCAGAACCAATAATTATAATATCATATTCAATATTTAGGATATTTTGGATATTATCAATAATCATCAGAGATCAATATCCATTTTTTATTGAATTTCTTTTTTGAAATAATGTATTTATTAAAATTAAGTATTTTAGATATATTTATTTGCCCTTTTAAAAAAAGGATACTGGATAAAAAAGTTAATATAAAATTTCTTCTAATCATAAAATGAATTTTAAAATTAAAAAATAAGTGCTAATTACCTAATTTAGTTTAAATGAAAAAAATAGCAATAATTATACCCGCATACAATGAACATGAAAATATTTTAATTTTGTTAAATAAATTGAATAAATTAAAATATATCAAGACAATAATAATAATTGATGACTCTAGCAATGATCTAACAAAGCATAAGATTAAAAAAAGCAAAATTAAAGTAAAATATTATAAAAGAGTCAAAAAACTAGGCAGAGGGTCTGCAGTTTTATTTGGGATAAAAAAAATAATTAAAAAATTATCAGAAAATGATCTGATAGTAGAAATGGATGCTGACTTATCTCATAACCCAAATGAACTTAGCAGAAATATTAAATTTTTTGTAAAAAATAAAAGTGATCTTTTAATTTCAAGTAGATATCTTAAAGGTAGCAGGATTATAAACTGGGGTTTAAATAGAAAAATATTATCTAGGGTTTCAAATATTTTGGCAAAATTTTTTTTAAATGTTCCTGTTAATGATTATACAAATGGATTTAGAATTTATAATAAAAAATCAGCTAAATTAATCTTAAAAAAATGTGGAAGAATAGGAGAAGGCTTTATAATCTTATCTGAAATATTAATATGTATTCATAATTCAGGATTAAAAATAAACGAAATAAAAACAATTTTTATAAACAGAGTAAGAGGTGAGAGTAGTGTTAACTTTAAATTAATTTTTAATTCTTTTGTAGGACTTATAAAACTTTATTTAATTAAAAAAAATTATTTATAATATATATCTTCAAGAGAATTATATTTATTTTTAAATCCTAATTTTTTTAGTTTTGCTATGTTAGCAATTAAATAAGTAACTTTTTTATTTTTATTAAAAATTAATTTTTTATTTTTATTAATTTTTGAAGCTATACTTTCAATTAATATTTTTTTTCCTGAAGCTAAATTTATAGTTCCTTGATATTTTTTTTTGGATAAAAAAACAATTGCACGACATAAATCTTTTATTGAAATAAAATCTCTATAATGATTCAAATTATCCAGTATTAATTTTTTTTTACTTGAAGAAATTTTCTTTCTTAAAGACGGAACTAGAAAAGGCACTTTTTGTTTTTTATCTGTAAAACTAAAAATTCTTCCTATACAATAATTAAATTCAATTACTTTAGATTTTTTATTAATATATTTTTCTGCAATTAGTTTTGTTTTTCCATATTTAGATATTGGGTTTAACTTTCCATTTTCTTTAATTTTTTTTCTTTTATTAAATTTATATACATGAGATGTAGATGGAAAGAAAAACCATTTCAAATTCATATTTTGATACTTTATAAGCGCATCCAAAATATATTTAGTTCCTAAAAAGTTTACTTTTTTTGCGTAATTATAATTTTTATTTACTTCAGTTACAGGAACTATAGCTGCCAAATGTATAAATATGTCAAATTTATTTTTTTTTATCCAGTTATAGACTTGTTTTTTATTAGTTATATCACCTTTAAAATTAACAAAATTTATATTTTTAAATTTTGTCAATCTATTTCCCAAAACTCCATTTGAACCGGTTATTCCACAAAGCATTTTGTGATATATAAACTAAAATATAATTATATAAAGAACATTTGAAATTAATCTAAAATAATTTATAGGAAACTTTAATTTACTAAAAAATATAAAGAATGCCTTTAAAAAAAGATCTTACTGTTATAATGCCATATTATAAAAAAATTAAATATTTTAAAAAAGCATATTCATCAGTAGTAAATCAAACTTATAAAAATTTTAATGTAATTCTTATATATGATGATGAGTTTAAAGAAGATTTAAAAAAAATTAAAAGAATTATTAAAACAAAAAATTTTAAATATATAGTTAATAAAGAAAATATTGGTGCAGGACCAAGTAGAAACAAGGCAATTGATATTGCTAAAACAAAATATATAGCTTTTTTAGATTGTGATGATTATTGGGAAAAAAATAAAGTTAAATATCAATTAACTTTAATGAAAAAATATAAATTAAAATTTTCACATACTTCCTACACTATTTTAAATAGCGATAGTAATAAAAAAAAAAAAATATATGCAAAAAAAAATACAACATATAATGAACTTTTAAAATCTTGTGATATTGGATTATCCACAGTTATATTGGAAAGAAGTATTTTAAAAAATTTTAAATTTGGAAATACAAAAACAAAAGAAGATTACATATTATGGTTAAAGTTAGCTAAAAATAATATTAATATATTTGGAATAAAAAAACTTTTATCAAATTGGAGAAAAGATAAAAAATCGCTTTCCAGCAATGTTTTTCAAAAATTAAAAGATGCATTTATAGTATATTTTAGGTATGAAAAATTTAATTTTATTTTATCGTGCTTGTTTACAATAAGATTATCATTAAACTATTTAATTAAACATTATTTACAAATTAAAAATAGAGTTTAGACAATATGAGTCTAGAAAAATTAACACTAATAATTCCGGCAAAAAACGAAGAAGAGTCGCTGCCTTTAGTATTAGATGAATTAAAAAAGTATAACGTAAAGAAAATTGTGATTATTCCACCTAATGATCACAAAACATATAATGCAATAGAAAAATATGACTGCAAGATTTTATTTCAAAAGAACAATGGGTTTGGAGCAGCAATCATAGAGGGATTTAATAATTCAGAAACTTATTATTCATGTATTTTTAATGCCGACGGTTCGTTTGACCCTGCAAGTCTTCAAGAAATGTATGATTTATTAGAAGACAAAAATAATCAATTAGATTTTATTTTTAATTCAAGATATACTGGAAATGGTGGTAGTGACGACGATACTATAATTACTAAAATTGGAAATTTTTTCTTCACAGGACTATGCAATGTATTATTTAGAACAAAAGCTAGCGATGTTTTATATACATATGTGATGGGTAAAACTAAATATTTTTTAGATAACAACTTAAAATGTTATGATTTTACTTTATGTGTTGAGCTAGTTATAAAGGCTAAAAAAAATAGGCAAAATTACTTTTTTTTAAACTCCTATGAAAGATCTAGGTTAAAGGGTATAAAAAAGGTAAATGAATTTAAAGATGGACTTCTCATTTTAATTTATATGATAAAACAATTTTTTGTATTAAATATTAAATAAATGAAAAAAAAAGTGGCATTAATTACTGGAATAACTGGTCAAGATGGCTCTTATTTGGCCGAACTACTTCTAAAAAAAAATTATACTGTTCATGGAACTCTTAGGAAATCATCATCTTTTAATACTGGAAGAATTGATCATTTATATGTCGATCCACATCATAAAACAAATTTATTTTTACATTATGCAGATTTAACTGACAGTAATTCTATATATAATATTATTAACAAAATTAAACCTGATGAGGTTTATAATTTAGCAGCCCAGAGCCATGTAGGTGTATCATTTGTTAATCCAGAGTATACCGCCGAAGTATCAGGAGTTGGAACTTTAAGAATTCTAGAGGCAATAAGATTTTTAAATTTAAAGAAAATTAAATTTTATCAAGCAAGTACATCTGAGTTATACGGAAAAGTTATTGGAAATAAAAAAATATTTGACGAGAATTCTAAATTTTATCCAAGATCTCCATATGGAGTTGCAAAACTCTATTCCTATTGGATTACTAGTGTTTATCGAGAATCGTATGGAATATTTGCATGCAATGGAATTTTATTTAATCACGAAAGTCCAAGAAGAGGCGAAACATTTGTAACTAGAAAAATTACAAGGTTTCTGGCTAAAAAATATCTTGGCTCTAAAGAAATACTTTATTTAGGAAATTTAAATGCAAAAAGAGATTGGGGACATGCTAAAGATTTTGTAGAAATGCAATGGAGAATTTTACAAGCAAGTAAACCTGATGACTATGTAATTGCCACAGGCAAAACTTACACGGTTAAACAATTTGTAGAAATTGCATGTAAGTTTATAAATATAAAAATATATTGGTCTGGAAAAGGAATTAATGAGGTAGGATATTTTTATAATAAAAATAAAAAAAAACAAATACTTGTAAAAGTTGATCAAAAATATTTTAGACCAAATGAGGTTGACTATCTAAGAGGTGATTCTAAAAAGGCGTATAAAAGATTTAATTTTAAACCTAAATATAATTTTAGATCGTTGGTAAAAGAAATGATGATGAATGATATTTTGCTTGAAAAAAAAAATAGTGGTTTAAAAGTATAAGAATGTTATTAGAGATTTTCTCTACAATATTTTTAATTTTCGTATTAAATTTTTTATTAATCAAAAAAAACTTTCTTATTGATTTAAGAAAAAAATCTAAACACAAACAACTTACTGGAAGTATTAATAAAAAAGTACCTTTGGCAGGTGGAATTATTATATTGTTAATCTTAAATTTTTTTAATTTTCAAAACTTTTTTTTTTTATTTATAACTTTATCGATATTAATTTTAGGTATTTTATCTGATTTAGATATTTTAACATCACCAAAAAAAAGAATATTAATTCAGTCAATTATAATTATTATATATTTAATTTATTCAGGTATTTATTTTGATGATTTACGCCTTGCTCCTTTAAACGCCTTTCTTGATTATTATCCTATTGCAATAGGTTTTAATTTATTTTGTATATTAATACTTCTTAATGGAACAAACTTAATTGATGGAGTTAATAATTCAGTAGTTGGTTATTTTTTGTCTGTTAGTTTAATACTTTTGATTTTGTCTATTAAATATAACTTAAACTTAAATACCGATTTTATCTCAACTATTATGGTCATATTATCTGCAATCTATCTATTTAACTTTTTTGGTAAATTATATTTAGGTGATGGTGGATCATATTTAATTAGTTTTATTTTTTCCTTTATTTTAATTAAATTTTATATTGATAATCCTTCCGTATCTCCATATTTTATAATGTGTTTACTCTGGTACCCTGCTTTTGAAAATTTATTTTCAATAATTAGAAAAAAAATTAATCAAATTTCTTTTGAAACTCCAGATAAAAAACATTTTCACCATTTTTTATTTAATTTTATTGGTTTAAAAATTAGAATTAATAAAGAGATAGTTAATACTATTTCAGGAAACGTAATTGCTATATATAATTTAATTTATTTTTTTATAATAAAAGATTATTATTTTTTCACTCTTGGCTTAGTTCTCTCATGTATAATTAATATTTCTCTATACATTTCTGTATATTTTTTTTTATCAAAGAAAAATTAATTATTATATAACCTAGCTAAAGATATATTTATAATTGTCAAACTAAAACTTGTAGTAGAAAAAAGACTTCCATATGGCAAAAAAGGAATCCACAATAAAACAAAAAATAAAAGTCCAGATAATTGAATAAAATTTTTATTAATTAAAAAATTTTTAAAAGTATTTCTAATAAATATGATTGATATTGAAAAAATTAAAATAAAACCAATTAAGCCATTTTCTGAAAGAATTTCTAAATATGTTTGATGTGGATGAGTAGTGCATCCAAACATAAAATATATTTCATCAATTTGATCTTTTTTATCTAAGCAAGCTTCTCGGAATTTTTTATTTCCAACTCCAAATAATTTATTTTCAAGAAATATATCATAACCCATTTTATAGTTATAAAAATGTTTTGATTTTTTCAGAAGATTCTCGTCTTTAACTTCATATGCATTTTGAACTTCATTAAATAAAGTTAGATATCTAGTTTTAATATTTTCCGACAAAAATATTAAACTTGCTAATATAAGTAAAAAAATTGATAAAAATTTTTTAAGATTTATTTTTAATTTATATTTATCAAAAAAAAATAAAATAAGTAAAAATAATATAATTGATTTAATAAAATTAGACCTTTCTCCAGTAATAAAAATCGTTATCGGTATTAAAATTAAAAATAAAATTTTTATATAATCAGAATATTTAAATTTTTTTAAGGATATATTTTCTATTAAATAAGAAGTACAAATAAATCCAAATCCAAGTATAAAATATCCAACTATTAATTCATCACCAAAGAATGAAGCTATTCTTTCACTGCTAGGACTTATATTATTTAATATATTTTTTCCAAGAAGTCTTTCGTAAAATACATCAAAAATAATTATTAATAATATTATAGTCCAAAAGTTAAAAATTTTATTCTTATTTTTTCCTAAAAATTTTAAGAAGTAAATTGTTGAAAAGTAAAAAAGTATATATCTTATTAATCCTAAAGATCTAATTAAACCTTCATCTATAAATTGATTATTTTTAATTACAAAATTTTGATAAAATGAATTGGCTGATAGATATAAAAGTATTAATAAAAGAATAAAAATATCCTTACGATAGTATTGAAAATTAAAATTTTTGAATTTTAAAATTGAATAAATGAACAAAATATCTATCAAAATTATATTGATATTAATAACAGCATTACCAATTATAAAAGATATGGGTAAAAATGAGTATAAAACTATTATTATATACTTATCAATTATATTAAGTTTGAAACTTTCTGAAAATTGCATTAATTGCTCAAATAATTATAAATTAAAATATAATATTTAAAATGAAAAAAAAATACTTTTATCCACTTTCAGAAGATGGAATTACAAATGAAGATATAAATCTCGCTTCTAAGGTTCTCAAATCTAAACAAATAACAATGTCGAAAATTACTAGAAAATTTGAAATTCATTTTGCAAAAAAAATAGGAAGCAGGTACGCTTTAATGGTTAATTCAGGCTCATCAGCTAATCTATTAGCAGTTTACGCTGCCGGTAATTTATTAAGAAAAAAAAGATTAAAGCCAGGTGACGAAGTATTAATTCCTATCTTATGCTGGCCAACTTCATTATGGCCGCTAGTTCAATTTGGTCTTAAACCAATATTTGTGGATATCGATAAAACGAACTTAAGTATTTCTGATAACGAAATAGAAAAAAAAATTACAAAAAAAACTAAGGCTATAATGCTTATTAATGCTTTAGGAAATTGTTGTGATTTATTTAAAATTAAGAAAATTGCAAAAAAAAATAATCTAATAATCTTTGAGGACAATTGTGAATCACTAGGTTCAAAGTTTAAAAATAAAAATTTAGGTACATTTGGTGATTTTAGTACATTTTCATTTTTTTATTCTCACCAAATAACTTCTGGTGAAGGAGGCATGGTTACTTGTAATAACAAAGAAGATTATGAAATATTATTTACTCTTAGATCTCATGGATGGTTAGGTGGCTTAATGAGTTATCCAAGAAATTTATCAAGTTATAAAAAATATATTAATAAATATCCTAAATTAGATCCAAGATATATTTTTTCAAACTCTGGATTTAATGTAAGGCCTATGGATATCACCGCAGCTATTGGATTAAATCAATTTAAAAAATTAGATCAATTTAAATCAAGCAGAAATAAAAATAGATCAAAAATTTTAAATAAATTAATTAGTTCAAAAAATTGGAAAAATCAGTTTAAATTTATACAGCCAAGAAAAAATTTAGATCCAAGCTGGATGGTATTACCTATATTAGTAAATAAAAAATATAAAAATGTGAAAAAAAAATTTTTAAATTATTTAGATAAAAATGGAGTTGAAACAAGGCCTATAATTAGTGGGTCATTTAATAACCAACCCTCTTATAAATTGTATGGTTTTCAAAAATATAATCAAAAAGTGTTTAAAAACTCACAATATGTTCAAGATCACGGATTTGTTATAGGTTTACATAAACATCTAATGAAAACAAAAACTCTAAACAGGCTTTGTAAGTTGATGCTTAAAATAGAAGAAATGTAGTCATAAATATATTTAATGTTAGATTTATTTATATATTTACTAATCTATATTTTAATTTCCTTTTCAATTTTAGGCTATGGAAAAATTATTGATTTTAAAAATAATAATTTAGGCATATTAGGGCTAAAGGGACTATTTTTAATAACTATACTATCTTATGTCACAAATTTTTTATTTAAGCATAATTATACTCATAATTTAATTTTTTTATCACTAGGAATATTTTTTTTTTTAATAAATTATAAAAAAATATTTTATGAAAATAAAAAAACAACTTTAATTGCATCTATTTTATTTTTTATTCTTTTTTTAGGAATTTTAGTTTATAAAAATCATGATGATTTTTTTTATTATCATTTCGGATATATTTACTCATTAATAAATTTTGAAAAATTAGTTGGAATTGGAAACTTGGAACACGGGTTTAGAACACCATCTTCTATTTTTTATATAAATTCTTTATTTTTTTTACCATATATTAAATATCATTTTCTACATGCTGGTGCTGTATATTTTATGGGTTTTGCTAGTATATATTTTATTCAAAAGATTATTGATTTAAGAAATAATAATTATAATAAATTTTTTATATTTATTTTAAGTTTTTCATTTATCTTTATAAATACGATTTTTTATAGAATAGCTGAACATGGAACAGACAGATCTGCACTTATATTAATTTTTGTTCTAATAGCTATTATTATAGACAGAATCAGCACCAAAAAAAATTTAAGTTTTGATCAATTTAAAGATTATAATGAAAACATACTAATATTATTTTTTTTAATTATTTCATTAAAGAGTTTTTATCTAATTTATAGTTTATTGTTTTTATATTGGATTTATAAAAATAAAAATTATTATTTTAATAAAAAATTTTTAATTAAAATTATAAAAAATAGAATTACTATTTTATTTATACTTGGTGTAATTTTATTATTTTTAACAAATTTTCTTAATACAGGGTGTTTAATTTATCCAGCAAGCTTTACTTGTTACGAAGGCTTTTCATGGTCAATAAAAACTATTGATGTTGAAAAAATGAAAGTATGGTACGAACTTTGGTCAAAAGCAGGTGCAACACCCAATTATCGCGTTGAAAATATAGAAAATTACCTAAGTGGATTTAATTGGCTAGGTAACTGGTTTGAAAACTATTTTTTTAACAAAGTATCAGATTTTTTACTATCAATTTTTGTTATCATTGTTTTTTTTATATTTTTCTTTTTTAAAAAAAATAAAAGAAAATTTAATTTTAAATTTTTAACTTTATATTTGATACTTTTAATTTTATTTATTCAATGGTTTGTTTCTTACCCAGCTTTAAGATATGGTGGTTACACTATTGTAGCTTTAATTATTTTTTTCCCTATATGTTCTTATATAAGTCAAAATTGCAATATAAAAAATTTTAATAAAAAAGTTAATCTAATAATTATTTTATCTTTAATAGTTTTTTCGGTTAAAAATATTGATAGAATATATGACGAAAATAAAAAATATGGCTATGATATTTTAAAAAATCCTTACTATAATTTAAGTGACAAGGCTTTTTTTTATGATAAAAAAATTAAAAATTTAATTGAATCAGACAGCGATAAGATTTTTATTTTAAAAAATAACTTATTTAATAAATAAATATGAAAAAATGTATAGTTGTAACTGGTGGAGCGGGATTTGTAGGACATAATTTAATCAAAAAAATTCTTATTAAAACAAAATATTTTATAATTAGTTTAGATAACTACAGTTCAGGTTCAAAAAAAAATCATATAAAAAGTAAAAGAGTCAAGTATATAAATTGTAATACAAAAAATATCGATAAAGTGATTAAAAATCCAAGAAATATTATCTCATTGTTTCATTTTGGTGAATTTTCAAGAATTTATCAAAGTTTTAATAAAATGGAAGAGTGTTTAGAATCTAATGCTGTTGGAACTCAAGCAGTTTTTAATTTTTGTTTATCAAATAAAATTAAATTAATTTATTCAGCAACATCTGCATCTTTGGGTAATAAAGGTAAAGATAAAAATTTATCACCGTATGCTTTTACTAAAGCTAAAAATTTAGAATTACTTGAAAATTTAAAAAAGTGGTTTAATTTTAAATTTGAAATAATTTATTTTTATAATGTTTATGGACCAAAGCAAATATGCGAAGGAGAGATGGCAACTGTGATTGGAATATTTGAAAATCAATATTTAAAATGTAAGCCACTCACTGTTGTACGTCCCGGGAATCAAACAAGGCGTTTTACTCATATTAATGATACAATTGAAATTTGTATTAAAGCTTGGAAAGAAAACAAGTGTAAACATTATAGTATTTCAAATAAAAAAAGTTACTCGATAATACAAGTGGCTAGACTTTTTAAAGCAAAAATCAAATTTTTACCAAGAAGAAAAGGTGAGAGGTTTGCATCCGCTCTAACAAATATGAATTTGTCAAATAAAGTGCACAAATACTACGGAAAAATAAGTTTAAAAAACTATATAAGCGAATTTATAAACATATCTAAATAAATTATAAAAAAAATAAAGTTTTTTAATAATTAACATTTACAAATTAATATTTTTGTTTATACATCTTATGCCTGGTGATTATTGCGAAGGTGTAATACCCGATTCCATTCCGAACTCGGAAGTCAAGCCCTTCAGCGCCAATGGTACTTTGTCTTAAGACATGGGAGAGTAGGACATTGCCAGGCTATAAAAAATTATGAAAATAGCAAGCTCGTTAAAATCTTTAAAGAAAAGAGACCTCAATTCAAAATTAGTGAGAAGAAGAGGAAGAGTTTATATTATAAATAAAAAAAACCCAAAATTTAAAGCAAGACAAAAGTAAGTCTTTATAATTTTATGATAATAGGTTCTATATCAGAAAATAAAGACTTAGAAAAAAGAGTGTCTATTACACCAGAGATTGCAAAAAAATATATAAATTTAGGATTCGAAATTAATTTAAGTGAAAATTATGGAAAACATTTAGGTTTTGAAGAAAAAGATTATACGGAACTTGGAGTTAAATTTATAAGTGATGATAAAAAATTAATTGAAAATTCAGATATTATTATTCAAATGAGTTTACCAGATGATAATAAAGTTGCTTTTTTAAAATCTAAACAAACTCTAATAGGTGTTTTAAATCTATATGAAAATAAAAGTAAACTTGAGGGCTTATCAAAAAAAGGTATTAATCTATTTTCTTTGGAGTTATTGCCTAGGATAACAAGAGCACAATCTATGGATATACTTTCTTCTCAAGCTAATTTAGCCGGATATAAAGCTGTATTAGAATCTTTTTCAATTTTTGAAAAAGCTATACCGATGATGATGACTGCAGCAGGCACTATTTCTGCAGCAAAAGTTTTGGTCGTAGGCGCTGGAGTTGCTGGTCTGCAAGCAATAGCTACCGCAAAAAGAATGGGAGCAATTGTTTTTGCAACAGATGTAAGAATTACTTCAAAAGAACAAGTGGAAAGTTTAGGTGGAAAATTTTTAACTGTAGAAGGAGCTGAAAACTTAGAAACCGAAGGAGGTTATGCAAAAGAAGCATCAGAAGATTTTAAAAAAAAACAAGAAGAGTTATTGAGCGAGACTCTAAAAAAAATTGATATTGTGATATGTACAGCTTTAATACCAGGAAAAAAAGCTCCATTAATTATTACTGAAAATATGTTAAAAAATATGCAGGCTGGTTCTGTAATCTACGACTTAGCCGCTGTTCAAGGTGGCAATGCTGCCTTTACAGAGGTTGATAAGATTGTTGAAAAAAATGGTATTAAAATTATGGGCGAAAGAAACATTTTAAATAAATTGCCAACTTCGTCATCTAACCTTTATGCAAAAAATGTATTTAATTTTGTTTCAAATTTATATGATAAAGAGAATAAAAAAATTATTATTAACTTAGAGGATGAAATTATTGCAAAAACAATAATAAATTAATTATATGGAGATAGACCCATTTATATTTAGATTCAGTATTTTTATACTTTCAATTTTTATAGGTTATTATGTAGTTTGGAGCGTTACTCCCTCATTGCATACACCCCTAATGTCAGTAACAAATGCAATTTCCTCAGTAATTATTGTAGGAGCCATAATAGCAGCATTGGCTGGAGAAGCAGAAAATATTTTTGATACTGCAAATATATTTGGATTTTTGGCAATAATTTTAGCAGCTGTAAATATTTTTGGTGGATTCTTAGTAACACAAAGAATGTTGGCAATGTACAAGAAAAAAAAGAAAGATATCAAATGATCTCTGCAAATTTGTTAGCAGTATTTTATCTTATATCAGGTGTTTTGTTCATTTTAGCACTAAGAGGTCTTTCATCACCAGAAACATCAAGACAGGGAAATTTATTTGGAATTATTGGAATGGCGATAGCCATTGGAGTTACAATTATTTCAGTTGGAAATTTTTCAACAGGATTTTTATATTTATTAGTTTTACTTCTTATTGGTGGATCAATTGGTGCATTTATTGCATTTAAAATACCCATGACCGCAATGCCAGAACTTGTTGCTGGATTTCATAGTTTAGTTGGTCTAGCAGCCGTTTTTGTCGCAATTTCTGCTTTTCTTAATCCTGAAGTATTTAGTTTAGGCTCACCTGGAAATATTAAAGTAGCAAGCTTAATTGAAATGTCCTTGGGTGCCGCAATTGGAGCTATAACATTTACGGGATCTATTATAGCATTTTTAAAATTAAGAGGAATAATGTCTGGTTCGCCTATAACTTTTTTTGGTCAACATTATTTAAATTTAATATTAGGTATAATTTTAGTTGGTTTGGTTTTTTATTTATGCAAATCTCAAGCCGATATTTGGTTTTGGACAATAATTATAATTTCTTTTTTAGTGGGTGTTTTATTAATCATACCAATAGGTGGAGCTGATATGCCGGTAGTAATTTCGATGCTTAATTCATATTCTGGTTGGGCTGCAGCAGGAATTGGTTTTACTTTAGAAAATACTGCTTTGATAATTACAGGTGCGTTAGTTGGATCTTCAGGTGCAATTTTATCATACATTATGTGTAAAGGAATGAACCGTTCATTTTTTAATGTAATTCTTGGAGGATGGGGCGCAACAGATCAATCTTCTTCAAATCAGTTAAAGGAGCAAAAACCAGTTAAAAGTGGTAATGCAGACGATGCAGCGTTTTTAATGAAAAATGCTTCTTCAGTAATAATCGTTCCTGGTTATGGCATGGCAGTTGCTCAAGCTCAACATGCGCTAAGAGAAATGGTTGATGCTTTAAAAAAAAATGGAGTCAAAGTAACCTATGCAATCCACCCTGTGGCAGGAAGAATGCCAGGACATATGAACGTTTTATTGGCAGAAGCAAATGTTTCATATGATGAAGTATTTGAATTAGAAGAAATAAATAATGATTTTGCTAATTGCGATGTAGCTTATGTAATAGGTGCAAACGATGTTACGAACCCAGTTGCGAAAACTGATCCACAGAGTCCAATTTATGGTATGCCCATATTAGATGTAGAAAAATCAAAGTCAGTTTTATTTGTAAAAAGAAGTCTATCCCCTGGGTATGCTGGAATTGACAATGATTTGTTTTATCGCGATAATACCTTAATGTTATTTGCTGATGCAAAAAAAATGACTGAAGACATAATTAAAAGCTTGTAATTAATGACAAAAATATTCTGTGATATAGCAGATATAAATATAATAAAAAATTTTACTAGAAAAAAAATTGTAAAAGGTTTTACCACAAATCCTACGTTAATTCGTAAAGCAGGGGCAAAAAATTATACTGAATATTGTAAAAGAATTTTGAAGGTCACAAAAAAACCTATATCTTTTGAAGTGTTCGCTGATGAAAATGAAAAAATAATAAAACAAGCAAAAAAGATTAAAAATTGGGGAAGACAAATATATGTGAAAGTCCCAGTAGTAAATTCTAAAGGTCATTTTTTAGGTAAAGCAATTAAAGAACTCAACAAAGATAAAATAAAATTAAATATAACCGCAGTCTACAGCCATAAACAAACCTTAAAAATTCTTAAAAATATAAACAAGAATACAAAAGTTATTATATCAATTTTTGCTGGTCGAATGGCTGACACAGGAAAAGATCCGATACCTCAAATTACAAAAAGTATTAATTCTGCTAAAAAATATAAAAATGTCGAAATTTTATGGGCTAGTGTAAGAGAGCCATATAATTATTTACAAGCAAAAAAATTAGGATGTCACATAATAACAGTACCACCAAATATAATTGAAAAAATAGAAAAATTTGGAAAATCTTTGAAATCTCTAACAGAAGATACAGTTAAAACATTTTTAATTGACAGCAAAAAATCAAAATTTAAAATTTAATTACTTATAGATTTGAACGTTGTAAAATAAATTAAAATCTGGTGATTTTATTTTTAGAGGATAATATTGTTCATCTATTGAATCCTTATAGTGATATCTAATAATAGAAATTAAATTAAATATAGAATTAACATGTTCAGTCGCATTTATATATTCATATTCTTCACCAGTAATATTATATGTTTTTTTAATTGAAAAAATTCTTATAAATAATCTTCCGAGCCTCCACGCTATCCCAGGATCAGTTGGCAATGAAATTGATAATACCCCACCTTTTTTTAACTTACTCATCATTTCGATTATAAATTCTTCAGGAGATAAAATATGCTCTAAGCAATGTGAAATAATTATTCTATCAAAATATTCATCTTCATAAGGAAGATTTTTTCCATCATATTTTTTAAATTTTATTTTATTATTTAAATTTTTATCAAATATTTCAGATGCATAGTCTGATGTTTCAGCAATATGATATTCATTAAAGGAATGTGTTAAGTATTTCAAATGAGGTGCACTACCAGCTCCTATTTCTAAAATTTTGTCATAACTATTTTTTTTTTTAAAATTTTCTAATTTTTTATGGCAATAATTCATTAAAACACCCAATAATCCACTGTAGAGATGTGAATTATACTTTTTATCTAGGTTTCTAAATATTTCTTTTTTATACATATAAGTTAAAATGCAAAATAAGCAGATTTAAATTTTTTTCAATATAAATGACGCAAAGAATTGACACTCAATTAATTATAATCAGTATTTTTTTAGGCTTAATACTAACAATTTTTTTTTTAGATTTTTCCAATATAGGATTTTCTGATACAGAATGGCTTAAATCATACGATTTAAAAAGCGATTATTTAGCTTTAAAATTTTTCTTAAATGATAAATGGAGATTTCCTTTAGGTTACAATCCTAATTATGGAGAAATTCCAAATTCTATAGTTTTTTCTGGAGCTGTTCCTATTTTATCTTTTATATCAAAAATTTTTAGAAACATTTTACCAGAAAATTTTCACTTTTTTTCTATCTGGATATTTTTATGTTTTTCACTGCAATATTTTTTTTCTTTTAAAATATTAAATTTTCTAACTAAAGATTATTTTTTTTCATTAATATCTGCTATTTTTTTTCTTATTTCACCAATACTTATTTTTAGATTAAATTTACATTTATCACTTTGTGCACATTGGCTAATTCTTGCTGCCTTTTATCTTGATATTTGCCAAAGTCAAAAAAATATATTTTATAAAAAATTATTTATTATTGTTTTATCATCACTTATTCATTTTTATTTTACAATTATACTACTTATTATGAATTTATTTTTTTCTTTTTTTAACTATGTTGAAACCAAAAACTTAAAAAAATTTTTAAAAGAAAATTTTATTATTTTAATTGTTTTGTGTTTTTTTATGTATGTTTCTGGTTACTTTGAATTACCAGCAACAGATGCGTTAGGTTATGGTTATGGTTATTTTAAAGCCAACTTTTTAACATTTTTTGATCCAAACTATTTAAGTACTGAGAAATCGTGGTCTATATTTATTCCTGATATTTACAATACTCCAGGAGAAAAAGAAGGTTTTGGTTATTTAGGTTTAGGAATCTTATTAATTATTTTGATAGTTTTTTTTCTAAATATTAAAGATTTTAAAGAAATAAAAATAATTAATTATAAATATTTTTTTCTTTCTATTTTTTTACTAATTTTATCACTTACAAATAATATTAATGTGGGTTCTTATAGTATTATTAATTTTGAACTTCCAAAAATTATATTTGGACCATTAAGTATCATTCGCGCCTCAGGGAGATTGATTTGGCCAGTATATTATTTAATACTTATTTTTTCAATTTATGGTTTATACAAAAGTATTCCAAATAAAAAAAATTATATTTTAATTGTTTTATTATCTATCCAAATTATTGATTTTTCTGGTGGACTTGAAAATAATTTTGTTTCTAAGCGTACTTTAGATGATAGAAAATTCTTAAAAAATTATTTTTGGTTAAATATATCTGAAAATTTTGAAAATATTTCAAATACTCAAATTTCAAATAGGTCGCGTTCGTTTCCAATAATTTCTAGTTTATTAATAGAAAAAAAATTTAATAAAACAAATTTTTTTAGATTGGGAAGATATAATAGAGAAATAGCTTCAAATTATAGATCTAATTTTTATAAAAAAATTTCAAATAAAAAAATAAACACAAGAACAGCATATGTAATTGAAAATTATGACCATTTGAGAAATATGAAATTTTTGTTTGAAAATTCTGAGCACGGTTTTTTTTATAAAAATAATATATGGTTTTTTTTACCAAATTATAAAAATTTTATGCAAGAAAAAGATATTTTAGAGTTTGAAACAATCAAGTATAAAAATATAAACTTGGGAGACAAAGTAAAAATTAATTTAAATCAGAGTAATGGTATTTTGGGATTTGGTTGGTCTCATCCTTCATATGGCTCTAAAATAAACAATAGTGGAGCATGGACGGAAGGAAATTTTTCTAATTTAATTTTTAATATTTCAGCAAAAAATATTGATAAAATAATAATAAATACGAAAAAAATTTTAAAAGATAAAAACAAGAATATAAAACTTAACTTTACATTAAATAATATACCTTTAACAAATCAAAATATTCAAATTTATTCAAATAAAATTCAATTATTCCAAATCAAAAATTATTTAGAATTAGGTTCAAACAAATTAGTTATTGAGATTGAAAATCCACAAACCGCTTTATCAAGATTAGAGAGTATTGATGCCCGACTATTAGGTGTTTTAATTAATAGCTTAGAATTCAAATAATTATTTAGACTTCCATTTAATATAATATTTTTTTAAATTCAGGTGTTTAAAATGAAATATAAGCAAAAAACTCATTATAAAAAAATCGTTAGTTTCCATACTATTAAAGTTTTTTAAAATTTTCTTATATTTTTGCTTTGTTCTTATATATTTTCCTCTATCTAGATTAATCATAAATTTATTTATTAATTTATTTTTACCTCTGATAGGATCAATAAATAAAAATTTTGCATTAGGAAATTTTTTATTTAGATAAGATATTAAATTAGTAACTTTATTATCATTTAAGTGATGAATTGCTCCATTGATAAATATAAAATTGATTTTAGATCGATTTAATTTTTTTATTTTATGTATTTTTTCTATATCTGAATTAATAAAAGAAAATTTTGGAAATTTTTTTTTTGAGTTTTTTAAATAGTTACTATTATTATCTATTCCAATATATTTATTTATATAACTTTTGATATAATCTAAAATATAACTATCACCACAACAAATATCTAAGACGTTAACATTTTTTTGTTGCTGAAAGACATACTTGATAAAATTATATTCATTATTTTCTTTTCTTATAATATTTTGGTAAAGTCTATAAATTACTTTATATTTTAATAAAAAATTTTTCATTTATTTTTGGTTTAACTTAATTTTGATAATATCGATCATCATTTTTGGAATATCATAAATTATATTTAATTTACTACCTTCTTTATGTATCCATTCAATAGGTAATTCTTTAATAGTAATATTATTTTCTTTTAACAAAATAACCAATTCAACGTCAAAAGAAAAGCGATAAGATTTTAGTTTTTTAAAAACATCATATGCATAAGTTTTATTAAAAAGTTTAAAACCACATTGTGTATCTTTTATTTTAATTCTAAATAAGAAATAGATCACAAAATTAAATAATGAACCTAAAAATCTTCTTGTAATAGATGTTTTGATTTTAGAAAGTGAATGATTTCTTGAGCCAAAATAAGCTATATTCTCATTTTTAATATAATTTTTTTTTACCCACTTGTCGATTTGGTTTGGATTGACTGACATGTCTGCATCACAAATCAGCAGCCAGTCTTTTTTTGAATTTAATATACCTTTTTTAATTGCATATCCTTTTCCAATATTTTTTTTATATCTGATATATTTGATTTTAAATATTTTTTTATATTTTTTTATAAATTTACATATTATAAAGTCTGATTTATCAGTACTACCATCATTAACAAAAATTATTTCAACATTTTTTTTGTTTACAAAATAATTGTTAAGAGTTTTTAAACTTTCCAGTAGTCTATGTTGTTCATTATAAAAAGGTATTATTACTGATAAATTATTTAGAGTTTTTTTTGACATATGAAAAAAACGTAAAACTTATTTTGGTTGCGGGGGACGGATTTGAACCGCCGACCTCAAGGTTATGAGCCTTGCGAGCTACCAGGCTGCTCCACCCCGCGATGATTAAATCCTATTCTTAAGTTTATTTAACTTTTTAACTCTTTTAATATTTTCTTGAAGAATACGTTTTTTTTTCTCAGATGGTTTTTCATAATTATTTTTTAATTTAATTATTTTAAAAAATCCATCTCTCTGAAGTTTCCTTTTCAGTACCCTCAGAGCTTGTTCAACGTTGTTATCTTTAACTTCTATTTTAATAAGTGCCTCCAAAAAAAAGAGTTATTAACATTAATAATTTTAATTGTCTAGATTTCTTTCTTTATTCGTTTAGTTTGTTTTTTGTAATTTTTCTTTTTGTTTTTTCTCTCTTTTAATTCTTCTTTCTGCTTTTTCAACAGTATCCTGAAGATCTTTTTGAGAAAACAATCCAATTGCAACTGGGTCTTTTGGATTTAAATTATTATAATTCCAATAACTTTTATTTCTAATTGCAACCACAGAGTTTTTTGTTACGCCAACTAATTTTGCTATTTGAGAATCTTTTAAAATTGAGTATTGTCTTATTAACCATAATGCAGAGTCAGGTTTATCTTGTCTTTTTGATAAAGGAACATATTTTTTTGTTTTTTCATTTGAGCTAGATATTTCCACATTGTAACTATTTAAATTTAAAGATCTGTTTTGATCTTTAGATGAAAGTTCAATTTCTTCTTTAGTTAACTGGCCAGAGATTATTGGATTATATCCAACTATTCCTTTTGCAACTTCTCCATCAGCTATTCCCTGGACTTCAACGACGTGAAGTTTACAAAATTCAGCAATTTGCTTGAAAGTTAATGTTGTATTTTCAACTAACCATACAGCAGTAGCCATAGGCATTAAAGGTGCATTTGTCATTATGCTTTTTTCTCAGCTCTAAAATTTTGAAATTTTTTATTAAATTTACTTACTCTTCCTTTATCAAGGATTTTTTGTTTACCTCCTGTCCAAGCAGAGTGAGAAATTGGGTCTATTTCTAATTTTAAAGTTTCTCCTTCTGATCCCCAGGTAGATTTTGTTTCAAATTGAGATCCATCTGTCATTTCAACTTTTATCTTATGATATTTTGGATGAATATTTTTTTTCATAGCTGGCTTTATAACAAAAGATTTTTTAAAAACAATTAAAAGTTATTAAGATTTTCTTGCATTTTTTGATATATAGAGTTGCTTCCTGCTAATATATCAATACCAGCTTTAGATGAATTATCGATGTTATTTATTTTTCCACCAGCTTCTTCCACAATAATTATTCCCGCTGCAATATCCCAAATATTTAAATTTTTTTGAAAATATCCATCAAATCGACCTGCTCCGACATATGCCATATCTAAAGCAGCACTTCCGGATTTTCTTGTATTAAGATTATTTTTTATTTGGTCTTTGCCTCCTGTGGCAAACAAGCATTCATCGATATTTCTTTTTTTTGAAACCCTCATCCTTTTATTATTAAAATATGCTCCATTATTTTTTTCAGCATAAAACATTTCATTTTTTATAGGATCAAAAATTAAGCCACTGATAATTTCTTTTTTTGATTTTAAAGCGATTGATATTGCAAAATGAGGTACCCCATGTAAAAAGTTTGTAGTTCCATCGATTGGGTCAATAATCCAAAAATTTTCTAAATCTGAGTTTTTTATTTCTCCCACTTCTTCACTGATTAACGAAAATTTTTTTTTATATTTTGTTAATTCCTCAATAATGATTTTTTCAGCTTTTTTATCTGAGTTTGTTACAAAATCAGAAGGTCCTTTTGATAGTACTTGTAATTTTTCCAATTCTCCAAAATCTCTAATTATTATTTTTGATGCTTTTTCTGCAGCTTTAATCATAATATTTAAATTTGAAGATATAGAATTCATACAGTTTATATTTTTTTGACGTATTCAATAGATCTTGTATCAACAATTATTTCATCTCCACTTTCAATAAAAGGTGGTACTTGAATTTTAACTCCATTCTCTAATATAGCAGGTTTATAAGATGAAGAGACTGTTTGTCCTTTTAAGGCAGCATCAGTACTTTCTATTTTACAATTAACTTGATTTGGTAATTCAACAGAAATTGGCTTTTCTTCGTAAAGACTTATTTTAACCTCTAGCTCTTCTTTTAAAAATTTTCCTTTTTCTCCAACAATTTCTTTTTTTAAGCTTATTTGTTCAAACGATTTTTGGTTTATAAAGTAATATTCAGATTCATCTTGATATAAATAATTGAAGTTTATTTCTTCAAGAGAAGCTTTCTCCACTGTATCGCTAGATCTGAATCTTTCATTTAATTTAGTACCTTTATTTACACTTTTCATTTCAACCTGATTAAATGCTCCACCTTTTCCAGGTTTTACATGTTGAGTTTTTAGAACTTCCCATAAATCATCTTTATGTTCCAATAGCATCCCAGGCTTAACTTCATTTCCAGATATTTTCATTGCAACTTGTTTATAGCTTCTCTCGGGTTTAATTTTTTATTATTCCAAATGTAGCCTGAGATAGCTAAAAAGTTAGCTTTATTCAATAAAAGTTTTTTATAATTTTTATCTTTTATTCCCCCTATTGCTACAACTGGAGTATTTGTTATTTTTTTTACTAAATTTAATACTTTAAATCTTGCTTTATATCTGACCTTTTTTGTTTTCGATGAATAAAACGCACCAAAAGCTAAATAATCTGCACCATCTGAAATAGCTCTCTTTGCAAGATTTATAGAATTATGACAAGTGATACCAATAATTTTATTTTTTAATATTTTTTTGGCCTTTAAAATATTCATATCTTTTTGTCCCAAGTGGCAACCATCCGCATTAATTTTCTTTGCAAAAATTGGATCATCATTAATGATGAACTTAACTTTATATTTTTTACAAATTTTTTTAATTTTTTTTGCAACTATGATTTTTTTCTTTTTTTTTTCTTTTTTTAATCTTAATTGAAAAAAACTTACTTTATTTGAACTTAATACTTGTTTAAGTTTGCCATAAAAATCATTATTTTTAATATATTCTGGAGAAATTAAATAAATAAATCTCTTATTGTTTCTATTTATTCTCAAGTTCTTCAGACCACTTTCCTTGAGCAGCTAATGAGCACATTTTAGCTCTATGATCAAAAATTTGCTGAGTTCCTTTAATATTTTTAATATTTTTTGACCAAAATTTAATAGCTTCTTGTTGTAAGGCTCTTCCATAAGAATAGCTCATTATAAAATTTGTATCATTTAATTTATTAATTAAATTTAAGTTTTCAGTTGCTTCTATTTCTGTTTGACCGCCTGATAAAAAAGCTATTCCAGGAACTTCTTTTGGAACTGATTCTTTTAAACATTTCAAGGTTAAATGAGCAATTTTTTCATTACCAATTTTATTATTTGATTTATTTCCTGGCAGTATCATATTTGGTTTTAAAATTATTCCTTCCAAGTTAACCTTGTGTTTTATTAGTTCTTCAAAGCATTTATTTATTACTTCTGAAGTTTTATTTAAACAATCTTCAGCCGAGTGATCCCCATCCATCAATACCTCAGGTTCCACAATTGGAACCATTCCATTTTCTTGAACTATATAAGAGTATCTCGCTAAAGCATTTGCGTTTGCATCAATTGATAATTTGCTAGGATAGTTTTTTGAAATAATATAAATACCTCTCCATTTAGTAAATCTTGCTCCAAGCTTATAGTAATTTTTCAATCTTTCTCCTAAGCCATCTAATCCTTCTGTAATTTTTTCATCAGGTGAATCCGCCAGAGGTTTTGCTCCCGTATCTACTTTTATTCCAGGTACAGCACCTGATGATGAAATTAACTCAGGAATAGTTTTTTCCGAGCTCGATTTTTGTTTTATAGTTTCGTCATATAAAATAACACCACCTATACAGGTTTTCATACTTTCAGATGAAAAAAGTGTTTCTCTAAACAGCAACCTATTTTCTGGAGTAGATTCCACCTTAACGGCATTTAGTCTCTTAGTCATTGTTCCAGTGCTTTCATCTGCAGCCAGGATACCTTTTCCGTGAGACAAAATTTTTAATGCAATCTTATTTAACTCAGACATTTTGATTTAATGCTTTTATAGCAGGTAGAGTTTTTCCTTCAAGATATTCTAAAAAAGCTCCACCAGCAGTTGAAACAAAAGTAAATGAATCAAATTTTTTAAACTTGTTTATTGCAGCAACTGTTTCACCGCCTCCTGCTACAGAAAAAATTTTATCATTCTTTGTTTTTTGAGAAATTAACTCTAATATTTTTTTTGTTCCATTTTGAAAATTTGGATTTTCAAAATATCCCGCAGGACCATTCCAAAGTATTGTTCTAGAATTATTTATAATTGACTCAATAGATGATATAGTTTTTGATCCAATATCTAAGATCATTTCATTATCTTTTATTTCATTTATATTTTTTTGTGTTCCTTCTCCATTTAGACTAGAAGATACAATTGCATCTTTAGGAATATTAATTTCACAATTGTATTTTTTTGAGTTTTCTAATATTTCTTTAATTAAAGAGCTGCACTCATTTTCACATATTGATTTTCCTATATTTGAACCAGTGTGTTTGAGCATTGTATTACCCATTCCACCTACAATTACAATATTGTTAAATTTTTTTATTAAATTGTTTATAATTTTAATTTTTGTAGAAATTTTTGAACCGCCAATTATTAGGGAAACAGGCCTTTCAATTTCTGAAGTTATTTTTTTTAATGCACTAATTTCCTCTTTAATTTGTAGTCCAAAATATGATGGAATATACTTGGTGATCCCATCAACAGATGCATGGGATCTGTGTGAACAAGAGAAAGCATCATTAACATATATATCTCCCAATGTAGATATTTTTTTTGAAAAATTTAAGTCATTTGTTTCTTCTCCTTCGTTAAATCGAATATTTTCTAACATCAAGATTGATCCTTTTGGAATTTTGTTTATTTCCAAAAGTGTATTCTCACTAATTAGATCCTCACTAAAAAATACATTTTTCTGAAGTAGAAGAGATAATTTTTCTGATATAGGTTTTAAAGACATTCCTTTAACGACCTTACCTTTAGGCCTTCCTATATGTGACATAATTATAATTTTTGCCTCTTTTTTTAACAAAAGTTTTATCGTTGGTATTATTTTTTCAATTCTTGAAGTTTCGGTTATTGCTCCATTTTTCATTGGAACATTTAAATCAACTCTCAATAAAACTTTTTTTCCTTTTAGATCTAAATTATTATTTGTAATGCTGTTCATGAAAAAATTAAATTTTATGGATATATTCTGCTAAATCACACATCCTTGAAGCAAATCCCCATTCATTATCATACCATGCTGAAACTTTACCCATGTCATCCCCAACAACATTAGTCAAAGATAGGTCAACGATAGAGGAATTAGGGTTATGATTAAAGTCGATTGATACAAGTTTTTCATCAGTTGCAAATAGTACATTTTTCAATTCTTTTTTTGAAGCTTTTATAAAAGTTTCATTAATTTTTTTTACAGTTAGTTTGTTTTTTGAATTAAATACTAGATCGACCAATGAAACATTTGGGGTTGGCACTCTAATAGCCAAACCTTCAAGTTTTCCTTTTAATTCAGGTATAATTTCTCCAATAGCTTTCGAAGCACCTGTAGAAGTTGGAACCATAGACTGAGCAGCAGATCTTGCCCGTCTTGGATCTTTATGAGAGTTGTCCAATAGTCTTTGGTCAGTTGTGTATGAATGAATTGTTGTCATAAAACCTTTTTCTATTTTAAATTCTTTATTCAACACGTATGCGATTGGCGCAAGACAATTAGTTGTACAAGAAGCAGCAGAAATTATTAAATCTTTTTTGCTAATTGATTTGTGATTTACACCATAAACAATAGTCTTGTCAGCATTTTTGCAAGGAGCTGAAACAATAACTTTTTTTGCACCATTTTTTATATGAGGATTAAGCTTTTCTTTTGAATTAAATTTTCCTGTACACTCTAAAACATAATCTACACCAAATTTTTTCCAATTAATTTCATTCAAATTTGAATGTTGTGAGAATGTAATTTTTTTACCGTTTAAGCTTAGATAGTCATCTCCAAATTTTATTTCACAATTAAATTTTCCATGAATAGAGTCATGTTTTAATAATGAGGAGACAACCTCAGAGTTTGATCTACTATTGATGTGTTTAATTTCTATTTTATTGTTACTATTTTCAATCAATGACCTGATGATCATTCTTCCTATTCTACCCAAACCATTAATACCAATTTTTACTGTCATGATTTCTTACCAATCATTTCTTTAACTTTTTTTACTATATTTTTGCTTGTTAAACCAAAGTGTTCATAAATCTCTTTGTAAGGAGCACTTTTTCCAAAGCTATCTATTCCAAAAGCCTTTCCATTTTCGCCTATATATTTTTTCCAATAATCAGTTGTAGATGCTTCTATTGAAATTTTATATTTTGTTTCATTTAAAATTTTATATTTATAATCTTTTTTTTGCATATCAAATAATTCGTGGCATGGCATGGATATAACTTTTGAATAGATCTTTTCTATGGCCAATTTTTGACTAACTTCAATTGCTAATTCAACTTCAGAGCCAGTAGCCAATATAGTTAGATCAATTTCATTGTTTGTTCTTGATATTTCATAGGCACCAGCCAAACATTTGTTTTCTTTTGTAAATTCTTTTCTAATTGGATTAACTTTTTGTCTGCTCACTGCAATTATACTAGGACTCTCCTTGTTGGATAGCGTAGCAAGATCCCAACATTCAAAAGTTTCAGCAGTATCTGCAGGTCTAAAAACATTTAAATTTGGAATAGATCTTAGTCCAACTAATTGCTCAATTGGTTGATGAGTTGGACCATCTTCCCCAAGTCCGATTGAGTCATGACTCATTACATAAATTACTCTTAGTTTCATTATTGCAGCCAATCTTATCGATGGTTTACAATAATCACTAAAGATTAAAAAAGTTCCTCCATATGGAATTAATTTACTATGTAGCGCTAATCCATTCATTATTCCACACATTGCATGTTCTCTAACTCCATAATGAATATAGTTTCCTTTAAAATTTCCAGGTTTGATTATTTGGTGATTTTTTGTTTTGGTATTATTTGAACCTGAGAGATCTGCAGAACCACCTACTATACTAGGAATTTTTTTTGTTAAGAAGCTGATTATTTTTTCAGAAGACTTCCTAGTAGCAATAACATCAGGTTTATTAAATACATTTTGTTTTTCTTTTAGAAAATCTTTTAGAAAAGAAGATTGGCCAACTATTTTATTTTTATTTTTTTTATACCACTTTTCAGAATCTTTAATTCCTCTACTTCCAATTTTTCTCCACTCTTCTAATATTTTTTTTGGCACTTCAAAAGGGGGATGATTCCATTTTAATTTTTTTCTTACTAATTTTATTTCATCTTCACCAAGAGGACTTCCATGGGAACTTTCTTTTCCTGATTTATTAGGCGAACCAAACCCGATAATAGTTTTGCAAGATATAACAGTGGGTTTTTTTGCTTTCTGTACTTTCTTAAGTGCTTTTGATATTTGTTTTTCGTTATGACCATTAATTAAAATATAATCCCAACCATAACTTTCGAACCTTTTTTTAAAATTATCAGATACAGCAAGACTAGTAGGTCCATCAATTGATATAGAGTTATTATCAAACAACATGATTAAATTTTTTAATTTTAGATGACCAGCTAGACTTAAGGCTTCATGACTTATGCCTTCCATAAGGCAACCATCTCCAGCCAGAACATAAGTTTTATGATTTATAATATTTTTACCAATTTTTTCTTTTAAAATTTCTTCAGCAATTGCCATTCCCACAGCATTTGCTATTCCTTGTCCTAATGGTCCAGTGGTTGTTTCTATTCCAGAATTAGGAATGTATTCTGGATGTCCTGCACAAATTGAATTTAATTTTCTAAAATTTTTTATATCTCTTAACGAAATACTGTTATATCCAGTCAAGTATAATAAAGAGTAAAGCAGCATAGAACCGTGACCAGCTGACAAAACAAATCTATCTCTATTAAGCCAATTAGGATTTTTTGGATTAAATTTTAGAAATTTTTTGAACAATATCGTTGCCACATCTGCCATACCCATTGGCATACCAGGGTGTCCAGAGTTAGCTTTTTGCACAGCGTCCATGGATAAAAACCTAATAGCGTTGGATAAATCTTTATTATTTGCGTTCAAAAATATCCTTTATAGACTTGGGTGAATCAATTTATTATTATATTTATATATATATGAATTCTATACACGAAAAAGAAAAAAAACTTAATGAAGCCTTAGAAAAGTTAAACTCAATAAACCCTCTAAATTTAAATTTAAAGGAAACTATTTCAAATTTAGATCAGCAAAAAAATCAATTAGAAATTGAAAAAAAAGAATTAGAAGCAAATTATTTAGAACTTCAGCAAAATTATAATAAACTTAAGTCAAAGATAGATGATCTAAACAATCAAAAGCAAGCTGAAGTAAAAAAAGAAATAGAATTTTCAGATAAAATTGATGAATTAAATCAGGAAACAGATAGTTTGTTAGAGGAAATAGATAAATGGCAAATGTAAATATAAAATTTAATAATAAAGAATTTTTATTATCCTGCGAAGATGGTCAAGAAGAACATTTGGAAGAACTTTCTGTTCACCTGAATGAAAAATTTAATAAATTAAAATCATCCCTAGGAAATATTGGGGAAAATAAACTTTTATTAATTTCAGCTATTACTACCATGGATGAGTATTTTGAAACAAAAAAAAAGATAGATCAAAAAGTAATAGAATTAAGAAATTTAACAGAAAAATTTAAAGAATTAAAATCTCTTGTATATGAGTACAAAGAAAAAAAAGAAAATGAGATAAACAATTTAAATAATGAACAAAAAAAACTTAAAAACCAGCTAGAAGATAATAAATTAGATTATGAAAAAGCAATTGAAAAAGCAACTGTTCAAATAGAGAATTTTTTAACAAAAGTTGATCCCGAAAATCCATTACAGTAAGACCTGTGATAAAATCTAAAATAAGAAAAAAACTATTATATACTAGAAAAAAACAGAATAATAAAAATATAAAATTTTCATTCTTAAAGATTTTTAAAGAAATAAGAAAAAAAATTTCGAAAAATAAAATAATCGGAGGGTATTATCCAGTAAATTTTGAAATTGATATATTAGAAATTCTTGAAAGTTTAGAAAAAAAAGTAGGTGTTAAATTAAGTTTACCTGTTATAAAAAAAAATAATGAGATGGATTTTTATAAATGGTCTTCAAAAAATTTATTAAAATTAAATAAATTTGGAATACCCGAGCCCGAAGAAATTAAAAAGGTTTTTCCTGATGTAATATTTGTTCCAATAGTGGCATTTGATAGTAGATTATATCGTATTGGATATGGGGGAGGATACTATGATAGGTATATTCAAAAACTCTCAAATAAAAAAAAATTATTTAAGGTAGGAATTGCTCATTCATGTCAAAAAATAAATAAAGTTCCTATTAATAAATATGACAAAAAATTAGATATAATTATTACAGAAAAATATATTTTAAGATGAGAATTTTTTTTTTAGGTGATATTGTTGGTAAATCTGGAAGATTGGCTGTTGTTAAAAATTTAAAAGACATTTTAAAAAAAAAAAAAATTGATTTTGTTATAGTTAATGGCGAAAATGCTGCAGACCAAGGAGTGGGTATTACTGAGGAAATTTCAAATGATTTATTTAATTCAGGGGTAGATGTAATTACAACTGGAAATCATGTATGGGATCAAAAAGAAACTGCAAATCATATAGAAAGAGAAACAAGACTTTTAAGACCTGAAAACATATCAAATAATTCTCCAGGAAAAGGATTTGGAATTTATCAATCAAAAAATGGATTTAAAGTCGGTGTCTTAAATTTAATGGGAAACGTCTTTATGAAAAAATGTGATGATGTTTTTAAAACAGCAGAAATATTTAAAAATAAATATAAACTTAAAGAAGATTACGATTTTTTAGTTGTGGATTTTCACGGGGAGATAACAAGTGAAAAAATGGCAATGGGACATTTTTTTGACGGGAGAGCAACTTTAGTAGTTGGAACACATACACACGTTCCAACAAATGACATTAGAATCTTAATTAGCGGTACAGCTTATCAAACAGATGCTGGAATGTGTGGTGATTATGACTCAGTAATTGGAATGAATAAGGAAAATTCTTTAAATCGTTTTTTAAAAAAAGATTCAAAAAAACATTACCCCGCTGAGGGTGAGGCGACATTATCTGGACTTATTGTTGAATGTGATACTTCAAATGGTCTGGCTAATAAAGTAGAGCCATATATATACGGTGGAGAATTAAGAAGTAAATAATAATTATTATGGCAGGACATTCTCATTGGGCTGGAATAAAACATAAAAAAGGAAAAGCAGATAAAGCGCGTTCAAATCTTTTTTCTAAACTTTCTAGAGAAATTACTGTTGCAGCAAAATTAGGAGATAAAAATCCAGACATGAATGCGAGATTAAGATCGGCAATTCAATCTGCAAGATCTTCAAATATGCCCAAAGATAATATTCAAAGAGCAATAGAAAAATCTGAAAATAGTACTGACTCAAATTATGAAAATATTAGATACGAAGGTTTTGGACCAAAAAAAATTGCAGTAATTGTGGAAACTTTAACTAATAACAAAAATAGAACAGCGTCAAATTTAAGAACAATTTTTCAAAAAAATGGAGGAAACTTGGGAACCAAAGGATCAGCTTCTCATAACTTTCAACAGTTAGGAGTAATTAAAATTGAAAAATCAGAGGCTTCGGAGGAAAAAGTGCTAGAATTAACAATTGATTCAGGTGCAAATGAATGTTTTTCAAATGAGTATTTTCATGAGATTCAGTGCGATAAAAGTGAAATATACAATGTAAAAAAAAAATTGGAGAAAAATATCAATAATTTTTTATCTACCGAAATTGAATGGATTCCTTTAAATAAAACAGAGGTATCTTCTGTAGAAAAAGAAGAAATAATAAATTTTTTAGGAATATTAGATGAAGATGATGATGTACAAAATATTTATACAAATGCAAAATTATAAATAAAACAAATGTTAATTATAGGTATAGATCCAGGAATTTCAGGAGCAATTTGTTTTTTTGAAAATGGGCAAGTGAAAGAAATTATTAATATGCCTGTTATGGCAGATGGAAAAAAAAATAAAAGACAAATTAATGGTCCTCAAACTTATAATGAAATTTTAAGAAGAATTAAAAACTATCCAAAAAAAGATATAACTGTAGTAATTGAACAAGTTTCAGCAATGCCAGGACAAGGAGTTACAAGCATGTTTAATTTTGGTCAATCTTTTGGAGTTATAAAAGGAATATGTTCAGCGATGCAATTATCGATTTTTTTTATTAGACCAGCAAAATGGAAAAAATATTTTGGCTTAATTAAAACAGAAAAAGACGCCAGCAGAACTAAAGTTATTGAAATTTTTCCATATATATCATCTGAACTTTCAAGAAAAAAAGATTCAAACAAAGCTGATGCTGTACTAATTGCTAGTTTTTTTTATAATACCTTTAATAAATCAGATTAATTAAGTATTTTTTTAGGACAAATTGATGACACATTTTAGTGTGAAACACACTTAATGGAAGCTGATATAACATCCCAAGCAGTTGGTCTTGCTAGCAATGCTGATTTTTCAATTATTAATTTATTTATAAGAGCAGATGTAATTGTTAAATCAGTAATTATAATTTTAATTGCATCTTCTATATATTCTTGGGCTTTAATCATAGAGAAGTATAGACTATTTAAAAAAATTAATAAAACCTCTGAAGAGTTTGAAAACAAGTTTTGGAAATCAAGATCAGCCGAATCTTTTTATAATAACTTGCCACAAAATATTGAAGATCCAATGGCAAATGTATTTAAAGATACTATGCAGGTTATAGTTAAGTCAAAATCAAAATCAAATTTGTCAAATCGTTTAGAAAGTATGCTGGAGGTCAGCATTGAAAAACAAATGAATACTATTGAAAAAAGTTTTACCTTTTTGGCCACTGTTGGTTCCACAGCTCCTTTTATTGGATTATTTGGAACAGTTTGGGGAATTATGAATTCTTTTCAATCTATTGCTATTTCAAGAAATACAAGTTTAGCAATAGTTGCTCCAGGTATAGCAGAAGCTTTATTTGCTACTGCTCTTGGACTATTAGCAGCAATTCCTGCAGTTGTTGCTTACAATAAATTTAGCAGCGACTCAAAAAAATATTCTCAAAAATTAGAATCTTTTTCAAAGAGATTTATATCAATAATTTAAATAATGACATTTAAACTAAAAAGTTCATCAAGAGAACCAATGAGTGAAATAAATGTAACTCCATTTGTTGATGTAATGTTAGTTTTGTTAATTATCTTTATGGTTACAGCTCCTTTGCTTACAGTTGGAGTTCAAGTTGATTTACCAGAAAGTTCAGCAGACTCTTTACCCGAAGAACAAGAACCTCTTACACTCACTATTAATTCAAAAGGAGAAATTTTTATTCAAGAGTCAAAAGTAGAATACGATAAAATTATTGCAAAAATTTTAGCGGTTTCTAAAAATAGAACCGATACTAGAATTTATGTAAGGGGAGATAAAACAATTAATTATGGAAGAGTTTTGGAAATCATGGGAATGTTATCAGGTTCAGGCTTTACTAAAGTAGCTCTTATTTCCGAACCTTATAAAGAGAGATAAGTGTGTACAAAAATATTGCAATCTCATCAAGTTTACATCTGATGTTAATATTTATCGCAACATTAAGTCTTCCTTTTCTCGCAAAAAAACCAATTGAATTACCTCCCATCATTTCAGTTGAGTTAATACAAATAACTGACCAAACAAATATTCCATTTGCTCCTAAAGCAAAAAAAATAATTGAAGAAGTAAAGAAAAAACAGGAGAAGCTAGTTTCTGAACAAGCTCCTCCAAAAAAAATAAAAAAAGAAAAACCAGATTCAATTCCTCTACCTAATCAAAAAGAGGAAAAAGTAAAAAAAGTTGAAGAAAAAAAGCAAAATCCCGAAAAAATTGATGATGAAATAAAACAAGTTTCTGAATTTGAGAAAGATGAAATGTTTGACCCAAATACAATCGCAGCATTAATTGATAAATCAAAAGAAGATTTAGCAGAAACAACTAAAAAACTTGATAAAGTAAGCCAATCCCAAGATCCAAGCATGAATTTATCAGGGTTAACTTTAAATGAAGAAGACGCTTTAAAAGCTCAAATTTTTGGTTGTTGGAGCATACCTTTAGGTTTACCATATAATGAAAATTTACTTGTAAGAATAAAGTTAAAATTAAAACCAGATGGATCAGTGATTAAAACAGAAATTTTAGACCACACTAGAATGAATAAACCTGGACAAGCTTTTTATAAAGTTTTGGCCGAAAGTGCACTAAGAGCAATACAACTATGTCAACCTTTAAGAGTACCTACAACTGGATACGAAAGATGGAAAGATTTACAATTAAATTTTGATGCAAGGGAGATGTTAGAAGGATGATAAACAAAAAATTATTATTAATAATATTATTAATTTTTTTTCCATTTAAGTCTTTAGCATTAATTGAAATAGATATAACAAGAGGTAATTTAAATCCCTTGCCATTAGCAGTATCATCTTTAGCATCGACCAAAAGTGACAAGGAAAAACTAAAAAAAGATTTAAATATAAATGATCTTGGTTTGGAAATTTCGAAAATTGTAGAAAATAACTTAAAAAAATCAGGTTTATTTAATCCCTTAGACAAAGAAGCCTTTTTACAAAAACCAGATATCGCACATTTAAAACCAAGATTTGAGGATTGGGCTTTAATTAAAGCACAAGCTTTAATTACTGGAAAAGTAAACCTTGAAGACGATAAACTTAGAGTAGAATTTAGACTATGGGATGTTTTAGCTGGAAAAGAAATCTTAGCGCTAGCTTTTACAACTGTACCTAAAAACTGGAGAAGAGTTGGTCATATTATTTCAGATAAAGTTTACGAGAGATTAACTGGTGAAAAAGGTTATTTTGATACAAGAATTATTTATGTTGCTGAAGAAGGTCCAAAAACTCAAAGAGTAAAAAAATTAGCAATAATGGATCAAGATGGCTTTAATACAAAATATTTAACCTTAGGAAATGAATTAGTTTTAACACCTAGATTTAACCCAACAAATCAAATGGTTACTTATTTATCTTACTTTAAAAATTTACCTAGAGTTTATTTGTTAGATATTGAAACTGGAATACAAGAAGTAGTTGGTGATTTTGCTGGAATGACTTTTGCACCTAGATTTTCACCAGATGGTAAAAAAATAATTATGAGTTTTGCTAAGGACGGAAATTCAGATATCTATACAATGAATTTAGAAAGTAGAATTGTAGAAAAAATTACAAACCATCCTTCCATAGATACATCCCCCTCATATTCTCCAGACGGTAAATATATCGCTTTTAATTCAGATAGAAGCGGCTACCAACAAATTTACATTATGGAAAGTAATGGAAAAAATGTAAAAAGAATTTCTTTTGGAAATGGCTTATACGGTACACCTGTATGGTCACCAAGAGGAGATTTAATAGCATTTACAAAACTTCATAAGGGAAAGTTTTATATAGGTGTAATGAGAACAGATGGCAAAGGTGAGAGACTGTTAACAGAAAATTTTTACCAAGAAGCTCCCTCATGGTCGCCAAATGGAAGAGTTCTAATATTTTACAGAGAAACAAAAACTGATAGTAAGGGAGAAGGCTTTTCAGCTAAACTCTGGTCTATTGATTTAACAGGATATAATGAAAGACTTGTAGAGACCGAAACTGACGCTTCTGACCCATCTTGGTCGTCTTTATTAAGCAATTAGTACTTTTTTTAATAAAATATATTGATTTTTAGGCTTGTAAGATCTATCTAGTTGTGAAAAAGTTATAAAAAACAGATTTAAGGAGCAGGAATGAATTTAGGGAAAATTTATAAAAACATTTTTTTGGTTATTTTTTTAGGTTTTGTTTTATCGGCTTGTGCCACACAAACAGCTCAAAAAATAGATTCACAAATTCAAGGTGATGTATATACAGGAACTGATACAGTTGAGTACTTAGCTGACGGTGTTCCTGACAGAGTTTTCTTTGCAACAAATGAATCAGTTCTAACAACTGCTTCTAGAGAAACTTTACGAAAACAAGCATCTTGGTTAAGAAAAAATTCTGAAATAACTGTTGTATTAGAGGGACATGCTGACGAGAGAGGAACACGAGAATATAACTTGGCATTAGGAGAAAGAAGAGCTAATGCTGCAAAAGATTATTTAATGACTTATGGAATTTCATCAAGCAGAATTTCTGTAATCAGCTATGGAAAAGAAAGACCTGTGGACTCAGGATCTAATCCTTTAGCATGGTCAAAAAATAGAAGGTCAGTTACAGTTAAAGCGAACTAATAAATATTAATAAAAAATTAAAGACCCTTTAAACATATTGTAGTTTAAAGGGTCTTTTTTTTGCCATCATTATAACTACAAATAAATTAATGTTAAAAATAAAAAATTATTTTTGTCTATTCACATTAGCTATAGTTATAATAAATTTTCCAAATACTGTATTTTCTGACAGTCATAATTTAAATGAAGTTATAAAGTTAATGCAAAAAGATTTAAAAACTTTAGAACGGGCAGTATATTCGGATGATTTTTCATCTACTGAACTATCCTCAGAATCTTCTGGCAAAATAGATCAAAATTCAGAAGAAGTTCTTACTAGACATTTACTTAAATTATCTGAGATTGAAAAACAATTTCAGGAATTAACAAATAAATTTGAGGAAATAAATTTTAAGATAGATAAACTGTCTTCAAGATTATCGAAAGTACAAGCAGACAATCAATTAAGGTTTCAACAATTAGAAAGTGGGCAATCAATAAATAAGATTGACGATAATCAACAAATTTCTACTCTAACTAATGAAAATAATGAAAAAATTCTTCCCGGATCTTCTCAACCACAAGATTTAGGATCTATTTCTTATAAAGATACAGAAACAGATTCAGAAAATCAAATTACCCAATCGATTGATACAACTTCAACAGTAGTTACAGAAACATTTCAAGCAGAAGAAAAAATATTACCAGACATTTCTATTGAAGAACAATATGAGTTTGCGACAAGCTTATTAAAAGTAGGCGATTATAACACAGCAGAAAGAGCATTTAGAGAGTTTGTTATTGTAAATTCAGATCATGAACTCGCAGGAAATGCACAATATTGGTATGCTGAAACTTTTAGAATTAGACAATTATACACCGATGCTGCTTCTGCATACCTTGAAGGTTATCAAAAATATCCAAAAAGTGAAAAGGCTCCTATAAATTTATTAAAACTTGGAGTATCATTAGTTCAAATAGGGGAAAAAGATCAGGGTTGCTTAATGATTACTGGTGTTCAAAAACAATATCCTAAAGCAAATCAATCTGTTCTTCAAAAAGCAAAATATGAAGAAAAAAAGTTTGAGTGCAAAAAAGAAAATTCATAATAAATTATTAATTCATCTAAAAAATCCAAAAATTAGTAAAATTTATAAAGAATTCCAAAATTTCAATAAATTTAATTTAAATAATTTTAATTTTTCAGTAGCTGTATCAGGAGGCTCAGATAGCTTAGCTTTAGCTTACCTTTCCAAATGCTACTCAATATCTAACAAGGTTAAAGTGAAGTATTATCATGTTGATCATAAGCTTAGAAAAGAGTCATCTTTAGAGGCAAAAAAATTAAAAATATTATTAAAAAAATTTGATATAGATTGCAAAATATTAAATTGGAATGGAAAAAAACCAAAATCTAATATTCAATCTATCGCTAGAAGCAAAAGATACGAATTAATTCGCAAAGAATGCTTAAAGGATAGAAATAATTTTATTTTTATTGCACATCATCTGGATGATTTGTACGAAAATTTTGTTATTAGATTGCTTAGAGGCTCAGGTCTAAAAGGATTGGTTTCTTTTAATCAATTTAAGACTATTTATGATGATAAATTAAAAATTTTTAGACCACTAATTGGTTTTACGAAAAACGATTTAAACTTTATATCTACGAAAGTATTTAAATTTAAATTTGAAGATCCGTCAAATAAGAATACTGATTTTAAAAGGATAAGAATTAGAAATTTAATAAATAATTTAAAATCAGAAGGCATGAACCTTGAAAAATTAAGATTAACAATTAATAATCTTAGCGATTCAAATTTAACAATTAGTTATTACGTTGAAGAAAATATTCAATCTAATTCAAAATATTTTAGTCAAAAAAAGCATTATATATTAAATAGTAGTTTTTTTAACCAGCCTAATGAAATTGTTTTTAGATCTTTAATCAACTTAATAAGAAAAATTGGTAATAAATATTATCCACCAAGAGGTAAAAGTATTAGCCAGCTATTATTAAAATTCAAATCAGGAGAGATAAAAAAAATTAATATTTCTGGATGTATATTGGAAAAAATCGATAATTCTTTTATTATTTACAAAGAAAAATGAAAAAAAGACATTTTTGCAACAATTTAACACTTGTTAAATTTATAATAATTCTTACTTTATAGGCATGAATCTTAAAAATTTAGCTATGTGGGCGGTGATAGTTTTTTTGACTATTGGTCTATATAATATGTTTAAAAATCCACAAGGCTCAATAACACAAAAAAATAATATTATATTTTCAGAATTTTTATCAGAAGTTGATAACGGAAGAGTAGTTCAAGTGGAAATCCAAGGAAATAACATTAATGGAATTCTTTCAAACGGTGAAAAATTTACAACTTACTCACCTAACGATCCTAATTTAATAGAAAAATTATCAAATAAAGGAGTTAGTATTTCTGCTTCGCCATTAGAAGAAAAAATGCCCTCACTTTTAGGAATTCTACTTTCATGGTTTCCAATGCTATTGCTTATTGCAGTTTGGATATTTTTTATGAGACAAATGCAAGGAGGAAAAGGTGGAGCAATGGGTTTTGGTAGGTCAAAAGCAAAAATGATGAATGAATTAAAAGGAAAAGTAACTTTTAATGATGTGGCTGGAGTTGAAGAAGCAAAAGAAGAAGTAGAAGAAGTAGTAGAATTTTTAAAAGATCCAAAAAAATTTAGTAGACTTGGAGGAAAAATTCCAAGAGGCTGTTTGTTGGTAGGTCCCCCTGGTACAGGAAAGACTTTATTGGCTAGAGCCATAGCTGGAGAAGCAAGAGTTCCTTTTTTTACAATATCAGGTTCAGATTTTGTTGAAATGTTTGTAGGCGTTGGTGCGTCAAGAGTAAGAGATATGTTTGAGCAAGGAAAAAAACATTCTCCATGTATAATATTTATAGATGAAATTGATGCAGTAGGAAGAAGCAGAGGTGCTGGTCTTGGTGGAGGAAATGATGAAAGAGAACAAACTCTTAACCAGTTATTAGTTGAAATGGATGGTTTCGATACTAATGAAGGGGTAATTATCATTGCAGCAACTAATAGACCTGATGTTTTAGACCCTGCACTTTTGAGACCAGGGAGATTTGATAGGCAAGTTGTTGTTTCAAATCCAGATATTCTTGGAAGGGAGAAAATTCTTAAGGTACATGCAAAGAAAATTTCAATGGCTCCTGATGTAAATCTTAGAACTGTTGCCAGAGGGACACCGGGTTTTTCAGGTGCTGATTTAGCAAATTTAGTTAATGAGTCAGCATTATTAGCAGCAAGAAAAAATAAAAGAATTGTTACCAATCAGGAATTTGAGGAAGCAAAAGATAAAGTTATGATGGGTGCCGAAAGAAGATCAATGGTTATGACAGAAGAAGAAAAAAAATTAACAGCATATCATGAAGGAGGACATGCTCTAGTTTCATTTAACATGCCAAGCTATGACCCTATTCATAAAGCTACAATTATACCAAGAGGAAGAGCACTTGGTATGGTGATGAATTTGCCCGAAAGAGATAAACATGGGCACTCCATTAAATACCTTAAAGCTAGATTAGCAGTTTGTTTTGGAGGAAGAGTTGCTGAAGAACTTATATTTGGTAAAGACAATATATCGACTGGCGCAGGAGGCGGAAGTGGTTCAGATATAAATCAAGCAACTCAACTTGCTAGAGCAATGGTTACAAAATATGGTATGAGCGAGGAACTAGGACCTGTAGAATATGGTGAAAATCAAGAAGAGGTATTTCTAGGAAGATCAGTAACTCAAACACAAAGTGTTTCAGAAGCTGTTGCTCAAAAGATAGATAAAGAAATAAGAAAGTTAGTTGACGAAGGTTATAATCAAGCAAAACAAATCTTATCAAGTAAAATTGATGATTTGCACAAGATAGCTAAAGCTTTGCTGACCTATGAAACTTTAACAGGTGAGGAAATTGAAAATATAATTAATAAAAACAAATACCCAGCAGATAAACAAGATTTAAAAGTAGAAGAAGATAAAGACTCCTCAGCTCTTGGCTCGATAGGATTAAAACCGAAAATAGTTCATTAGTTAAATATGATAAAATATTACACAAGAGCGTGTAATTTTTATTATGGTTCAATATCAAAAGAAAAAATTAAGAAAAAATTATCACTACCATTAAATGGAAATGATTCAATATCATTTGATAATATAGAAATTATTACTAGAAAATTTAAAAAAAAAATTCATATCAAAGAAATATCAAATCAAAAAATTAATATTAAAAATAAAATTAAAAAAGATATCAAATTAATTATTAGTAAAAAAAAATTTAAGGGTCTAAATTTTTTAAACTTTCCTCTTTTAATGGGGGTAATTAATTTAACTCCTGACAGTTTTTCAGATGGAGGAAAATACAATAAGGAAAGCTCTTCATTCAAACATTTAAATTATTTAATAAAAAAAGGATGTGCAATTATAGATATAGGCGGAGAGTCAACAAGACCAGGAGCAAAGGATGTTGGCAAACTAACAGAATGGAAAAGAATTAAAAAGACTTTAGAAAAAACTAAAAAACTAAATAAATTTATATCTTTAGATACTCGAAAAAGTTGGATTATGGAAAAAGGAATAAAGAATAAAGTTAATTTAATAAATGATGTATCTGGGCTAGAATATGATCCCAAAACTATAAATGTTTTAAAAAAATATAAAACTTCTTTTGTTATCCACCACATGCACGGAACTCCAAAAAATATGCAAAAAAATCCAAAGTATAAAAATGTTCTTTTGGATATCTATGATTTTTTTGAAAAAAAAATAGAAAAAATAAGATCTTTAGGAATTAAACATAATAATATTATTTTAGATCCAGGTATTGGTTTTGGTAAAAACTTGAAACATAATATGACCTTAATTAATAATATTTCTATTTTTCACTCTCTTGGATTTCCTGTAATGTTAGGAATTTCTAGAAAAAGATTTATTAAGGATTTATCTGGAAAAAATGATAGCAAAGAAAGGTTGGGTGGCACGATATCATCTAGTTTATATGCAATGACACAAGGTATTCAAGTATTAAGGATTCATGATGTTAATGAATTGAATCAAAGTATAAAAGTATTTAAATCATTAGTTTTTAAATAATGTCAAAAAAATATTTTGGTACCGATGGAATTAGAGGAAAAGTTAATGAAGGAAATATTAATGGAGAAATGTTTTTTAAGTTTGGTTTAGCTGCAGGAACATACTTTAAAAATTTAAAAAAAAATAAACAAGTAGCAATTATTGCTAAAGATACAAGACTATCTGGTTATACTCTTGAACCAGCTCTAGTATCCGGCTTAGCTTCTGCAGGAATGCACGTATATACTTTAGGTCCATTGCCAACCAATGGTCTAGCAATGTTAACAAAAAGAATGCAAGCAAATATGGGTATTATGATAACAGCGTCCCACAATCCATATTTTGACAATGGTTTAAAGTTATTTGGGCCTGATGGTTTAAAATTATCCGACAAAATTGAAAAAAAAATTGAAAAATTAATAGATTCAAAAATTATAAACAATTTATCTAAACCAAGTATTCTTGGAAGAGTTAAAAGACTTGAGGATGCCAATGATAGATATATCGAAATTTTAAAATCTAACTTTCCACCAAATTTTAGGCTTAACAAAATAAAGATCGCAATAGATTGTGCAAATGGTGCTGGGTATAAATCTGGACCAAAACTTTTAAAATCTTTTGGAGCAAAAGTTTATAATACCGGCACATCTCCCAATGGTTTAAATATCAATCAAAACTGTGGATCTACATTTCCAAAAAAAATTAAATCTTTAGTAAAAAAACATAGAGCAAATCTTGGAATTTCATTAGACGGTGATGCAGATAGAATTATTTTATGTGACGAAAAAGGAAAAATAGTTGATGGAGATCAGATTTTAGCAATGCTTGCCAAAAGATGGAAAAGAAAAAAAATTCTTAGAGGTGGTGTAATTGGAACTTTGATGTCCAATTATGGTTTGCAAAACTATTTCAAAGAACAAAAAATTAAATTTTTAAGAGCAAATGTTGGAGATAGATATGTAAAAGAAAAAATGCAAAAAAATAAATTTAATTTAGGGGGAGAACAATCTGGGCATATCATACTAGGAAAATTTGCAACAACAGGCGATGGGCTTCTGGTAGCTTTAGAGGTTTTATTTTCAATGAGAAAAGGAAAAAAAGCTAGTGAACTATTAAATATTTTTAAACCTATGCCACAAATTTTAGAAAATATCCTTGTCAGAGATAAAAATATAATAAATAAATTGGAATGTAAAAAAGCAATTAGTAAAGCCAACAAATTAATGGGAAGAAGTGGAAGGCTTCTAGTTAGAAAATCTGGTACGGAGTCAAAGATTAGAATTATGGGAGAATCACACAATAAAAATTTGATTATAAAATGTATAAAAATAATTAAACAATCAATAAAATATTGAAACCTAAGACTAAAATTTTGATAATTGCAGGATCTGATTCTTCAGGAGGAGCAGGTATACAGGCTGATATTAAAACTGTTACTGCTCTTGGTTCATACGCTATGACTGCAATTACTGCAGTAACTTCGCAAAATACCACTGGTGTAAAATCAATAGAGTCTATATCTCCAATAGAAATTTCAAAGCAAATAGAATTTACATCAAAAGATATTAAGCCAGACGCTATTAAAATTGGAATGCTTCATTCAACAAAGGTTATTAATGCAGTATTAAAATCTTTAAATAAAATAAATGTAAAAAAAATAATTTTAGATCCTGTTATGGTTGCTAAAGGAGGAACTAAATTAATTGATAACCATTCAATTAGAATTTTAAAATCAAAACTAATAAAAAAAGCTAGTTTAATAACACCAAATATCCCTGAGGCAGAAATTTTAACAAAAGTAAAAATCTATTCAGTAGATGATATGATTAGAGCTGCAAGAGTTTTAATAAGCCTGGGATCAAAAAATGTACTGATTAAAGGTGGGCACCTTAAATCGAGAATTATGCAAGATATTTTTTTAAATAAAAATGAAATATCAACTTTTAAAAACAAAAAAATTCATACAAAAAATACACATGGAACCGGATGTACACTATCTAGCGCTATTGCAACATATTATTCATGTGGAAAAACATTAAAGAAATCTTGTGAGATGGCGATTAAGTATGTTAACCATTCAATAGGATCAGGACCTGGCTACGGCAAAGGTCATGGACCAATAAATCATTTAAGTACAATAAGTATAAACAAAAAGTTTAAATGAAAAATGTAGCTGTTGTTGGGTCTCAATGGGGAGATGAAGGCAAAGGAAAGATTGTTGATTGGCTTTCTAGCGAGGCAGATGTTGTTGTAAGATTCCAAGGAGGACATAATGCAGGACACACTCTAGTTATTGACAATGTAACATATAAGTTAAGATTGTTACCTTCAGGAGTCGTAAGAAAAAATAAAGTGTCAATTATCGGAAACGGTGTGGTTGTTGATCCATGGGCTTTATTAGATGAAATTAAAGAAATTAAATCCAAAGGTGTTGAAATAAATGAAAAAAATTTAATTGTTTCAGAGGCTGCAAATTTAATTTTACCATTTCATAGAGAAATGGATGAAATTAGAGAAGATGCAGCTGGCAAAGCCAAAATAGGAACAACAAGAAGAGGAATTGGTCCAGCCTATGAAGATAAAGTCGGTAGGCGATCAATAAGAGTCATGGATTTAGTTTCTGAGAAAAATTTAGAACATAGATTAGAAATAGTTTTAATGCATCATAATGCAATTAGAAAAGGGTTAGGAAAAGATATTTATGAAAAAGATAAATTAATGCAAGATTTATTAAAGATAGCACCAGAAATATTAAAATACTCTAAGCCGGTTTGGAAAAAAATAGATGAATTTAAATCAAAAGGTAAAAAAATATTATTTGAAGGTGCACAAGGCATTTTGCTTGATGTTGATCATGGAACATATCCATTTGTTACATCTTCTAATACAGTTGCTTCGGCTGCAGCAACAGGTTCTGGTTGTGGTCCTAATTCAATAAATTATGTATTAGGCATAACGAAAGCTTATACTACTAGAGTTGGAGAAGGTCCTTTTCCAACAGAGCTTAAAAATGAGATAGGTGAAAAATTAGGAACTATAGGTAAAGAATTTGGAACAGTAACAAGCAGAAAGAGAAGATGTGGGTGGTTTGATGGAGTTTTGGTTAGACAAACAATTAAAATTTCTGGAATAGATGGAATAGCGTTAACTAAGCTAGATGTTTTAGATCAATTAGATGAAATTAAGATGTGCATTGCATATGAAGTTGATGGAAAAAAAATTGACTATTTGCCTGCATCTGCAGAAGATCAATTAAAAGCAAAACCTATTTATCAAAGTTTTAAAGGCTGGAATAGTTCAACAAAAGGTATAAGAAAATTTGATGATCTTCCAAACAATGCAAAAATTTATATTAAAGAATTAGAAAAATTTATACAAACTAAGGTTGCTAGTATTTCTACAAGTCCAGAAAGAAATGATACTATATTAATAGTTGATCCTTTTAGAGACTAATTTGCTGGCAGTAGATTTTTTGATTTTGCAGAGTTGAGCATATGTTTTTGAAGTTTCTCAAAAGCTTTATTTTCTATTTGTCTTATTCTTTCTCTACTTATTTTAAATTTTTTACTTAATTTTTCTAACGTTGCAGGCTCATCAGTTAATCGTCTCGAATACAAAATTTCTTTTTCTCTATCATTTAAAATTTTTATTGAATCTTTTAAAAGATCTTTTCTATTATCCATTTCTTCCTTTTGAGCAAATTTTAATTCTTGATCCATTTCTTTGTCTACTATCCAATCTTGCCATTGATCACCATCTTCACCAATTGGGGCGTTTAAGGAATGTTCTTTTCCTGACAGCCTTCTATTCATTGAAATAACTTCATCTTCTCTAACGTCTAATTTACTTGCTATTTCGGTTACATGTTCATTTTTTAAATCACCTTCGTTTCTAGGAGCAATTTGGTTTTTTAATTTTTTTAAATTAAAGAATAATTTTTTTTGAGCTGTTGTTGTGCCGATTTTTACCAAACTCCATGATCTTAAAATATATTCTTGTATAGAAGCTTTAATCCACCACATTGCATATGTTGCTAGTCTAAAACCTTTTTCAGGTTCAAATTTTTTTACCGCTTGCATTAGTCCGACATTACCTTCAGATATCATTTCATTAATTGGCAAACCATATCCTTTGTATCCCATCGCAATTTTAGCTACTAGTCTTAGGTGACTTGTAACCAGTTTTTCAGCAGATTTTAAACTTCCTGTTTGCCTCCAATTTTTAGCTAACATGTATTCTTCTTCAGCATCTAGCATTGGAAATTTTTTTATTTGCGCCAAATATGCAGAAAGACCACCTTCACCTGAAAGTATCGGCAGATTATAGTTTTTTGTAGAACTCATTTTCGTTATTTATTTAATTAAGAAAATAAATTTTACAATGATTTTATTTCCTTAATTTTCTTAACATTTTTAAAATTTTTTCAAGTTCTTGTGGCAAAATTGAGGTAAACTCTAGTTCCTTTCCAGTTTTAGGGTGTACAAAACCTAAAACCTTGGCATGTAAAAATTGTCTATCTAAGTTTAAAATCATTTTTTCTAAATCTAAATTGATATCTTTTATTTTTTTAAATTTCTTTTTATACTTTTTGTCTCCAAGTATATTATTTCCTTTATAGCTCATATGAACTCTTATTTGATGCGTTCTACCAGTTTCAAGTTTACACTCTAGAAAACTAAAGGTAGGAATTTTCTCATTTTCAAAAACTTCTAATGTTTTATAATTTGTAATTGCTTTCTTTCCTTTAGTTAGGCCGACCTCCATAAGTTGTCTATTTTTTGAACTTCTAGTTATGAGTGTTTCAATTTTACCAATTTGTGGTCTTAATTTACCCCAAATGAGAGTTTGGTAGAGTCTTTTTATTGAGTGCTCACTAAACTGTTTAGATAATTTTTCATGGCTAACATTATTTTTTGCTATCACAACTAAACCTGATGTATCTTTATCTATTCTATGAACAATTCCTGGTCTTAACTCATCACCAATATTAGATAAATTTTTATTATCGTAATGTATAAGAGCGTTAACTAAAGTTTTATCGTAGTCACCCGCTCCAGGATGCATAGATATACCAGCAGGTTTATTAACAACCAATAAATCTTTATCTTCATATGTAATTTCTAATTTAAACTTAAATGGTTTTAACGAAGCTTTTTTTGGCTCTGGTATTTCGAGATTAATATAATCATTAGTACTTACTTTTTTAGATGGATCAGAAATAGTATTTTTATTAATTTTTAATTTTTTATTTAAGATTAAATTTTTTATTCTAGTTCTGCTAAGATCTTTTTCTTTATTTGATATAAATTGATCTACTCTTTGATCATTTTCATTAACTTTGACAATTAAATTAATGGTATTTTTCATAAATTATAATATTAATACTATATGCGCTTGTAGCTCAACTGGATAGAGCGCCTGACTTCGGATCAGGAGGTTCTGGGTTCGACTCCTAGCAGGCGCACCATTTCATTCTCCAATATTAATTAAAGTACCTTTTTTACGGGCTTTGCTGAAAGAATAGTAAAATAAACAAATTGAAATAAACAAATAAAATCCATTTAAATAAAATGCTTTAAAAATACTTTCTACATTTACAGTTCCATCAAGTAAAATACTTCTTGCTTCTTCGAATATATAAACAAGTGGAAGCATATAGGCAATTTTTTGAAATATTTCAGGCAATATTTCTACAGGATAATAAATACAACCAAACGGCGCTAACAAAAACATTGTTGACCAAGCAATGTTTTCAAATGATGGTCCAAATCTTAATAATCCAGAAGATACCAATATACCCAAAGTTATTCCAAATAAATAAAGGCTTAAGAATAATAAAAATAAACTTAAACCCAGATCTAATATGGAAATTCCAAATAGAGGAGAGGTTAGTAAAATTGCCGGAACTAAACCAATAAGCGCTCTAATTAAAGCAGTAAAAATTAATGAAATTAAAATTTCACTTTTCTTAATTGGAGCAATAAATAAGTTTGTAAAATTTCTACTCCATATTTCTTCTAAAAATAACATGTTAAAACCAATACTAGTTCTGAATAAAAAATCATAAAGTATTGCACATGTAAGTATAACTCCAACGGCATTACTGTAGTATGAACTATAAGTAGAAAAGAAGTTTGAGATAAATCCCCATAAAGTTATTTGTATAGATGGCCAATAAATCAAATCTAGAATTCTAGGAAAAGATCTTGTTATTAAAAAAAAATGTCTTAAAAACAGCCCATACATTCTACCTAAATTCATTTTAATTCCTCACAAGTTTTAAAAAAACTTCCTCCAAATTTTTTCTTCCATGTTTTTTAATTAAGTCATTTGGCTTACCCTGATCTATGATAAAGCCGTTTTTCATCATCATTATTGAGGAGCACAATCTAGTGACTTCGTCCATGTTATGAGAAGCCAATAAAATTGATACTTTTTTTTCTTTTTTATAATTTTCTAAAAATGTTCTAACAAAATCTCCTATTTCAGGATCTAAAGATGCGGTAGGTTCATCAAGTAGCAATACGTTAGGGTCATTAATTATTGCTTTTGCTAAACTTATTCTATTCTTCTGACCAGATGATAATTCTCCAGTAACCCTGTTAAGCAAGTTCTCTAATCTTAATTTGCTTACTAAATAATCTATTTTTTCATTTAAATTTTTTACAGAGTAAAGTTTACCATATACAATTAAATTTTGTTTTACTGTTAATTTTTTTGGCAGTTCTATATATGGAGAAATAAAATTTATTTTTTGTAGAATTTCAATTGGATTTTCTTCTATTTTTAATCCATTAATTAATACTTCGCCACTTGAAGGTTTTAATAAACCCAATATCATTCCAATAGTTGTGGTTTTCCCAGATCCATTTGGTCCTAGTAAACCAATAATCTCATTTTCTTTAATTTCAAAACTTACATTTTTTACAGCCTCTTTTGTTCCATAAGTTTTTCTTAGATTAATAACTTTTATAGAATTTGGCATTATTTAGTTGATGCTCTTTTTAATCTGTCGTTAATTACTTCACCAAACCCAATGTTGGGAATTTTTTCAACAACTATACTTTTATAATTTTTATTCTTTATTACTCTTAAAATTCTATACAAATTTTTAGCTGCCTGTTTAAGGTTTTTATTTTTACTTAAATAATAATAATTTTTATAAGATTTTTTCCTTTTTTTAATCAGAATAAATGCCTCATTAGGTTTTGGTTTTCTAGTATTTAATTTTATAGGAATACCAGGAGAATAATGTAATTTTGATTGACCTGGTGCAGAAATTTTTTTACTTTTTCTTTCAAATTTAATATTTTTATTTAAAACTTTGTTAATTTTTATTCTTTCTATTCCACCAAGTCTTAATATTATAGGTTTATCAACCAAACTTATTATCGTAGACTCCAGCCCAATTTTAGATTTACCTCCATCAAGTATAAATTTAATTTTATTTCCAAATTCCTCTTTTACATCATCTTTGGAAACAGGACTTATTTTTGTGGTGATATTTGCACTTGGAGCAGCAAGAGGATATTTTAAAAGTTTAAGAAGTTTTTGTGTTAATTTATTTTTAGGGAATCTTACCGCTAATGTTTCTTTATTATTTGTAACTATTTTTGAAATTCGACTTTTTTTTTTAAGTTTCAAAACAAATGTAATTGGACCAGGGCAAAATTTTTTATATAAAAGTAAAAAGTTTTTGTTTATTTCACAATCTTTTTTTAACTGGCTTAAACTTGAGTAGTGAACAATTGAAGGATTATTTCGAGGTCTTTTTTTTAAAGAATATATTTTTTTAACTGATTCACTCGAATATGCATTTGCAGCAAGGCCATATACAGTTTCTGTAGGTATGGCTACACATTCATTTTTATTTAAAAAAAAGATACTTTTTTTAATATTTGCAAGATTATTATTCATGTATTATCACCAACTAATATATGAAAGAAAAAAATTTTCCAAATAATAATAACCTTGAATCATTAGATGAACTAACCAAAGAGGTCAGTCAGATCATAGAAAATTTGGAAAAAGAAAAAAACTTAGAAAATTCAATTGAAGATTATCAAAAACTCATCAAATTAAATAAGACAATTGAAAAAAGATTCCAAACTAATTCAAAAAAAATTTCTTCACAAACAAAAGATAAAATAGAGAAAATAATAAAAAAATTATGATTAAAAATTTAAATCGTATTGCAAATGACACAAACAAATTTTTGAACTCCTATATTAAAAGACAATCAAAAACTGAATTAATTAAATCAATGAAATATGGACTGCTCCCTGGTGGAAAAAAAATAAGATCTAAAATATTAATTGATGTAGGACGAATTTTTAATTTAAATTATAGATCTTTAATTAAGATTGGGGCGGCAGTAGAATGTATACACGCTTACTCTTTAATTCATGATGACCTACCTTGTATGGATAATGACTCGATTAGAAGAGGAAAACTTTCTACTCATAAAAAATTTGGAGAGTCCACAGCTGTTCTTGCAGGAAATTCTTTGCTTACGCTTGCATTCGAAATACTAAGTGACAAAAATTTGTTATTAAATGAAAGAAAAAAAATTAAATTAATTAATCTTCTATCTGAATGTTCAGGTCATACCGGGATAGCAGGAGGACAATACTTAGATTTAAATTATGAAAAAAAAAAAATAAAAAGAAAAAAAATAATTGATATGCAAATAAAAAAAACAGGAAAATTATTTGCATTTTGTTGTGTTGCACCAGCAATAATTTCAAATAAAAACCAAAAAGTTTTAAAACTTTTTGAAAAAGTAGGTTATGAAATTGGATTATTATTTCAAATCACTGATGATTTAATTGATTATAAAGGAATTACAAAAAAAGCTGGGAAAAAAACAAAAAAAGATCAAAAAAAGGGAAAAGCCACTTTAATCAGTTTACTAGGTTATAAAAATACTATTAAATACACTAATGAATTAAAAATTAATATTTTAAAAAAATTAATTTTTTATGGAAAAAAAAGTGAAAACTTAAAAAAAACAATTTTATTTATTTTTGAAAGAGAAAAGTGATTAAAAAATATCAATACTTAGATAAAGTTAATTTTCCTTCTGATATAAAAAAATTAAAACCATCAGAACTAAAATTTTTAGCTAAAGAAGTTAGAGAAGAGATGATTGATGCAGTTTCAGTTACAGGAGGTCATCTTGGAGCAGGTTTAGGAGTTGTAGAATTAACAATAGCATTACATTACGTATTTGATACCCCCAACGATAAAATTATTTGGGATGTTGGACATCAAACTTATCCTCATAAAATATTAACTGGTAGAAAAAATAAAATAACAACTTTGAGACAAGGTAGTGGTCTTTCAGGTTTTACGAAGAGGTCAGAAAGTGAATATGATCCATTCGGTGCAGCTCATAGTTCAACATCAATTTCAGCTGCACTTGGTATTGCTACTGCAAATAAATTAGAAAAAAAATCTAATCAAGTTGTAGCGGTAATTGGAGATGGAGCGATAAGTGCAGGTATGGCATATGAAGCAATGAATAATGCTGGATCTTCAAAAACGAAAATGATTGTAATATTAAATGATAACGATATGTCAATTGCAAAACCTGTTGGAGCAATGAGTACATACCTTGCAAAAATTCTATCAGGAAAAATTTACTTTAGCTTAAGAGAAACAATTAAACTAATAATTTCGGCTTTTTCAAAGAGATTTAGTGACAAAGCAAAAAGAGCAGAAGACTTATTAAGATCAGCTGTAACTGGTGGCACTTTATTTAATTCATTGGGTTTTTACTATATCGGTCCAATTGATGGTTATGATTTAGACAATCTAATCTCAGTTTTGCAAAATGCAAAAAATTTAAATCATGAGGGGCCAATGATGATTCATATTAAAACTGAAAAAGGAAAAGGATATGAATTTGCAGAAAAATCTGATGATAAATATCATGGTGTTACAAAATTTAATGTTAAAACTGGAATTCAAGAGAAAAGTAAATCTAATGTACCATCCTATACCAAGGTTTTTGCAAAAACCTTAATTAAGCATGCTGAAAAAGATAGTAAAATTATTGGAATAACTGCAGCAATGCCGTCTGGTACAGGGATGGATTTATTTTCTGAAAAGTTTCCAAATAGAATGTTCGATGTAGGAATCGCAGAACAGCATGCAGTAACTTTTGCCGCCGGGTTGGCAACAGAAGGCTATAAACCTTACGCAGCAATATACTCAACCTTTTTACAAAGAGCTTACGACCAAGTTGTTCATGACGTAGCAATACAAAATCTTCCTGTTAGATTCGCAATAGATAGAGCTGGACTTGTCGGAGCAGATGGACCAACACATGCAGGATCTTTTGATATTACATATTTATCTACACTTCCAAACTTTATTGTTATGGCTGCAAGCGATGAAGCTGAACTAGTTAGAATGATAAATACTTCTGTTGATATAAATAATAACCCATCTGCTTTAAGGTATCCAAGGGGCAATGGTGTTGGAACTAATTTGCCAGATATTGATGAAAAAATTGAAATAGGAAAAGGAAGATTAATCTTAGAAGGAAAAAAAGTTGCAATAATTAATTTTGGAGCAAGATTGAAAGAATGTTTATTAGCCAATGAAATATTAAATAAAAAAGGTATTGGAATTACATTAGTTGACGCAAGATTTGCAAAACCCCTTGATGAAAATTTAATTTGGGAAATCGCAACTAACCATGAAGCAATAATTACAATTGAAGAGGGATCATTAGGAGGGTTTGGTTCACATGTTAGTCAATTTTTATCAGAAAAAAAATTGTTAGATAATAATTTAAAGTTTAGATCGATGATTTTACCAGATAAGTTTATTGATCATAATAAACCAGAAATTATGTATAAAGAGGCTGGCCTTGATGCTGAGGCAATAGTTTCAAAAGTTTTTGATGTTATAAATTCAAAAGTTATTTTACAAAAACAAAATTAAAATTTATTTTCCACACTGAGCTTTGTTCATTAAATAGTGATCCAACAGAACACAATGGGTCATAGCTTCGCCAATTGGCACTGCTCTTATTCCTACACAAGGATCGTGTCTGCCCTTAACAGATATTGAAGTATTTTTACCAAATTTATCTATAGTTTTTCTTGAACTTAATATTGATGAAGTTGGTTTTACAGCAAATGAAACTATAATTTCTTGTCCACTTGAAATACCTCCAAGAATCCCACCTGCATTATTAGATTTAAATATTGGAGATTTGCCTTTTTGAACTATTTCATCAGAATTTTCTTCTCCTGTTAAAAGTGCTGAATTCATACCTGATCCAATGTTAACTCCCTTTACGGCATTTATGCTCATCATTGCAGAGGCTAAATCCATATCTAGTTTAGAATAAATTGGTGCACCCAAACCTACTGGTACTCCCCTAGCTCTAACTTGAATAATTGCACCACAAGAAGATCCAGATTTTCTTATACCAAGCAAGTATTTTTCCCATAGTTTTAGCATTGATTTATCAGGACAAAATAATGGATTTTTATTTATTAATTTGTCGTTCCAGTTTTTTGTATCACATCCAAGAATTCCAAGTTGAGTGACGGCTCCAATTACTTTGTATTTTTTTCCTAATTTATTTTCTAAAACTTTTTTTGCTATTGCTCCGGCAGCAACTCTACTAGCTGTTTCTCTAGCTGATTGCCTTCCTCCTCCTCGGTAATCTCTTATTCCATATTTTTTAAAGTATGTATAATCAGCATGGCCTGGTCTAAATTTATTTTTTATTGTTTCGTAATCTCTTGATCTCATATCATTATTGTAAATTATCATTGAAATTGGAGTGCCAGTTGTTTTCTCTTCAAACACACCTGATAAAATATTTACTTTATCATCTTCTTTTCTTTGAGTGGTAAATTTTGATTGACCAGGTTTTCTCTTATTAAGTTCAATTTGTATGTCTTTTTCAGTTATTTTTATATTCGGAGGGCAACCATCTACCACGCATCCTATAGCAGGTCCGTGAGATTCACCCCAAGTGGTAAAACGAAATATCTTTCCAAAAGTATTAAATGACATTAAATATATTATATAAGTTATTTTGTTGAAATTATGAATCAAAAAAACTCGTTAGGTATAGATTTATGCTTTAAGGATTTAGATAATCCATTAGATTTGTTTATAGATTGGTTTAACGAAGCAAAAAAAACCGAAATTAACGATCCAAATGCTCTGGCTTTAGCAACAGTAGGAAAAAATGGGATTCCTTCTGTTAGAATGGTTTTGCTTAAAGATTTTAATGAAAAAGGATTTGTTTTTTATACAAATTTAAATAGTCGAAAAAGTATTGAAATAAAATTGAACCAAAAAGCATCAATGTGTTTTCATTGGAAATCATTATTAAGACAGGTGAGAATTACTGGAGAATTATCGAATGTTTCTGATTTAGATGCTGATAACTATTACAATAGTAGATCTTATGGAAGCAGAATAGGAGCATGGGCATCCAATCAAAGTAGTATTTTAAAATCTAGAGATGAGTTATTAAATTCAATTCAAGAATTTAAAAAAAAATATCCAAATGAAAAAAATATACCAAGACCTAAACATTGGTCAGGATGGAACTTGAATCCTTCAGAAATTGAATTTTGGCTTGATGGCAAAGATAGAATACATGAAAGACTTTGTTATAATAGAAAAGATAATAATGAGTGGGAAAAAAACCTCTTAAGTCCTTAATAAGATCTTTCTAAACTAAATGAAGTAAGATTTTTAAGAATATCTTTCTCTTTAGATTCTTCAAAAATACTCAAAGAATTAGATGCAAGGTTAATAAAATATTCAGCTTTTGTGTAACAACCTGAAATTATATTATAATTTTTAATCATTAGTAAAACTTTTTTAAATTCTTCTTCGTTTCTCTCATTTTTTTCAAATAACTTCTTGAGTTCAACTTTTTCATTCTTATTAGCTTTTTGATAGAGAAGAATAATTGGTAAGGTAACCTTTCCTTCATAGAAATCATTACCTATCTTTTTTCCAAAAAATTTAAGTTCTGAATTATAATCTAAAGTATCATCAGCTATTTGAAAAGTAAGTCCAAGATTTTTTCCATAAAACTCTAACGCTTCTTTAATTTTACTTTCTTTATTTGCTAAAATAGATCCAACTTTTGTTGCCGCTGCAAAAAGTGATGCTGTTTTGGCAGAAATTATTTTTAAGTAAGTTTCCTCAAGCATATCTATTTCACCTTTATGTTGAAGTTGCAAGACTTCACCTTGCGAAATCTCTGCAGATGTAGATGATAGAAGTTTTAGTATTTCCAAGTTTCCATCCTCAACCATCATTTCAAAACATCTGCTTAACAAATAATCACCAACTAAAATCGATGATTGATTTCCCCAAATACTATTTAAAGTTTTTTTTCCTCTTCTAATTTTACTATTATCGATGACATCATCATGCATAAGTGTAGCCGCATGAATTAATTCAACACATGCAGCTAAATTTATATCTCTACCGCCTTTAGAGTATTCACAAATTTTTGCCGTTCCTAATGTGAGAAGTGCTCTAAGTCTTTTTCCACCAGTTCTTAAATGGTAGTTTGTCATTTCATCAACAAGACTTACATTGCTAGATAATTTTAATTTAATTTTTTCTTCAACTAATACTAATTTTTCCTCAACTGAATTTTTGAGTTCCGAGTATGAATTATTTATTCGATTTTTTAACTGAACAACTGTGCCCATCTAGATAAACTAGTATAATTAACGCATTATAATACTTATCAATTGACGCACCTTAAACTTCAACTATAAGTAGACTTTATATTAAACCAAAAATTTTATAAGCATAATAATGTTCTCTATTTTAAAAAAAAAAAAAATAATACCTCACATTAAACTAAGCGGTGTTATAGGTAATGTTGGAAAATTCAAACAAGGTATAGATTTTGCAGGACAAGAAGAAATAATTAAAAAGGCTTTTTTAATTAAAAAATCACCTGCCGTAGCTATTTCTATTAATTCACCCGGAGGTTCTCCTGTTCAATCACATCTAATTCATGATTTTATTAGATCACAAGCAAAAAAAAATAAAAAAAAAGTAATAATTTTTGCTGAAGATGTAGCTGCATCTGGTGGATATTTAATTGCATGTGCGGGAGATGAGATTTATGCAAATCAAAGTTCCATAGTAGGATCAATAGGTGTGATTTATTCGTCTTTTGGATTTAAAGATCTAATAAATAAAATAGGAGTTCAAAGAAGAGTTTATACTGCTGGCAAGAACAAAAGTACCCTTGATCCATTCATGGATGAAAAAAAAGAAGATATTGAAAGATTAAAAACTATCCAGCTAGATCTTCATAAAGATTTTATTGATGTTGTTGAAAAAAGCAGATCTTCAAAATTAAATAAAGATAGTGGAATAGAATTATTCTCAGGAGAATTTTGGTCAGGCAGAAAAGCAAAAGAATTAGGATTAATAGATGGAATAGGAAATGCAGATCAAATTTTAAGAGAAAAATTTGGTGAAAAAATAATTATTAAAAAGTTTGAGAAAGCAAAAGGCTGGCTTGCTAGAAAATTATCTTCAGAAAATCATACGGAACAAGCAATTAGTATTTTAGAAGAAAGATCTATCTGGCAAAGGTATGGCTTCTAAAAAAAAAAATAAAAAAATTAAATTTCAATCATTTCAAGATACAATCTTGAATTTACAAAAATACTGGAGCAAACATGGATGTGTAATTTTACAACCATATGATTTAGAGGTTGGAGCTGGAACATTTCACCCCGCTACAACACTTAGATCTTTAGGAAGTAAACCATGGAGAACAGCCTATGTTCAACCTTCAAGAAGACCAACAGATGGTAGATATGGAGAAAACCCAAACAGATTACAACACTATTACCAGTTTCAAGTATTAATTAAACCATCTCCAAAAAATATAAAAAAACTTTATTTAAACAGTCTTTCAACAATTGGTATAAAACATAAAGAACACGATATAAGATTTGTTGAGGATGATTGGGAAAGTCCAACATTAGGAGCTGCGGGTCTCGGATGGGAGGTTTGGTGCGATGGTATGGAAGTAACTCAATTTACTTATTTTCAACAAATGGCCGGGATAGAATGCAATCCTATTTCTGTAGAATTGACATACGGATTAGAAAGACTTTGCATGTTTACTCAAGGAAAAAAAAATGTTTTTGATTTGGAATGGAATAACGATGGAGTTTTATATCGAGATGTATTTCACCAGTCAGAAAAAGAATTTTCAAAGTATAATTTTGAATTAGCCAATACTGATAATTTATTTAAAATATTTGACATGATAGAGAATGAATCTAAATCCTTGATAGAAAACAAACTCTCTTTACCAGCCTATGACCAATGTTTAAAAGCCAGTCATATTTTTAATATATTAGATGCCAGAGGAGTAATAAGCGTTGCACAAAGAGCCGAATATATAGCAAGGATTAGAGATCTTGCCAAAGGCGTCGGTCAGATTTGGCTTGAAAGTCAAAAATAAAATGGCTGAATTTTTATTAGAATTATTTAGCGAAGAGATACCTGCCAAACTACAATCTGAAGCAAGAATAAATTTACTTTCAAGTTTTAAAAACTTTTTTAAAAAAGAAAATATAAATTATAGAGATGATGCTAAAGTTTTTTCTACGCCAAATAGATTAGTTTTATGTTTTAAAAAAATCGAGAGAGAAATACATCAAAAATCTGTAGAGATAAGAGGCCCAAATACTAAGGCTCCAGATAACGCAATAGAGGGTTTTTTAAAATCAAATTTAATTCAAAAAAAAGATCTTTATAAAAAAATTACCGATAAAGGTGAATTTTTTTTTTATAAAAAACCATCAAAAAAAATAAAGTCAGAGGAAATTTTAAAATCTAACATTCCAAATATTTTAGAAAGTTTATCCTGGAAAAAATCAATGAAATGGGGAGAATATAGCCTTTATTGGGGAAGACCTTTAAAATCAATACTTGCAATTTTTGATAACAAAACTTTAAAGTTTGAATTTCATCATTTAGCAAGTTCAAATTTAACTTACGTAGACAAAGATTTTGAAGAGAAAACAAAAATATTTAAAAATATTAAATCGTATTTTGCTTATTTTAAAAAATTAAATGTAATTATTGATAACGATATAAGAAAACAATATATAAAAAAAAAATTAGCAGACCTATCAAATAAAAAAAACCTCCAAATAAATATTAACGAAAAACTATTAAATGAGGTAACCGATATTGTTGAAAAACCGAAAGTAATTTTATGCTCATTTGATAAAAAATATCTTAGCATACCAAAAGAAATTATAACAATAACGATGCAGAATCATCAAAGATATTTTCCAACATTTGACAAAAAAGATAATTTAACAAATAATTTTTTTATTGTTGCAGATTCATCTGATCCAAAAAACTTTGTAAAAATCGGAAACGAAAACGTAATTGATGCAAGATTAAGCGATGCAGAGTTTTTCTGGAATAAAAATAAATCACAAAACTTAGTAAAGCAAATATCTAAATTAAAAAATATAAATTATTTTAAAGGTTTAGGAAGCTATTATGACAAAGTCCAAAGGATAAGAAAATTAAGCAGTCTTATTTCAGACGAATTATTAATTAGTAAAGAAAAAATAGAAATTGCATCTTCTATTTGCAAAGTAGATTTACTCTCAGATCTTGTGGCAGAATTTCCAGAATTGCAAGGTATTTTGGGAGGCTATTTTGCTGAAGCGCAGGGTTTTGAAAAAGAAGTTTGCCTTGCTGTTAGCGAACATTATTTACCAACAGGATTAGATAGCAAGATTCCAAAAAAACCTTTTAGCATTGCTTTATCACTGAGTGACAAATTAGACTCTCTTGTAGGTTTTTTTGGCCTAGGTTTAAAACCTTCAAGTTCCAAAGATCCATATGCACTAAGAAGATTGGCAATTGGTTTATTAAAAATGATTTTAGAAAACAATAAAGAATTAAAATTAAAAGATTTAATTAATTATAATTGTCAATTATATAGTGAACAAAATATAAACTTTAATTCAAAAAACGTTCAAAAAGATCTTTCAGAATTTTTTCATGATAGGTATAAAAATTTTATGAAAGAAAAAGAAATTAGAAATGATATTATTGAAAGTGTAAATATAAATTATAATATTGATAATATTTTAAAAATATATAAAAAAACCATAACCTTAAATAAATTAATTTCAAAAGAAATTGGAAAAGATTTGATGTTTAGTTACAAAAGAGCATCAAATATTATTTTTAATGAATTGAAAAATAATAAAATAGAACTAACTGGATCTGCAGATTCAGGACTATTTAAAAATGAATTTGAAAAAATACTCTATAAAAAAATCCATGAAATAAAAAAAGAATTCACAAACATTGGTAGAGATGAAGATTATGAGGGCATATTAAAAACATTGTCATTAGCTAAAAAAGAAGTAAATGACTTTTTTGACAATGTAATAGTAAATGATCAAGATGAATTAATTAAGAAAAATAGGCTAGAACTTCTGAAAATGTTATGTAAAACATTCGATAATTATTTGAATTTTTCTAAAGTAGAAAGCTTATAGTGAAAAAATTAGTTTTTAATTTTAAATCAAAGGAAACAAAAAAAATAAAATTTCCAAAGAATATCTTAGGGGGGAAAGGGACAAACCTTGCTGAAATGGGAAGACTTGGATACCCTGTTCCTTCAGGATTTACTATTTCTACTGAAGTTTGTGATTTATTTTATAAAAATAATAAAAAAATTGGTCCAAATATATTAAAAATTATAAAAGCTGAAATAAAAAATATTGAAAAAGAGTCAGGTAAAAAATTTGGAGATTTAAAAAATCCTTTACTGGTTTCAGTAAGATCTGGCGCAAGAATTTCAATGCCTGGGATGATGGATACTATATTAAATTTAGGTCTAAACGACAAAACAGTTTTAGCTCTTGCTAAAAAAACTTCAAACCCAAGATTTGCCAAAGATAGCTATAGAAGATTTATTCAAATGTACGCTAATGTTGTTCTAGGAGTTGAAAGTTATAATTTTGAAGAACTTATAGAAAATTATAAACTTACAAAAGGAGTTTTGCTAGATACTGATTTGGATGAAAATGATTGGGATGGTTTAATTAAAGATTTTAAGAGTGTCGTTAAAGAAAAAACAAAAAAAGAATTTCCCCAAGATGTTAATCAACAATTAATAGGAGCAATAAAAGCAGTATTTTTATCTTGGCAAAGTAATAGAGCAAAAGTTTATAGAAAACTTAATCGAATACCTTCCGACTGGGGAACAGCAGTCAATGTTCAATTAATGGTATTTGGAAATATGGGTCAAGACTGTTCCACTGGTGTAGTTTTTACAAGAAATCCGTCAACAGGTAAAAAAGAAATTTATGGTGAATATTTAATTAATGCTCAAGGAGAAGATGTAGTCGCTGGTACAAGAACTCCACAGTATATAACAAAGAAAGCAAGAATTGAAGCGAGAACAAAAGAAAGTTCAATGGAGGAGGCAATGCCTACTGTATTTCAACAATTATATAAAATTTTAAAGAATTTAGAAAAACATTACAAAGATATGCAGGATGTTGAATTTACAGTTGAAAAAAATAAACTTTGGATATTGCAAACAAGATCTGGAAAAAGAACAGCCAAATCAGCTGTCAAGATTGCAGTTGATATGGTTAAAGAAAAGTTAATTTCAAAAAAAATTGCTATTACAAGAATAGATCCACATTCTCTAGATACACTTCTTCATCCTACCTTAGATGAAAAAAGTAAAATAAATGTTATTGCAAAAGGTTTACCTGCTTCTCCTGGTGCCGCAAGTGGAAAGGTAGTTTTTTCATCTGATGAAGCAGAAAGACTTAATGAAATGATGCAAGATACAATTTTAGTAAGAGTAGAGACTTCACCAGAGGATATACATGGAATGCACGCAGCAAAAGGGATACTTACTTCAAGAGGTGGAATGACAAGCCATGCAGCTGTAGTTGCTCGAGGAATGGGAAGACCATGTGTATCAGGCTCAAGCGAGATAGATATTAATTATGATAAAAAAATTTTTAAAACTAAATCTATAGAAGTAAAAGAAGGTGACTTAATTACGATAGATGGATCTACAGGAAGAATTATTCAAGGAGAAGTTCCAAAAATAAAACCTGAAATTTCAGGAGATTTTTCAAAGTTAATGAGCTGGGCAGATAGTTTTAGAAAGTTGAAAGTGAGAACAAATTCTGAAACTTCATTAGATACAAAAACTGCAAGAGATTTTGGAGCTGAAGGAATAGGATTATGTAGAACAGAGCATATGTTTTTTGATGAAGAAAGAATTCTTTCTGTAAGAGAAATGATACTTTCAAAAACTAAAGAAGATAGAAATAAAGCATTAGATAAACTTTTACCTCATCAAAAAAATGACTTTATTGAAATATTTAAAATTATGAGTGGTCTACCCGTTACAGTTAGATTATTAGATCCCCCATTACATGAATTTCTTCCAAGAACCGAAAAAGAAATTAATGAAGTAGCAAATAAATTAAAATTACCTATTAAGGAAGTTCAATCTAGAATTAGTGAACTTCATGAGCAAAATCCAATGTTAGGACACAGAGGCTGTAGATTGGGTATTTCTTTTCCAGAAATTTATGAAATGCAATGTAGAGCAATATTTGAAGCTCTAGCAGATTTAAAATCGAAAAAAATTAAATCAGCTTTTCCAGAGATAATGATACCTTTAGTTTCGACTGAGGCTGAAATAAAAATTATGAAAGATCTTGTAATAAGAACAGCAAAAAAAGTTCAAGATGAAAATAAAATAAAAATTAAATTTTTGGTTGGAACTATGATTGAATTACCTAGGGCAGCAATAAAAGCAAAAGATATAGCAAAACATGCAGAATTTTTTAGTTTTGGCACAAATGATTTAACACAAACTGCATTTGGAATCAGCAGAGATGATAGCGGTAAGTTTTTAAATGACTATATTGAAAATAAAATTTTTGACATTGATCCTTTTATTTCAATAGATGAAGGAGTAGGCGATCTAATTAAAATTGCTTCTGAAGGAGGAAGAAAACAAAATAAAAATATAAAACTAGGTATATGCGGAGAACATGGCGGTGATCCAAAAAGTATATATTTTTGTTCAGATGCTGGATTAGATTACGTTTCTTGTTCACCATATAGAGTGCCAGTAGCAAGACTTGCTGCTGCGCAAGCTCAATTAAAAAAATAGAGTGACGAGGCGGCAGGATTTGAACCTACGACCCCCTCTTCAAATTTCTAATTTTAAATCCACAGCTGGAGCACTATGAGTAATGCTACCGACAGAAATTCTATCAACACCAGTTGTTGCAACTGACTTTACAGTTTTTATAGTAATATTTCCGGAAGCCTCTGTTTCATAGTATTTTTTTGAAAGTTTGACACCTTTTCTTAGGTTCTTAACATTCATATTATCAAATAAAACTCTATCAAATTTTAAGCCAATTATTTTTTTTAGCTGGTTAAGATTATCAATCTCTACAGTAATTTTTTTACCTTTCTTAGATTTAATTGCTTGTTTGATTATTTCTCTAATATTTTTATTTGCAGCTATATGATTATCTTTAATTAAAAACTCATCACTTAAATTAAATCTGTGGTTTTCCCCTCCACCAAGTTTAACAGCATATTTCTGAATAACCCTTAAATTTGGAACAGTTTTTCTAGTACAGCAGATTTTTGATTTTTTATTTACTTTTTTTACGAAACTGTTTGTTTTAGTAGCAATACCAGAAATATGAGATAAAAAATTTAAAGCAACTCTTTCACCAATTAATATATTTTTTATATTACCTTCAATAATTGCAATTAAACTTCCTTTTTTTATTTGAGACCCTTCTTTTTTTTTAATTTTAATTTTAATTTTTTTATCAATCAATTTAAAAGTCTGTTTTGCAAATTCTAATCCACCTATTATTCCTGCCTGATTTGATAACAAATTAGCTTTTATTTTAGTATTATTTTTTAATAGATTAGAAGTAATATCTCCCGTAGGATACAAGTCTTCATTTAGTGCTAGCTTGCAAACATTATTAATGAAATTTTTGCTTAATTTAATTTTTGGCACAGATTTTATCTGCCTATCTCTGCCATTCTTTCTACAGACTTCCTTGCTTTTTCTATAGTTTCTTTATCCATTGTTAATTCGTTAGTCTCATTTTCCAAACAATCTAATATCTTAGGCAATGTTATTTTTTTCATATGAGGACATAAATTACATGGACGAATAAACTTAACATTTGGATTATCGATTTGAACATTGTCGCTCATAGAGCATTCTGTAACCATCATTACTTTTTCTGGTTGGTTATCTTTAACATACTTTATCATACCACTTGTTGATCCAGCAAAATCACTAGCTTTTATAACATCAGGCGGGCATTCTGGATGAGCTATTATTTTAATACCTGGGTTATTTTTTCTGATTTCATTTATTTCTTCATCATTAAATTGCTCGTGGACTTCACATGTGCCTTTCCAGGAAATAATTTCAACATCTGTTTGAGAAGCAACATATTTTGCTAAAAAATCATCTGGTAAAAAAATAACTTTTTTTACTCCAAGCGATTCTACAATTTTTACTGCATTAGCAGAGGTACAACATATGTCAGTTTCTGCTTTTACTTCAGCAGATGTATTAACATATGAAACTACTGGAACTCCAGGATATTTTTTTTTTAAATTTCTTACATCATTACCAGTAATAGATGAAGACAAAGAGCAACCAGCATCCATATCTGGAAGAAGAACTTTTTTTTCTGGACTCATAAGTTTTGCTGTTTCAGCCATAAAATGAACTCCACACATTACTATAATATCAGCTTTTGTTTTCGCAGCCTGAACAGCAAGAGCTAGAGAGTCCGCTGAAAAATCTGAAATGCCATGATATATTTCTGGTGTTTGATAATTATGAGCAAGAATTACAGCATTTTTTTCTTTTTTTAATTTATTAATTTTATAAATATATGGAGCGTGAATTGCCCATTCAATTTCCGGGATAGTTTTTGATACTTTCTGATAAATTGGATCAGTTGCTTTTTTTATCTCTGTATTAACTTCCATATCAAAACTTACCAACTTGAAATTGAATTGTCATTAATTTATTCTGACGCATAAATGCGGTCATGCTGAAATTGGTAGACAGGCACGGTTGAGGGCCGTGTGGGCTTAGCCCATGAGAGTTCAAATCTCTCTGACCGCACCATATATTTAAATTAAATATTTTTAGGGGGCGTTCTGTTGCCAGGTGCCCCGAACCCCGTAACTTAATTAATAAATTAATTAAGCTGCAAGTGCGTAACTTTCGTTAGCATTTATAATTTAGCCCTTTACGGCGGAACAATACCGAACGAAAGAATAACTTTTAGACATTCGTCGATTCTGGTTCACCCCCATAAGTTGAAATTGGTGGAGGTGGTGGGTACTGCCCCCACGTCCGCAATGCTTATTACGAAATTCGTTTATCGTCGTAGTTGGAAAACCAACATTATTAATATAAAAGTAAAATAAATAGATTCAATATTTTATTCATGAAATTAACTAAAGAACAAGAACAAGAGATTAAAGATCAACAAAACCAAGAAACAAACACTAAAAGAGTTACCGCACCTCAACTAGAAAAAATCCTTTATGAAGCAATACCCATTCTGGATCATGGTTTTATAAGAGTTGTTGATTATATGGGTGATGATACTTCTATTGTGCAAGCTGCAAGAGTTTCTTATGGAAAAGGCACTAAAAAGGTTTCAACTGACTCAGGTTTAATAAAGTATTTAATGAGACATTGGCATAGCACCCCATTTGAAATGTGTGAAATAAAGTATCATGTAAAACTTCCTATCTTTATTGCAAGACAGTGGATTAGACATAGAACTGCAAATGTTAATGAATACTCAGCAAGATATTCAATTTTAGATAAAGAATTTTATTTACCTAATACAGAAAATTTAGCAGCTCAATCCAAGAGCAATAGACAAGGAAGAGGAGATACACTTCAAGGAGAACAAGCACAGAAAGTTTTGAGCCTTTTAAAAAAGGATGCCGAACAAACTTATGATAATTACGAGATGATGCTTAACGAACGTTATGATGGTTCTGTAATTAATGAAAATGCAGTTGGTCTTGCAAGAGAGCTTGCTAGAATGAATTTAACTTTAAATACTTATACTCAATGGTACTGGAAAACTGACTTACTTAACCTAATGAACTTTTTAAGACTAAGAGCAGATCATCATGCACAATATGAAATTAGAACATATGCAGAAGCAATGTTAGATACATTAAAAAAATGGGTCCCTATCACATATGAAGCATTTATGGATTATAGAGTTGGTGGTACAGAAGTATCAGCAAAAGGAAAAATAATATTACAAAAATTAATTAAAGGTGAAGAAGTTAATGTAGATCAATCAGGTTTATCGAAAAGAGAATGGAATGAATTAATGATTGCCTTTGGTCTTAAAGATAAGTTGATTTAATTTTCTCAGCTAAATTAATATAAATTTTTGAAATTTCATGGTCTGGTTTGCTTTCAACAATTGGAGTTCCTTGATCCCCTAATTTTCCAACTTCAGGATTAATTGGTATTTCTCCTAAAAATTCTTTTTCAAATTCAATGGCAGTTCTTTTTACTCCACCTTCTCCAAAAATTGCATATTTTTTTCCATCATCTCCAATGAAATGACTCATATTATCAATTAAACCAATAATTTTTACTCCGAGTTTGTCAAACATTTTTATGCCTCGTTTTACATCCTGTAGTGCGATTTCTTGAGGCGTAGAAATAATAATTGCCCCATCCATTTTTATTTCTTGTGAAAATGTAAGTTGAGTATCACCAGTTCCTGGCGGCATATCTACAATTATAAAATCTAAGTCTTTCCAAGAAACTTTTTGTGTGAAGGTTTTTATTGCACTTGTTACCATTGGTCCTCTCCAAATCATTGGAGTCTGTTCTTCGGTTAAAAAACCAATAGACATACATTGAATATCATATTTTAAAATAGGATTTAAACTTTTTCCATCACTCTTAGGTTTTTCATTTATTGAAAATAGCTTAGGCAATGAAGGACCATAAATATCTGCGTCTAATAATCCAACTTTGCATCCTACTTTTTTTAATGCAATTGCAATATTTGTTGCAAATGTTGATTTTCCAACGCCACCCTTGGCACTTGAAATCGCTATTGTAAATTTTGTTCCATTAATTGGGTTTTTTATAAAGGATTTTTGTCGCGGTTTTGTATCCATAAACCCAACTTATCTTGTTTTTCTTGATAAAGACACTATATACATTGTCATATGAGCGATTTCAAAAATCAAAGCCCATGGGGCACACCTCCAGGAGGAGGTAATGGTGACGGATTTAGAAGAGGACCAACTCCACCAGATATTGATGAAATTGTAAAAAACATTCAAGACAAGATAAAAAGATTTTTTCCAGGAGGAAGTGGATCTGGAGGAAAACCAATAGTTTTCGGTTTAGTAATTTTATTAATAATTTGGGCTTTAAGTGGATTGTACAGAGTTTTGCCTGACGAACAAGGAGTAGTGTTAAGATTTGGTAAATTTGTTAAAACAACACAACCAGGCTTAAATTATCATATACCTTTTCCAGTTGAAAGCGTTCTAACCCCTAAAGTTACCAAGGTAAACAGAATGGATATTGGTTTTAGATCTGAAAGAGATAGTGGATTTGGCTCAAGTGGCGTAGCAGATGTTCCTGAAGAAAGTTTAATGTTAACTGGGGACGAAAATATCGTGAATATAGACTTTTCAGTATTTTGGGTAATTAAAGATGCAGGAAACTTTTTATTTAAAATTCAGGATCCAGAGGGAACAGTAAAAGCTGCAGCAGAAACAGCCATGAGAGAAGTAATTGCTCGTTCAAATATTCAGCCAATTTTAACTGAAGGAAGATCAAAAATAGAGATTGATACGCAAGAAATTATTCAAATGATTTTAGACGAATACAATTCTGGAATACAGATTACTCAAGTACAAACACAAAAAGCTGATCCACCAGATCAAGTTATTGATGCATTTAGAGACGTTCAGGCTGCGAGAGCAGACATGGAAAGATCTAAAAATGAAGCGGAAGCATATGCTAACGATGTAATACCAAGAGCACGTGGAGAAGCTGCAAAAATTTTACAAGCTGCAGAAGCATACAAAAAAGAAGTTGTTGCAAGAGCAGAAGGAGAGGCAAGTAGATTTATATCAATATATAATGAATATGCTAAAGCAAAAGAAGTAACTCAAGAGAGAATGTATCTTGAAACCATGGAAAAGGTATTAGCAGATATTGATAAAGTTATAATCGATAAGAATGCAGGATCAGGAGTAGTTCCATATCTACCTCTACCAGAATTGAAAAAGGTGAATTAAATGAAAAAAATTTTACTACCAATCATTATAGTATTAGCAGCGACAGTTTTCTTTTCAGTTTTTATAGTTAAAGAAATTAATCAAGCAATTGTTCTTCAATTTGGAGACCCAAAAAGAATTATTTCCACTCCAGGAATTAATTTTAAAATTCCTTTTATTCAAAACGTGGTTTTCTTAGATAAAAGAATATTAAATTTAGATGCTCCACCGGAAGAAGTTATTGCGTCAGACCAAAAAAGATTAATAGTTGATGCATTTGCTAGATTTCAAATAGTTGATCCTTTAAAATTTTATATTTCTGTAGGAAATGAAAGAGTAGCTAGATCACGTTTATCAACAATTATAAACTCAAGAATTAGAAGTGTTTTAGGAACACAAAGATTACAAACATTATTATCCGCAGACAGAACAAATCAAATGGCATTAATACAAGATGGAGTAAATAATGAAGCAGAAAAATTTGGTATTAAAATTGTAGATGTCAGAATTAAAAGAGCAGACCTTCCGCCAGCTAACAGCGAAGCAATTTATAGAAGAATGCAAACAGAAAGAGAAAGAGAAGCTAAAGAATTTAGAGCAAAAGGTGCAGAAATGGCAATAACTATTACTTCAACTGCAGATAAAGAAGTTACAGTAATTTTGGCAGAAGCTGAAAAACAATCTCAGATTATGAAAGGAGAAGGTGACGGTCAAAGAAATAAAATATTTGCAGATGCCTTCGGAAAAGATCCTGAGTTTTTTGCATTTTATAGAGCAATGCAAGCTTACGAAAAAGCTTTGATAGGAGGAGAAACATCTTTGATTCTGTCTCCAGATAGTGAATTTTTTAAATTCTTTGGAAATATTAAAGCTAAATTAGATTAGTATTTTAAGATGAGGGAACTGATCATAGCACTTGGTCTATTCTTTTTTATAGAAGGAATTTTATACGCCTTATTTCCATCAAAAATGAAAAGTATTTTACTTAAAGCCAAAGATGCAAAAGATAGTCAATTAAGAACAGGGGGTTTAATCTTTGCTATAATTGGTTTTGTAATAATTTGGTATATGAAAAAAAATGGTATTTAGATTTCTAAAAATTTTTTTTGTAGTTATAATTACTTTTAATTTATCTACTATATCTTACTCAAAAGATGCCCCGGCCTCTTTTGCAGATTTAGCAGAAAAATTAATGCCATCAGTTGTCAATATTTCAACAAGTCAAACTGTGGTTACAAAAAGTAATCCATTTCCTGGGTTAGAATTCCCTCCAGGTTCGCCATTTGAAGATATGTTTAAAGATTTTGGAACTCCACAAAAAAGGAAAGCTTACGCACTTGGATCAGGGTTTATAATTGACGAAAAAGGAATTGTTATTACAAATAACCACGTTATTAAAGATGCAGATGATATTCTTGTAAGAGTTAATGGAGACAAAGAATATGAAGCAACTATAATTGGAACAGATCCTTTGTCAGATATAGCGGTACTTCAAATTCAATCTAAAGATAAATTCCTTCCTGTAAAATTTGGTGACTCAGATAAAGCAAGAATTGGAGACTGGGTAATTGCAATAGGTAATCCATTTGGACTAGGGGGAACTGTAACAGCTGGAATCATTTCAGCAAGAAATAGAAATATTGGTATGACTAGATATGAAGATTTTATACAAACTGATGCATCAATTAACCAAGGAAATTCAGGCGGACCTTTGTTTAATATGGATGGAAATGTAATTGGAATTAATACTGCAATACTTGGACAATCAGGATCAATAGGTATTGGTTTTTCAATTCCATCAAACAATGCAAAAATAGTAATTGATCAATTAATTAAATACGGTGAAACAAAAAGAGGTTGGTTAGGAGTAAGAATTCAATATGTAACTAAGGAAATAGCAGAAGCTGAAAAATTAAATAAACCAAGGGGAGCTTTTGTTCAAAGTGTAGCAGATGGAAGTCCATCAGACAAGGGCGGTATAAAAGCGGGTGATATAATTTTAGAGTTTGACGGAAAATTAATAAATGAAATGAAAGAATTACCTTTGATTGTTGCGCAAACAGAAGTTGGAAAAACTGTAGATGTAAAAATTTGGAGAAACCAAAGAGAAGTAATAAAAAAAGTTAAACTTGGAAGGTTGGAAACATCTGAAGACTTTAATATAAAAAAAGCTGAAGGACCCAAGACAACAGTTATTGAAGGTCTAAAAATAACAGTTAGAGCTTTAACGGAGCAAGATATTGAAGCTAGAAATCTTCCGAAAGAAACTACAGGTGCGGTAATTACTAAAATTGAAAATGATAGTCCAATTAACTATCTAAATACAAATAACATTATTGTTGAGGCACAGAAAAAGAAAATTAAAACAGTTGGTGATCTTAAAAACATTGTTAATTCAGCTTTAAGAAGCTCAGATAAAACAATTTTGATAGCTATTTATAATAACCAAAGCCAAAGAAGATATATTGGTGTTAAGCTAGATTAATTAATGGACCTTAAGTCCAAAATCATTCTAATCGCAGGTCCTACAGCAAGTGGTAAATCAAACTTTGCATTTAAGTTAGCAAAAAAAATCAATGGAGAAATAATAAATGCAGATAGCATGCAGGTTTATAAACAACTTAATATTTTAACAGCAAGACCAAAAAAAAAAGAATTAAAAAAAATTAAACATCATTTATATGGATATTGTGATGTAAAAAAAAAATATTCCACCGGTGAATGGATTAAATTATTATTAAAAAAAATTAGAGATATTCGTATTAAAAAGAAAATACCAATTATAGTTGGTGGAACTGGTTTGTATTTTAAGGCTCTCACCGAAGGTTTGGTTAAAATACCAAATATTCCGTTTAAAGTAAGAAACAAGATTAGAAAAATGCAAAAAAAACTAGGACAGAAAAAGTTTTATAAAAAGTTAAAAAATTATGATCCTTTAATAAAAAATAAAATTGATAAGAATGACGTACAAAGATCCATCAGAGCATATGAAATAAAATATCAAACAAAAAAATCAATTTATGATTGGTTCAAAAAAACTAAAATTTTTTTTTCGTCGAATGAATTTGTTAAGCTTTATATTGATTATCCAAGAGAAGAATTGATTAAAAGAATTAATTTAAGAGTTGAGGACATGTTTAAAGAGGGCGTTATTCGAGAAGTTAAGAGATTCAACAGACTTAAAGTAAAAAAAGAAAATAGCTCTAACAAAGTTATTGGAATTAAAGAAATTACAAGTTTATTAGATAAACAGTGTACTATTGAGCAAGCTCAAGAGCGAATTGCTATCAAAACAAGGCAATATGCCAAAAGACAAGCAACGTGGGCAAGAGGACAGATGCAGTCTTGGCAAAAAATTAATCCAAAAAATTTAACTGAAGCTATAAAAAAGTTAAAATAATTGCCTCTTAAACTTGACCTATTAGCACAACTTCAGCTAGATTGGCTGGATGTCAAAATTGTATTCAGGAGCTGAAATAGTATTTAAATGCTTGGAGGACCAAAATGTAGAATTTATTTTTGGTTATCCTGGTGGTGCGGTACTTCCAATCTATGATGAATTAAAAAATTTTAATTCCGTTAAACATATATTGGTTCGTCATGAACAAGGAGCAGGTCATGCTGCAGAAGGATATGCAAGATCGAGTGGAAAACCAGGAGTACTTTTAGTTACATCAGGCCCAGGTGCCACTAATGCTGTTACTGCTTTGACAGATGCTTATATGGATTCTGTTCCATTGGTTTGTATTTCAGGACAAGTTCCTACTCATTTAATAGGTACAGATGCATTTCAAGAATGTGATACCACTGGAATAACAAGACCTTGCACAAAACATAATTGGCTAGTTAAAGATGTAAAAGATTTAGAAAAAGTAATTCATAAAGCTTTTGAAGTTGCTACAACTGGTAGACCAGGACCTGTATTAGTCGATATACCAAAAGATGTTCAGTTTCAAAAAACAAATTATACTAAATTCAAAAAACAAAAAAAATTAAACGGTAAAGCTACTAATCAATTTTCTCAAAAAGATATTGACGAACTGATTAAATTGATGAGCAAAGCATCAAAGCCAATTTTTTATACTGGTGGAGGTGTTATTAACTCTGGACCAAAAGCTAGCGAACTTCTAAGAGAACTAGTGAATATGACTGGTTTTCCAATAACATCTACACTGCAAGGTTTAGGTTCTTATCCAGGTGAAGATAGTCAATTTTTGGGCATGCTTGGAATGCATGGATCATATGAAGCTAACAACGCAATGCATGATTGTGATCTTATGATAAACATTGGTGCTAGATTTGATGATCGAATAACTGGAAAGATAGATGAATTCTCTCCTAAATCAAAAAAAGTTCATATAGATATTGATCCATCTTCAATTAATAAAAATGTCAAAGTAGATTTACCAATTGTAGGAGATGTTGCTGAAGTAATTACCTCTACAATAAAAACAATAAAAAAAGTAAAACCTAATTTTGCAAAATCTAATAATCAAAAAGTTTCTAAATGGTGGGAGCAAATTCAAAAATGGAGATCTATTAATTCGTTTAATTTTGTTAATAGTACCGAAACTATAAAACCACAATATGCAGTTCAAAGACTTTATGAACTAACCAAAAACAAAGATACTTATATAACAACTGAAGTTGGTCAGCATCAGATGTGGGCAGCACAACATTATAAATTTGATAAACCTAATCGTTGGATGACTTCTGGTGGTCTTGGAACAATGGGATATGGATTGCCAGCCGCAGTTGGAGTGCAGGTTGCTCATCCAAATAAATTAGTAATTGATATTGCTGGAGAAGCATCTGTTTTGATGACTATGCAAGAAATGTCTACTGCGGTTCAATACAGTCTTCCGATTAAAATATTTATTTTAAATAACGAATATATGGGAATGGTAAGACAGTGGCAGGAATTACTACATGATAAAAACTATTCAGAAAGTTATACAGCTGCACTACCAGATTTTGTAAAACTTGCAGAAGCATATGGCTGTGTAGGCATAAGAGCTCAAACACCTGAAGAGTTAGACGATAAAATAATAGAAATGATTAACACGGACAGACCAGTAATATTTGATTGTAGGGTAGACAAACAAGAAAATTGTTTTCCCATGATACCTTCTGGAAAAGCACACAATCAAATGCTTTTAGGTCCAAAAGATCAAAAAGAAAATAAAATTACAGGGAAAGGTAAGACTTTAGTTTAATGGCAAAATCAAAATCAGCATATAGCACTCCAGGCAAGCAAGGAAAACTTGATACACATATAATTGTTGTTTGGGTTGACAACGAAGCTGGAGTTTTAGCAAGAGTGGTCGGGTTATTTTCTGGTAGAGGATACAATATTGAATCATTAGCTGTTGCTGAAATTGACCCAAAATTAAATATATCTAGAATCACAATAGTTACTACAGGAACACCACAGGTTATAGAGCAAATAAAACTACAATTAAAAAAATTAGTCCCAGTACACAAAGTTGCTGATTTTAAAAGGGAAGATAAAAAAGTTATATTTAAAGAGATGGCTTTATTTAAAATAGTAGGAAACCAATCAAAAAAAGAAAAAGCTTTAAAAGCTTGCAAAAAGTATAATGCTATAATATTGGACAAGTCAAATAAATCGTATGTTATACAAATAACTGCCTTAAGAAGAGAAATAGACTTAATGTCAAAAAATTTAAAAAAACTTGGCTTAGTAAGTGTTTCAAGAACAGGTGCGGTTGCAATGACAAGAGGATCAGAGATATTTAAATAAATCTAAAGGAGAAAAATATGAAAATGTTTTATGAAAAAGATACAGATGTAAATCTGATAAAAAATAAAAAAATTGCAATTTTTGGATATGGAAGCCAAGGACATGCACATGCTCTTAATCTTAAAGACAGTGGTGTAAAAGAAGTAGTGGTTGCTCTTAGAGATGGTTCGGCTAGTAAATCAAAAGCAGAGTCAAAAGGATTAAAAGTTATGAATTTGTCCGACGCAGCAGAGTGGGCTGATGTAGTTATGATTTTAACTCCTGATGAGCTTCAAGCAACAATTTATAAAAATCATATTGAACAACGTGTTAGAGAAGGAACTTCAATTGCATTCGCACACGGATTAAATATTCATTACGATTTAATAAAAGCAAGAAAAGATCTAGATGTATTTATGGTTGCGCCAAAAGGCCCAGGACATTTGGTAAGAAGTGAATTTGAAAAAGGTGGAGGCGTTCCTTGTTTATTTGCTGTCCATCAAAATGGATCAGGTAAGGCAAGAGAACTAGCAATGTCATATGCATCTGCGGTTGGTGGTGGAAGATCTGGAATTATTGAAACTACATTTAAAGACGAAGTTGAAACAGATTTGTTTGGTGAACAAACTGTTCTTTGTGGAGGATTAGTTGAATTAATTAAAAATGGATATGAGACTTTAGTTGAGGCAGGATATGAACCTGAGATGGCGTATTTTGAAACAGTTCACGAAGTGAAATTAATTGTAGATTTAATTTACGAAGGTGGAATTGCTAATATGAATTATTCAATTTCAAATACTGCTGAATATGGCGAGTATGTTACTGGTCCAAAAATAATTAATAAAGAAGAAACAAAGAAAAGAATGAAAGAAGTGTTAGCGGATATTCAGTCAGGTAAATTCACTAAAGATTGGATGGACGAATGTAAAAATGGTCAAAAGAACTTCTTAAAAACTAGGGAAAAATTAGCTGAACACCCGGTTGAAAAAGTTGGAGCAGGTCTTAGAGCTCTTATGCCTTGGATAGCTAAGAAGAAGTTAATAGATAGTGATAAAAGCTAATTATTAATTAAAATATAACCATTTTATTTTGCAATCTGGGCGAGAGAATGTATTATGCCAGAGCTTTAAAATAATAAAATGACCGATAAAAACAGAGTATATATTTTCGATACTACGATGCGAGATGGTGAGCAATCACCAGGGGCATCTATGAGCTTGGAAGAAAAAATACAAATTGCAAGGGTATTTGACGAGCTTGGAGTTGATATAATTGAAGCTGGATTTCCAATTGCATCCCCAGGCGATTTTGAGGCAGTTACAGAAGTAAGCAAAGTTTTAAAAAATTCTATTCCAGCAGGTTTATCAAGACATTCAAAAAAAGACATAGATAGATGCTATGAAGCATTGAAACACGCTCCTAGATTTAGAATTCACACATTTATATCAACCAGCCCACTACACATGAAGCATAAGCTAAATAAGTCTTCCGAAGAAGTTTATGAATCAATTAAGGAGCATGTTACCTATGCTAGAAAATTTACTGATGATGTTGAGTGGTCATGCGAAGATGGAACAAGAACTGATATGGATTATATGTGTAAAACTGTTGAGCTAGCAATTCAATGTGGTGCAAAAACTATAAATATTCCTGATACAGTTGGTTATACGATACCATCAGAATTTACAAAAATTATTGAAACTTTGAAAAATAAAGTTCCAAACATAGATAAAGCAATTTTATCCACTCATTGTCATAATGACTTAGGATTAGCTGTTGCAAATTCACTAGCAGGTGTTCAAGCTGGTGCAAGACAAATAGAATGCACTATAAATGGAATAGGAGAGAGAGCAGGTAATGCTGCTTTAGAAGAAGTAGTAATGGCAATGAAAACAAGGCCCGATTTGATGCCATACGAAACTGGAATTAATACAACTTTATTAAGCAAAGCTTCAAAAATTGTTTCAAATGCAACAGGATTTCCAGTCCAGTACAATAAAGCAATAGTTGGGAAAAATGCTTTCGCACACGAGGCAGGAATTCATCAAGATGGAATGTTAAAAAATAGACAAACTTATGAAATTATGACACCAGAGAGTGTTGGGGTAAAACAAACATCTTTAGTAATGGGTAAACACTCTGGAAGGCATGCTTTTAAAGATAAACTAGTAAGTTTAGGTTATGTAGATGTTACAGATGATGTAATAGAAAATGCATTCGGTAAATTTAAAATATTAGCTGATAAAAAAAAGCATGTTTATGATGAAGATATAATTGCACTAGTTGATGATAGTTTAATTATCGATAATAAAGTTAACGCAATTAACTTGAAATCATTAAAGGTATTTGCTGGCACAGGAGAACCACAAAGAGCTGAAATGACCTTAGATGTTTTTGGTGAAGTTAAAAATGCATCTGAGACTGGAGACGGTCCTGTTGATGCAATATTTAAATGTATAAAAAAACTTTACCCTCACGACGTAAATTTACAGTTATATCAAGTTCACGCTGTAACTGAAGGAACAGATGCTCAAGCAACTGTTAGTGTTCGAATTGAGGAAAATGGAAAAACAACTGTTGGTCAAGCAGCAGATACTGATACATTAGTTGCATCAGCCAATGCATATATAAATGCATTAAATAAGATGATTATTAAAAGAGATAAAACTGCACCTGGATATTCTCCAGAACAGCAAAAACAAGAAAAAGTGAAAGGAATATAAATGGGTTTATTTAATCGCGTATCAAAAATTTGGTCACAAGACATGGCAATTGACCTTGGAACAGCAAACACACTTGTAGTTTTAAAAGGACAAGGGGTTGTTTTAAATGAGCCTTCGGTTGTAGCCGTTGTTGATAGCAAAGGAAAAAAATCAGTATTGGCTGTAGGCGATGAAGCAAAAACTATGCTTGGAAGAACTCCTGGAAATATTCAGGCGATACGTCCTTTAAGAGATGGAGTAATTGCTGATTTCATTGTTACAGAAGAAATGATTAAACATTTTATAAAAAAAGTTCACAAAAGAAGTACTTTTGCAAATCCTAGAATTTTAATTTGTGTTCCAACAGGATCAACACCTGTAGAGAGAAAAGCTATTCAAGACAGTGCACTTGCAGCAGGCGCAAGAAGAGTACAATTAATTGAAGAACCTATAGCAGCTGCTATTGGAGCTGGACTTCCTATTTCTGAGGCAACAGGCTCTATGGTAGTAGATATAGGCGGAGGAACAACTGAAATTGCAGTTATGTCGTTAGGTGGAGTTGTTTATTCTAATTCTCTAAGAGTTGCGGGTGACGCAATGGATCATGCATTACAAAACTTTATGAGAAAAGAATACAATCTATTAATTGGTGATAGCACATCTGAAAAAATTAAAAAAGAGATAGGAACTGCAATTCCAACAAATAATAATAAATATCCAGTTAAAGGTAGAGATATTCGTTCAGGAACTCCAAAAGAAGTTAACATAACTGAAGAAGATACATCAGAAGCTTTGAATCCTATATTAAAAGAAATGATTAATGGGATTAAAGATGCTTTAGAAAATACTCCTCCAGAATTATCAGCAGATTTAGTTGATATGGGCCTTACATTAACTGGTGGTGGAGCATTATTAAAAAATATTGATAAAAGATTTTCTAAAGAAACTGGGCTACCTGTTCACATAGCTGATGATCCATTAGCGTGTGTCGCAATTGGAACCGGTAAAGCTTTAGATCAAGAGGAGACTTTTTCAAGTATATTATCAGAGTATTAAAAAATTATGGCAGCGGGTAGAGACGACTTTATTATAGCTATTCGTTCAGCTTTTCTTAAAAAAGGCAATAAACAAAGATTTTCTTTAATTGGATTAATTTTTTTCTCAATAGGGTTGCTGATTATTTCTAAAATTAATCTTCCCGTTACTAACTATCTTAAAATAACTTTAAATGAAATAGTTTACAGAACCTCATTTATTATATCTGTACCTGAAAAAAAAATTCAAAATATTTCTGGTAAAATTAAAGATCACCTTAATATTTATAATGACTATTTGTTGATTAAAGATGAGTTGAAAGCAATTCAAACAAAAAAATATGAAAATCAATTTTTACAAGAAGAAAATAAAAGACTAAAAAAAACAATTAATGAATATGTTTACAACTCTAAAGAATTAGTTGCCAAAGTTTTAATTGATAAAAACAGCCCTTTTTTAAAATCAATTATTGTAAATAAGGGCTCCAAAGACAACATCAAACTTGGAATGGCAGTATTAGATGAAACTTATTTAGTAGGTAAAATTGTTGAAGTTAACTATTCTACTTCTAGAGTGTTACTTATTTCAGACTTAAACAGTAAAATTCCTGTTGGTATAGAACCAGGAAATATTCAATCCATTTTATCTGGAACTGGGAAAATTAACGGAAAAATAGAGTATCTTGAAACTGATATATTAGTTCAAGATAAAAGTATTGTTTATACCTCAGGATCTGGAGGATTGTTTAAACCAGGAATTCCGATTGGCATTTATCACAAAGAAACAGAGGAAAGTAATGAAATAGTAAATTTTTTTTCTAAATTGTCTCAACTAACTTTTGTTAAATTAGTATCATTTGAAGAGGATAATAATTAATGAGTTCAAAATTCAGAAGTACTATTGGAAATACTTTTCTTTTATATTTACCTCTTTTACTTTTATTTATATCTGTATTTAATGAATTTGATTTTAATTATTTAAACTATCAATATTTTTCATTTAATTTTCCTTTTATATTAATTTTTTATTGGAGTTTAAAAAGAATAGAAACACTTGGTTACGGTTTTATTTTTATCGCAGGAATGTTTAACGATGCGGTATTAGGGTTTCCAATTGGAATTAGTAGCCTTACATATTTAATTATCTGTGGATTTGCTGGCTATCTTAGAAATATTACTTTAAGACCAAGTTTAACAAAAGATTGGCTATATTTTTTATTTACAATTTTAGTTGCAAATTCAATTAATTATTTTTTATTAGTATTATTTTTTTCAGTAGAAATAAATTATTATGAAATATTAGGGAATATAATATTTACATTTTTGTTCTATTATATTTTTGCTCATATTTTTGATATTTATCGTAAAATTCTTTTAAGGATCAAGACATGATTGGTAGTGGAGAAGATTCAGGTTTTAAAAAATCAAATACTATTAATAGGAGAATGTTTATATTTGCAGCTGCAAAAGCCGTTGTATTCTTTGGAATAGTGGGAAGATTATTTTCTCTTCAAATCAATGAAAATAAAAAATATTTAACTTTATCGGATAAAAATAGATTAAGAGAAGCCAGACTTCCACCTGTAAGAGGAGAATTTGTAGATTATTTTGGGAATAGAATAGCAAAGAATCTTACCGTTTATCAATTGCATGTTGTACCAGAGCAAGTGGAAGATTTTAAAACTTTGATTGTTAGATTAAAAGATATTTTAAATCTAAGCGATAATCATTTACAAGAATTAATTAAAAAAAAAAAATAAACAAAAACCATGGGAAACACTAATAGTATCTGAAAATTTAACATGGGACGAGTTTTCAAAGATTAATTTTTATCTTCATGAATTATCTGGCGCAAGACCTGTTTTAACAGTTGGTAGAAACTATCCATATAATGAAACTTACACACATGTTCTAGGATATGTTTCTGAAGCAAGTGTTGAGGATCTAGTTAGTAATGAAACAATTAAGGAAAGAAATGTACCAGGACTTAGAGTTGGTAAAACAGGATTAGAAAAGGCATTAGAAGAAGAATTAATAGGAACAAATGGAGTTCAAAGATTCGAAGTGAACGCTTTTGGAAAAAGGATTAACCAAATAGACTTTAAAGAAGGTGAACAAGGACAAACAATAAAACTTACAATTGATACTGAGATTCAAAAATATACACACGAGCTTTTAAACGAAAGGGCCGGATCAATTTCTGTTATGGATATTTACACAGGAGAAATAATTGCAATGAACTCTTCACCATCTTTTGATCCAAATTTATTTTTATATGGCATAGAAAAAAACAAGTGGAAAGAAATTAAAAAAGATCCATTAAAACCTTTATTAAATAAAACTGTTTCTGGATTATATTCTCCAGGTTCTACGATTAAGCCTTTAGTAGCACTTTCAGCTCTTGAAAATGATGTTATTACAACAAACTTAAAAGTTAACTGCAGAGGACACAAGCATCCTTTAGAATTGTATGGCATGAAATACCATTGTTGGAAAAAACAAGGACATGGATATATGTCTCTTCAAAATGCTATTAAGCAATCTTGTGATACTTATTTTTATGAAGCAGCAAGACTTCTGGGTGTAGATAGATTAAATGAAACAGCAAAAAAATTTGGTTTAGGAAATGTTGTTTTAGGAGAATATTTTAATGAAAAAAAAGGTGTCGTTCCTTCAACAAAATGGAAAAAAAATGCCATTGGTCAAAATTGGTATTTAGGAGAAACTTTAATAAATGGAATTGGGCAAGGTTATATTCAAACCACACCTTTGCAATTGTGTTTAATGACAGCCCAACTTGCAAATGGTGGTCACAAAATTTATCCAAAAATAATTTTTGAAAGCAACCAAGAAAATGTTGAAACAATAAAACAAAAAATGAAATTTGCAGAAGAAAATAAATTAGAAGATTCAAACCTACTATCAGCAACTGAAAAAATATTTAAAAAAGATGAAAAAACTTATGATGCATTATATAGAAATAAGGAAAATATAAAATTTGTTCTAGACGCAATGTTTAGATCTACAAACGAAATATATGGAACTTCTTTTTCTTCTAGAATTGAAGATCCAAAATACCAATTTGCAGGAAAAACTGGAACAGCCCAAGTAAAAAGAATTACTGAAGCAGAAAGAGAACTTGATTTAAAGACAAGTCAAATTCCTTACAAAGAAAGAGATCATGCATGGTATATAGCTTTTGGCCCATACAAGAATCCAAGATATGCTGTTAGTATTTTAGTTGAGCATGGAGGTTCTGGAAGTTCTACAGCAGCACCTATTGCAAAAAAACTATTTAAATTTGTTATTGATAGACACGAACTAAGAGAAAAAATTAAAAAAAAAAATTTAGTTAGTACTGATATATAATGTTTATACAAAGTTCTTTATCTGATAAATCAACTTTTTTTCAAAAGTTAAGATCTCTAGATTATATAATGTTAGTTACTATATTAATTATAGGAATAATAAGTTCATTTGCCATGTATTCAACAGATGGGGGTGAACTAAGATATCATTCTGAAAGTCATATTATAAGATTCGTAATCTTTTTTACTATGATGATTTTTATATCGTTCATAAACATTAAAACATGGCATGCTTTAGGTTATTTATTTTACATAATAGTATTAGGTCTTTTAATATGGGCATCATTGTTTGGTATAACTGCTCAAGGATCGCAAAGATGGATTAATTTATATTTTATAAACTTACAACCATCAGAGCTTATGAAAATAGCAATTATTATTTGTTTTGCAAAGTATTATCATAGAATTCAAGTTGCTCATGTTAATAGAATAAGAAATATAATTATACCTATATTAATTTTAATTATTCCAATCTCACTTGTGATAAGCCAGCCTGATCTTGGTACATCTATTTTAATTGCATTAAGCGGTATAATTGTTTTATGGTTAGCAGGCGTAAATGTTAAATATTTTTTTTACTCATCATTAATTTTTATTATTTCAGCACCATTTATAATTTCTTTTCTAAAACCCTACCAAAAATTAAGAATTCTAACTTTTTTTGATCCTGATAAGGACCCGTTAGGCGCAGGTTACCAAATTATACAATCAAAAATTGCTGTTGGATCTGGAGGTCTTACTGGCAAAGGTTTTTTAAAAGGAACGCAAGGATACTTAGAATTTTTACCAGAAAAACATACAGATTTTATATTTACACTTTTTTCTGAAGAATTTGGTTTTATAGGTTCAATTTTATTACTTACGCTATATGCAGTTTTAATATTTAGAATTTTGAGAATAGGATCTTTATCAAGAAATTTTTTTGGCAAATTTTTTTGTTTTGGTTTTGGTTCTGCAATATTTGTCTATATTACTGTAAATATGGCAATGGTTTTAGGTTTACTACCTATAGTTGGATCCCCTTTGCCAATCATGTCTTACGGTGGTTCGTCAATGCTGGCAACAATGATTGGGTTGGGCATAGTTATGAGTACTAAAATCTATAGTCGACAACTAATATCGTAAATTAAATTAAGTATAATTTGTCACTTTAATTAATTTCAAATAAATATGTATTATAAAAAAATAATGACAAATAAATTTAAGATTGGGATTGTAGGAGCAGGAATACAAGGCGTATGTAATGCACTTTTTTTACAAAAAAAAGGTTTTCAAGTAACTTTATTTGATAGAGAGGAGCCAGGAAACCAAGCAGCTTCATATGGTAATGCTGGACACTTTTCACCTTATGCTTCAGTACCAGTAAATAGACCAGATATATTATCTGATGTTCCTGCGATGCTTTTAAGCTCAACTGGACCTTTGGCATTAAAATGGAACTATGTTCCAAAAATGCTTCCATGGTTTTTAAAATTTATAAAAAATTGTAGTAAAAAAAAATATGATGCATACAGCAAAATATATGCACCAGATATTAGATTTAGCTTTACCTGCGTACGATGAATTATTTGAGGAAATTGATTTATCAGGATTGGTTGAAAGCAAAGGAATTATGTATATTTGGAATGATCAAAATCTTAAAAGTAGAGAGCTGGAAATTCAAATAAGAAATGAAATAGGAGCTGAACAACAATTGTTAAGCAGAAGCGAGATACATGATTTAGAGCCTAACATTAAAAATATTTATCACGCTGGAGTTTTTTATAAAAAAGCAAGACATGCAAGAAATCCTGGAAAAATTTGGGTAAAATTATTTGAAAACTTTTTAAAAAAAGGTGGAAGATTTTTAAAATTAAATATTAAAAATATAGATTTTGATGAAAATAATCCTGTAGTTAGATCTGAAACACAAAGATTTATTTTTGACAAACTAGTTATATGCTGTGGAGCGTTTTCAAAAAAATTAACAGACAAGCTACATGAAAATATTCCATTAGATACTGAAAGAGGTTATCATATTCACTTTAAAGATTTTGAACATTTAATTTCACGCCCTGTTGTTTTTCAAAACAGAGGTTTTGGTATGACACCAATGGAGCAAGGATTAAGAGTTGTTGGAACTGTTGAATTTGGAGGTTTAACAAATCCACTTTCAAAATCTAGAATAAAAAACTTAGTTGATAATGCAAAATTTTTATTAGATGGTCTACCAGATAGTCATGAAGACGAGTGGTTAGGATTTAGACCAACATTACCAGATTATCTGCCTGTTATAGGGCCATCTAAAAATTATAATAATGTTTTCTATTCTTTTGGTCACCATCATTTAGGATGGACTTTAGCCGCTATATCTGGGAAGATAATTTCTAAAATGATTTCAAATGAGAATACTAATTTAGATTTAGAACCTTACAGCTCTTTAAGGTTTTCGTAATTCGTGAAAAACAACAACAAACTAGCTTATTTTATCTTAATTCTGACTACTATATTTTGGTCAGGAAATTTTATTGTTGGTAAAGCCGCAAGTATGTTTCAAATACCACCATTTTCTCTAAATTTTTATAGATGGTTTTTTGCAGGTCTAATTCTACTCCCATTTACATACAAAGAAATAATAAATAATAAAAAATATGTTTTAGATAATTTAGGTTTTTTTATAATTTTGGGAATAACTAGTATTACGATATTTAATTCTATCGTTTATTATTCACTTTATTATACTCAGGTTATTAGCGGAATTTTAATGATTTCAACTATTCCAGTATGGATAATTTTTATTTCTTCAATTTTAAAAATTGAAAAAACGAATATTTTTCAAATTATTGGGGTTATTTTATCTTTAACTGGAGTAATTTTTATTATTACAAAGGCTGATTTAAATTTAATAAAAAATTTAAATTTCAATAAAGGAGACTTATCCATGGTTATTGCTATGTTTTCGTGGGCAATTTATTCTGCCCTATTAAAAAGTAAAAAATATAAAATTTCTCAAATGTCTTTATTAGAGGTTGTAATTATTTGTGGTTTAGTTTTCCTAATACCAATTTACATTATTGAAATGAATATGGGTAATCCAATTATTTTAGGTACACCATTCTATTTAATCTTAGCGTATGTAGTTATTTTTCCAGGACTAGCAGCATTCTTTTTTTGGATTAAGGGAATTTCAATTATTGGAGCAAACAGAGCTGGAATATTTCTACATTTAATGCCAATCATGGGAGCAATAATGGCTATGTTAATTTTTGATGAAAAATTCATGTTCTATCATATATGGGGAGCAATATTTATTATTGCTGGTATTACGTTGTCAAATAAAAAAAATTTGTGAAATAATAATGAAAAAAAATAATCCAAATTTATCAGATGAACAAAAATTGATTTTATTTGATGAAGGAACTGAGCCACCAGGGTCGAGTGAACTAAATAATGAAAAAAGAGAAGGAAGTTATCATTGTGCAAACTGTGATGTAAAACTATTTGTATCTAGTGCAAAATATGAAAGTGGTTCAGGATGGCCATCTTTTTATGAAACATTACCAGATGTATTTGAAACTAAAACTGATCATTTATTAGGCTACCCAAGGACAGAGTACCACTGTAAAAATTGCGGGGGTCATCATGGACATATATTCGAAGATGGACCTGAGCCAACTGGTAAAAGGTATTGTAATAATGGTGTATGTTTAATTTTTAAGGAAAGAAAGTAGATTGCTTATTTAAATAATTATTTTAATAAGTTAATTAATTCACCTTTTTTTTCTAACTCTCTTAACTCTACATAACCACCTACGTGGTGATCATCAAAAAATATTTGAGGAATTGTTCTTTTTCCATTTGCTTTTTTAATCATTTCATCTCTAAGACCATCTTTTGATGAAATATCTATTTCTTCATATTTAAGATTATTTCTGGAAAAAAGCCTTTTTGCTGCATCACAGAAATTACACATTGGACCCGTATACATGGTAATATTTTTCATGATTTATATATAGTCACTTTTTTTAATTTTTCTTCTAATTTCTTTTCTTGATAATTCGAACTTTTTTCTATGTTTTATACTTTGAGTTTTTGCTCTTTTTCTCCATAATTTGAAAGATGAAGGTTTTAAGGTTTTTCTCATTAATTTAATAACCTCAGACTCTGACTTTCCAGTTTTTTTTTTTATATCCTCAAATGTGATCCTGTCAGCCCATGCTGCCCATATGACCCAATCCAGACTAGCTTGATATGGCTCTGGATTTTTGATTTTTGTTAAAGGTCTGTGGCTTTTTTTCATGTTTTTTTGCTTAATTTTAAATAAATACTTAATGCTTTTTACAATATAGTGTGATATAAGTCCTTATAGATAGTCCTATCTAGCCATCTTTAGCTCCCGGTTTTTTAGGACTATCCCTAATAATA
>CACENP010000005.1 GCA_902560815.1 uncultured Pelagibacteraceae bacterium
TTTTAATCTTTTTATCGCTTTCATATTTATCTTTAAGAAGCAACTTAATAGGAAATATTGGATACTTAGATTTAGCAGCAGCTATCATTGAAGTGAATGGTGATTCTAAAATTACTCCTGCAAAATTATTTTTTTGTGCAATTTCAGTAGCTACACCTGTGCCTAACGACTCTCCATAAATAATAATATTTTTTTCATCAATTCCTTTATTCTTTAGCCAATCAACCCCACTCTTTGCGTCTATATAAAGGCCATTTTCAGTTGGTTTACCTTTATTACCACTAAAACCTCTCCAAGAAATAATTAAAAAATTTACATTCATTTCATTGAAATGATTAATTTTGTGTATTCTATTTTCTAAAGATCCTGCATTACCATGTAAAAAGAGAATAGTTTTATACTTTTCTATATTTTTTTCATGGTACCAAGCTAGTAGTTCTATATTATCATCATTTTTAATTTTAATTTTTTCTATTGAAACCGTAAGCATATCTCCAGAATAATTATTTTCTGTAGGATGATATAATAAGCTTCTTTGAGAAGAATATAATATCAATGAAATAATTAAGTAAATTAAAACTACTAAACCAACTATAGACAAAATATACATTTTTTTTTTATTCATTTTTATTTTTCATAATAAAATATGAATAACTTAAAATACAAATGATTAAATAAACAGTAAAAGAAATTTGAAAACTTTGAATTTCTCCCTTCCCTAAAAATTGAGATAAATCAATCACTAAACCAATTCCCCATTGCATTAAAAAAGTGCCTACAAAAATAAGTAAATTAAATGATGTAAGCGATTTGCCTGCTAGACTAGTTGGAAAAGATAAAGCCACAGCGGGCTGGGTAAGAGTTAGTACAATTGAAGTAAGTATATATATAGTAAAATGTAATGCACCTGCATTTTCTCCTGAAATAATTATAACAAGTAATGATAAATAGCTAATTGGTAGTCCAAACTTCATTAGTCTCATCGACTCTAGGCCAAGTTTTGTAATTTTAGGTAAAATGTATCCAAAAATAAAAAAGGCAATTAACATTGTTATATTTATCCAAAAGAGTCCTGTTGCGCTCTCTAATGGTGTATATCCCGTAACTCTAACCATCCATGGTCCGGCCCATAAAGTTTGAATTGCAACCATTCCTCCATAATTAAATAAGCCAAGAGGAATTGTACTTCTAAAAAACTTATTTTTCCAAACATCTGATAAAGATCCTGCGTTCTCTACATCTTTGCTATCTTCGCTTTTCCATGAAGGAATAAACAGTAATGTTAAAGTTATAATAAGAAGTATTACAATAGCCACAGAGCCAAATATCCATCTCCAACCAATAACTGGTAATAAAATTTGAACAGGCAATGTTGAAAAAACAAAACCCATTGAAAGCACCATTAACATCCATGCATTAGCTCTTTGTTGGTATTCATCTGCAAACCAAATTCTATAACCGGTTAAAGGTCCCATTAAACATGCACTAACACCAACTCCAATTAAAATTCTTGATATCAGTAGACCAGAAAAACTTTGTGCTAAAGCAAAAGCAGTTGTTCCAATAATTGCAATTAATAAAAAAGATGAAACTACTTTTTTAGGTCCATGTTTATCAAGTAAATATCCAAGAGGTATTTGCATAGATGCAAATCCTAAAAAATAACCACCAGCTAATAACCCTAGATCACCAGCATTTAAATTAAACTCTGAAGTTAATAAAGGAGATAAAGTTGCTGTAATTGCTCTTAAAAGTGCAGATATAAAATATCCACAAGCAAATACAAAAAATATTAGAACCGCTTTTTTAATCGGTAAAATATTTTTTTCCATTAATTTAAATTAGAAATTTAAAGATATATCACGATGGATAGAGTTGCAACTTGCAACAAATTTCGCCTGTTCTTTTGTTAAACGAGATTGTAATCTTAAACCTATATTATTTTTAATAACCTCATTATATTTTTCAAGTTCTGGCATTAAATTTTGAGCTGCATCTTTTCTCCAATTTACTTCCTTATCAAACAAAATAAATACTTCTGAGCTTGCATCTGAGATTTTATTTTCATCTATTTCTTCACTATCAACTAAAGAATATAGATCATCTAATCTATTGGCAAATTCCTCTGTACCTGAAATTTCACTTAGTTTTTCAAATAGACTATCTATAATTAAAATTGAATTTTGATAGTTTTTATTATTAATTTCATATTTTAAATTTTGAATTTCAGGTGAAAGTTTTTGTAAATTTTCATGATCTTTTATGAACATAGCAATTTGATCTAGATTATCATATGCCTCATCTACATTTTTTTTATATCTTTTTGTTTGTGTATTTTTAGCTTTTTGAAGAATTTCAAATTCTTTATTTTTAGATGTCCAATTTTCTGGAATTTCTTTTGCTATTTCATCAATTTCTAACTTATAATCTTCAATTCTAAGTTCGATTTTATTTTTTTTAGATAAGTCATCTTTTTCCAAATTTCTAATTTCCGCTTTTGATTTTTCTATTTTTAATTCTATTTTTCTTATTTTCTTTTGTTTTTTTCTTACATTGAAATGAAGGTCTCTATAATCTTCAGCAAATAAGTTATAATCTTCCTCGGTTTTTTGAAGTTTTTTAACCAGCGCAAAAGTTCCAAGCGCGTTTTCAAAATGTTCCTCAAAAATATCTAATTTATCATTGGGAAGATCTGAAGGAACCAGCTGCTCAAAACTTTTTATAGCAGCTGTGATTTTTTGCTCATCATTGTTGTAAATATCAAATTTATATTCTTGTAAACAATGTTGAAGCTTAGGGTTCATTGGAGGCGGGGCCACATGAGATGTTAAGTATGTTCTAGCAGGTAAATAGTTTACTAAACTTGGATAAAAACCTACAATCGCAAGTCCAATTAATTGTAATGCTATAAAAGGAACAACACCTTTCCAAATATTTAAGGTTGTAATAAATTTTGGTGCAACACCTTTTAAATAAAATAAAGCAAAACCAAAAGGGGGAGTTAAAAAAGAAGTTTGTAAATTTACCCCAATCATTACACCTAACCAAATTGCACTAACATTAGCTCCTGTTTCAGCTAATAATATTGGTGCAATAATAGGAACAACTACTACTGCAATTTCTATGAAATCAAGGAAAAAACCTAAAAGAAAAATTACTATCATGACAACAATAAATTGAGTCCAAAATCCACCTGGCAAATCTTGTAAAAAATCTCTTACTAATTCTTCACCTCCAAAAGCCCTAAACCCTGAAGTTAACATTGCTGCACCTAAAAGAATTATGAATACCATCGAAGTAGTTACACAAGTTTCAGTAACAACTTCTTTTAAGACGTTATCAACTTTATAAGATCTCCAAAAGCTCCAAATTATACCTATTAAAAAGATTAAAGTAAAAAAACCTGTGATTAGAATTGCAGTTAAGTTTCTAGTTTCTATTGCTTTAATATTTAAATTATAATTATTTGAAATATAAAAAATTGGAATTAAAGCTACAACAGATATTAGTAATGGATAATATGCATCATTTTTACCTTGATGCAGACGATACCCAGCCATTATAGTCGCTCCTATTGCACCAATTGAACCAGCTTGGTTTACTGTTGCAATACCCATTAATATTGATCCAAGAACTGCAAATATTAATGCAAGCGGTGGAATTATTACCATTATAACTTTCATCCAAAATTTAAAATCAAATTGACCTTTAAATGGAACTGGTGGAGCTGCTCTAGGATTTAATCTTGCATATACAAATACATACAACATATACAAACCAACTAATACTAATCCAGGTAATAATGCACCAAGAAACATATCACCAGCACTAGTAGAACCTACTCTAAACTCGCCAGGCATATTAAATTCACCTGTTATTAATTTATAGTCTGCCTGTCTCATTGTATTTGCTACATCAGCAGCACTAGCTAATTGGTCTGCAATAATAATTAAAACAATTGATGGAGGAATTATTTGCCCAAGTGTTCCAGATGAACAAACTATTCCACTTGCAAGACTTCTATCATATTTGTTATTTAACATAGTGGGCAATGAAATTAAGCCCATTGCAATAACAGTTGCTCCAACTATTCCTGTGGTTGCTGCAAGTAATGCTCCAACAAAAATTACTGAAATTCCAAGTCCTCCAGGGATAGGGCCAAACAATTGTCCCATAGTTACCAAAAGATCTTCAGCAATTTTAGATTTTTGCAACATGATACCCATGAAAATAAACAAAGGTATTGCTATTAAAGTATCAGTTTCTACATCCCAATAATTACTCCTGAAATTTGTAATCCCTGCTGTTAACCATTCTATTGGTCCATCAGTTGCATAATATGCACCCACGTCCCCTTCAAAAAGATATCCGAAGAAAGCTGCAGCACCTATTGAAATGATAGCTGAACCTGGTAATGCAAAAGCAACAGGGAAACCTGATGCCAATGCGACTATCATAATTAAAACAAGTAAAGATAAAAATAAATGTTCCATAGTTTAACTTTTTAAAAGTTTATAACTGCTACTCATAAAATAGCTTGTAAATTGAATTAACATACTGACAGCAAATACAGCTAAATATACCGCCATTAGATAAAGTAAATATAATCCGTTTGATCCTTGTTGTGTAATTTCAAAAGAAATAACAGGACCATTAATAATACTTGCTTTACCACCCATTCCTAAAAATAAAACAATAAGACATAGTGGGATTCCTAATAACAAAGATCCCATTGAATTCGTCCAAGCTTTTTTTCTCTCACTAAAGCCAGTGTATAAAACATCAACTCTAACATGACCTTCGTGCATTAAAGCATATGCACTAGCAAAAAGATAAAGGGCTGAATACCAGAAACGAACTAAATCACCCTGAAAAGCTTGTTCATATTCAAATATGAATCTTGATACAACAATAAAAAATTCACTAGCAACAACTAGAACGGCTAACCAAATAAAACCTACTGATCTAGTAAAATAACCAATTACAAAAGAAATTAATATTAAAGGAAAATGAACAAAGGTAATTCTAAAGGCTGGAATAACTAGTTTAATTTTTAATGTTTCACCAAAAATTGGTTCTACTAATTTTTCTACAACCATAAATGAAACTATTAAATCTGCAATTCCAACAATTAAAACTGCCCAAAAAGACGAACGAATAATATAAGAAGTAAATTCAGTAAGAATTTTTGAGTCAGTTTCTAGAGTTTGTTTAATAGATCTAAATACGTAAAAAATTGCAAATAATATTGAAGCAAAATACAAAAATAATTGTATATAGGCTGTTGTTAATAATGAACCCTCTAAAGGGTTACTTAATTTTTTAAATCCAAATAAACCATAATGTGAAAATAATTTTTTAACACCAGGCCATTCAAACCAAACTGTTAAAACATTGTTAATTAGGAAAATAAAAGTAATAGCTAATATTGAATAACTAAATATTCTAATAATTATAGGTAAATTACTTTTTGAAACCATAAAATAAAAATTTTTTTTCTTATTAAAAAAGGGCCCTAAAAAGGGCCCTTAATTTTTAATATTATCAAACTTTAAGTATTATAGTCCTAAAGCTCTGTTTCTTTGAGCAATGTATGGTGAGTCTGATAAGTTTGTCCAAGCACCGATCTCTTTACGAGCTTTAACAAAAGCTTTATGCGTTCTAGCAGCAAGATCGCTGTGTTGTTGAACTTCATCATAAACTTCAGCAGCGCCTTTAGCGAAAGCATCATAAACTTTGTCATTAAACTTCTCAAGTTTAACACCATGATCGTTTATTAAACGACCTAATGCTGCACCATTTTTAGCATTATACTCAGCCATAGTGATTTCATCAGCCCAAGCGCAAGCAGTTTTAATAATCATTTGGTCTGATTTTGTTAAACCAGTAAACCAAGATTTATTAACACCACATGCTAACATCGAACCAGGTTCGTGCATACCAGGATAGTAATAGTACTTAGCAGCTTCGTGGAACTTCATAGCCTCGTCATTCCAAGGACCTACCCATTCAGTTGCATCAATTGCACCTGAAACAAGGTTTTCATAAATTTGTCCACCAGGAAGTGAAATTGGAGAACCACCAAGTTTTCCAAGTACTTGTCCACCTAATCCAGGCATACGCATTTTTAAACCTTTCAGGTCGTTAGCTGATCTAATTTTTTTGTTAAACCAACCACCCATTTGAACTCCAGTGTTACCAGCTATGAAGCTTTGAGTACCAAAGTCATCAGTTAGCTCATCCCAAAGCGCTTGTCCTCCACCATGGTGAATCCAAGCATTGATTTCAGAATATGTAAAACCAAATGGGCATGCTGTAAAATATCCAAATGCTGGGTGTTTTTTAACCCAGTAGTAGTCTGCACCGTGATACATTTGTGAGTTACCAGAAGCAACTTCATCAAATGAGTCAAATGCTTTAACTCTTTCATTTGCAGCGTAATAAGTAACTTGTATTCTTCCGTCACTCATGTCGCTTAGTCTTTTTGCAAGTCTTTGTGCACCAGTTCCTAGACCAGGAAAATCTCTTGGCCAAGTAGCTACCATCGCAGCTTCTACTCTTTCAGCAGCAACTGCTGGAGCAGCTAAAGATGATGCAGCAACAGCAGCAACACCAGTTGCAGCAGCAGCTTTAAAGAACTTACGTCTTGAAGGTGATTTATTTACCTTCAATGATTTTTTTTCTTTAATCATATTTTTCCCTCTTATTATTAGTTAATTAACTAATTTTATTTAAGCATATAACTAAGTAAGAGTCTTAAAAAAAATACCCAATATGAACGTAATTACAATTCTAGATTGTATATTTTAGTTTAGATCAAAAATTTTTCCTGGATTCATTATATTATTTGGATCCATACTTCTCTTAATAGATTTCATTGCCGGCAAGTTATCAGGGTGTTGTTTCAATAAATAATGTTTTTTTTGTAAACCAATGCCATGTTCCCCCGTTATTGTTCCTTCTAACTCTAAAGCTTTTTGAATAAGTTTATCGCTATAGTCTCTAATTAATTTTTGTTTTTTTTCATCTTTAGGATCGTACAAAATAATAGAGTGAAAATTACCATCTCCAACATGACCAACCATTGGAGCAATTAGACCATTTTCTTTAACATGTTTTTCAGCCCAAGAAACACATTCTACTAACTTTGAAATAGGAACACATATGTCTGTAGAATATACTTTCATATTATTACCTAAAGCTTTAACTGAATAATAAACATCATGTCTTGCCTTCCACAATTTATTTCTTTCTTCAATAGACTCAGCCCATTTAAAATCACTTCCCCCATTATTTTTAGATAACTCTTCAACAAGTTTTATTGTTTCTTTATTCGACGTTTCACTACCATGAAATTCAAAAAAAAGAGTTGGGGAAGCTTTTACATTTTCTAATTTTGAATATTTAATACTTATTTCCATTTGATCTTTGTTTAACATTTCAATTCTTGCAACATTTAATCCATATTGGATTACTTCTTGAGAAGTTAACACTGCTGAATCTAAATCAGGAAAATAACAAACTGCACTCATAATATTTTCTGGAATTGGCGACAATCTCAATTGTACTTCAGTTATAATTCCTAGTGTTCCTTCAGAACCAATAAATAGATTAGTTAAATTATATCCTGCAGAAGATTTTTTTGCCCTACCTCCAGTTTTAACAATATCTCCATTTGCTAAAACTACAGTTAAGCCTGATACCACTGTTCGCATTGTTCCATACTTAACTGCCATAGTACCAGATGCTGAAGTAGAAGCCATTCCACCCAATGCAGCATCTGCACCTGGATCAATAGGAAAAAAAACTCCATCTTCTCTTAAGTATTCATTTAATTGTTTTCTTGTAACATTTGCTTGAACTCTACAATCAAAATCAGCTGCATTAACACTTAAAACTTTATTCATTTTTTCTAAAGAAATTGTAATTCCATTTTCATTGCCTACTACATTTCCTTCAAGAGAAGTTCCTGTTCCAAAAGGTACAACAGGAATTTTATGTTCATTACATAATTTCAATATTTTTGAAACTTCATCATTTGTTTCTGGAAAAACTACTGCTTGAGATAAAATTGGATCATATGTATCTTCACCACGAGCATAATTTGCTCTTGTAGACTCAGACGTTGAAAATCTACCATTAAATATACTTTTTAATTCTTTTTGTATCTGTTCGTTCATTTTTTTAAATAATTTTAAATTATATAATAAATAATACTATATTAACTTAACATTTTTTTGATATTTTCAAGTGCCTTAGAAATATTATCTTGGGAAGCCGCAAAGCTAAATCGCACATAATCTATGGCTTTTTTTCCAAAAGATGTACCTGGCACAATTGCTACCCCTGCTTCATGTAAACATTTTTTTGCGAACTCTTTTCCATTCATTCCAGTTCCTATAACATTTGGAAAAGCATAAAATGCGCCACCTGGTAAACTACAATCAATTCCCTTAATACTGTTAAGTCCATCAAAAATTAATTTTCTTCTTTTAGTAAATTTTTCCATCATAAAATTTACGGAGTCATCTGGACCATCAAGGGCAGCTATTGCTCCATATTGGATTGCTGCATTTACACATGAGTGGTTATTAACACAAAATTTAATAACATGTTCCACTAGATTTTCTGGCCATACTGACCATCCTAGCCGCCAGCCTGTCATTGAATAAGTTTTGCTCCAACCATCAAGTACGATTAATCGATCGTATAAATGTGGGTAATTAAAAAAGGTTGGCATTTTTTTTTCATCAAAAATTTGTCTGCTGTAAATTTCATCACTCAAAATTGCAACATTTGGAAATTTTTTTAAACCCTCTGCTAATTGATCTATTTTTTTTTTTTCTGTGAAGGCACCTGTCGGATTATTTGGATTATTTAATATTATTAATCGAGTTTTTTCGTTTATTAATGATAAAATTTTTTCTGGATTAATTGAAAAATCTTTGTTTTCTAACATATTTATTGGAACTGCTTTTGCTCCAGTATAATTAATCATCGACTCATATATTGGAAAACCTGGGTCTGGATAAATAATTTCTGCACCAGGCTCACCAAACAAAGTTATTGCATAGTACATAGTTGGTTTACCTCCGGGCATTATAATTACTCTTTCAGGATCAATTTCTTTATTGTAAAGTTTTTTAATTTTTCTGGCCACAGATTCTCTGCACTCAATTATTCCATTGGGCAAAACATATCCATGATGACCTTCATCTAGAGCTTTTTTTGTTGCATCTACTACATGTTTTGGTGATTTAAAATCTGGTTGACCTAAACTTAAATGAATTATTTTTTTTCCTTCTGCCTCTAATTTTTTTGCTTCTGCTAAAATTTTAAAAGCTGACTCTGTACCTAGTCTTTCAAGGTTTTTTGCAAGTTTCATAATTATTATTTTTTATAAATAATTTTTGAGCTATTTAATTCTTTTAAACTTTTACAGCCCATTAGTAGCATATTTCTCTCAATTTCTTTTTGCATATTTTGTAATGCACGTTCCACACCTGCTTGGCCTCCAGATGCAAGAGAAAATAAAAACATTTTTCCAAAGCTGCAAGCTTTGGCGCCTGCTGCAATTGCTTTTAAGACATGAGTTCCTCTTCTAACTCCACCATCTAATATAATTTCTAATTTATCACCAACTGCGTCTGAAATTTCTTTAAGTTGATCAAATGGTGATCTTGATCCATCTAATTGTCTTCCACCGTGATTTGAAAGAAATATTGCAGTACAGCCTATATCAATTGCTTTTTTTGCATCCTCAACTGACATTACTCCTTTTAAAGCAAATGGACCATTCCATTTTTTTATACAGTATTCTGCGTCCTGCCAGTTCATTCCTGGATCATACTGTTCGTTAACATATTCTATAACTGATTTAGTTATATTAGTTCCTTTATCAGTTTTATGTTTAACGTTTGAAAGCTCAAATTTTTTATTTAATAAATAATTAAATACCCAACCTGGTTTTGCTGCAAATTCAAATAAACTTTTGATCGTAAGTTTTGGAGGAGTAGTAAAGCCTGTTCTATGATCTCTCTCTCTGTTGCCTGCAACTATTGTATCAACTGTTAAACATAAGCCATCAAATTTTGCTTTTTTACATCTATCAATCAAATCGTCTGTAATAGACTTATCTTTATGAATATAAAGCTGAAATAGTTTTGGACCACTTGAAACATTTACAATCTCTTCAATGGATGATGTTGCCATAGTAGACATCCCATACATTGTTCCTAATTTTTCAGCTGCTCTTGCTGAAGCTCTATCTCCTTCTGGATCGTACAATCTTTGCATAGCTGTAGGAGATAAAAAAATTGGCATACTTATTTTTCTTCCAAAAATTTCTGTTGAAATATCTGGTTTTCCACCACCAGCTAAAACATTTGGAATTAAATCACACTGATTAAAAGACTCTGTATTTCTATTTAAGGTTATTTCATCATCTGCACCTCCATCAATATAATGAAAAATTGGAGATGGTAATTTTTTTTTTGCTAATTTTCTAAAATCATCAAAATTGTGACAATCATTTAGATTCATACTTTTCTAAACCTTAAATTATTTCTATTTAAATCACTTATTTTTTTACAACCCATAAGTTTCATATCTCTCTCTAGTTCAGCCTTGTACTGCCCTAAAGCTCTTTCAACGCCAGCTTGACCAGCTGCAGCTAGTGCATAAAGATAAAGTCTTCCACCAGAGCAAGCTTTAGCGCCAATGGATAATGCTTTAAGCATATGAGTTCCTCTTTGGAATCCTCCTTCACAAATAACATCTATCTTATCACCAACTGCATCCACAATTTCTGCCAATTGATCAAATGGTGATCTTGATCCATCAAGTTGTCTTCCTCCATGATTTGAAACCATTATTCCTGAACATCCAATATCAACTGCTTTTTTAGCATCTTCAACGCTCATCACTCCTTTGAGTGCAAAATGACCTCCCCATTGAGAACATAATTTTTCAGCATCATTCCAATTCATAGATTGATCCAACATAGTAGAAAAATAATTACCAATAGAAGTGTTCGTGCTAGTACCTTCTTTTACATAATCTTGGAGATGTGGTAATTCAAACTTACCCTTTGTTAAATAGTTTATTCCCCACATTGGTTTTGTAGCAAAGCTATACAAACTTGATAATGTGAGTTTAGGAGGAGAAGTAAACCCAGTCCTAAGATCTCTTTCACGATTTCCTCCTGTTATTGTGTCTACTGTTAAAGCCAAAACATCAAACTTTGCTGCCTTTGCTCTTTCCAAGCAAGAATCATTTAATCCTCTATCTTTATGAAAATAGAACTGAAACATTTTTGGTGTATTAATTAATGAAGCTATTTCTTCGACACTTACAGTTGCTAAAGCTGAAACTCCAAACATTGTATTAAATTTCTGTGCGGCTTTTCCTACTGCTCTTTCTCCATCATAATGAAAAAGTCTTTGTAAAGCTGTTGGTGCACAATAGAATGGAAGATCTAATTTTTTTCCAAATATAGTAGTTGATAAATCTATATTTTCTACTCCTCTTAATACATTTGGAACTAAATCGACGTCATTGAATGAACTTGTATTTCTTTGATATGTAATTTCATCATCAGCTGCACCATCAATATAATGAAATATAGGTGAGGGTAATTTTTTTTTAGCTAATTTTCTAAAGTCACTAAAGTTATGACAGTCTTTAAGGTTCATAAGTTTAATTTAAAATTGTTTAATAAAATTAAACATATAGCTATTTGCCCCAGGGTTTTTTTCACCTAAACTAGCGTTAGATATATGATTATAAGAAAATCCTAACTCGCTATTTGAAAATAAATCCATAGAAAGTTGAATTTCACTTTTAAATTCTACTGTATGTCCTAAATCTTTTCCATCTCCTTGATTATATAGCCCAGGAGTGAATGAAGGTATAACGTTAAGTTTACCAATTGTGTAATTTGCTTGAACACCAGTATATGCATAGGCGGCATTGTTTTCTGTCACCATAAACCCAGTAACTGGAGATAGTGTTCCCAAGAAACTATCTCTTACTAAATTTTCATTCTGATGTTGAAATCCAAATAAAGCTGCCCTTTGTCCATCATCACTAAAATCAAACATACCTGTATAAAAATTTAATTCATGCTCATTAAAATTTTCTTTTTTTTCTTCGCTATATGCTGGAATTGCTAAAAGCAATAAACAAAATAGATTTAGTATTATTTTTATAGATTGTTTCATTTTATTTAGACCTAATTAATAAACACTTTTCTATAAATTAATAGACCCCCAAAAATAAATAAAATCAAAGGAAATATCCACAATATCAAATTTTTTCTATTAAACTCAGGATCATATACAATCCATTCACCATATTGATTTTTTAAATACTCATAAATTTGTTTTTCTGATTTTCCTTCTTTTATTTTTTTACTAATTAATATTTTCATACTTAATGCAAAGTCCGATTGTGAATCATAAACTGATTGTCCTTGACAAATTAAACATCGAAGATTTTTAGAAATTTTATCAACCTCAGAAGAAATATTATTTGCAATTGAAAGTTTTTGAAAAGATAAAATAAAAAATGATATTAATAATATATATTTTACTATTCTAATCATTGGATTATTTTTATAATTTCTGAAATATTATCACTTGTTAAAGGACCAATATATTTTCTAATAACTATAGATTTATTATTTAAAAGAAAACTTTCAGGAACACCATAAGCTCCTAATGAAATAGATATAGTACCATCTGCATCAATTAGATTTTTCGAATAAGGATTACCTAGTTCATCTAAAAATTTAATAGCATTATTTTTTTTGTCTTTATAATTTAAACCAATAATATTTAAGTCTGTTTTTTTACTTAAATTCATAAGTATTGCATGTTCTGACCTACAAGGAGCACACCACGAAGACCATATATTTATTAGAGTAAAATTATTATTTTCAATAATATATTTGGAGCTAAATTGTTTATTCGAAAATAGTTCAGTACTAGTAAATTCTTCTAAATTTTTATTTTTTACTTCTTTTGGTTTATAAAAATTGGATTTATCTAAACCTAAATAGAATATGGTGAAAATAAATGTAAAAAATAATAATACGGATAAATAAAAAATATTTTTTTTCATATACTAATTTTTTTTTAATACACCCAACATTCCTCCAATAGAAATCAAACAAACTGATATCCAAATCCAAATCATAAATGGTTTTGTTTGGTACCTAACATTAAAAATTTCTTCTCCCTTAATTAAATTTATGACTATAAATTTATCTAAAAAAATAGTTGTTTTTATATCTGCTTCGCTAGTTAATATATTTGGTTGATTATAAATTCTAATTTCGGGATATAAAGATGTTATATTTTTTTCATCATCTTTTATTTCAAAATTTACAATAATGGACTTATAATTTTCTTTATCAATTGATTTAATTTTTGAAAACTTTATTTGTTCCTTTTTATAAACTAATTCTTGTCCTAGTTTCATATTCGCAGAAAATTCATCAGAAAATAAACTATTTAAGAGAATACTTAATACAAACAAACCAAACCCAAAATGTGAAATAGTCTGAGAGGTATTATTTTTTTTATTTAAAAATTCTCTAATATTGACAAATAATAAATATAATGCAGCAGCACCTAAAACTGAAGTAAATAAAAGTTCTGATGATGTTTTTTTAACTATATAAAAAGATATTAAAATACAGACAAAAAATAAAATAATTTTTGAATATTTTATATTTTTATAATTATCTTTAATCCATTTTAAATTAGAACCTAATGCCATAAAAATTAAAAAAAATATTAAAAATGGAACCATAAGTTTATTAAAAAATGGAGGACCTATAGAAATTTTTTCATTAGTTATGACTTCTAAAAATATTGGATAAGTTGTTCCTATTAAAACAACGGATAAAAAGTACATCATAAACCAATTGTTGATTAAAATTGATGTTTCTTTACTAATTAGAAAAAATTTTTTTTCAGTATTGCTTTCATTAACTTGATAAATAAAAAACAAAATTATAGATAAAAAAATTAATGAAAACAGAAATATTAAAATAAATACTCCTCTTTCTGGATCATTCGCAAATGTATGTACTGAATTTAATATTCCAGATCTAACTAAGAAAGTTCCAATCATGCTAAATGTAAATGTTGCTATTGAAAGTATTAATGTCCATGATTTTAGAAGGTTTCTTTTCTCCAATACTATGACTGTATGAAAAAGAGCAGTTAAACATAACCAAGGCATTAGAGAAACGTTTTCTACAGGGTCCCAAAACCAAAAACCGCCCCATCCCAATTCATAATAAGCCCATATTGAACCTAATAAAATTCCAATTGTTAAAAAAAACCAGGCTATTTGAATCCATTTTTTTATATGGGTTGCCCACAATTTATTAATATTATTTTGAATTAATGAAGCCAAAGAAGCAGAAAATATTATTGATGATCCAACATAACCCAAATATAGAATTGGAGGATGTATCGCTAATGCCGGATCCTGTAAAATTGGATTCAAACCAAGACCTTCATTTGGAATAGGAAATAAAAAATTAAATGGATTTGAAGTTAATAATAAAAATAAAAAAAATCCTGAAATAATAATTTGTTGAAAGAAAATAGATAAAAGTCTGTATTTTACTGGTTGTTTTTTTGAAAAAATAATAAATAAAAATATAAACAAGGTTAAAACAAGTAACCAAAGCAATAAACTTCCTTCATGATTTCCCCACGTTCCAGTAATTTTATAAAATAATGGTTTTGTTGAATGTGAATTATTATAAACAGTCTCATTACTAAAATCTGAAATAATAAAAGAATAAACTAATGATATAAAACTTATTACAACAATAAAAAACTGAAGAAATAAAAGTGAAAAAATATTTTGATTTATTTTTTGACTATTTTTTTTTAAATAAAAAATTGAATAAAAAAGTAAACTTACTGAAATAATAAAACCTAATAAAAGTGAGTAATATCCTATATGACTTGAAATCACTTAGTTGCCTCCAAAGCTTCCTTAACTTCAGGGGGCATATAATTTTCATCGTGTTTTGCGAGTATTTTCTTTGCATTAAAAAAACTACGATCTTTTAAATAACCCTCAGCAACAACACCCTTTCCTTCTGAAAATAAATTAGGAACAGAGCCAGAATAAGTAACGTTTATTTCATTTTTAAAATCAGTTATGACAAAGCTAATTTGGTTTTGATTTAATTTAATTGTTTCTTCTTTAACCATTCCTCCAACTCTTATTCTTTTTTTACTGTCTATTTCGGATAGATTTTTTATTTCTGATGGAGAAATAAAGTAAACTACATTTTCTTCTAAAGATTTAAGGATTAAAAAAACGGATAGAGCTATAATTAAAAAAATAAATGATAAAAACAGCAGCCGCAATTTAACTTTTTTACCATACATGACAAAATAAAGTTAAATTTTTGAAACTAAATTGTTTGCTAAAATTCCTTTATAAGTTTTTTGAGCTCTAACAGTTTGTTTTTTATCTGAGGTTAAAGTTAAATATTTTGTATCAAATTTATTTTTTTCTTTAACAAGTTGAATTTTAATTACTGTGTAAAGAGCCACAAAACTAATCAATGTAAATGCGAACGCAGACCAAACATAAATCCCATATCCATTCATTGAAATAATTTCATTAATCATAATCTATCTAGTCCTTTATTTTTAATTTTTATCAGTTCTGTATTATATTTCATCAAAAAAATCAGAATTGAGAATAGTGCAAATGCCGCAGTCATTAAGGCTAAAGGAACAATCATAGATGAATGTATCGAGGTTTTTGCAAAAATATTTATTGAAGCAGGTTGGTGTAATGTTGACCACCAATCAACAGAATATTTAATAATTGGAATATTAATTGCTCCCAGTATTGCAATCAATGAAGTTATTTTATTAGCCTTTTCCCCATTATCATAAATTCTCCACGCCAAGATATAAATAATATAAAATAAAGCTAATATTAACATTGATGTAATCCTAGCATCCCAAGCCCACCAAGTTCCCCAGGTAGGTTTGCCCCAAATTGATCCTGTTACTAAGGCGATTATATTAAAAACTAATCCAGATGGTGCTAAACTTTTTGCAATTAATATAAAAGATTTATTTTTAAAAACGATAATTATAAAAGATAGAATAGCAATTGTTGAAAAAATTCCTAAAGATATCCATGCAGATGGCACATGAACATACATAATTCTTACTGAATGGCTTTGTATATAATCCTCTGGCGAAATGATTAATGCTTCAATCAAACCAATAGATATTACAATCACAAAAACAAATAGAATATATTTTGGTGCTCTAGACGTTATTGAAAAAATCTTATTTGGTTCAAAATTTTTTAGCATTTAAGACTTATATCTATAAAAACTTATTTTGTTGAATATTTTTTTAGAATATTCCGATCAAGAATACTATAGAGGGAGATAAATATAAGGGATAAAAAAGTACTCTTGATCAGATATGGTATTTGTTTTCTACCTGACTAACTTATAAACTTTAGATATGTCTAAGTTTTGAATTAATTGTGTTGGAATATTGTCTGTCTGCTAATTTGAAGGCTTAAAATAGGTCGATCCTTTTTTTCCTGAAAAAATCTCATTTATTAGAGGATGTTTTATAGGTTCATCTGAATCATCTACTAATAAGTTTTGTTGGGATACATAAGCTTCATATGTAACATCATCATTTTCAGCAAGGAGATGATAAAAAGGTTGGTCTTTTCTTGGTCTAACATTTTTTGGTATAGATTGATACCACTCTTCAGAGTTATTAAATTCAAAATCAACATCATAAATAACACCTCTAAAATCAAAGTGTTTATGTTTTACAATATCTCCTATAGAAAATTTAGCTTTTTGAATGCTCACAATTACAAATATGGATATTTAAATAAAAAAATCAATAAAAAAATTTAAAAGTTTTATCATTCTGTTAATATGTTTTGGTGAATAAATCATTTCTTAAATTTATTACCGATTTTGGGCCTCTATTAGTTTTTTTTAGTTTTTATTACAAAAGTGAAAAAAATTTAACTGTGGCAATTCCGCCATTTATAGTTGCAACTCTAATTGCTTTACTGGTTGTATGGATTTTAGAAAAAAAAATACCAATGGTTCCTTTGCTTGGAGGAATATTTATTACTTTATTTGGTGGTCTAACAATATATTTTGATAATCCAATTTTTATTTATATTAAGCCAACAATTATAAATGTATTATTTGGTTTAGGACTTTTATTTGGAAAATTTTTTTCAAACGAGCCAATTTTAAAAAAAATGCTTGGTAAATCTATACAACTTGCTGATGAAGGTTGGAAAATATTAAACTTAAGATGGGTATATTTCTTTTTTAGCTTAGCAATATTAAATGAAATTATTTGGCGTACTCAATCTGAAGAATTTTGGGTTAATTTTAAGGTTTGGGGAATATTACCTTTGACAATTATTTTTACAGCATTTCAAATATCAATTATTAATAAATACAAATTAAATGAAGAATAATTTAAAATTAGTAATTAATAATATTTATTCAGAAAAAAAACCCCAACATTTCTTTGAAAAAGATGAATTAAAAATTATATTAGACTTGTATGCAAAAATGGTCTCAGAAGGCTCCTGGAAAGACTATGGGTTAAACATCTCCAGCAAACAGGTAGGTTTTTGTGTTTTTAAAAATGCTACAGAAAATGCAATGTATAAAATTTGTAAAAATTTTAAACCTATTAATAAAAATTTAAAATATTTAATTACAGACGCTAAAGGTAAAATATTAAAAAATTCTAGCGAATTAAAAACTTTATTAAAAAATATTAATTGGAAAAAATTATAGAATTATCTTCTTTGGCCAAAAAGTCTTAAAAGCATTATAAATAGATTTATAAAGTCTAGATAAAGAGTCAAAGCTCCCATAACTGCTTTTTTACCCATTAATTCACCAGTATCAGAGGCGGCATACATGTTCTTAATTTTTTGAGTATCATAAGCAGTTAGACCAACAAAAATTAGTACTCCTAAAATAGAAATTACAAAATGCATCATTGATGATTTTAGAAATATATTAACTAATGATGCAATAATTATTCCAATAAGACCCATCATTAAAAAAGAGCCTAGCTTTGTTAAATCTCTTTTAGTCGTATATCCATAAATGCTCATAGCACCAAAAGTAGCAGATGTAATGAAGAACACTCTTGCAACACTAACTCCTGTATAAACTAGTAATATCCATGACAAAGATAAACCCATTAAAGCTGCGAATATCCAAAATACTGTTTGGGCTTTTGCTGCACTCATTTTATTTATTCCAAAACTCATATAAAAAACTATTCCAAGAGGTGCTAACATCACAACCCATTTCAATCCCGAAAAGAAAAGAGTATTTCCAAAGCTTGTAAAACCCGCTATTGCTCCACTAGCATCAGTTACTACTGACATTTTGAATGAAATTAGAGCTATAATTCCAGTTAATAATACTCCTGTAGCCATGTAATTATATACTTTTAGCATATAGGCTCTTAAACCTTCATCCATCACTACAGTTGATTGTGTGGCCGTTTTTACTTTGTTGAATATATTCTGTTTATTAAATTCCATACCGTTTATATAATAGCCTTTTACTATTTATTCAAGATATCATAAAAACCTTTAAAAATATTTATTATTTAATGAATTATAGAAAATTAGGCACTACTGATCTTAATGTAAGCACTATTTGTTTAGGAACAATGACTTGGGGTGAACAAAACACTCAAGAAGAAGGTTTTGAACAAATGGATTATGCCTTAGATCAAGGTGTAAATTTTTGGGATACTGCAGAATTATACGCAGTTCCTCCTAAAGCAGAAACTTTTGGTCATACAGAAACAATCATGGGTAATTGGTTTAAAAAAACAAAAAAAAGAAAAGAAGTAATTTTAGCTACAAAAGTTGCAGGGCCTAGTAGAGAATACTTAAGAGATGGAGGATATAATTATGGAATTGAAAAAATGACAGAAGCTATAAATGATAGCTTAAAAAGACTTCAAACAGATTATATTGACTTATATCAACTTCACTGGCCTGAAAGAAATACAAATATGTTTGGTAAACTGGGATATGAACATAAAGACAAAGGTGATTGGAATAAATTTGAGGATGTTCTAGGAAATTTACAAAAATTCGTTGAAGATGGAAAAATTAGAGAAGTAGGTTTATCCAATGAAACTCCCTGGGGTGTTTCAAAATATCTTGAAATAGCTAAACAAAAAAATTTACCAAGAATGATGTCTATTCAAAATCCCTATAGCTTATTAAATAGGACTTATGAAATTGGTCTTGCTGAAGTTTCTATTAGAGATCAAATTGGCTTACTAGCATACTCTCCTTTAGCAAGTGGATATTTAAGTGGAAAATATAGAAATGAAACATATCCAAAAGGATCTAGGATGGAGAGAGATTGGGAATTTTGGAAATATAGATACAATACGCCTAATTTGAATATTGCAGTAGATGAATATTACAAAATAAGTAAAAAATACGATCTTGATATGAGTCAAATGTCATTAAAGTTTTGTGAATTACAGCACTTTACGACAAGTGTGATAATTGGGGCAACGACAATGGAGCAGTTGAAAACTAATATAGAAAGTGTAAATGTAAATTTAAGTGACGAAATTATTAAAGAAATTAATGAAATTCAAAAAATTTATCCAAATCCATGTCCTTAATTATTAAATCAATTATATTTTTTTTTAGTATTACTATTTTTTCTTCAACTTTTGTTTCCGCTGAAGAACTAAAAAAAATTGGAAAATTTAAGGACTGGGAAACATTAGTTTTAATTAAAGATAGTGGATTAACTTGTTTTGTTCAAACTAAACCTGTTTTGCAATCACCTAAAGCAAATAAAAGAGAAGCAAGACTTTTTGTATCATTCAGAACTGGCGATAAAGTTGCTGATGAAATTAGTACAACTTCTGGATATGAATTTAATGATCAAAATAAAATATTAGCTACATCGGGTAAAAGAAAATATATATTTGATATTGCCAAAGATAGTTTTGCTTGGATTTCAAGTAATAAAGTCGAAAAGAAAATGATTAAAACTATGAAAAAAGGCTCTAGAATAATGGTAACTGGATATAATAAATCTGGATCTCAAACAATAGATCACTATTCATTGTTAGGTTTTACAAAAGCCTATAATACTGCAAAAAAAAGCTGCACATAATTTAAAATGAAATCAAATAAAAGAATTGTGCTCGCATATTCTGGCGGGCTGGATACTTCAGTTATTTTAAAATGGCTTCAAGAAAATTATAAAGCTGAAATTATTGCTTATACAGCTGACATTGGACAAGAAATTGATAAAAAAAAAATAATTAAAAACGCAAAGAACTTAGGTGTAAAAAAAATAATAATAAAAGATTTAAAAGATATTTTTGTTAAAGATTACGTCTATCCGATGATAAGAGGACATGCAATTTATGAAGGTGTTTATTTATTGGGAACTTCTATTGCAAGACCATTAATAGCGAAAGACCAAATAAGAATTGCAAAAAAATTTAAAGCATATGCAGTTTCACATGGATCAACAGGTAAAGGAAATGATCAAATAAGATTTGAACTTGGTTACCATTACTTTGGACCAAAGATAAAAATAATAGCTCCTTGGAGAATTTGGAAACTGAAATCTAGAACTGACCTAATTAATTATGCAAAAAAAAATGGAATACCAACTCCAAAAGATAAAAAAGGTGCTCCACCTTTTTCGGTAGATGATAATTTATTTCATACATCAACTGAAGGAAAAGCTTTAGAAAATCCAAAAAATTCAGCTCCTGAATTTATTTTTCAAAGAACAACTTCTCCAGAAAAAGCACCTGATAGGCCTTCTTTTTTAACTATAGGATTCAAAAATGGAGACCCAGTAACTGTGAATGGTAAAAAATTATCTCCTTCAAAACTTTTGGAAAGGTTGAATTCTATTGCTGGTAAAAATGGAATTGGAAGAGTTGATCTTGTTGAAAATAGATTTATTGGAATAAAATCAAGAGGTGTTTATGAAACTCCTGGAGGAACTTTATTAATCAATGCTCACAGAGCAATTGAATCTGTTACATTAGATAAAGAAACTATGCATAAAAAAGATGAAATAATGCCTAAATATGCAGAACTCATTTACAATGGTTATTGGTATTCTAAAGCGAGATTTAAACTTCAAAAAATTATCGATCAAAAAAGAAATAGAGTCAATGGATCTGTTAAACTTAAACTATACAAAGGTAATATTATAATTGCGTCTAGACAAACTAAAAGTAATGCTTATTCAATGAAAAAAGTTTCGTTTGAAGAAAATAAAACATTTAATAAATCAAATGTTGAGAGATTTATTAATTTCCATAAAAAAAATTTAAAATAAAATATTATTCTTTATTTTTTGCGATTTCACGGGGATCAGGTATTTCTCCAAAAGAATATCTTATTACATGAATTATTACCCAACCCAAAGCCATTGATGTTAAAATATAGTAAATGAAAGCTAAAGACTCGTTTTGAGCAAAATCTTTTAGATCTGCTCCCCAATAAATTATATTCCAAAAGAAAAAAAAGAATAATTCATATATAATTATAACTTTAAACATAGTGTGAGTGCTAACTATAATGATTTCAATTTTTTGCAAAATTTTTTACATTCATTTTTTGTCGCACGGCCAGTAATCGTTGTTTAATTCTTTAGGTGCGACATAAAATACAAAGAATGGAAATAAAATTTCAAATAATCATAATTTTTAAGAAATGAAAAATATAACCAAAAATCTTCAGTTTATTTTATTAACTATAATTCTAATTAGTACAGTTATTGCTGTTGGAATTGAAATTAAAAAAATGTTTTTAAATCAGACAGTTACTTTAGCTGATTTACTATTAATGTTCCTTTATTTGGAGGTGATGGCAATGGTTAGAGTTTTTTGGGACCAGCAATCAATAAGTATTACTTTACCACTACTTATTGCGATAACTGCTTTATCGAGATTTATAATATTACAAGGTAAAGAAATGGATCCATCTGGATTAGTTTATGAAGCTGTAGCTATAGTTCTTATTGCATCGGCTATAGTAATTTTAAGATTAAGACATAGCGATAAACTTGGACTTAAATCAAAAAAAAAATCTTAATAAATTAAAGAAATATGAGTGCTAAGTATTTAATTTTTGGAGCAACAGGTTCTATTGGTTCTAATTTGGCAAATAAATTATATAATTCTAAGCATGACTTTCATCTCGTTTCAAGAAACGAGAAAGAACTAAAATCTTTATCAGAAAAGTTAAAGTGCACTTATACTGTAGCAGATGTTTTAGAAGATAATTTTATTGAAAATGTAAAATCTGAAATTTCTGAAGTTAAAGGAATAGCTTATTGTGTCGGCTCGATAGATTTGAAGCCATTTAAAATGGTAAAGGAAGATGACTTTAAAAAATGTATGAAATTAAATCTTTACTCTGCAGTTGAAATTATTAAAGCATATCAAGATAGTTTAAAAAATAATAAAGGCTCAATAATATTATTTTCTACAGTTGCAGCACAAAGAGGCTTTGCTAATCATTCAATTATTGCATCAACTAAGGCTGCAATCGAAGGATTGGCGATTTCTCTTGCAGCTGAGTTTGCTCCAAATATTAGAGTAAATTGTATAGCTCCAAGTTTAACAAATTCAAAAATTTCTCAACCAATATTAAAGAATACTATTATGGCCGAAGGTATTGCAAAAGCTCACCCCATGAAAAGAATTGGTGAGGGAAAAGACGCTGCTGCAATGGCTAAATTTTTACTTACTGAAGAAAGTTCTTGGATAACAGGACAAATAATTGGTGTAGATGGTGGAAGGTCTTCAATTTAATGAAAAAAAATAAAAAAAATAAAAATAAAAATTCAGTCTCTTCATTATTTACAAGAAAATATATTTACTATTACTATTCATTTTTTTGGTTAATTTTAATTTCATATTTAGTCATAAAATAAAAAATTCGAAATATGAATTTTGAGCCGTCAAGAAGTTTTGCTATTAAAAAATTAAACGACTTTATTGAAAAAAATCTTTTAGAATATTCTAAACTAAGAAACTTTGATTATGGACCAAATCAAAGAACAAATATTTCATGTCTATCTCCATATGTGTCTCACGGAATAATTAGCGAAAAAGAAATAATAGATAAATGTTTAAAAAAATATTCGTTCATAAAAAATGAAAAATTTATTCAAGAAGTTTTATGGAGAATTTATTGGAAAGGTTGGCTTGAATTAAGACCAAGTGTTTGGTCAGATTATTTGGAAGATTTAAAAAAAATAAAAGAAAATTTTAAAGATAATCAAAACTATTTAAATGCAATTAATGGTAAAACAAATATTGAATGCTTTGATTATTGGGTAAATGAGCTTAAAAATTATAATTACCTTCATAATCACGCGAGAATGTGGTTTGCAAGTATTTGGATTTTTACTCTTGGTTTGCCTTGGCAACTAGGTGCTGAGTTTTTTATGAAATATCTTTTTGATGGAGACAGTGCATCTAATACTTTAGGTTGGAGATGGGTTGCGGGTGTTCAAACAAAAGGTAAAAATTACGTTGCATCTGAATGGAATATAAAAAAGTTCACTAATAATAGATTTGAAAATATTAAACTTAACGAAAATCCAGTCCCAGTAGTAGATGATAGAAATTATTCCTTTTTGAATAATAATTTTATAAATACAAATTTATCTGACAGTAAGAATTTGTTAATATTTGAAAATAATCTGTCTTTCGAACAATCTAACTTTAATGATCAATCATTTAAAAATATTTATTTTGTATTAAATGGAAATAAAACTAGGCAAATAAAATTGGATGAAAAGGTTCTAAACTTCAAAAAGTCACTTATAAATAATCAAATTGAAGATTTAAAGAATAAATCATTAAATTGTGAAATGATTAATGTTCAAGATTTAAAAGATATGAAAGAAAATTTATTAGCTTTATATCCATCTGTTGGAGAAAATCTTGACTATATAAATTCAAATAATCTTAAAAATATTTCTTTTATATACAGAAAAATTGATCAGTATTCTTGGAAGTATTGCAATAAAGGGTTTTTCAATTTTAAAAATTATATACCAAAAATAATTCAGGAACTTATTTAGAGGAGCATCTTTTAGAGCAGTATTTTACTCGATCCCAATTTAATTTCCATTTTTTTCTCCAAGAAAATGGTTTTTTACAAACTAGACAAATTTTAAATGGTAAATTTTGCTTTTTCATTTCAGTTGATTTTTATTTTTTAAAAATAAAAAATATGCAACAAATTCATAAATATAATGAAAAATAAAAAAAAGAGGTTTTATTGAAAATATTTTTGCTAAAAAATTATATTTTGGAATTTTTGACCAAATTATAATAAATGCTTTTGCTCCACCAATAACTTTACCATTATCAATTACATGAAGCCTTCTAAGCAATTCCTCTTGTGTTTTTGATGTAATTTTTAGAGCATCATCATTGTTCGTAATGTCTATCCATTCTAAATTGCTACCAGAAATTTTTTTGTAATGATTTATTTCCAATCTACAAATACTACATGAATTGTTAAAAAAAACTTTAATTCCCATAAGTATTTTTATTAATAAATTTTTCAGCCTCAGATAAAATTAATTTTTTTCTTTCAGCTTTCATTTTATCAAATACTCTTACCATCATTGAAAGCCTAGGGTTTTTTAAAAAAAAATTTCTATTTCTATTTATAAATCTCCAGTACAAACCATCCATGGTGTTGCACCAATCTCCTTTTTTAAAATCCATCATTTTCATAAAATAACTCGATCCACATATATATGGTTTTGTTGCAAAAATTCCTCCATCGCTAAATAAACCCATGCCATAAACATTTGGTACCATCACCCAATCAGATGAGTCTACAAACATTTCCATAAACCATTTATAAACAACTTTGGGTTTTAGCTCACATAAGTTCATGATGTTTGAAAGTATCATTAGTCTTTCAATATGATGTGACCAGCCATTGTGTATTGCATTATTAATTGCATAATCTAAAGGGGGTAGACCTGTTGTGCCTTCATACCATGAATTTTTCATCTTTCTATTTTGTTTAAAAAAATTTCTTGTCTCCATTTCATTACTATATTTTTGATAAACTCCTCTCATGAATTCTCTCCAGCCAATGACCTGTCTTACATATCCTTCTAGAGAATTTAGTCTAATTTTGTTTTTTTTATGAAATTCTAAAATTTTAGAAATTATAAATTCAGGAGTTATAAGACCTAAATTGATATATGGACTTAGTGCACTATGAAATAGAATATTGTTTTCTTGATGAACTGCATCCTCATAATCACCAAATAAATTTGATTTTTCTTTTATGAAAAAATTTAAAAGTTTAACAACATCATTATATTCAGTTGCAAACCAAAAATTTTGGGTGCTGCCTGGATGATCCTTAAACATTTTTTCAATAACAGGTTTCAAATTTTTAGTATGTTTTGATTCTGTTATGTTTGGAAACTTTGGAACTTTAATATTTTTTGGCAGTTTTTTTCTATTATCCTCATCAAAGCTCCACTTACCTCCTTCAGGATTTCGATCTTTCTTCATTAAAATATTTAGTTTTTGTCTTGTTCCTTTATAAAAAGTTGCCATGAAAGGTCTTTTATTTTTTAATAAGTAATCATTAAATTCCTCTCTAGTATTTAAAAACATTGGTGATTTAATTTTATTCCAAATTAGGTCATTTTTTTTAACAAAATTCTCTACCTTTTTTTCAAAAAATTTATCTTCAATTTCAAAGCTTGTAATTTCTTTAATTTTTTTTAATTTAATAACTTTTTTGACTTTCTCCAAATAATCTTTTTTAAAATCGCTTGAGTCAATTTTGGTATATTGAACTATGAATTTATTTTTTTTTAGGTGGTCTAGATGAGATCTCATAGAAGACAAAAATAGTAGAATTTTTAGTTTATGATGTTTCTCATAAGTACATAACTCATAATCTTCGGCCATAAAAAAAATATGATCATTTTTAAAATAATCTAAATATTTTAATGGAAATAATTGGTTTCCTAATATGAAAAATAACTTCATTAGAAAATTATAAATAATTTAATTGTAAAAATTAATTAGATCTTTTGAAGCACTCAATAGTATTTTTAAGAAGACACGCTATTGTCATTGGGCCTACTCCTCCTGGTACTGGAGTTAGAGCTTTCGCAACTTTTGAAACTTCATCAAATGCAACATCTCCAACTATCCCTTTTTCAGTTTTATTTATTCCAACATCTATAACTATTGCATCTTTTTTAACCCAATCACCTTTAACAAGTTCAGGCATACCAACTGCAGCTACAATAATATCACCTTTTAAACACTCGCCTTTTAGATCTTTTGTTTTTGAGTGTGTAATTGTAACTGTACAATTTTCTTTTAAAAGAAGTTGTGTCATTGGTTTACCATTTAAATTTGATCTTCCAACTATTACCGCTTTTTTTCCATTAAGATTAGGTTCAATTTTTTTTATTAATAAATAACACCCAAGAGGTGTACAAGGTATTGAACTTTCATAGCCTGAAGATAAATTTCCAACATTCATTGGATGAAATCCATCAACATCCTTACTTGGTAAAATTGATTCAATAACTTTTTGCTTATTAATATGTTTTGGCAAAGGTAACTGAACCAAAATCCCAGATACACTGTTATCTTTGTTAAGTTCTTCAATTTTATCTAAAACTGTTTTTTCCTCAACTTCACCAGGGTACCTTATAACTTCTGATTTTAAGCCTACTTCATTTGCAGCTTTTTCTTTCATACGAACATAAATTTGGCTCGGAGCCATATCTCCAATTAAAATCACAGTTAATCCTGGAACTTTATTATATTTAGATTTTAATTCAGAAACTTCTATCTTTAACTCTTCTCTTAATTCTGCTGCTATTTTTTTTCCCTCTATTAATATCATGGATTAGTTAAATATTATTGGTGCCACGTAAAACTTCATACACATTTCTATAAACCAGATCAATAAAAGAAGTATGATTGGTGAAATATCAAAAGCACCTAGATTAGGTAAAAATCTTCTAATTCTGTTCAAAATAGGGTCTGTTAAACGGTAGGTGAGTTCTAGTATTGAGTAAACAAATCTATTCGATGTATTTAAAACGTTAAACGCTATCAACCAACTTATAACTACATTGGCAATTACAACATAAGTATAAATTTTTAGAACTTGAAGAGCTAAATAAAAAATAGCAATCATTTCTTCTCAACATAAATAGACTGACTAGGAAATGCAAAAGATGCACCATTTTTTTCAACAATTTGTTTAATTTGAATTGCCAATCTTTCCTTAACAGCTAACCACTCATCCCAATCATCTGTTTTTGTAAAACAACGAATATACATATCAATTGAACTGTCTGCAAACTTATCAACCCTAACCGCATATCCAAGCTCAGGCTTATAATCTTCGTTTTTTTTTATATAATCTTCAATTTCATTTCTAATTGTTTTAAGTTGGTCAACTGTTGAATCGTATTGTAAATTAATTATCCAACTAATTATCCAGTTGGTTGTTTGGCTTACATTTATCACAGCATTTTCTGCAAATTGAAAATTTGGTATTATTGCAATTGATTTATCAAATTTTCTTATAACTGTTGATCTAAATCCTATTTTTTCTACAATTCCTTCAATTATTCCCTCGACTAAAATCCAATCTCCAATTTTAAATCTTTTTTCGACTAATACTAATATTCCTGAAATTAAATTTTTAAATAAATCTTGTGCACCCAATGCAACAGCAACACCAAATAAACCTAAACCTGCAATAATCGGTCCAATTTTTATACCCCATAATTCAAGAACCGCAGCTATACCTAAAATGAATATTAATACTTTTAATGACTTAATGATCCAGCCAATAAGCTCTCTTGTTAAAATTTTATTTAAACCACTTAATACATAAGAAACTGGTTCTATAATTTGATGCATAACCCAAAAAATAAAAATAGTTATTAAGGTTCTATTAATTGTATCTACAATTTCTCTACTCTCTTCAGAAAAAGACATATAATAACTCGCAATAAAAAAACCGATAACTATTGGCAAAAATCTAGCTGGCCCTTCCATTGCAGAAACAAAAGAGTCATCAAATTTATTTGTTGTTTTCTTTGCTATATTTTCTAATCTTTTAATAATAACTTTGCTGATGATTCCTCTAAATATTAAAAATAGAAAAAATATTCCAACACCAATTAATATTTCAAGAATATCTACACCTAAAATTCCTCTTTCCCAAACAGAAAGAAAAAGTGATTTAAAATTGTTAAATAATTCCATTTTTAAATTTTATATAGCAAAAATTCCTCTTCTCCAGGACTAAAAATAAAAATTTTTTTCCACTTGATTTTATTTAATACTGACGAGGATTTTTCGCTAATACACATTAAATTGGTGTCCATCCAAAAATCATTTAATTTGTAATTATTAATTAATTTTAGGAAGCTTAAAGCACTATTTTGAGAATAAACATAAACAACATCAGGTATATTTGATCTTAATTTTTCTATGAATGTTTCATCTAATTGATAATTAGGTTTTGAAGTATAGTTAATAACTCTTTCTACATTATATCCTAGTGATACTAAATTTTTATCAAGGTCATTTGAAATAATTTCTCCACTTACATAAAGCATTTTTCCTGAAGAAGTATTAAAATTTTGTAGTATTAATTCTTCTAAATTTTTTACATTGCCTCCAGCTGTTATTACATTTTGAAATCCAAGACTAAGTGCTTTCTTCTCTGTTGCACTTCCAACGCAAAAACAGATAATTTTTTTATCAATCAGTTTTGTATCTAAGAATTTTAATGCATTGGCGCTTGTAAAAATTATTGCTTTATAATCTAAAAAATTTATTTTTTCATATTCAATTTTTTCAATTTGAATCACTGGCATATGCGAAACCTTATGTCCAAGTTTACTAAATTTTAATATTAATTCCTCGCAGTCCTCTAAAGGTCTTGTAAACAAAATATGCATACTATTTTTTATAACTCCCTTTAGATTGTTTTTTTAAATTTTCACCAATTTCTATTCCTAATTCTGCTGCATGTTTTATATCTTTAGAAGACTTACAATAAAATCTTTCTTTTCCATCCAAAGAAAAAAGTTCTGCCTCAAGTGTAATATTTTCATTATTTATTAATGATATTGCTCCCACTGCTGTTTCACAATCTCCTTCTAAAACTTTAAGAACATTTCTTTCTGCTTGAGCACTATTAAAAGTTTTTTCATTATTTATTTTTTTAAAAACATTTTTTATATATTCATCATCTCTTTTGCATTGCAATGCTATAACTCCTTGTCCAGCACTTGGAATAATTTCATCAATAGAAAAAATCTCAGAAATGTGTTCATCTAAATTTAAAGAATTAATACCAGCAAAAGATAAAATTATCGCATCATATAAATTTTGATTTAACTTGTTAATCCTAGTATCAACATTTCCTCTAATTAATTTGTAATTTAAATCGCTTCTTTTATTTTTTAATTGAAATTCTCTTCTAAAAGAAGAAGTTCCTATTATTGAATTTTGATTTAAATCTTTAAATTTTATTTTATTTTTCGAAATTAATACCTCTCTAGGATCGTTTCTTTCCAAAAAACAATTTGTTAATAATCCATCAGTTTCATCTGAGGGCATATCTTTTAAAGCATGTACAGCAATATCAATTTTATTTTCTAATAATTCTTTTTCAATTTTGTTTGAAAAAAGTCCTTTGCCTCCTATTTCAGAAAGTCTATCCTTTTGATTTAAATCTCCTGCTGTAGTAATTTTTTTTATTTCTACGCTCTCGATATTGAATTCTTTGGATACTTTTAAAATTTTTTCTTTTGCTTTTTCAGCATAGATTAATGCTAATTTACTACCTCTTGATCCAATAATAATTTTTTTGCTTTTCATTAAATTAATTTATAATCCATCTTTATATTTAGAATTTTAAATTAATAAAAACTAATTTATGTCAAAAAAACCTGTAATTCTTGGAATAGAGTCTAGTTGTGACGAAACTGCAGTGGCTTTGATTACAGAAAATAAGGAAGGTGAGCCAGAAATTTTATCCAATATAGTTTCTAGCCAAGTAGATATTCATAAAGAATTTGGAGGTGTAGTCCCCGAGCTTGCTGCCAGAGCTCATATAGAAAAAATAGATTTGATCACAAAAAAAGCATTAGATGAAAGTAGAATTAATTTAAATAATATAGATGCAGTTGCTACAACTGCGGGTCCTGGATTAATAGTTTGTTTATCTGTTGGGCTAAATTTTGGTAAAGCAATTGCGGCATCCTTAAAAAAACCATTTATTGCTGTTAATCATTTGGAAGGGCATGCTTTAAGTCCTAAATTAAATTCAAAAATAAATTACCCTTATCTTTTACTTTTAATATCTGGAGGACACAGCCAATTTTTATGTGTTGAAGGACTGGGAAAATATAAAAGACTTGGAACGACTATTGATGATGCTGCTGGAGAAGCATTTGATAAAACTGCAAAATTACTCGGTATCGAATTTCCAGGTGGTCCACAAATAGAAGTGCTGGCAAAAAAAGGTGATTCAACAAGATTTGATTTACCAAAACCTATAATTAATAAAGGTGGGTGTAATTTATCTTTTGCAGGACTTAAAACAGCTATTCTTAGAATTTCAAAAAATATAAAAAACGAAAAAGATAAATATGATCTTGCGGCTTCTTTTCAAAAAACAATGGAAGAGATATTATACAAAAAAAGCAAAGTTGCTTTTCAAGAATTTAATAATATTAATAAAAATAAAAATAAAACTTTTGTTGTAGCTGGTGGTGTTGCGGCAAATAAAAAAATAAGAGAGATTTTAATAAGACTCTGTAAGGAAGAAAATTTTGAAGCAATATTTCCACCAATTAACTTATGTGGGGATAATGCTGCAATGATTGCATTTGCTGGATTAGAAAAATTCAAACAAAATCAATTTAATGATTTAGATTTTCCTGCAAAGCCAAGATGGCAACTAGACGAAAATGCTATTTTTTTAAAAGGGGCTGGTGTAAAAATTTAATGAAGTACTGGTTATTAAAATCTGAACCAAATGTTTGGTCTATTAGTAATCAAAAAAAAGCTGGTTTAAAAGGAGCAACTTGGGATGGTGTTAGAAATTATCAAGCTGCAAATAATTTAAGAAAAATGTCTAGGGGTGATCTTTGTTTTTTTTATCATTCAAATATTGGAAAAGAAATTGTAGGTATAGTTGAAGTTATAAAAACTGCTTTTGTAGACCCAACAGACAAAGAAAAAAAGTTTGTCGCTGTCCAGGTTAGATGCAAAAAAGTCTTAAATAAGCCAGTTTCTTTAGAAAATATTAAAAAAAATCCCAATCTTAATAACTTGCCCCTCATTAAACAAAGCAGATTATCTGTAATGCCTATAGATACTAAAAGCTGGAAAATTATTTTGAAGATGAGTAGTATTAATAAATAAATAAATCCTTAGAATTTGTTAGAATTGATTGAAAAATAAAATTTTATGCCAAAAAAGAAAAAAAGAAAAAAAATTAAAAAGAAAAAGTCTTCAAGAAAAAAAAGATTAAAAAGAATTAAAGTTAAAAAAATTGAAAATTCTGAATTAATTTATAAAACAAAAAGTGATTGGATAAAAAAAGCAATAATAAATAAATCTGGATACGAAAGAAAATATTCTGATTCAATTAAAAATAACGATAGTTTTTGGAAAAAAGAAGGTAAGAGAATTACCTGGATTAAACCTTACACTAAAATTAAAGATTATAAATATAGCAAGTCGGATGTTCATATTAAATGGTTTTATGATGGAACTTTAAATGCTTCAGCTAATTGTATCGATCGTCATTTAAAGAAAAATAAAGATAAAACTGCAATAATATGGGTCGGGGATGATCCAAAAGTACAAAAAAAAATTAGTTATAAACAATTACACCAAGAAGTTTCAAAAGCAGCAAATGGATTAAAAGAAATAGGAGTTAAAAAAGGTGATAGAGTAACAATTTATTTAACAATGATACCTGAGTTAGCATATACAATGCTAGCATGTGCAAGAATAGGAGCTGTTCATTCAATAATTTTTGGAGGTTTCTCGGCGGACAGTATTACTGGAAGAATTAATGATTGTAAGTCCGATTACGTTATTACTGCTGATGAAGGTGTTAGAGGTGGAAAAATTATAGATTTAAAATCAACAGTTGATGAAGCTCTTTTAAATTGTCCAAATGTTAAAAAGTGTGTTGTAGTAAAACGTACTGGAAACAGAATTAATTGGGATGAAAGTAGAGATGTTTGGTATCACGATATAACTAAAAAAGCATCAAAGAATTGTGAGCCTGAAGAAATGAATGCTGAAGATCCACTATTTATTTTATATACATCTGGATCTACAGGAAAGCCTAAGGGAGTTTTGCACACGACGGGTGGTTACATGGTTTATGCATCAATGACTCATCAATATATTTTTAACTATAAACCAAAAGATATTTACTGGTGTACTGCAGATATTGGTTGGGTTACAGGTCATAGTTATATTATTTATGGACCTCTCGCAAATGGAGCCACAACAATTATGTCTGAAGGTATTCCTAATTATCCAGATTGGTCCAGATGGTGGCAAATAGTAGATAAATACAAAGTAAATATTTTTTATACAGCACCAACTGCAATAAGAGCCATAATGAGAGAAGGAGACGGGCCGGTAAAAAAAACATCAAGAAAATCACTTAAATTACTTGGAACTGTTGGAGAACCAATTAATCCAGAGGCTTGGCAATGGTATTTTAAGACAGTAGGAGATTCTAGATGTCCTATTGTTGATACTTGGTGGCAGACAGAAACTGGGGGAATTTTAATTAGTCCTCAAACCGGAGCAATAAATTTAAAGCCTGGATCTGCAACAAAACCATTTTATGGAATTAAACCTGAAATAGTTGATAAAAATGGAAAAGTTTTAAAAGGAGAAGCGCAGGGAAGACTGTGCATAGCACAATCTTGGCCAGGTCAAATGAGATCGGTATATGGAGACCACGATAGATTTATAGAAACATACTTTTCTCAGTTTGATGGAAAATATTTTACCGGTGATGGCTGCAGACGAGATAAAGATGGATACTATTGGATAACTGGAAGGGTGGATGATGTTATTATTGTATCAGGACATAATTTAGGAACTGCTGAAATAGAAAGTGCCTTTGTAGCACATCCAAAAGTTGCTGAAGCTGCGGTGGTTGGTTACCCCCATGATATAAAAGGAAATGGATTATATTGTTATGTAACTTTAAACGTGGGACAAGAACCTAATGGAGACCTAGAAAGAGAATTAAAACTATGGGTAAGAAAACAAATTGGAGCGATTGCTACTCCAGATTTTATTCAGTTTTCACCTGGATTACCAAAAACAAGATCTGGAAAAATAATGAGGAGAATTTTAAGAAAGATAGCTGCTAATGAACATGAACAACTTGGAGATACGACAACTTTAGCTGATCCAAGCGTAGTTAAAAGTTTAGTTGGAAATAGAAAAAATACTTAGAACTTTATTCTTTCGCTAAATTCTTTTTTAACAATATCCCACTTTAAAATTACTGAATTTAAAACAATCTTACGATCAAGGTTTTTTAATTCATCAGCTATTGGTGCCCACTTGTATAATGATAATGCACTAGGATTAAATGGAAGATCATTATAATAAGTATCCCAATTAATATTTTGTAATCTTTCATTAAAATTCTTTTTTGCTTCCTCTATAATATCTAGTGGCATTTTATTCGTAGTTTCATCATCTAAAATTTTTAGGAAAATTTCTTTAGCTTTGTTAATTTCCTGATAATTAAAACTATTTTTTAAATAAGAAAATGTAAAAAATGTTAAATCTTGAAGAGCAACAGCATACATATTCCACTTAGCTAAATTTACTGATGCCATAAACTTATCATTTTCAAAATGAAGAACATATCTTGTTCCCATTCTAGTTTTTAAATATCCATAAAGTGTAACTTGAGTAACCCAGGCTGATTTAGATTGTATAAAATCCTCTAATTCATCGAAATTACTTATTTTTGTCTTTGGTATAAAAGCTTTAAAAAGTGAAAAAAGATAAATCTTAAAATCTTTCCAGGTAAGGTCTTTCCAAGTTAATTTGTATTTTGCCATAAAAAAGGTGTTTATTTATTTTATACCCTAAAAACTCCACTATTATTAACAATTTTAACACTTTAAATCTCTTTCATAATGGTTATGGTTTCCGCCAGTTATAACTAAAAGAGGAGAGATAAAAATGTCAAAACAAGCACAACACTGGGAAAAAACCAGAGGATTGTTAATTGTTACATTAGCAATTTGGTTTGTATTCTCAATTGGCATCTTCCTTTTTGGCGCTGAAATGGAGTCCGTTGGTGGACCCTTCGGTTATCCACTGACATATTGGTTTACTTGTCAGGGGTCTCTTGGAATTTTTGTAATCCTAATTTTCTGGTTTGCGAACAGACAAGAAAAAATCGATGAAGAGTTCGGCTTCAGTGAAAAAGGAGATGATTAATGATTAAAGGTAATTTTATAGATAATTTGCCTAAAGTTTATGGAATCTACACAGGTGGATTTTTAGCTTTCATAATCATTATGGCAATTGGCGAACAGATGGGTATGTCAGCAAAAGCAATAGGAATTGCATTCGTTGCTTTTACTGTGGCCATCTACGCTATAATTGGTTATCTATCACGTACAGCACAAGCTGATGCTTATTACGTAGCTGGAAGACAAGTACCGACCGTGTTCAATGGAATGGCGACTGCAGCAGACTGGATGTCTGGTGCATCATTCGTTGCAATGGCAGGTGGTATTTACTTCAAAGGTTACGGATATATGGCACTACTTGTAGGTTGGACTGGTGGATACGTATTAGTTGCATCTTTATTAGCACCATACCTAAGAAAATTTGGCTGTTACACAGTTCCAGATTTTATTGGTACAAGATACGGTGGTAATTTAAGTAGGTTTTTAGCAGTAGTAGTCTTAACTGTTGCTTCATTTACTTATGTGACTGCACAAATTAACGCTACAGGTACTATTGCATCTGTTGCTTTAGATATCCCATTCCAATACGCAGTTTATGTTGGGTTAGTAAGTATTTTACTATGTTCAATGTTAGGTGGTATGAGAGGGGTAACTTGGACACAGGTTGCACAATATATCGTATTGATAATAGCTTACTTGCTTCCAGTATTTTGGATTAGTAACAAAATGGGTGCGGGTTTCTTCCCACACTTTATGTTAGCTGATGAAGTTGCTAGAATTGCTGATCTTGAAGTCCAATTTGGTTTAGGAACAGTAACAAACTCTGCAGCAGATTTAGCAACTGTACCAAAAGGTTTAGCAGGTATAACTAAAGCTCACTCAGCGGTTAACGCTACACCTTGGGCATTTATTTCATTAGCACTAGCGATGATGATGGGAACAGCTTCATTGCCTCACGTAATGATGAGATATTTTACTACTCCAAGTGTAAAAGCGGCTAGAAAATCAGTAGGTTGGTCTTTATTCTTTATCTTCCTACTTTATTCTTCTGCTCCAATGTTAGCGACACTATCTAAATTGTCATTGATAGATCCTAACTTAGCGACTGGAATTATTGGTAAATCGATAAGTGAAGTTCAAGCGATAGATTGGTATCAAAACTGGAACCAAGCAAACTTAATGTTTGTAAGCGACTTTAATGGAAATGGAACTCTTGAATTAAATGAGTTTTTCATGGGTGGTAAAGCCGTTGTGTTAGCAACTCCGGAAATAGCTGGATTACCATATGTAATCTCAGGTCTAGTTGCTGCTGGAGGTATGGCGGCTGCCATGTCAACAGCGGATGGTTTAATTCTAGCGATTGCAAATGCTTTGTCTCATGACTTGTACTACAAGATCATTGATCCAAAAGCAGAAACTGCAAAAAGACTAGTTGTTGCAAGGGTATTACTTGTAGTAATTGGTTTTGCTGGAGCAACTATTGCAGCAATGGAGATCCAAGGTATCTTAGGTTCAGTAATCTGGGCTTTTGACTTTGCGATGTCTGGATTGTTCTTCCCACTTGTACTTGGTGTATGGTGGAAGAGAGCTAACAGAGAAGGTGCTATAGCTGGTATGGCTTTAGGTCTTGCTTCTGGTATGGGTTACCTAATTTGGGTACGAAATGGTGGAAGTGGATTCTTAGGTATTACACAGTTAACGTTTGGTATCTTCGGTTCAGCTGTCAGCTTAGTATCTATGGTTGTGGTAAGTTTAATTACTTCAGAGCCTGATGCTGCTACGCAAAAAATGGTTGATGAGGTTCGAGTACCAGCTGGTAAATCGATCCTTGGCAAACACTAAATAATCTTTTAAAGGGGCGATTAATTTCGCCCCTTTTAATTTCTCACTTTTTAAAATATAAATTTCACGATGTCTGCTAATTTTCATCCTCTAGTCTATATAATTGATTATATTCTTGGAATAATCATGTGGACCTTGATTGGAAGAGTTGCAATGAACATTTTTCAAAGAGAAGACTCTCAATTTTTTTTCATGAGAGTATTTGTAAAATTTACTAATCCACTAATTTATATTTTTAAACCTATAACCCCTTCATTCATAATCCATCCGTTAGTGCCTTTATATGTAGCTTGGTTTTTCTTTATGATAAGATTTTATTTAATGCCATGGGTTTTGGGTTATTCTGTAATGGGTATGCTATCTTTTCCTCTAGAAAGTGAAATTTCGAGACAAATTTATCAATTTTTTAATTCAATTAAATTTTAAAAATTGATACTAGTAAATCTAGCTATCAATGAAAAAAATACAAATTTCACCATCAATTTTGTCAGCTGATTTTAGTCAGTTAGGAAATGAAATAAAGAGATTAGAAGAAGGTGGGGCGGATATGATTCATGTTGATGTTATGGATGGTCATTTTGTTCCTAATCTTACAATTGGTCCACCTGTAATTAAGAGGTTGCGTAATTGTACCAAACTGCCTTTTGATGTTCATTTAATGATATCTCCAGTACACAAATATATTGAAGATTTTTCAAATGCAGGAGCAGATATAATTACAATTCATCCAGAAGCAACAGATAATTTAACTGAGTCAATAAATCTTATAAGAAAACTTAATAAAAAAATTGGAGTTTCCTTAAATCCTGACACAAAATTAAGTGTTATTGAAAATATTTTAGATCAAATAGATCTTGTTTTAATTATGAGCGTTTTTCCTGGATTTGGTGGTCAAAAATTTATGCCAGAAATTGTAACAAAAATTAAAAATTTAAAAAAAATAAAAGAAGAAAAAAAATTTAACTTTGACATCGAAGTAGATGGTGGGATTAATTTTAATAATAATAAAATTGTAATAGAGGCTGGTGCTAATATTCTAGTTTCAGGAACAACTATTTTTAAAGAAAATAATGGTAATATAAAAAAAAATATTGATCTTCTGAAGTTAGTATAAATTAATGGTTTTAAAGAATTCTTTAAATTTTATTAGTGAATTTTTAGATTACGCATCAAGACAAATAAGAAAAATTTATTTAAGTTCAAAAATTTATAATAATAAAATATCAAAAATTGATGATAAACTTATAGAATACAAACCAAATCCTAACCTTTTAGATTGTTTAATTAAATATGAAAAAAAGAAAAATAATATAGAAAATTTCTATTTAAATTCAGTTTGGACAAATAAAAATATTAATGAAAAAGATTACAAAAAACTTCATAATTTTTTTTGGTTATTTACAATTGATTTAAAATCTTCAAAAAAAATAACTCAGTCAATTATTTTAAACTGGATAGAAACTAATCAAAAATATAATTCAAAAAATTGGGAAATAGATACTTTGTCCAAAAGAATAATATCTTGGATCTCAAATTCAAGATTGAGTTATGATGAAAGTGATTCTTCTTATAAAGAAAAATTTAATAGCAATATAAAAAAACAAGTGAACCATTTGATTAATGAAATAACTCGATCTACATGGGTAAATGATAAAATGATAGGTTGCGCTGCAATAATTTTAACTGGCCTATCATATAAAGATGAAAAATACTTAAATTACGGTTTAAATTTATTAAAAAAAATTATTAATCTTTCTTTTGATGCTACAGGATTCCCTAAATCTAGAAATATTAGACAACTTTTTTTCTACTTAAAATATTTTATTTTAATTAGAGAATGGTTGAAGGAGTCACAAAACGAAATTCCTGATTATTTAAATGAAATAATTTTTTATTTAGGTCAAAGTTATAATTTTATATGGCAGAACACTAATCAAAATTTTCTATTTAATGGAAATCAAAATAATAAAAATTATGATTTTGATAAATATTTAAATTTTCATAACTATAAATTCAAAAGTGAGAGTAATGAATATGGTGGTTACGTTATTTTAAAAAACAAAAATGTTATTATATCTGTTGATTTAGGGTCTTCACCTGAAAGAAAGTACAGTGATGATTATCAATCGGGAGCATTATCTTTTGAAATTTTTTTTAATAATTGTAAATTAATTTCTAACTGTGGCTATTTTCAAAATTATAAGCATCAGTTAAATTATATTTCTAAATCTTCAGCTTCTCATTCTACACTTACTTTAGATAATAGATCTTCTTGTAAATTTAAAAAAAATTCAAATAATATTTTAAAAGTAGACCAAGACTTAAAAGTATTAAAAAAAACAGTTTTATGTGAAAAAAATTATTGGGCTATTATTGGATCTCATGAAGGTTATTTAAAAAAATATGGGGTAATTCATGAAAGAAAAATAGAATATTTTCCAGAAAAGAAAAAATTTTTAGGAACTGATAAATTAATAAAAAAGAAAAAATTTAAAAGTACAAATTTTGAAATTCGTTTTCATTTCGAGCCTGATGTTAAATTGACAAAAACTCAAGATGAAAAATCAATTCTAATTGAATTAGAAAATTCTGGGTGGAAATTTTCTTCAAAAAATAATAAAATTGATGTTGAAACTGGTTTATATTTCGGTAAAAAAAACTCTTTTGTTGAAAATCAAAATATTTTTATTTCAGGAATAACGCAAAATGAAAATGAAGAAATTATATGGGAAATAATTAAAATTTAATGAAAAAAATAAAAAAGGCCATCGTTTCAGTATCAGATAAAAAAAATTTAAAATTTTTATTAAAGACTTTATCAAAACATAAAATTGAAATTATAAGCTCTGGAGGTACTTTTAAAGAAATAAAAAAATTAGGCTTTAAGTGTTTGGAAATATCAAAATTTACTGGCTCTAAAGAAATTTTAAGTGGAAGAGTTAAAACTTTACATCCAAAAATTCATTCTGGAATTTTGAGTATAAGAAGTAGCAAGTCACATTCAAATGATTTAAAAAAAAATAGTTATGAAGAAATTGATCTTGTCATTGTGAATTTTTATCCTTTTGAAAATACTTTAAAAAATACAAATAACCAAAAAAAAATAATAGAAAATATTGATATCGGTGGACCTACAATGGTTCGCTCAGCAGCTAAAAATTATAATGATGTTGCTGTAATAACGAATTATAATCAGTATCAAGAATTGTCTAATGAATTAAAAGTAAATAAAGGTTGCACCACTTTAAATTTTAGAAAAAGAATGTCTGTATTGGCCTTTAATGAAACAGCCTACTATGAAGCAATAATATCAAATTATTTTAATTCTGATTCGAAAATCTTATTTCCTAAAAAAAAAATATTTTTTGGTAATTTAATTGAAAATTTAAGATATGGGGAAAATCCACACCAAAGTGCAGCTATTTATTCGATTAATAAAGAATTAAACCTTAACCAGTTGCATGGAAAAAAGTTAAGTTATAACAACTATAATGATATTTTTTCTGCACTTTTAATCTCAAAATCTTTACCCAAAAATACTGGCACTGTTATTTTAAAACATTCTAATCCTTGCGGCGTTTCTATAAATAAAAATAACTTTAAAAGTTATAAATTTGCCTTAGCTTGTGATCCAATAAGTGCCTTTGGAGGTATAATTTGTTGTAATTATAAAATCAGTAAAAAGTTAGCCCTGGAGTTAAAAAAAATATTTTTTGAAGTAATAATTTGTAAAAGTATAGACAATGATGCTCTAAAAATATTGAAACTTAAAAAAAATTTAAGAATTATTGATGCTAGTAAATTTAATAATAATAACTTACAAAATATATCATCAGTGTCTAATAACATTTTGATACAATCTTTGGATAATTTTCCTTTTTCAAAGTCTAACTTTAAAGTTGTTTCTAAAAATAAGCCTAATTTACAAACATTTAAAAATTTAATATTTACATTTAATATTTGTCGTTTTGTTAAATCAAATGCAATTGTTATATCTAATAAGGACTCGACTATAGGAATTGGATCTGGACAACCTAGTAGATTGGATAGTTGTGAAATTGCAATAAATAAAATGAAAAAATTTCACAAAGAAAAATTAGATGATAAAATTATTGCTGCTTCTGATGCTTTTTTTCCATTTGTTGATGGTATTGAAAAATTAGTTCAAGCAGGAGTATCAGCAATCATCCAACCGTATGGTTCAATTAGAGACAAAGAAATAATTAAGTTTGCTAATAGAACAAATACAATATTGGTATTTTCAAAAACTAGACACTTTAGACATTAGAAATTTTATCAATTTTTGCTGCAAGAACAAAATCACTCTCATGTAAACCATTTATTGAATGTGTAAAAATTTTAATTTTAGCATATCCCCAACCAAACCAAATATCTGGATGATGTCCTTCTTTTTCAGCGATATCTCCAACTTTGTTTATAAAACCTTGACTTTCCAAAAAATTATTAAATTTAAATTGTTTAACTAGATAATATGTTTTTTGGTCATCCGATTTAACTTCCCAACCATCAACTTTTTTTAAATATTTGTGTATTTCACTTAAATCAAAGCTCGGAATTCCACCCTCACAAGGGATACATTTTTTATCTGCTAAATCAGTCATTTTCTCCTTTAATAAATTGGAGCGGGCAATGGGACTTGAACCCACGACCTTCTCGTTGGCAACGAGACGCTCTACCACTGAGCTATGCCCGCTTATTAAATAATGATTATAAATTGCAAGTTTTAAATTGCAAGTAATTAGAAAAATTTAGAAAATAAATTATCTTAAAATTAACAATTAAATATCTGTGTACATTTACCCAATAAGTACTATGCCAACAAGTTTTGTATTGATAGATTATTTCTGATAGATTATTTTTATGAATAAAGTATTACAAAATTTACCAAAAGAAATTCCAGTTTTCCCATTGTCAAACTTTATAATTTTCCCAAAAACCACCGTACCGTTAAATATTTTTGAACCAAGGTATATAGAAATGGTTAATGATGCAATGAAAGGGAACCGAATTATTGGAATGATACAACCAAGGAAATCTACGCTGACTGTTCCTCCTCTTTATAAAGTAGGTTGTGCTGGTAAAATTATTAGTTTTAATGAAACTGAAGATGGAAGATATTTAATTATTTTGAGCGGTACAAGTAGATTTAAAATTATTGAAGAATTAGAAACTGAGAGACTCTATAGAAAATTCAGAGTAGATTTTAAAGATTTTTTATATGATTTAGATGAAAAAAACGAAGAAATTAAATTTTCTGACTTAGAGTTAATTTTTAAAAATTTAAAATCATTATTTGTTAAGCAAGGATATAAGATTGATTGGAATGAATTAAAAAAACAAAGCCTAAACCAAACTATAAACACATTGGCTATGGCTTCACCGTTTTCCTTAGAAGAAAAACAAGTATTATTAGAAACAATAAATTTAAATGAAAGAAAGAAAAAACTAGAACAAATTTTATCTACATATAGTTTTGATAATTTTGAAAACAAAACAATTCAATAATTAAATAAAACCATTATCAGCAAATCTTGTTGAGTATTTTTTAAATAAAGAATTTTTTTCTAAAAAATAAAATATTTTATTTGAATAATTATTATTAAATTTATTATCAAATTTAAAAAACTCAAAAATAAAATTAATACTACTGGCGTAAAGATAATTAAAATGTTTTGTTTTCTTTTCGAATTCCTGTAACAGAGATTGATCTAATGGTAATCCAAGTTCGATTTTTTCATCTATTAAACAAGATAATATTTTAATATCCCTTATCGTCATATTAAGACCTTGTCCTGCTAATGGATGAATTTTATGCAAACTATCACCAAAACTTAATATATTTTTGTAGTAATAATTTTTTAATAAAGAGCCTTTCAAATTAACTTTTTCAAATTTTGAAAAAGATACAATTGAAAATTTCTTATTATATTTTTTTACTAGATTTAAAATTTCAGTTTCTGAAAGATTTTTAAAATTTTTATAAATTGAAAAAACAATTGAAGTTTCTTTGTTTGAACATGGCAAGAATGCAATTGGGCCAAATTTGGTAAAAACTTGATAGGCCATTCGATTATCACATTTTTTATGTTTAATTAAAGCTGTATAGGCTAAACTGTTATAATCTTTATTTTGTCTTTTAAAAAAAATTTCTTTCGAAATTTTATTATTTTCGTTAAAATTTATTATTAAATCAAATTGATTTTTATTATTTACTATTGAATTATAAAAAGATTCTTTATTTTTTTTAACTACATTAACGACCTTGCTATTTTTTATATTTTTTTCAAGTAAATTAATAAAATCATAATTTTTAATAATTGAAAAAAGTTTATCATTTGTTTTTCCAAAATTTAGTATTTCAGCATTATTTTTTAAGTCATTAAATATTTTAATATATTTTACAGACCAAGCAAATTTTTCTACAAAAATTTTTTCACTAGTCAAAAAATCTACATTTTTTTTTGTAATACCAATAGTTCTGTTACTAAACTTATTTTCGTAATGATTTTCTTTAAATATTGAAATGTTAATACTTTTGTTACTCAAAATATTTGCTAGTAACAAACATGGTATCCCTGAGCCAATTAAACATATTTTCATAATTAAATTTTAATTTTAACAATAAATATTAAATGATACAAAGTTACAAACTAGATTCTTTATAAAATGAATATAAAAGATTTAAGTAAAAAAAGCCTTGATTTTACTATAAAAAGGGTAGCGGAAATAATAGGATTATTTCTAATATGTGTTTCTGTTTTATTTTTTATAGCACTCGTAAGCTATTCTCCTGAGGATCCTAATTTTATATTTTCAAATAATAATGATATAAAAAATATCTTAGGTTTCCAGGGTAGTTATATCTCTGATCTTTTTTTTCAGTCAATTGGTTTAATATCTTTTCTAATTTCTTTCACCATTTTTTTTACTGGTATTAATTTAATAAAAAATAAAAATTATTTGATTATTATTGAAAATATTTTTTATTTAACTTTATACTCTATTCTTGGATCTGTATTTTTAACAACTTTTTATCCAAATTCATTCTGGCTTTATATAAATGGAAATGGGGGATTTGTTGGAAATTTTTTTAAAGATACTTTTTTATCAAATATATTAAATTTAAATAAAGATATTTCGTACTATATACTTTTTATCGTAATAGTGATTGTTTTTTTAATTAGTATAAATTTAAATATTAAGTATTTATTCAATATTTTTAAAAATATTTTCATAAAAATAAATAAATCAAAAATTAAAACAAAGGTTGAAGACAATAGTTTTGAAAATGAAAAAGAAATTATAATTGAAGATACTCAAAAACCTACTCAAGAAAATTTACCATTTAGTAAAAAAGGTGATGAAAATTTAAGCAAATATAAATTTAAACTTCCTCCTATTGACTATTTAAAGAAACCTACAAAAAGCGAGCGAGAAAAAAATTTAAATGAGGACAAGGTTTATGAGGGTACTTTAGAGAAAATACTCTTGGATTTTGGTGTCGAAGGAAAAATTAAAAAAGTTAGTCGAGGACCTGTGGTAACATTAAATGAATTTGAACCGGCCGCTGGAGTAAAAGTTTCTAAAATAATAAATTTGTCAGAGGACATTGCGAGAAATACGAGTTCAGAATCAGCAAGAATAGCAACAATTCCTGGAAGTATGACTATTGGGATTGAACTTCCAAATACATCGAGGGAAAATGTTTATTTGAGCGAAATTATTTCTAGTACAAATTTTGTTAAAAAAGATATTAAGCTACCAATTGCTCTAGGAAAAAGTATTTCAGGAGTTCCGATTGTGGGAGACCTTAATTCTATGCCACACTTGTTAATTGCAGGAACCACTGGTTCAGGAAAATCAGTTTGTATAAATACAATAATTTTATCATTACTTTACAAGCACGGACCAGATAAATGTAAGTTTATTTTAATTGATCCAAAAATGTTAGAGTTGTCTACCTACGAAGGTATTCCTCATCTTCTATGTCCAGTTATTACAGAGGCAAAAAGAGCTGCGTCTGTTTTAGGTTGGGTAGTTAAAGAAATGGAAAGCAGATACAGATTAATGACAAAAGTAGGAGTGAAAAATATAGAGGGTTATAACTCCAAACATAAACTTCCTATGCCTTACATAGTTGTAATTGTAGATGAAATGTCAGACCTAATGCTTGTATCTGGAAAAGAAATAGAAGGTTATATTCAAAAATTATCTCAAATGGCAAGAGCAGCTGGAATACACATAATTATGGCTACCCAAAGACCTAGTGTGGATGTAATTACAGGTACTATAAAAGCAAATTTTCCTACTCGAATTTCTTTTCAAGTAACTTCAAAAATAGATAGTAGAACTATATTGGGTGAACAGGGTGCTGAACAATTGCTAGGAAAAGGTGATATGCTTTATATGTCTTCTGCAAATAAAATAGTTAGAATACATGCGCCATTCGTATCAGAAAGTGAAATCGAAAAAATAAATAATTACTTACGAGCGCAAGCTGAACCAGATTATGTAGATGAAATTTTAAATTTTGCAGATGAAAAAGAAATCGGAAAAAATTTAAACGATAGTGAAAATCAAGATGAATTATATAATTCGGCATTAGATTTAATTAAGTCAGAAGGAAAAGCATCAACTTCTTTTTTACAAAGAAAATTACAAATTGGATACAATAGAGCAGCTAGAATAATTGATATGATGGAAGCAAATGGGGAAGTCAGTAAAGCTAATCATGTAGGTAAGAGAGAGGTTTTAAAATGAAAAAAAAATTAATTTTAATTTTTTTTTTTTTAAATTTGATTAATTATTCATATGGATCAACTGAAATTGAAATAATTAATAACTTTAAAAAAATAAATAATATTAGTTTTGATTTTGAGCAAAATATAAATGACAAAACTGAAAAAGGAAATTGCATAATTCAATATCCCAATAAAATGTATTGTAATTATGATAACTTAAAAAAAAAAGTAGTCGTATCAAATGGAACTTCACTAGTAATAAAAAATAGGCTTGGAAAAGAATATTTTTTATACCCTTTAAAGGAAACGCCATTAGAATTAATTTTAAATCAAAAATTATTAATAAATAAATTTAACAAGTTAAAAGCAAAATTAATTAATGAAATGTACTATAATTTTAATATAGAAAACAACGGAAATAAAATAAATATTTTTTTCGATAAAAATTCTTATGATTTAATTGGATGGCAAACAGAAGATATTTATCAAAATCTAGTAATTACATATATTTATAATATTAAAAAAAATAAAAATATTGACGAAAAATTATTTAATTTGCCTAAACAGCATTAACTAAATACATATAGTATCAGTTTGGAATATTTTCATTCCTCTTGAAATATAGTTACTTAGTGCATGTTTATGGTCTAAAGAACATGTATGAACCCAAACTCTTTTTGAGTTCTTTTCAAAAGATTTTTTAATTGCCTCAGACAAAAGATAGCCACCTAATTTTTTACCAAAATATTCCTCTAAAATACCAAAATAAGCAATTTCACATTCTAATTTTTCATTATTAAAATTTTGCTCAAAGTATCCAACTAAATCCTCTTTATTTTTTAAAATATAAGTTACAACGCTTGAATTATTAATATAATTAATCCATTTTTTATCGTTCCAACTTAACCTATCTGTCCACCTATGATTTTTTCCAATTTCTTTATAAAAAAATTTATTTAACTGAAAGTCTGGCGGATCAACTTTTTCTAAAATTACATTTTCATTTGGTTTATTTTCTTCTACCAGCTCATTTATAGATCTAATTTCTAAATAATTTCTTTTTACTGGATTGTTCACTGAACCATTTTTCCAACATTTTCACCACCAAATAGATGAAAATGTAAATGTGGAACCTCTTGTCCTCCGTCTTCACTTATGTTCGCTAATACTCTGTATCCTTTTCCAGTATCTACAGAAATTCCTAATTTTTTTGCTACATTATTTATTCCCTTTAATAATCCTACCATTTCTTCAGGGGAAGCATTCTGACTAAAATCATCAAGATCAACATATTTACCTTTTGGAATAACTAGTGCATGAATTTTTTTCTGCGGATTAATATCGTGGAAAGATAAAACGAAATCATCTTCATAAATTTTTTTACAAGGAATTTCTCCTCTAAGTATTTTTGCAAAAATATTATTGTTGTCGTAACTCATTTTTTTCTTTTATTTAATTCTTCCATTACTTCTTCAATTTTAACATTATTTGCCTCTAAATATATTATCAAGTGATAAAAAACATCTGCAGCTTCGTGGATTTTATTTGAATTTTTTTCTACGGCTTCAATTAATTCATTTATTTCTTCTAAAACTTTTTCTTTACTTAAAGATTTATTACTTAAAAGTTTATTGGTATAAGAACCCTCGACTGGATTATTTTTTCTATCTCTTGCAAGTTTAAATAAACTTTCTAGTGTATTAAGCATACTAAATCCTAACTGGAATCCCTTTTGTTTTCAAATATTCTTTAGCCTCTTTAACAGAAAATTTACCGTAGTGAAATATAGATGCGGCCAAAACTGCGCTAGCTTTTCCGAGTTTAATTCCATCAACTAAGTGGTCTAAATTACCTACTCCGCCTGATGCAATTACTGGAATATTTACTTTTGATGATATCTTAGACATTAAATCAATGTCATAACCAACCTGGGTTCCATCTCTATCCATTGATGTTACTAGTAATTCTCCAGCACCGTTTTCTTCCATTTTTTTTGCAAATTCTAATGCATCAATACCTGTATTGTTTCTTCCGCCATGAGTAAAAACCTCCCATTTATCTCCATTTAATTTAGCATCAATTGCTACCACGATACACTGTGAACCAAATTTTTTTGAGCTATTAAGAACTACTTTTGAGTTTTCTACAGCTGCTGTATTTATAGAAACTTTGTCAGCACCACAGTTAAGCAATTTGTTAATATCCTCTACACTTCTGACCCCTCCACCTACAGTTAAAGGAACAAAACATTTCTTTGAAGTTTTTTCTACAACATCATAAATAATATCTCTATTTTCATTAGATGCTGTAATATCTAAAAAACAAATCTCATCTGCTCCACCATCAGAATAAATTTTGGCTTGTTCAACTGGATCGCCGGCATCTTTTAAATCAACAAAATTAATGCCCTTAACAACCCGACCGTTTTTAACATCTAAACAAGGAATTATTCTATTTTTAAGCATCTTCTTTTACCAACTCCTCTAATTTGATATCACCATCATAGATAGCTTTACCAACTATTATACCTTCAACATTTTTTAAATTCTTAGCCTTTTTAATGTCATCTATTGATGAAACTCCGCCAGATATTATCACAGGACAATTTGATATCTCCGCAACTTTTGATGTCTCATCAAAATTTGGGCCTTGTTTCATGCCATCTCGATTAATATCAGTATAAATTAATCTACTTACACCATAATCATTAACTTCTTTTAAAAAATCCATTGTTAATTTATTAGAATTTTCTTTCCAACCAGATACAGATAGATATCCATCTTTAGCATCTAAGCCTAGAGCAATTTTATTTATAAATTTTTCACAGGCTTCTTTTAAAAAGTTTTTGTTTTTTATAGCAGCACTACCTAAAATTACTTTTTCAACACCAGCATCAATATATTTTTGAATACTCTCAAAGTTTCTAATTCCACCACCTATTTCAATTTTAAGATCAAATTTACTAATTATATCTTGAATAATATCTAAACTAGCTGTTTCACCGGTTAAAGCTCCATCTAAATCTACAATATGAAGATTTTTAAAGCCATGATTTTTATATTCAGCTGCTTGCTCAACTGGAGATATTTCATATTCAGTTTTATTATCAAAGTCTCCTTTAACTAACCTCACACATTTTTTATCTTTAATATCTATAGCAGGAAATATTTTCATTTTTTCTTATTTTTTTTTAATAAAATTTTATAAATACCATCTAGCCTTACAGCTATAGCCAATAAAATACTAAAAATTCCCAATAATAACCAAGTTTCGAAATCCATCTTATAAGTTAATAAAATTATTAATTATTTTAAGTCCTATTTTATCACTTTTTTCGGGATGAAATTGTGTTCCAAAAATATTTTCTTTTTCAACAGAACAAACTATGTTTGATGAATAATCTGTTGTTGCTGAAATTACAGTTTTATCTTTTGGAATAAATTCATAGCTATGTACAAAATACATGTGAGAGTTATTTTCTATATTTTTAAAAATCTTACTATCTTTAATAAAATTTATTTGATTCCAACCAATATGAGGAAGTTTATATTTTCCATTTTGATTATCTATCTTTGATACCTTTCCCGATATCCAGCCTAAACCTTTTGTTTCTGTTTCTTCATAACCAATATCCGCAAACATTTGTAAACCAACACAAATTCCAAGAAGAGGTTTTTTGTTGGTAATTGCAAATTCACTTAATGTATCAACTAAACCATTTATGTTATTAAGCGCATCAACACAACTTTTAAACGAACCTTGGCCTGGTAAAACAACTTTATCAGAAGATTTAATCTTGTTTAAATCTGAAGTTACTTCAATATTTACTTTATCTCTCGCAACTTCCTCAAAGGAGTTTATTACCGAGCTTATATTGCCCGAATTATAATCAACAATTGTGACGTTCATTAAACTTATAATGAGCCTTTAGTTGATGGAATACTCTTTTTATTTCTTGGATCCATCTCCAACGCAGCTCTCAATGATCTTGCCAAACCTTTAAAGCAAGACTCAATAATATGGTGGCTATTGTCACCATAAATATTTTCAACGTGCAAAGTAATACCAGCAGCTTGTGAAAATGCTTGGAACCATTCTTTAAATAATTCTGTATCCATTTCACCAAGCTTTTCTACTTTAAGATTAACCTTCCAGATTAAATAAGGTCTATTTGAAACATCAATTGCAACACGTGTTAATGTTTCATCCATAGGTATCATTGCATGTGCATATCTTTTAATTCCAATAAATTTCTTTGAAGCTTTTTTCAAACACTCACCAATAGCTATCCCTGTATCTTCTGTAGTATGGTGTAAATCTATATGTGTATCTCCCCTGGCTTTAATATTCATATCCATAGAAGAATGCTTTGATAATTGCTCGAGCATATGATCTAAAAATCCTATACCTGTGTCAATTTTATACTTACCTTTGCCGTCAATGTTTAAATCAACAGCAATACTAGTCTCTTTAGTTTTTCTACTTATTTTTGCTTTTCTCTTCATAAATTAAAAATGGTATATATCTATTATTGAATTATGGCAATAATACTGGACCTGGGCTTGAACTATTGAATTTAGTATCCATTTATAAGGTATGACAACAATAGTTTTAGTAAGAAAAAACAATGAAGTAGTAGTTGCGAGTGATGGGCAGGTAAGTATGGGAAATACCGTTATCAAAAGCACAGCTAATAAAGTTAGAAAAATTGAGAAAAGAAATGTGATTGCAGGTTTTGCAGGTTCCACAGCTGATGCCTTAACTTTATTTGAAAGGTTAGAGTCTAAATTAGAAAAACATGCGGGAAATCTTTCAAGAGCAGCGGTAGAATTGGCTAAAGATTGGAGAACTGATAAATATTTAAGAAGATTAGAAGCACTAATGGCTGTCGGAGATAAAGAAAAAAGCTTTATTATTTCTGGAACTGGGGATGTTCTTGAGCCAGAAGGAGATGTAATAGGAATTGGTTCTGGTGGAAATTATGCATTAGCTTCAGCAAAAGTTTTAATGGATACAAAACTTTCTGCAGAAGAAGTTGCAAAAAAAGCAATTAAAGTTGCTTCAGAAATTTGTGTATTTACTAATGACAATATAAGAACAGAAAAAATTTAATGGAAAATTCAAACGTAACACCTTTGATGCCTAAAGAAAAATCAAATGAAAAAGAAATATTGCATTCTCTATCACCAAGAGAAATAGTATCTGAACTAGATAGATTTGTTGTTGGACAAAAAAATGCAAAAAGAGCAGTAGCAATTGCGCTTAGAAATAGATGGAGAAGACAGGCATTAACTGGTGAAATGAAAGATGAAGTTCTACCAAAAAATATTTTAATGATGGGACCAACTGGAGTTGGAAAAACTGAGATATCAAGAAGACTTTCTAAATTAGCCGAGGCACCTTTTGTTAAAGTAGAAGCAACTAGATTTACTGAAGTTGGTTATGTTGGAAGAGATGTTGAGCAAATAATTAGAGATCTTTTGGAAATAGCTATAGCTATGGAAAAAGTAAAAAGAAGAAAAGAAGTACACGCAAAAGCTCAAAAGTTAGCTGAGGAAAGAGTTTTAGATGCTTTAGTTGGAAACAAAGCGACTGTTGCAACAAGAGAAAGTTTTAGAAAAAGATTAAGAAATGGAGACTTAGATAATAACGAAATAGAAATTGCTATAAGTGAAAATAATCAAATGCCTTCATTTGAAATTCCTGGGATGCCTGGAGCAAATGTTGGAATGATTAATATTTCTGAAATGTTAGGAAAATCAATGGGTGGAAAAGCTAAAAAGAAAAAAATGTCAGTGAAGGAATCACACGAGATCTTAATTAATGAAGAATCTGATAAATTAATAGAACAAGACAAGATAGTAAAAGCAGCAAAAGACTCTACTGAAAATAATGGAATAGTGTTTTTAGATGAAATAGACAAAATTTCAGCTAGAACTGACCGAGTGGGAGGAGATGTGTCTCGTGAAGGAGTGCAAAGAGATTTACTTCCTCTTATAGAAGGTACAACAGTAAGCACTAAGTACGGAACAATTAAAACTGACCATATTTTATTTATTGCTTCAGGAGCTTTTCAATTAGCAAAACCATCTGATTTACTTCCAGAATTACAAGGTAGATTGCCTATCAGAGTTGAACTGGATGCTTTGAATAGTGAAGATTTTAAAAGAATACTTAAAGAACCTGACAATAGTTTAATCAAACAATACAAAGCTTTATTAAAAACAGAAAATGTTGATTTAGAATTTTCAGAAGATGGTATTGATATGATTGCAAACCTGGCTTATGAGGTTAATTCTAAAGTTGAGAATATAGGCGCAAGAAGGTTGCATACAATTATAGAAAGAGTTTTAGATGAAATAAGTTTTACTGCGACAGACAGAAGTGGGGAAAAAATAAATATTGATTCAAATTATGTTAAAGAAAATTTGGGTGATATAGTTAAAGATACAGACCTTTCTAAATTTATTTTATAAATTAACTTTTTTTACTATTTTTTAATAAAATAACAAAACTTCCATTTGATGAATTATCAATTTCATATTCGTTTAATGATTTTACAACTTTTAAAAGTTCTTGGTTGGAATTTATAAAATCTGGAACAGAGTGTTTTAAAATACTTAAATTTTTTGATTGATATGGATTCTCTTTATTTTTTGATCTTGATCCTTTTCCTGTAATTACTTTAATTTTACTTATATTTTGCTCATAACAAGACAAAATAAAATTATATATTTTTTTGTTGGCATCATCCAAAGAATAGCCATGTAGATCTATTAATTTTTCTTTTATGATTGAACTTTGTTTCTTATTAAAAGTATCTTTATTTTCTAATCTTTCATTACTTTTAATAAATTTTAACCAGTCTTTTTTATCTTTATCTGTAATTTTTTTTATCAATTATGCTTGGGTATCAGTTAATAACCAATTTGGACTAAAAGACTCTACGTTTCTAGAGAATTTCCAAGTATCGTAAACTTTTTTAATTTTTTCAGGGTCTCCAGATACAACTTTTTTATCATTATCTTTAACGCAAGAAATTATTTCGCTCACAAAATCAACAGTGATTTCAAACATATTATTTTTTTGTACATAATTTTTTATATCTGCAGAATTAATTCCAATAAAAGTTGTTTCTGATATTAAACCTTTTTTATTTCTTTCTTGAATTGCTTCGCTAAAGTCAGCAAATACTTTTTTATCTAACAAACTTTTTATATTTTTAAGATTTCCAGCTGAAAAATCTGTAATTATAGATTCATAAGCAATTTTGGCTCCTTTTAAAAAGTCTGTTTTAGCTTTCTCATCAAAACTAGTTTCGTCAATTTTTTTAAAATTTTCTTTTTTTTGCGTAATATCTTGTGGAAAAGCTGCACCTAAGTTTTCCTCATGACCTGTTTTTTTCCCCAAGATTCCTCTTAATCTAAGGAAAATAAACCCTGCAATCATTGCCAATAGTATTATATCAATATATTCAAAACTATAATTCATACATAAATAATATTTACTATGTTGCTTAATTTCAACCAGCAAATTACATTAAGGACAAATGAACCCAGTTATATTGATAGTATTATTAGTTCCAATTATTGAAATTTATCTTTTTATTAAAATTGGATCACAAATAGGTGCGTTTTATACAATTTCGCTAATTATAATTACTGCAGTATTCGGATTATATTATGCAAAATATGAAGGTTTAAATACTCTTAAATCTGGCGTACAGCAAATTGTAAAAAATGAATTGCCAATTTACGAAATAATTTCAGGTGCTGCATTAGCATTCGCAGCTTTACTAATGATCTTACCTGGCTTTTTGACAGATGTGATAGGATTGCTGATAATTTTTCCATGGACACGAAAATTGCTTTTTAAAAATATTTCAAAAAAAAAACGAGATATAAAAAAAAACTTTATTGAAGGAGAATACGAAGATATAGATGATCCAAAATAAATAAAATGATAGAGAAATTTAAAATTTTTGCTGAATTTGTAAAAGATTTATCAAGTGAAACTAAAGATTTAGAAACATATTTATATGTTAAGGAATATTTAAAAAATTATAATTTGAATATTGAAATTTCTTCTAAACCTTTAAAAAATAGATTCATTGAAGTGAATACAAAACTTACCTATTTAGATAATAGTCAAACAAACAAAAAATCTTTTTTTGAAGTTTTATATGCAACAATTATTCAAATTGATGAAAAAATTAAGGAAAGAAAAGAAATTGAAAAAATTGTTTTGTGTGATGTACAAAATAAAATTTATAATAATTTAGAAAAAGTATTTATTAATTTACTAAAAGACTCTGGATACCCGGGTGTAAAAATAGAAAAAAAAATTAATTTTGAAGAACTTTATAGAAAAAGGTCTAATTAAAAAAATTTTTTTTTAGATGTTTTTTAAGATATTCTTTATGTAATTTAAGCTCTTCGGTAGTTGGCTCAGTAATTTTTTTTGAATAAACATTTGTATTTTTTATAATTTTATTTTTAAAATTTTCATTATCAGAGACGAAATTTAAAGACGGTTCTCTTTGATCAATTAAATTTATATAAACTTTTGTTAATAATTCACAATCAATTAATGCTGTGTGTTTTGCTCTTTTTGAATTATCAATTCTGTATCTTTTGCATAGTGCATCTAAACTAATTTGAGAACCTGGAAATTTATCTCTTGCCAACTCAAGCGTGTCTATAACATTAGTTCTATCTATTTTTTCTCTATTTGCGATTTGAAGTTCATTATTTAAATGACCTATATCAAATTCAGCATTATGTATAATGAGTTTTTTATCTTTTATAAATAATAAAAATTCATCTGCTATTTCAGAAAATTTTTTTTTATCTGAAAGGAACTCATCAGTATATCCATGAACTTCTAAAGCTTTTTCTGAAACTCTTCTTTCAGGATTCAAATAACAGTGAAATTTATTTGACGTTGGAACTAAATTATCAATCTCAATACATCCTATCTCAACAATTCTATGACCATCTTTTACAGATATGCCTGTGGTTTCTGTATCTAGAACAATTTCTTTCATTTAGATAATATTTTTTTTCTTAATAATTTAACATTTTTTTTGACAGGTTGTATTTTAAAATTATTTTTAATAACAAAATTCGATTTTTTTTTCTTATATTTTAGCGGAAGTTGATATTTTTTTAAAATTTTAATTATTTTTAAATTATAATTTTTTCTTTTTTTAGATTTTTAATAATCTGTTTTTTATTTGCATCAACAAAAACAAGGATAAAATCTTTTTTTTTAATTTTATTTTCTAAAAGTAAGGGAACATCTAAAACAACCATTTTCTTTTTTTTGTTTTTATTAATAAATTTGTTCATTTCAACACGAACGGCAGGATGTACTATTTTATTTATTTTTTTTAAATTTTTTTTATTTGATAGTATTAATTGAGAAATTTCTTTTTTATTTATTGGAAAAGAAAATATATGGTTTGGAAAATTTTTTTTTAATATTTTAAAACAACTTTTATTATTTTTATATATTTTGGATACTTCTATATCTGCATTAAATACAGGATAGCCAAATTGATTTGCTACAAACGTCTTGCCAGAACCAATAGCTCCTAAAATGCCAATTTTTATCATTTAAATTAGTTTTATTGTTTCTTCATCTATTTTTGGCATTACCTTATTCCAAATAGTAAATGATTGGTGTGCTTGATATATAAACATCATTTTTCCATTTTCTGTTTTATTACCAAATAGTTTTGCTCTTTTTAAAAACAGAGTTTCTTTTGGATTATATATAACGTCATAAAAATATTTGTCAGGACCATTTGCAGAATAATCAAAATTTAAACCGTCTTCTTTTTTTAAACCAATACTTGTGGCATTTATAATCATGTCAAAATCTATTCTTTCGCCCCACTCAACTATTTCTAGATCTTTAAACAGATTTTTTAAACTCTCTGCTTTTTCCTTAGTTCTGTTGGTTAATGAAATTTTTGAGACTTTCATTTTTCTAAGAGCATAAATTATTGAAGGAGCCACACCCCCAGCACCTAATACAAATATTTTTTTATTACTAAGATTAAATTTGGCAAACTTAATTGCTAGTTCAAACCCAGCTATGTCCGTGTTGTGACCAATTACATTTCCATTTTGGAGATAAATAGTGTTAACTGATTGTGTATCTTTTGCTTCTGGGCTTAATTCGTCCAAAAAAGGAATTACCGTTTTTTTAAATGGTACAGTAACATTAATACCATTAATTTTTTCATCTTTAACATCAGAAATGATGTTTTTTAATTCATTCTCATTAACCTTTTTTTTATCATAGATGGCTTGAACATTATTTTCTTTTAACCAATGATTATGAAGTTTTGGTGATAATGAATGTTCAATGGGGTTTCCTATAACTAAATATTTTTTCATCATAAATAACTTAAGTATTCCTTAATTTTGTTAATAGGAAGGCCCATAATTGTATTTTCATCTCCGTCTATTTTTGAAAATAAAGATCTACCCTCTCCTTCTATTTGATAGACATTGTAAGCATATAATGCTTCATCAGTGATTTTTGACAAATACTCTTTAAGTTCTTTAACTGAAAGGTTTTTCATTGTTAAAGCTGCTTTGTCTGTATAATTCCAAATCATAGAACCATTTTTTGAAATACAGACAGAACTTATCAAATAATGAGTTTTTCCGTTGAGTTTTTTTAATATTTCCAAGGCTTTTTGCCTATCCTTTGGTTTTGAAACTAATTCCTTGTTTATATCTATTACGCTGTCAGCTCCAAGTACTATTTCATTATTAAATTTTAGACTTATTTTATTAGCTTTTAATTCTGCTAAATTTTTTGAAATTATTTCTGGGCTTGCGTTTTCTTTTAACAAACTTTTTTTTACAGATTCTTCGTCAATGTTAGATGGAAAAACCTTACATTCAATTCGATTTTCATCTAAAATTTTTTTTCTTACTTTACTATTGGATGCAAGGATTATTTTATACATTTTGATTTTTTATTTCATAGATCTTTATAATTGACGCGGCTGTCTCTTCAATTGATTTTCTAGTAACATCAATTACTGGCCACTGATATTTTTTAAAAGCTTCTTTTGCTTTTTTTGTTTCTAGTTCTATTTTTTCAATATTAGTATAGTCGGTCCCGTGGTCTTCTTTTAGCGCAGTCATTCTATTTTTTCTTACATCGATTAATCTTTTTGGCTCAACTGTTAGGCCTACTACACACTTAAGTTTTGGGTTTTCTCTAAGCAGATTGGGTATTGAGTTTTCATTAACCAAGGGAATATTTGAAGTTTTATATCCTCTGTTAGCAAGATATATTGAAGTTGGAGTTTTGCCAGTTCTACTAACTCCAAGTAAAATAATATCTGACTTTTCTAAATCTTGAATCATACTTCCATCATCATGATTCATAGTAAATTGAATAGCTTCAATTCTCTTTGAATTTTCTTCAAGGGTATGTTGTCCACTAGGAATATGCGATGCTCTTTGGTTCAATAGTTTTGAAAAATTAAGTATTAAGTCTCCAAGAACACTAAAACATGGTATATTAAATTTATTTGCTTGTTCTTCCAAATATTTAGCAAGCTTATCATCAACTATCGTATAAAGTATTATTGGTTCCTTTTGTTCTTTGGCGAGTTCTATAATTTTTAAAATTTGATTTTCAGTTCTAGTAAAGGAAAACTGGTGGTTATTATATTCAAAATTTGAAAATTGAGCTTTTAAGGCTAAAAATATCCGATCGATTGTCTCGCCTGTTGAATCAGAAATTAAATAAATATCGTGTTTAATACTCATGTATAGTGTGTTTATAATTATTTAATAAAAAAATTAAAACTTAATAACTATTTTCATTTTACTTATTATTTGAATATCTTTAGAATTATTAACATAAATAAACATCTTAATAATTAATATACATAAATATTTGTTTTGCTTAAATTTTGCAAGAAAGAGGCTATTTGTCTTAATTTTTTAGTAATTTTATCTGTTAGTATTTAGTGGGTAAAATGTTAAAAATTAATAATACCATATATTAACAAGATATAAAACAAATACTAAGACTTATATATACTATTTTATGACTCCAATTCAAAGATGTGTAAAAGAAAAAAACACTAACATAACTCCTATATGGATAATGAGACAAGCTGGAAGATATCTTCCTGAGTTTAGAGAGATTAGAGTTAAAAATCCTGATTTTATCAAATTATGTTTAAATGAAAATTTATCTTCGGAAATAACATTACAACCAATTAAAAGATTTAATTTTGATGCGGCAATAATTTTCTCTGATATTTTAATGTTACCATATGGTCTTGATCAAGAAGTTAAATTTGAGAAAGGATTGGGTCCTAAACTAGGTGAATTAGATTTAGATAAATTAGAAAATATTAGTGAGGATAAATTTAATAAAAAACTAAGCTCTGTTTATCAGGCTATATCTAAAACATCTGTTAACCCTATTTTAAAGAATAAAGACTTAATTGGATTCATAGGAGCCCCATGGACAATTCTTGTCTATATGGTTAATAGAATGTCACCTAAAAATGATCTTTCAAAGAAAATTTTTAAAGATAATTTGTTTATAAAAAAGTTATTAATTATTATTGAAAAATTTCTTAAAATCCATATTGAAAACCAAATAAAAGCAGGCGCAAGTCTAATACAAATTTTTGATAGTTGGGCTGGACTGCAAGAAGAAAATATTTCTGAATATATTTATGAACCAACGCTAAATCTTGTTAACCATACTAGAAAATTAGGTGTTCCAGTTATTTGTTTTCCAAGGGGCATAGATAATTATAAAAACTTTTGTGATGTAATTAAACCCGACATGGTAAATATTGACTACAATGTTGATCCTAGAAAAGCAGTTAAAGAAATAAAAATACCTATCCAGGGTGGGCTAGATCCAAAAGTACTATTAACTGATAAAAAAAACTTACACACAGAAGCTGTAAAGTATCTTCAAATTTTTAAAGATCACCCTTACGTTTTTAATCTTGGACATGGTATATTACCAGAAACGAAAATTGAAATGGTAGAAGAATTAGTAAAAATAGTTAGAGAATTTAAATAATGGAAAATCATCCTAAAATCAAATATGGGAAAACTGGAGCTTTAATAATTAATCTAGGAACCCCAGATTCCACAAATTGGTTAGATGTTAGAAGATATCTCAAAGAGTTTCTATCAGACAGAAGAGTAATTGAGGTAAACCCAATGATCTGGCAAGTCATACTTAATCTTTTTATCCTCAATTTTAGGCCATCTAAAAGTGCCAAGGCTTATAAAGAAATATGGATGAAAAAAGAGAATATATCTCCGCTATTGTATTATACTAAAAAGCAAGCCGAAAAATTATCAAAGTCTTTCTCAAATGAAAATTTAATTATAGATTTTGCTATGAGATATGGAAATCCAAGTATTAAAAGTAAAATAAAAAAATTAAATGAAGAAGGCTGTGAAAATCTTTTAATTCTACCCCTTTATCCTCAATATGCGGCAGCCACCACAGCAACTGTTTGTGACGAAGTATATAGAACTTTAATGAATATGAGGTGGCAACCATCTTTGAAAATTATTCCACACTATGAGTCAGATCCATTATACATTGATGCCCTGGTAAACTCAATAAATGTTAAAATAAATAATATAAATTGGAAACCAGATTTGATTTTAGCTTCATATCACGGGATACCAAAAAAGTACTTTGATAAAGGGGACCCATATCATTGTTATTGTCATAAAACCACAAGATTAATTTCAGAAAAATTTAAAGCTATTGAAATTAAAACAAGCTTCCAATCTAGATTTGGACCTCAAGAGTGGCTTAAGCCATATACAGATAAAACTTTAGAAAACTTACCAAAGGAAGGAAAAAAAAATGTGCTCACGATATGTCCAGGCTTTTCCTCTGATTGTGTTGAAACATTAGAAGAAATATTAATACAAGGTAAAAAAAGCTTTATGGACTCTGGAGGTGAGAATTTTGACATGATACCATGTCTAAATGATAATGATGATCATATAAATTTACTAAAGAATTTAATTCAAAAGAATATTTAATTAATGAATTATTATTTACTTTTTAAATCTTTACATCTAATTGCAGCTATTTCATGGATGGCAGGATTATTATATCTGCCAAGAATTTTTGTTTATCATGTTGAAAACTCAGAAAAAAAAGAAACTACCGAAATTTTTGAGGTCATGGAGAAACGTCTTTATTTTTACATTATGAGGCCTGCAATGATTTTAAGTTGGTTTTTTGGTATAATTTTAATTTATATAAATGGTTTAGATGCACTTTCACAATTATGGATGCATATAAAATTGAGTTTAGTGGTGCTTCTTACCATCTATCATGAATACTTAGGGACATGTCTTAAATCTCTAAGATTAAACACTAATACAAAAACATCAAAATTCTTCAGAATTATTAATGAAGTTCCTACTATTATATTAATATTTATTATTTTTATTGTTATTTTTAAGCCAATCTAGGGTTGTAATTTATAAAATAATATATATATTATAGCTATCTAAAATCTTTAAGCCCCCCTATAATTATGAATATACAAGACCTAAAAAAGAAAAGCTCAGAGCAGTTGATTGATGAAGCTGAAAAGCTAGGAATCGAAAACGCGAGCACTCTACGAAGACAAGAAATATATTTTGCAATACTAAAAAAACTTGCTGAAAAAGGTGAAGAAATAACTGGCGGTGGAGTTCTTCAATTACTGCAAGATGGATTTGGTTTTCTTCGTGCAATGGAATCAAATTATCTTCCTGGAGCTGATGATATTTATATCAGTCCTAATCAAATAAGAAAATTTGGATTAAGGACAGGCGATACAGTTGAGGGCCCTATAAGAGCACCTAAGGCTGGTGAAAGATATTTTGCTTTATTGCAAGTAAACAAAATTAATTTTGAGGAACCTGAAAAATCAAAACACAAAATAGCTTTTGACAACCTAACACCTTTATATCCAAACAAACAAATAACGCTAGAAGTTGAAAAAAACAAAATTGAAAAAAAACCTGATTTAACAGCAAGGTTAATTGACTTAGTAAGTCCAATAGGAAAAGGGCAGAGATCACTAATTATTTCTCCACCAAAAGCTGGCAAAACAATGATATTACAAAGCATTGCTAACTCTATTACGGCAAACCACCCAGAATGTTACTTAATGGTTTTGTTAATTGATGAAAGACCAGAGGAAGTTACTGACATGCAAAGGACAGTTAACGGAGAGGTTATTAGTTCAACTTTTGATGAACCAGCTCAAAGACATGTGGCAGTAGCAGAAATGGTTATTGAAAAAGCAAAAAGACTCACGGAACATAAAAAAGATGTAGTAATATTATTAGATTCTATAACTAGATTAGGAAGAGCTTATAACGCAGTAGTTCCAAGCTCAGGAAAAGTTCTAACAGGTGGTGTTGACGCAAATGCACTACAAAGACCAAAAAGATTTTTTGGCGCAGCAAGAAATATAGAAGAAGGTGGTTCACTTACTATTATAGCAACAGCCCTAATAGACACCGGTAGTAGAATGGATGAAGTAATTTTTGAAGAATTTAAAGGAACTGGTAATAGTGAAACTATTTTAGATAGAAAAATATCAGAAAAAAGAATTTTTCCTGCTATTGATATTACTAAATCTGGAACTAGAAGAGAGGAATTACTTTTTGATAATAATGATTTACAAAAAATGAATATTCTAAGAAGAATTATCGCGCCAATGGGACCTATGGATGCTATTGAATTTCTTAATTCTAAATTAAAAAATACTAAGAATAATGCTGAGTTTTTTAATTCGATGAATAAACCTGCATAATCGTATATATTGACGTCATATTTAATCATTTTAAATGAACTTAATTGCAGAAACTCAAAAATTACAAAATTATTTAAAAGCTAAAGATTTTAAAACTGTAGTCTATGGTTGTGAGAAATTAATCAATAAATTTCCAAATAATCCATTTTTGTTTAATCTTATGGGTCTTGCATTACATGGAAATGGAAACTATTTGATTGCTATTGATAAGTTTAAAAGGGCAATAGATCTTGATCCAAATTTTTTACCAGCAAAAAATAATTTAGCTAATAGTTATAAAGCTATTGGAAATTTTGAAAAAGCTGAAGCCTATTACAAAAATGTTTTAAAAATTAAACCAGATTATATTCAAGCTCTTAATAATTATGCAAATCTTAAAACATTAATTTTTGATTATTACTCAGCAATTAAACTTTATGATGAGGCATTAAAAATTGATGAAAATAACCAAACCATTTTATTTACACTCGCAAATGCATATCATGCGACGGGTGATACAAAAAAAACTGTAGAGATAGTTGAAAAAATATTGAAGATAAATCCCAAACATGTTTCAGCCCATAAGTTATTAAGTTCTATAATTGATTATTCTAAAGATCGGGCAAACTTAAATCAAATGGAAGATATAATTTTAGAAAAGGATTTATCAAACGATCGAATTGTAGATTTGTCATTTGCTCTTGGAAAGGCTTATGAAGATTTAAAAAAGTATGAAAAATCGTTTTTATATTTAGAAAAGGCAAATAAAATAAAAAGTAGTGATGCTAATTTCAATATAAACAAAGAAAAAGCTTTTTTTGAATCTATAAAAAATACATTCCAAAATTTTAATTTTAAAGATGAAAAAAAAACATTTAATAAAATAAAACCAATATTTATTTGTGGTATGCCAAGATCAGGAACAACTTTAGTTGAGCAAATTATCGCTTCTCATAATGATGTTTATGGTGCTGGAGAACTAGTTTATATTCAGAGGTTAGTTAAAGAATTCTTTATTACGAAAAAGCAATTATCAATAGAAAAAATAAATGAAGAAATAAAAGTCGAAGAAAATTTTATAAATAAAGAATATTTTAAGATGATTAATCTGCATAAATTTAAAGAAAATAATTTTACAGATAAGGCACCCCAAAACTTTAGATGGTTAGGAATATTTAAGATATTCTTTCCCAACTCTAAAATTATTTATTGTAGAAGAAATTCGAAGGACAATTGTTTATCTATTTATAAAAATTTTTTTGCAGCAGATGATATGCAGTGGGCGTTTGATCAATCTGATATAGCAAATTATTATAACCTACATTTAAGTTTAATGGAGTATTGGAAGTCAAAATTAGGAAATTTTATTTATGAAATTAAATATGAAAATTTAGTGTCCAAAAAAGAAGATGAAGTTAAAAAATTAATTGAATTTTGTGAGTTGGAATGGGACCCGGCTTGTCTTAGTCATCACAAAAACAATAAAACACCAATTAAGACTGTTAGTATTTCACAGGCTCGTAAGCCAGTATATCAATCTTCAGTAAATTCAAATTCAAACTATGAAAAATATTTATCAGAAATGTTTAATTTATTATAAATTGAATAGCTGTATTAATATTTTTTAGATATTAAAATTTACATTATCTTATAAATCTAGTTATATTGTTAAAATGACAATTTATGCTCTTTCAACCGGACCAGGTATTTCTGGCTTAGCTGTAATAAGAATTTCAGGGCCAGAATGTAAATTAATATTAAAAAAAATGACGAAAAGCTCAAATTTAGAGCCAAGGGTGGCAACTCTTAAAAAAATCAATAAAATCAACAAAAATGAGCTTATAGATGAGGGTCTAATTATATGGTTCCCAGGACCTGAGAGCTACACAGGAGAAGATATGCTTGAATTTCATGTACATGGAAGCAGAGCTGTAATTGAAAGCATACATTCTTCTATTTCAGAAGTAGAAAATTGTAGATTAGCGGAACCAGGCGAATTTACAAAAATTGCATTTCTAAATGGAAAAGTAAGTCTACTCAAAGCTGAAAGTATTGCTGACTTAATTTCTTCAGAAACAGAAATTCAAAGACAACAAGCAATTAAAATTATGTCTGGAAAAAGTTCTCAGAAGTTTAATGATTGGAGAGATATGTTATTAAAAATTTTATCCAATGTTGAAGCTAAAATAGATTTTCCAGAAGAAAATCTTCCTGATAGTATTTTAAAAAATATAAAAAGTTCTTCAAAAAAAATAAAAGAAGAAATTCAGAAATTATTAAATGATCAAAAAGTTGGTGAAAGAATTAGAGAAGGCTTTAAGATTGCCATAGTTGGCCCAACTAATGCTGGTAAATCTTCTTTATTAAATTATCTTTCAAAAAGAGATGTTGCAATAGTTTCAGAAATTGCTGGAACTACAAGAGATGTAATTGAAACTCATTTAAATATAGATGGCCTACCAGTAATAATTTCAGACACTGCTGGCATAAGAGAGTCCGAAGATGAAATAGAAAAAAAAGGTATTAAACTTGCATTAAAAAATGCTGAGAATGCTGATTTAAACATAGTAATCATTGAGCCAAAAAGTGTTGATTTTACAGGGTTTTTAAACGATTTGGTTAATGAAAAAGCTATTTTTGTATTAAATAAATCTGATTTAGGAATTCAGAATATTTCTCCAAGTTTAAAAAAATTAAATCCTATACCTATTTCTTTAAAAGATGAAAAAAATATTGATGAATTAATTTCTGCAATAAAAATAAAACTAAAAGGTAAATTTATCACTTCCGAAGATATTTTGATTACACGAGAAAGACACAGACAGCATTTAGAACAATGTGTTGAGCATTTAGAAAAATTTGAAAATAAAAATAATTTAGAAGATTTTGATAAAGCAGCTGAAGATTTAAGGTTAGCAACTAGACATTTAGGAATAATTGTTGGTAAAGTGGATGTAGAGGAGATATTAGGTAGTATTTTCAACGATTTTTGTATTGGTAAATAAAGCTATTTTTATAAGGATTTTTGACCAATATTAAGCTTTTTCATTGATAAATAAGGTTTTTAAGCCATTTTATAATTTTTTTTTAAGAATTTCTCTCTGATCTTGTAAATATTTAATTGAGTTATAAGTTTAACTTATGAAAAATGATTTAAGATTTGATGTTGTTGTTATAGGTGGCGGACATGCGGGTTGTGAAGCGGCTGCAGCCTCAGCAAGATTAGGTGTTAAAACTGCACTGTTTACACATAAAATTGAGACAATAGGAGAGATGTCTTGTAACCCTGCAATTGGAGGTTTGGGGAAAGGACATTTAGTTAGAGAAATAGATGCATTAGATGGGGTGATGGGTGATGTAGCAGATAAATCTGGTATCCAATTTAGGCTACTTAACAGAAGTAGAGGGCCAGCAGTTAGAGGACCTAGAACTCAAAGTGATAGATCACTTTATAAAAAACACATGCAAGAAAAACTTTTAAACTATTGTAATTTAAGTGTTTTTTCAGATCCTGTAATTGAGTTTATATTTGATAAAAATAGTATAAATGGATTCATAACACAGTCTGGAAAAAAAATTAAAACATCAAAGCTAATACTCACAACGGGCACTTTTTTGAATGGTTTGATTCATGTAGGTGAAAAACAAACTCCAGCTGGTCGGTTTAATGAAAAACCTACAACAGGGTTGAGTGATCAATTACAGAAACTTAATTTTAAAATTGGAAGGCTTAAGACAGGTACGCCTCCAAGATTAGATTCCAGAACAATAAACTTTAATAGTTTGGAGGAACAGTTTGCAGATGATGATCCTTATTTTTTTTCCTTTCTTACAAAAAGTAATTTTAACAAACAAATTTCATGCCGGATGACTTATACGAATGAGTCTGTTCATAAAATTATTTCAAAGAACATTAAACGAAGTGCTATGTATTCAGGAAGCATTCAAGGAATTGGTCCAAGGTATTGTCCATCTATAGAGGATAAAGTTGTTAGGTTTGCCGAAAAGCAAAGGCATCAAATTTTTTTGGAGCCCGAAGGTTTAAATGATCATACAGTTTATCCAAATGGTATATCTACGTCTCTTCCAGCAGAAGTACAGCAAGAAATATGTAGTAAAATCAATGGTTTAGAGAATGTTAAAATACTAAGGCCTGGATATGCTATAGAGTATGATTTCGTCGACCCAAGGGAGCTATTTTTGACTCTAGAGACTAAAAAAATCAAAAATTTATATCTAGCAGGTCAAATCAATGGAACCACAGGATACGAAGAAGCTGCTGCACAGGGACTTATAGCTGGAATTAATTCAGCGCTTTCATTAAAGGGTAGAGAACCTTTTATTTTAGATAGATCCGAGGCCTACATTGGGGTAATGATAGATGATCTTGTAACAAAAGGAGTTGCTGAGCCATATAGAATGTTTACTTCTAGGGCTGAATATAGAATATCATTAAGATCCGATAATGCTGATATAAGGCTAACTCAAAAAGGTATAGATATTGGCCTTGTCCTCGAAGAAAGGAGAGAATTGTATCTAGAAAAGCATTCAAAGCTTAAAGCTATCCAAGACAAAATGGATAAATTACAAATATCTCCATCAAAAGCATCTAAATTTGGAGTAAATATTGCAAAAGATGGCGTTAAACGAAGTGCTAACCAGATACTAAGTCAAAAATCAGTAGATATGTCAAAAATACGTGAAATATGGCCTGAAATAACTTATGTTTCACGTGAAATTGATGAACAATTAGAGATAAATTCTCATTATAGAGGATATTTAAAGAAACAAAATGCTGATATTTTAGCTTTTAAAAGAGATGAAAATCTTATTATACCTGAAAATATAGACTATGATGCATTTTCTGGGCTTTCTAACGAAGTCAAGTCAAAATTTAAGAAAATAAGACCAAAAACAATGGGTCAGGCACTAAGAATCGATGGAATTACTCCTGCAGCTGTATATATTTTGTTGTCTCATCTTAAAAGAAAGTCTATTAAGCATATAGCTTGATTGATTCGAATTTTATAAAAAAATCAAAACTTAGTATTCAAAATGTTTCACGTGAAACACTGGATGAGCTTAATGCATACAGTTCTTCAATTCTAAATAAAAATAAAGAGATAAATCTAATAAGTACAACTACAGAAAAATCAATAAACACAAGGCATATTGTAGATAGTGCACAAACTATTGAATTTATTGATAAAAATGATATTAAAATATGCACTGACCTAGGCTCTGGTGCAGGTCTTCCAGGTATAGTTTTGGCAATTTTAATGAAACCAAAAAAACCTGAATTTAAGGTCATTTTTTATGAAAAGAGTCATCACAAAAGCAATTTCTTAAAAGAGATTTCAAAAAAATTTGAATTAAATACAGAAATTAAACAAAAAGATATTTTTGAGCAAAAAAATTTACAAACAGATATTATAATTTCAAGGGCATTTAAACCATTGCCGGTTATTTTCGAAATAGCTTTAAATAACTTTAAAGAATTTAAATATATAATTTTGTTTTTAGGAAAAAGTGGAAAGGAAATTCTAAAGGAGGCATCAAGGAAATGGAAATTTGAGTATGAAGAAAAAAAAAGTTTAACAAGTGATGAGTCATTAGTAGTAAAAATTTTTAACTTGCAAAGAAAAAATGGATAAAAAAATTATTTCAGTAATTAATCAAAAAGGTGGTGTAGGAAAAACTACTACGATAATTAATTTAGCAGCAGGATTGACTATGAAGGGGAAAAAAATTTTAGTAATCGATCTTGACCCACAAGGAAATGCCACGACAGGGCTTGGTCTATCTAACACTGAAAATTCAGAGCTAACAATTTATAGTGTGCTGAATGGAAATAAAAAAATTTCTGAGGTTGTTCAGCCAACTAAGTTTGAGAATCTAAATTTGGTTACTTCAAACGTAGATCTCTCTGGTTTAGAAGTTGAGACCGCTGGAGATAGCAGAAGAGCCTTTAAATTGAAGGATGAATTAGGCTCTATTTTAAACGATTCTAGAGCATCTTACGATTATATTCTTATAGACTGCCCACCATCACTGAGCCTTTTAACAATTATGGCATTAGTTGCATCAGATGAGCTTGTCGTTCCCCTACAAACAGAATTTTTTGCTCTAGAAGGACTTACTCAGTTGATGAAGACAATAGAGAGGATAAAATCTAACTTAAACCCATCTCTGAATATAAGAGGCATCCTTCTAACGATGTATGATAAAAGGAATAAATTATCCGGAGAAGTAGAACAAGAAGCTAGAAATTATTTTAAGGAAAAAGTTTATCAAACAGTAGTACCTAGAAATGTAAGACTATCTGAAGCACCATCTCACGGGGTACCAGTTCTACTTTACGATAAATCCTGTCCTGGTAGTAAATCATATTTTAATTTCACAGATGAATTTTTAAATCAAGATAAACCAGTGGAGAGTGCCGCGTGATGAATCCATTTAAAAGTAAAAAGGGATTAGGAAGAGGTCTTTCCTCATTAATTGGTGATACAGATTCAAAACCACTAAAAAATAAAGTTTCGATAAGTTCAATTATTAGAAATAAATTTCAGCCAAGAAAAAATTTTGACAAGCAGAAAATGGAAGAGCTTACAAGCTCTATCAGGGAGAGAGGAATTATACAGCCAATTATAGTTAGAAAATCTACAGATGAGATTGACAAATTTGAAATAATCGCAGGAGAAAGAAGATGGCAAGCAGCTCAAAATGCAGGACTTCACGAAGTACCAATTGTTGAAATTGAAGTTGATAATTTAAAATCACTTGAATTTGCAATTGTAGAAAATGTGCAGAGGACCGATTTAAATCCAATAGAGGAAGCCAAAGGTTATAAAAGATTAATCGATGAGTTTAATTATGATCAAGATAAAGTATCAAAATTTATTGGAAAAAGTAGAACTCATGTTGCAAACTGTTTAAGACTATTATCACTACCACATGAAGTTACTTTGCTTATAGAAGATAATAAAATTTCTCAAGGTCATGCAAAAGTTCTTGTTGGGTTAGAGAATGCACATTTTTTAGCAAAGAAAATTATAGAAAAAAAATTGTCTGTAAGACAAGCTGAAAATTTAGTTAGAGTTTTAAAAAGTTACAAAGGTAAAGGAAAAATAACCAAAAATCCAAACTTAGCTAGTTTAGAATCTGGCATTGAAGAAAAAACTGGTATAAAGGTTTTTATAAGGAATAAGAAAAATAACACTGGCAATGTTACTTTTGAGTATAAAGACTTGGACCAATTAAATAGGCTAATAATGGTTATAAAAGCAAATTATTGATTATTTTGCTGTATTAATTATGAAATCAGAAACAATATTAATTGAATTCGTATAATTTTTTTTTATATTTAATTCAATTTCATAAATTCTACTAATTAAATTTTCTGAATCTTTCAAATTCCATTTTAAAACCTGATTTTTGACTAATTGTTTATCTTTCCAAAATATTGGAGGTTTATAACTAGATATTACTTCATCTAAGTTTTTATTTTTACTACCCATTTTTTTAATTTCGAAAAGTCTTTTTGATTTTAATAATAAAGTTCTAATAATCAAAATGCAGTCGTCAGAGGAAAATACATTTTCGTTAAAAATTTTATTTATTTTTTTTAAATTCTTAGCAAGACAGTTGTCAGCTAGTTCTGAAATTCCATAATTTTCAGACAAATTTGTTAATTTTAAAATTTCCTCAGTACTAACTTTTTCTTTATTTATTAAAAAATTTGATATTTTATTTAATTCGTTTTCTAGGTTCATCCTATCTCCACTGGATCGTTCCACTATTAGATTAATTGCTTCTTGTGAAATTGATTTATTTTTATTTTTAAAAAAGTTACTTGCGAATTCAATAAGAGTTTTGCTATCATCTTTGTAAAAAGGTACACAAACTAAATTTTTATTTTTTTCAAAAATTGTTCTAAGTTTCGATTTTTTTTCTAAAATATCTGCATTTAGTACAATATTTACATCAATTATTTCTCTATCCAGTACTTCATTGATTAATTTAATAATCTTTTCTGTGACTCTAGAAATTAAAATTAATTTTAATTCTTCAAAAAAAGACTTATTAGTTAACCCTGATACAAAATTATCATAATTGTTTAAAATTTCGCTTTCCTCATAACGTTCTATACCAACCTTTAATTGATCAACAAAAATTTTTTTAATTATTTGATTTTTATAACCATTGTTTTCACCGTAAAATAAAAAAATTTTATTATTAATTTTTTTTATTTTTTCGTATTCATAAGCTTTAATGATCATTTAAAATATTTATATTGATTGTAAATATATAATTATTTCCTCACAAATTTTATTTCCAAAATTTTTAATAGTTTCATTTTCATATTTTTTTAAATCAAATTTATTACTTTTATTATTGTAATTAATTGATTTTGAAATTGTTGTTTCATTTATTTTACCATTTGAATCTTTAACTTTAATTTTTGATATAATATTTATTCTAAATGTTTTGGGATTTCCTTTTGTATCTTTTGAGGAAATCTGTTTATCAATTTTATTATTAATAATTATAGAAAATAGTTTTTCACTTTTTGATTCTTTATAATAGTTTAGTCTATTAATTATTATTTTATTTATTTTTTTGTCTCCAGAAACTGCTAATTCAATAATTGAGAAATTAGTTTTGTTTGAAAAAACTGGACTATAACCACATCCGTTTAAAGAAAATAAAATAATTACTAATAGTATAAAATTTTTTTTAATCATTAAATTAAAATATTAATTAATCTATTTTTAACAAAAAAGTATTTTTTAATTTTTTTATTTTCCAAAAAATTCTTTGTTTTTTCATTTTGTAAAACTTCTGTAAGTAATTTTTCTTCTTCAATATCTTTCATAAATTTAATTGTAGCTTTCTTTTTTCCATTTATTTGTATCACATACTCAACATTATCATTTTTTATTAAATTTTTATCAACTTCCGGCCATTTTTGAAAAGGATTTAATTTAAGATCTGATAGGCATTCTGAGGCAAAATGTGGGATTATAGGTGATATTATTGATAAAAATTTAACATAATTTTCTAAAAGTGTTTTTTTATTTATACTAGAGTTTAATTTATTATTAAAAAAATTATAAGATTCATAAACATTTGCAATAATTACATTGTAATGAAATTTTTCCAAATTATATTTTATTTTTTCAATCATCTGATTTGTAAATATTGAAATTTCTTCATCTTTTTTATCTGAATTTTCTTCAATTTTATTTTTAAACTTTTGATGCAAAGTCCAAAGTTTTTGAGTAAATTTATAAGAAGATAACATACCAGTTTCTGACCATTGCACATCTTTTTCTGGTGGACTGTCAGATAAAATGAATAATCTAACAGCATCAGCTCCATAATCTCCAATTATCTTCTCCGGGTCAATTGTATTTTTTTTTGATTTAGACATTGATTCTGGAGAACCAATTTTGACTATTTCACCTTTTGATTTTGCATACTCATATTCTTCAGGACTTAACCAATCACCTTTTTGGTTTTTGTAAGTTTCATGGCAAACCATTCCTTGTGTAAACAAACCACTAAAAGGTTCAGTAATATTAAAATCTTTTTGATTAAAATTAATAGCTTGCATGAAAAATCTTGAATAAAGTAAATGTAAAATTGCATGTTCAATACCACCAATATACTGATCGACTGGCATCCAGTATTTTACTTCATCTAAGTCAAAACCTTCTATTTTATTTTCTGGTGAGCAAAATCTTAAAAAATACCAAGAAGAGTCAACAAATGTATCTAAAGTATCGGTCTCCCTCTGATATTTTTTTCCTTCTATAGTTATATTTTTCCAACTTTCCACATGATCCAATGGATTTCCATTGGTTTTAAGATTAATATTTTCAGGTAATTCAACAGGTAAATTATCTAAAGGTATTTTTATTATATTATTGTTTTCATCATAGGCAATTGGTATTGGGCATCCCCAATATCTTTGTCTTGATACTCCCCAGTCTTTAAGTCTAAAATTAATTTTCTTTTTTCCAATATTATTCTTTTCCAAATATTGAATTGCTTTATTAACTGACTCTTCAGGAACCTTAAGTTCATTTAAAAATTTTGAATTTATCATTTTTCCTGGACCTGAGTAGGCTTGCCCATGAATTAGAAAATCTTTATTTATATTATCAATTGGCTCTACAACTGTAATAACTTCTAGTTTGTATTTATTTGCAAAGTCTAAGTCTCTTTGATCATGTGCCGGGCATCCAAAAACTGCACCAAATCCATAATCCATTAAAACAAAATTAGCAAAATAGACTGGTACAGTTTTTGTTTTATCTAAAGGGTTAATTGCTTTTAAATCAGTTTTAAAACCTATCTTTTCAGCTTGGGCTATTGCTTCTTCAGTAGTTCCGGTTTTTGAACATTCTTCTTTAAATTTCTTAAATTCTTTTCTCTCTTGATAAAATTTAGATAATGGATGATCAATGGAAACAGCTAAGAAAGACATACCAAATAACGTATCGGGTCTAGTTGTAAAACATTTAATAGATTTAACCTGCTCATTTTTTTCTAATTTAAAATCAATTTCGCATCCAAAAGATTTACCAATCCAATTTTTTTGCATTGTTTTAACCTTATTAGGCCAATGATCTAATTTATCTAAACCATTTAGCAACTCTTCTGAAAATTTTGAAATATTAAAAAACCATTGATTTAATTTTTTTCTTTCAACAGTAACTCCAGATCTCCATCCTTTTCCATCAATTACTTGCTCATTTGCTAAAACACTTTTTTCAATTGGATCCCAGTTTACATAACTTTCTTTTCTATAAACTAAGCCTTTATCATACAGGTCTAAAAAAAACTTTTGTTGATGTTTATAATATTCTTTTGAACATGTAGAAATTTCTCTATTCCAGTCAATTGATAAACCAAGTTTTTTTAACTGAGTTTTCATGACAGAAATATTTTTTTCTGTCCAAATTTTAGGATCTAAATTATTTTGTTTAGCTGCATTTTCTGCTGGCAATCCAAATGAATCCCATCCCATAGGATGTAGAACATTATATCCAAGCATAAATTTATAACGTGATAAAACATCTCCAATAGTATAATTTCTCACATGACCCATATGTATTTTTCCAGATGGATATGGAAACATTTCAAGGCAATAAAATTTTTTTTTTGATTTATCTACTTTTGAAACAAATGATTTATTTTTTTCCCAATATTCTTGCCACTTTATTTCGACTAATTTAAAATTATATCTATTCATTAAATTGAATATAAAATTATATGACTTAAATGATTTATATTATGCAAATCTACTTTATCTATCTTATTTTTCCTAAGTATTTTTTTTTGTTCTTTTTTGTGAGCTCTTTTTCATAGATAGCTGCTTCTTTTAAGATTTTTTTTTTAATATCTTTTACTATCTTTCCATTATTTTCAGTTATTTTACAATTTGATTGTATTCCACATTTTTTTGAAAATAGTTTTATTTCTAAAGCATCTGCTCTTATCTCATTTGATAGAAATCTAATTGTAATTTTTATTGATTCATTACTACTGTTTGCAGAATACCAATCAGATATTATTATACCTCCGCTATAATTTGCTGACATTAATGGTAAAAAATCAATAGTCTCTAAGCTTGCTCTCCAAAGAGGATTAGAACTTGCAAAGTCAAAGTTACCGCCTTTTTCATCATCATCACCAAACAATCTAAAACCTTTGCCTTCTTCAAGATTTTTTTTAACTCTTTTTTCAGGTTCTGGAGGATACTCTTTCGCATCTACAGGCCTATACTTTAATGCCTCACATGAACTTAAAAATATTAAGGCTGTTAAAAGCAAAAAAATCGATCTAAAATAGGTAAATTTTGTCATTATTATAATAATCGTTCTAATTATCATAAAAGTATATAATTATACTAAAAAAAATGCTTATTTTATTACAAAATTGAATGATGTATTTATGCAACACTTATAAAAAATTACACAAATTATCAGCAAATATTGAAAAAATTCATAATTAATTTGGTATTAATACGCTGTTTATAATTAATTATAAAACATAAATAGGAGTAAATATGAAAAATATAACTAAACTAGGATTAACTGCTTTAGCAGGAACTCTAGTTGCAAGTTCTGCTTTCGCTGGTGCAATGAGCGTAAGTGGTTCTGCTAAAATAACTCATGCTTCTGCTGATGAAACTGAGACACAAGGTAACTCTTTTTCAAACAGCAAAGGAATTAGTTTTTCTGGTTCTGGTGAGTTAGATAATGGTTACACTGTAAGCACTACATACACTATGTCAAATGCTGCGTTTTCATCTTCTCAAGTTACTATAGACATGGGAGATATGGGAACTGTAGGATTATGGAATAATGCAAACGGTGCAGGTATCAACAAATACTCTGATATGATGCCAACTGCTGGTGAGCAAGTTTGGGATGATTCAGATGCTGATGATAATGGTGTTCCATTACACGACAATGACAACATGTTAGGTTACAACTACAGTTCTGGAAACTTAGGTGTTTCTGTAGCTTACGTTAACGGTGGTTCAGGAACTACTGATGGTGGAGCTTCTGACAGTTCATGGGTTGTTACATACCAAGCAATGGATGGTTTAGAGATTGGTGCAGGTCAAGGTGAAAACGGAACTACACAAGACTTACAAACTATCTATGGTAAGTACACTATGGGATCTATAACAGTTGGTTACCAAATGTCAGAAATAGATAATGCAAGTTCATCTGCTGACGAGGAAACTACTGCTTATTCAGCTTCTATGGCTGTAAACGAAGATTTATCAATTTCGGTTGGTAGACATTCAGTTGACATGGGACCAGGAACTACTGATGAAGTTTCAACAGGTGTTTCTGCTTCTTATGTAATGGGTTCAACTACAATCGGTTTTGTAGCTAACTCTACTCAAGATGTTGCTGGATCTGCTGGATCTGATGACTCTTACAGAGAAATATCAATGTCATTTGCGTTTTAATTAATAGCAAAGTTTAAAAATATTAAAGGCCCCTTTTTAAGGGGCCTTTTTTTTATCCTCTAAATATACCTATTCCTGCAAAACCATCTGTATTAAGTAAATTTATTTTTTTTAAGTTCTTTTTGCTTACACCACCGAGAGCTATAATTTTCTTTTTTGTATTCTTAGATAAGTTTTTAAATTTATATAAACCTAAATAATTTTTTTTTTTAAAAATAGAGGAAATAAATATTTTACTTACTTTTTGTTTTTCTTTAATTCTAATTTCTTTCAGGTTATGTGCAGAACCAATAATTAAAAATTTAACTTTTGTCTTATAATTTAAGTGTTTAAAATCATTATTAAAAGACGGTATATAAGCTCCGTCTAAATTAAATTTAATAGCTAATTTTATGTTATTTGCCAAATAAAGGTTTCGATTATTTCTTTTGCAAAAATTCCTCATTTTAACTAATAAATTCGAATTATAAGAAGACTTATAATTTCTGTATATTAATGAAATATTTTTATCTAATTTTTTGATATGATAAGGGTCAAACTTGTTTATAAAGTAGTATTTATTTAAATGCATCAAACTGTTCAAAATTTATTAAATATAAAATCTCAAATTAAATCAAAAATTAATGAGTTAAAATATAATAATTATTACCCCAAGATAATTGCAGTTTCAAAAACATTTCCAATAAATCATATAATGCCATTGATTGAAAGTGGACATACTCATTTTGGTGAAAACAAAGTTCAAGAAGCTTTGGAGAAATGGTTTGAAATTAAAAATGATAAGATTAAACTTCATTTAGTTGGTAAACTTCAAACTAATAAAGTTAAACTTGCTTTAAAAATTTTTGATTTTATTCATTCATTAGATAATTTGAAACTAGCAAAAAAAATATCAGAAGAACAAAAAAAATATACTAATAAGCCGAAAATATTTATTCAAATAAACATTGGAAATGAGAGTCAGAAATCAGGTGTAAGTATGAATAATTTAAATGACTTTTATAAAGAATGTCAAAATCTTGATTTAAATATTGTAGGAACAATGTGTTTGCCACCCCTAGATCTTGATCCAAGATTTTTTTTTTCGGAAATGAAAAAGATCAACTTAAATTTAAACTTAAACGAACTTAGCATGGGTATGTCCAGTGATTATATTGAAGCTATTGAATTTAATTCTACTTATTTAAGAATTGGATCAAATATTTTTGGTAAAAGAATTTAACTTATAGATATTTGACTATTTCTTTTTAATATTCTGCTCAGTATTAAAAAGTTTTTTTTTGAAACAGCGATACATCCTGCAGTAGCTTTATAATTATTTGTAAGATGAATAAAAATTGCGCTACCTTTATTTTTTTTAGTTTCATAATAGTTATATTTAATCAAAATAAATAAATCATATTTATGATCTGTCCTATATAATTTTTCATGTCTAATATTTTTATTTATTTTAATCTCTCTATTATAATAAGAACTGTTACTGTCATTACACCATCCCATATTCTTTTTAATTTTTTTGCAAAATAACTTTGTTTCTGGTTTTTTAACCCTATCAGCTCTCCAATATAAATTTCCTAGTTTAAATTTTCCTGAAGGTGTTTTAAAATCTCCCTCAATCTTATTCTTTGTTAAACCTTTTTTTCCTATACAGCATTTAAGTTTAAATTCACCAGCAATTAGAGTATCTTTATTTTTAATTTTAATTATCATAACTTGTATTCTTATGAATAAACAAAATGTATTAATTTTTAAACTACCAGAATTATTTAATATTTTAAATGAATTAAAAAATCATTTAGACTTTGCAATACATTTATTCACTGAAAAAGATAAGTTGTTAGAATTTAAAAAAATTAATACTGATAGTTATTTAGTTTTAACTGATTCTAAAAATGAAATTAAAGAAGAAAAATTTCAGCTAATATTAAATAAATTTCCATATTCAATTTATTCAATAATTGAGAAAATAAATATAAACTTATTGAAATATAAATATTCTGAACAATCAGATGTTTTAGTTGGTAATTATTCAATTGATATTAATTCAAGATTAATAAAAAAAAATGATGAAAATTTAAAACTAACAGAAAGAGAAATTGAAATTATATTATTTTTAAAAAATTCGAATGGGCCACAAAATATAGAAAATCTTCAAAAAGAAGTCTGGGGACACAATTCTGATTTAGAAACCCATACAGTTGAAACACATATTTATAGATTAAGAAAAAAAATATCTGAAAAGTATGGAGATATCAGTTTTATTAATAGTACAAAATTAGGCTATAAAATTAAATGAAAAAAAGAAATTTTATTGCAAAAAGTTTGTTTTCAAAAAAATTTAAACCAAAAATAGTCAAACCAAAAAAAGGCAAAGGAAGTTTTAAAAGAAAAAAAAAATAGGCTCTAAAGTCTTGCTCCAATTTGCTGAATTACTTTAGATGACATTTCTGTTCCTTTTTCTAAGCTTTCCTTAATTGATAAATTATTTACATGACCATGCAAAAACCCAGCAGCAAAAAGATCTCCAGCGCCAGTTAAGTCAACAATTTTAAGATTTTTTTGGACTCCACATTCAACAACTTCGTCTCCTTTTATTGCGATCGCACCATTTTCTCCCCTTGTGAGAACTATTAATTTACCAAGTTGTTTAGAAAAGTTTATCACTTCTTCAAAATTTTTTGCATCAATCAATGAAGTAATTTCTTGTTCATTTGCAAATGTAATATCTAACTTATTTTTTACTAAATCTAGAAAATGAGGTTTATGTCTATCAACACAAAACTGATCTGATAAGGACATTGCAACTTTATTCGCACTATTTATAGCTTTGTCAAATGCTTTTTTAGGTTCGCCTTCATCCCATAGATAGCCTTCAAGAAATATTATTTCACTATTTTTAATCACATCAGAACTAACATCATTTTCATTAATTTTTCCTGCAGTGCCTAAGAATGTACACATTGTCCTTTCAGAGTCCGGTGTAACTAAAATTAAACATGTCCCTGTTGGTAATTCTTCTTTTTTTTTATAGTAAAAGTATTCTACATTTTCTTTTTTTAATCCTTCTTCGTATTTACCTCCAAGATCATCATCGGATACTTTACCTATAAAACCTACTTTATTACCTAGCTGAGATATACCTACTATTGAATTAGCCACTGATCCACCTGAAACAGTTTTTTCTATTTTAAGATTTGATAACAATTTTTTAAATTCATTATCATCAAAAATTAATTTCATAGTACTTTTAGTCAAACCGTTTTGAGTAATAAAATTGTCATCAACTTTACAGATAACATCTACAATCGCGTTTCCTATTCCTAAAATTTTCATAATTATGCTTTCTTTGTTTTTAATGGTGATCTTCTACCAGGATAACAAGTAGTACAAATTTTACAAGTTAAACCATAGCATTCTCTTGCTTTGCAATATTCTCTTCCATAATAAATTATCTGAAGGTGAAGTTTGTTCCAAAACTTTTTTGGAAATAATCTTTTTAAATCTTTCTCAGTTTGAATAACATTTTTACCATTAGTTAAGCCCCATCTTTGGGCTAAACGATGGATATGAGTATCTACCGGAAAGGCTGGATGACCAAACCCCTGTGACATTACTACACTGGCAGTCTTGTGTCCGACACCCGGAAGTTTCTCAAGTTCTTCAAAAGTTTGAGGAACATTACCTTTATGTTTCTCAATTAATTGTTTTGATAGAAAATAAACACTTTTAGCCTTAATTCTGAAAATACCAATGCTCTTAATCAATCTTTCAATTTTTTTCCTTCCCAATTTTACGAAGTGCTCTGGTTTATTATATTTCGGATAAATATTTTTTGTAACATTATTTACATTAACGTCTGTAGTTTGAGCAGACAGTAATACAGAAACTAATAAAGTGAATTTATTTCTATGTTTTAAAGGAATTGGTGTTTTTGGATAAATTTTATTTAATATTCTTAATATTATTTTAGACCTTTGAATCTCATTCATTTGAAATTCAGGACATCTCTCATTGAATAAAGTCCTGGTTTTTTATTCATTAACCACTTAGCTGCAGTGAATGCTCCTTCCGAATAAAGCGCTCTATCAAATGCTTCATGATTTAATGTTATTATTTCCTTACCACTTGAGAAAGTTACTTCATGTTCACCTATGACCTCACCTTTTCTAAGGGAATTAAAATTAATTTTTTTTCCATAAGGAAAAGATTTTTTGTTTAAATATTTTTTTCCCATCAATTTATAAAAATCTTTATTTTTTCCAACTGCAATACCTTTTCCGAGCATTAAAGCAGTTCCTGATGGGTGATCTTTTTTATGTTTATGATGTATTTCAAATACTTTACTTAAAAAATTTTTTCCAAGAGATTTTGATGCAATTTCAGTTAAATACATTAATAAATTTATTCCTAAGCTCATATTTCCAGCTCTAAGTATAGGTATTTTTTTAGAATACTTTTTAATTAAATTTTCTTCTTTTTTTGAAAATCCAGTTGTTCCAATAACTACTCTTTTCCTTAATCTTGATGCAATCTTTAAAACTTCAAATGTGCATTTGGGGATTGTAAAATCTATTATTAAATTAGCATTTTTAAAAGATTCTTCTGTATTTAAGCTAGGTTTAATTCCTGCAACTTTTTTATTAACAATTCTATTTTCTGTAAGGGCCACTATCTTAAAATTTTTATCAGATTTAGCAGATTTAATAATCTGCCGACCCATTCTTCCCATACATCCAGTAATAGCTAAATTAATTTTTTTCATTTCAAGATAAAGTAAGAAACTATCATAACTAATAAAACAATTATAGCCCAAATAGATAAATTTGATAAAAACAGTTTTAATTTTGAATTAGATCTAAGAAATGCTGGAAGAACTAATATTAAAATAGCTATTAAAGATATTGCCGGGACGATTGTTTCTAGTCCCATTTTTTAATTTTTCCAAAAACTTTTAGCTTTTTGAAAGAATTTTTTAATGCTCGGATTTGATTTTTCGTTTTCAATTTCTCTAAATTTTTCAAGTAATTCTTTTTGTTCTCTATTTAAAGAAACTGGAACTTCAGTATTAACCTGAACATATAGATCTCCAATTCCACTTCCTCTCATATATGGCATTCCTTTGCCTTTCAATCTAAATTGTTTTCCACTTTGAGTTCCTGAGGGAATTTTTATTTTAGCTTTTCCACCATCAATTGTTGGTATTTCAATTGATGTTCCTAAAGCTGCATCAGCAATAGAGATAGGACATTCAAAAAATAAATTTTCCTCTGATCTTTTAAATAAATCATGAGAATGTACATTTATAAATAAATAAAGATCTCCATTTCCTGCTCCTCTAGATCCTGCTTCACCTTTGCCAGCAAGTCTTATTCTTGTACCATCATCAACTCCTTTAGGAATAGTTACTGATATTCTTTTTGACGCTTGTTGTTTTCCTTGTCCATTACAACTACTACATGGATTTGTAATTTCTTCACCTGAGCCTGAACACTGAGGACATGTTTGTTGAACGGTAAAAAATCCTTGGCTTGATCTAACTTGACCATGACCACCACACATAGAGCATGAACTTGCATCATAGCCTGGTTTTGATCCTGAACCTTTACAGTTTTCACATTTTTCAGATGTTGAAAATTTAATATCTTGTTTTTTTCCTTTAAAAGATTCTTCTAAAGTAATTGATAAATCATATCTTAAATCTGAGCCTCTATTATTAGATCTTCGAGAGCGTCTTCCACCACCAAAACCTTCTCCAAAAAAATCCTCAAATATATCTGAAAAAGAACTTGAAAAATCAAAATTACCAAAGCCACCCCTTCCGCCACCACCATTTTCAAATGCTGCGTGGCCAAAGTTATCATAATTTTGTTTTCGTTCAGAGTTCGAAAGAACGTGATAAGCTTCTGACGCTTCTTTAAATTTTTCTTCAGCCGCTTTGTCACCTTTATTTTTGTCTGGGTGATGTTTTACAGCTAATTTTCTGTATGCTGATTTTATTTGATCGGCAGTTGCACTTTTATTTACACCTAAGACTTCGTAATAATCTCTTTTTGCCATAACTAATTAGACAAATAGTTGTTAGCTTAGGCGCTTTTTTCTTTATTATCGTCTTTTACTTCTTCAAAGTCTGCATCAACAACGTTATCGTCTTTTTTTCCTTCTTCTTTTTCTTTTGCATCTTTTGGTGTATCGCCAGGTTTAGCACTTTGCTGAGACTTATAAATTGCCTCCCCTAATTTCATCGAAGCTTGGACTAAATCTTGAGTTTTTTTCTTAATATCTTCAATATCAGTTCCTTTTAATGAATTTCTTAAGTTAGCAGAGGCAGTTTCAATTGCTTTCTTATCAGCATCAGAAACTTTACTACCGTGTTCTTTTAAATTTTTCTCTGTAGAATGTAATAAAGTATCTGCTTGATTTCTCACATCAACTGCTTCTCTCTTTTTCTTATCGGCTTCTTTATTAGACTCTGCTTCTTTTACCATTTTATTAATTTCTTCTTCACTTAAACCTCCAGAAGCTTGAATTTGAATTTTTTGTTCTTTACCAGTTCCCTTATCTTTTGCAGAAACATTTACAATTCCATTTGCATCAATATCAAAAGTTACCTCTATTTGTGGCATACCTCTTGGAGCGGGTGCTATTCCAACTAGTTCGAAATTTCCTAACAATTTATTATCTGTTGCCATTTCTCTTTCGCCTTGAAGCACTCTTATTGATACAGCAGGTTGATTATCTTCTGCTGTTGAGAAAACTTGACTTTTTTTAGTTGGTATAGTTGTATTTTTATCTATAAGTTTTGTTGATACTCCGCCAAGAGTTTCAATTCCTAGTGATAAAGGTGTAACGTCTAACAATAATACGTCTTTAACATCACCTTGAAGAACTCCTGCTTGAATTGCAGCACCCATAGCCACAACTTCATCAGGATTAACACTTTTATTTGGTTCTTTTCCAAAAAAGTTTTTTACTTCCTCAATTACTTTGGGCATCCTTGTCATTCCACCTACTAAAATTATTTCACTAATTTCACTAGCTGATAAGCCCGCATCCTTAAGGGCTGTTTTACAAGGTGGAATTGTTCTTCCAATTAAATCTTCAACTAGAGCTTCTAGTTTTGCTCTAGTCATTTTTAAATTAATGTGTTTTGGTCCTGTTTTATCCGCTGTTATAAAAGGAAGGTTAATTTCAGTTTGAGCAGCAGAAGACAATTCAATTTTTGCTTTTTCTGCAGCTTCTTTTAATCTCTGCAATGCAAGTTTGTCAGATTTTAAATCAATTCCATTCTCTTTTTTAAATTCGCTTAATAAATAATCTACAATTGTATTATCAAAATCTTCTCCACCTAAAAACGTATCACCATTGGTAGATTTTACTTCGAAAACTCCATCTCCAAGTTCAAGAATTGAAACATCAAAAGTTCCTCCACCCAGGTCGTATACGGCAATTTTTTTATTTTGTTTTTTATCTAAACCGTAAGCCAAAGAAGCAGCCGTAGGTTCATTAATTATTCTTAAAACTTCTAATCCAGCAATTTTTCCTGCATCTTTTGTTGCTTGTCTTTGAGCATCATTAAAGTAGGCCGGAACAGTAATTACTGCTTTTGTAACTTCTTGACCAAGATATTTTTCAGCCGTCTCCTTCATCTTTTGTAAAACAAATGCTGAAATTTGTGACGGGGAATATTTTTTACCTTGAGATTCAATCCACGCGTCACCGCCTTCTGAATTTATAATTTTAAATGGAGATGTTTCTATATCTTTTTTAACTGTTGGGTCTTCGAAGTTTCTACCAATCAACCTTTTAACTGCAAAAATTGTATTTTCAGGATTTGTAACTGCCTGTCTTTTAGCGGGTTGACCAACTAATTTTTCCTCGCTCTCAGTAAATGCAACTACTGAAGGAGTTGTTCTTGTACCTTCAGCATTTTCTAAAACTTTTGGTTGTGTACCTTCCATAATTGATACACAAGAGTTTGTTGTTCCTAAATCTATTCCTATTACTTTGCTCATAATTTAATTTCCTCTTTCATATATGTGTTATTTGCTAATCTACAAGTTCCTCAAAAAACTAATTTTCATTAGATTTTGACTGATTTTCCTCACTTTTTTGATTTTGTTTTAAATTTTCATCGTTTTTATTTGATTTTTTTGAAACTGATACTAGAGAAGGTCTAAGCAACCTATTTTTCATCATAAAACCTTTTTGAATTTCCTGTACAACAGTTCCAGGCTCTTTATTATCATCTTCGACTTCCATCATTGCTTGGTGCAAATTTGGATCTAATTTTTGATCAACTGATTTTATTTCTTCGATATTATTTTTTTTTAGAATTGAGAGCATGTCTTTTTGAATTACATTTAAATGGTCTACTGTTTTTTTTAGTGTTTCAGAATTTTTTAATTTTTCATCATTTTCTAATGCAAACTTAGATCTTTCTAAATTATCAATTAAATTTAAAGTTTCTCTAGCCAGTGAAAATCCTCCATAATCAAACGCTTCATCTTTTTCTTTTTCAAATCTTCTTCTTTGGTTTTCAATTTCTGCATAAGCTCTCGCAAGTTTATCTTCTAATTCTTTTATTTTATCTTCCTCTTTTAAATCTTCATTTTTAGATGTGATATCTGAATCCTTATTTTCCTCAATTTCATTAATTTCTTCAGAGCGAGAGTTTTGGTTTTCTTCTTTTTCCATACCCTTCTATATGGTAAGAAAAATGATAATTTCTAGATGAAAAAAAAAAAAATTCTAAATTTATTTATAGGGTCTAATAATCAAGGGAAAATAAAGGAAATAAGAGATTTATTACCCAAAACAGTAGAAATTTTAACCCCAAAACATTTTGATTTGAAGAGTCCAAAAGAGACTGGAATAACTTTTAAAGAAAATTCATTTCTTAAAGCTAAATTTTTCTCAAAAAAAACTAAAATGATTTGTCTAGCTGATGATTCTGGACTAGAAGTAGATAGTTTGAATAAATTACCAGGAATTTATTCAGCAAGATGGGGAGGAAAAAAAAGTAATTTTAGTTTAGCAATAAAAAAAGTTTATAAAGAATTAAAAAAAAATAATGTAAATTGGTTTAGAACAAAACAAACTGCTAGGTTTGTTTGTGCTCTTACAATCTATTGGCCAAATAATAAATTTATAAGTGTTAGCGGCAAGGTGGAAGGAACTATTTCAAAGTTTAAAAAAGGTAATAATGGTTTTGGATATGATCCTATATTTATACCTTTAAAAAAAAAAATTACTTTTGGTCAAATGAACCCAAAAAAAAAATATAAAATCGATCATAGAGCAAGAGCTTTTAAAAAGATTAAAAAATTTTTCTAAAATTATTATTTTCAGCTACATAAAAATTTAAAATATGGCTTATTCTATTTTTGTTAATTTCAAAAATTCCTATTTTTCCTTTAAACTTATTTTTTTTATAAAAAATTTTATTATTGATAACAAAATCATTTTTATAAACTAAAAAATATACCAATCCTACTAAGTCAAAGCTCAAAAAAGATATTTGATTTGGATATTCATTATAAATATTAAAGTATTCTAAAACAAAATTATCGTAATTTTTTTTATTTATTGATGGAAAATAAATTGGTTGCAAATTTTTTTCTTTTAGAATTGATTTATCAAACCATTGATTAAGAGTTATGTAATTTACTCTATTTGTAGATATATCAGTATACAAAAGTGAAGTCGTTACACTTTTTAAACTTTCATCAAAATCTGCTATAATAACAGAGTCAAAATTAATTCCTCCCAATGTATGTCTTTTTTCTAAATTTGAAATCTTTTTTTCTTTATTGGCTTCGTTAGAATTTTTTAATCTTTCTATTTCATCTTTTAAATTTTGTTTTCTTTGTTTATATCTCGTTAATTTTTCTATTTGAGATGTTATAGCAGTTGGATCTGAACTATAAATAAATTTATCTTTTAATTTAATTTTTGTTTTATTAATTGCAACTTCAATCTCATTTTTAAATTCCTTTTCTGGAATCAAAAAAATACTTCTTTCTAATTTAGCAAATTCTTGAAATTTTTTTATTGCATTTATTTGTGAAATTGCATTTATTCCACCGCTAATAACATTTTTAGGATTGTTGATATTAGTATTCGATAAAGATAAAAACGTTACCTCATTTAATTCTTCTAAATAAATTAAATTTTTATTAAATACTGGTCCAATAATTATTCTTATTCCTTGTTCATAGAGTTCTCTGGAAACTTTTAAGGTGGTTTCTGGATTAGATCTGGAATCTCTAGGAACAATTTCTATACGGAAATCGTCAATTTTATTTATTGCTAGTCTTGCAGATTTTAGTATTGAATTACCAACTTCTTTATATTCTCCCGTCAAAGGAACGACTAGGCCAATTCTAATTTTTTCATCAGCTAAACTTTGAAAAATATTAAGTATTAAACCTATAAATGTAAAAATAATAAATTGAATAAATTTTTTCATTTTAATGTTAATATTATAATCAATTAAAATAATGAATCTACAAACTGACTCACAAAATAATAAATTAAAATATGGCTTATATATTGTTTCTACACCTATTGGAAATTTAGAAGATATAACACTTAGAGCCCTGGAAGTATTAAGAAAATCAGACTATATTTTATGTGAGGATACTAGAGTTTCAAAGAAATTATTAACAAAATATAAAATTAAATCTAAATTAATTTCTAATTATAAATTTAATGAGAAGAAAAATATAAAAAAAATTATTGATTTATTGAAATTAAATAAAATTGTATCTTTGATATCTGATGCAGGCACCCCTACTATTTCAGATCCAGGTAACGTAATAGTTAAAGAATGTATAAATAATAATATTAATTTAATTCCTATTCCAGGAGCATCGGCAGCTATCGCAGCACTTTCAATAAGTGGTTTTGTAAATAAATATTATTTTTATGGTTTTTTTCCTGAAAATAAATCAGAAATAAAAGAAAATTTTGAAGTTTTATCTAAAATAAAAGGCTCAATAGTATTTTTTATATCTTCTAAAAAATTCAATAGATCAATAAGTGTAATAAAGAAATATTTTTTAGATAGAGAAATTGTAATTTGTAAAGAAATAACTAAATATTTTGAGGAATATTTTAGGTTTGATGTTAGTCAATTGGATAAAAAAAATATAAGTTTAAGAGGCGAGATTACACTAGTGATTTCAGAAAAAAAACTTGTAAATAAAACTTCGAATAATTTAAGCGAATCTGATAAAATAAAAATAAGAAAAATGATTAAAAAGTTAACCATCAAAGAAATTATCGATTTAATTAAAGATGGAAAAAATATTTCCAAAAAAGAAATTTATAATTATTGTTTAAAAATTAAAAATGAAAAATAAACTAATTAATATATTATTAATCCTATTTCTTGTTAATGGTTGTGTTGGAGCTTCATCCAAAGGAGTGTTTGGAACTGGTGTTACTGTAGCTTTAGATCCAAGAACTTTAGGCACCCAAATTGATGATGGAATTATGGATAAAAACTTAGATGCAAAATTGTTATTAATGAATAAGAATTATTTATTGAGCATAAGTACTAAAGTACTAGATGGTAGAATATTTATTACTGGAAAGGTTGATGATCCAGAGGAAAAATTAAAAATTACCAAATTAGCTTGGGAGATAGAAGGAACAAGATCAGTTAAAAATGATTTAAAAATTAAGGAAGAATTTAATTTTAAACAATCTGCTAAAGATATTTTAATAACATCTCAATTAAGAACAGCTTTAATTTTTAATAAAAAAATTAAATCAGCAAATTATAGTGTAGATACTTATAAAAAAAAAATTTATATTTATGGGTTGGCAGAATCTAAAGAAGAACAATCGTTAGTTATAGAAGAAGCTAAACAAATATTAGATGTTGAAGATGTAATTTCTAGCATTCTTTTGGTAGAAGATTTAAGAATTCAGAAAAATTAGTTTTTTTTATTATAATTAATCACACCTGCTGAGTAAGCAGCAACCGAAGCAAGGTTTAAAATTTCCGAAGTTGATGATCTTAAAGGAGCAATTTCTATTGCTTCTCCAAGACCAATTAACAAAGGCCCTATAACTTTTGTTTCGCCTAAAGTTTTCATAATTTTATAAGAAATTGCTGCACTATGTTGTCCAGGCATAATTAGTACATTAGCGTTCCCAACTATTTCTGAAAAAGGATAAAGTTCTTTGTATTCCTCATTTAACGCTACATCAGGCTGCATATCTCCATCAAATTTAAAATCTACTTTTTTTCGTTTTAATATATCTACAGCATCCCTTATATGTTTTGTCCTGCTAGTTATAGGTTGTCCAAATGTTGAGTGTGATAAGAAAGCAACTTTAGGAGTAAATCCAAAAAGTCTAACCACTCTTGCAGCAGATATTGCTATTTCAGCCATTTGTGAAGAAGATGGATATTCATGAACTGATGTATCTCCAATAAATATAGTTCTGCCTTTATTTATTATCATATTAAGACCAAACATAATTTCCCCAGGTCGTGAATCGACAACTTTAAGGACTTTATTTAAAGATTGACCATATCTTCTTGTATTTCCGGTAACCATAGCATCTGCATCACTGCATGAAACCATACATGATCCCCATACCACTCTATCCTTTTTTATTATTTTATCACAATCTCTAGAATATAATTCATAAACATCAGGTTCAAGTTCACCTTTGTCTCCATGCAATTTATTAAATATATATTTTGAATATTTTTTTACTTTTTCTTTTGATGTTAAATTTACAATTTCAATATCAAAGTCTTCACTATATCCAATTTCTTTAAGTCTTTCCTTAACCACTTTTTCTTTGGCAACTAAAATTGGAATACCCAGACCATTTTTTTTGAATGCTATAGCAGCCTTCAATGTATTTTCATCTTCTCCATCTGTAAATACAACTCTTTTCTGGTTTTTTTTAATTTGAGAATTAATTCCTTGCATGATTGTTACAGATGGATCCAATCTTTGTTTTAATTGATCAGTATAAATATCAAAATTTTTAATTTTTTTTCTTGCAACTCCACTCTTGATAGCAGCTTTTGCCACTGCTACTGGGATTACACTTATTAATCTTGGATCAAATGTAGATGGAATAATATATTCTTTTCCATAAGTAGGTCTGTCCCCACCCATTGCAGCAACAACTTCGTCTGGTACTCTTTCTCGAGCTAATGATGCTATTGCCTTTGCTGCGGCAACTTTCATATCTTCGTTAATTGTTTTGGCCCTAACATCTAATGCTCCTCTAAATATGTATGGAAATCCAATAAGATTATTGACTTGATTAGGGTAATCAGATCTTCCAGTTGCAACAATTGCATCGTTTCGTACTTCCTCTACTTCTTCAGGTGTTATTTCGGGATCAGGATTTGCACATGCAAATATAATTGGATTCTTAGACATTTTTTTCACCATTTTTTTTGATAAAATACTCTTAGAAGATAGACCTAAAAAAACATCAGCGCCATCTATAGCCTCATCCAAAGTTCTTTTTTTGGTTTCAATTGCATGAGCTGATTTCCATTGATTAAGATTTTTTCTACCTCGATATAAAACACCTTTACTGTCAAGCATGGTTATATTTTTTTTCGGAATTCCAGTTTTTTTTAATAAATTAGTACAAGCTATAGCCGAAGCTCCTGCTCCATTAACAACTACTTTGATTTTTTTTATTGATTTTTTTGAAATATCAAGTGCATTAATTAATGCTGCAGTTGTTATTATTGCTGTACCGTGCTGATCATCATGGAATACAGGAATATCTAATATTTTTTTTAATTTTTCTTCAATAATAAAGCAGTTAGGTGATGCTATATCTTCTAAATTTATTCCACCAAAACTACCTGCAATATTTTTAATGCTATTTATAATTTCATTCGTATTTGATGAGTCAATTTCAATATCAATAGAGTTAATGTCAGCAAATCTTTTAAATAATATAGCCTTTCCTTCCATTACAGGTTTTGATGCTAAAGCTCCCAAATTACCCATACCTAAAATTGCAGAACCATTACTTATGACAGCAACCAAATTTCCTTTACTTGTATAGTCATAAGCAGCCTCTGGATTTTCTGATATAGCTTTTACAGGCGCTGCAACACCAGGAGAATAGGCTAATGCTAAATCTCTTTTTGTTGTCATAGGCTTTGAAGGTATGATCTCAATCTTGCCAGATTTATTACTATTATGAAAATCTAAAGCTTCTTTATCTGAATAATGTTCAATTTTCTTTTTTTTCATTTTATGTAATTAGATATACAAATGGAGCAAATTTAAGACTAATATGATTTATGAACCTAATTAAGTCAACCGGTACATTCAGTTTCTTTACTTTAATTAGTAGATTAACAGGTTACTTAAGGGATATATTAATCGCAATTTTCCTTGGGGCCGGACCAATTGCTGATGCTTTTTTTGTTGCCTTTAGAATTCCTAACACCTTCAGAAGATTGTTTTCAGAAGGAACATTCAATGCAGCTTTTGTTCCAAGCTATTCTTCAGAGCTAAACAAAAGTAAAAAAAAAGCAGAATTATTTGCAAATAATATTTTTAATATACTTTTTTTATTTTTGCTCATAATTGTTTTGATAATAGAAATTTTTATGCCACTATTTGTATCATTAATTGCTCCTGGATTTATTAAAGATTCAGAAAAATTAGAAATTGCAATTAATCTTACAAGGATAACTTTTCCATTTTTATTTTTTGTATGTTTATCATCTTTTTTTTCTGCAATATTAAATTCTCATAATAAATTTGCAGTTGCTTCCGCTGCACCAATTATTTTAAATATTATTTTAATTTTAGTTCTATTATTTGGAAAATATTTGTCAGACCAACTTGTGTATTATATGTCTTACGCGGTAACTTTTGCCGGACTAATTCAATTATTTTTTTTAATTTTTTTTGTTAAAAATTATTTTATACCAAAAATTTCTTTTAAATTTAAAAGCAATAAAAATATTAAGTTATTTTTTAAAAAATTATTTCCAAGTATTTTTTCTTCAGGAGTTACTCAAATTAATATTTTGGTAGGAACAATAATTGCATCTTTTCAAGCAAATGCTGTATCATATCTTTATTATGCTGATAGAATTTATCAAATAAATTTAGCTATCGCTGGAATTGCAATTGGTACAGTTTTGTTACCAAGTTTATCCAAATATATTGATAGCAAAAACAATACTAAAATTAATTTTATTCAAAATAAATCTTTAGAATTAAGTTTATTTTTAAGCTTGCCGGCAACTGCAGCATTATTAATAGCATCCAAAGAAATAACCTCTGCTCTCTTTGGATATGGCTCATTTGATATAATCAGTGTGAATAATTCAGCACAAGCATTATTTTATTTTGCTCTTGGATTACCTGCATTCGCACTAATTAAAGTATTTTCAAGTTTCTTATTTGCAAGACACAATACAAAAACACCTTTTCATTTTTCAATACTTTCAGTATTGATAAATATTTTCATAAGTATTTATTTTTTTAATAAAATTGGTTTTATTATAATACCAATTGCAACAACAATATCTTCTTGGTTTAATACTATATTACTTCTATTTTATTTACTTTATAATAAGTATTTTTCTTTATACAAAAATTTTTCAATTAAATTTTTAAATATATTATTTGTAACCTCTTTATCTTCTTTTATTTTTTATAAATTAATTCAAAATTTTAATGAATATTTAATTTATGAAAGTGAGTATAAACTTTTAGTTATAGTTTTATTGGTAATTACTACCTTTTTAATTTATATAACATCCTCAATAGCCACTAAGGCTTTCAAAATTTCAGATATTAAATTAAAGTATTAGAAATGAAAAAAAAAATTTTTTCTGGAGTTCAACCAACAGGAAATTTGCATTTAGGAAATTATTTAGGTGCAATTAAAAACTTTGTTGCACTACAAAATGAAAAAGATAATGAATGTGTTTATTGTGTTGTAGATTTACATGCGATTACTGTCAAACAGGATCCAAAGACCTTAAAAGATAACATAAGAGAAACAACCGCTGCTTTCCTTGCAAGTGGACTAGATTATAAAAAAAGTATAATTTTTAATCAGTCTTTAGTGCCTGCCCATTCAGAAGGTTCATGGATTCTAGGATGTATTGCTAGAATGGGTTGGTTAAATCGTATGACGCAATTTAAAGAAAAAGCTGGTAAAGATAAAGAAAAAGCAAGTGTTGGTTTATACATATACCCAATTCTTATGGCTGCTGATATTTTATTGTATGATGCAACACATGTGCCTGTCGGAGAGGACCAGAAGCAACATTTAGAACTATCCAGAGATATTGCTCAAAAATTTAATTTAGACTTTGAAACTCCTGATTTTCTTAAAGCACCAGAACCATTAATTCAAAAAAATTTTGCAAGAATCATGAGTTTAAAAGATGGAACAAAAAAAATGAGCAAGTCTGATCCTTCAGATTTAAGTAGAATTAATTTAACTGATAATAAAGATGAAATAATAAATAAAATCAAAAAAGCTAAAACTGATAATTCAGCTTTACCTTTCGATGATAAAAAATTAAGTGAAAGGCCTGAAGTTGAAAATCTTTTAGAAATTTATTCAAGTTTAAGTAATCAGACATTATCTGATTCAATAAATGAATTTGGTGGAAAAAATTTTTCTGAATTTAAGCAAAAACTTTCAGATCTTGTTGTAGAAAAAATTTCTCCAATATCCGATGAAATAAATAGATTAAAAAAAGATAACAATTTTATAGATAAAATTTTAGAGGACGGTGCACAAAAGGCTGATAAAATAACTTCTAAAAAAGTAAAAGAAATGAAGAAAATTATTGGTTTTTAATTCTTAATACTTTAAAATTTTAAAATACTAGTTATATATGATTTATGTTTGTACAGACTGAAATTACACCTAATCCAAATTCATTAAAATTTTTACCAGGAAAAAAAGTATCTAATGATATACCCATTGAAATAGTTGATAAAAATGAAAGCAATAACGAATTAATAAGAAATATTTTATCTATTAATGGTGTAACTGGTATTTTTTTATCCAAAGATTTTTTGTCAGTTAATAAAGAAGAAAAAATTGAATGGGAAGATTTAAAACATATAATTATTTCTTTTATTAATGATTATTATTCAAATGGTAATGAAATTATAATTGATAAAGAAGGTAAAAGTACTGAAAATACCAACCTATCAGATATTGAAAAAAAAATTATTCAAATTTTAGAAACTAAGGTAAGGCCAGCTGTTGCAAGAGATGGAGGAGATATTAAATTTAAAGAATTTAAAGATGGCATAGTAACTGTTAATCTACAAGGTAGTTGTTCTGGCTGTCCAAGTTCAACTATGACTTTAAAACAGGGGGTGCAGAATCTTTTATGCCATTATATTCCCGAAATTAAAGAAGTAATTGCTATCTAAAAATATTAGAGAATCAATTATAATAAGATTATGAATAAGATAGTAAAAATAAATATTCCAAAAATAAAAAAACTTTTACAAAGCCGAGGATATAAAATTTATAAGAAGCAGAAAACATTCTCTAAATTTTCTGTAAATTTTTTTTATACTACAATTGTTGGAGTTTTTTTTG
>CACENP010000006.1 GCA_902560815.1 uncultured Pelagibacteraceae bacterium
AATACCGAGTCAGAAATTATGGGAGCTGGTTACGTTTCTGTTTTCGTTGAAAAAGAACTTGGACCTGTTTTCATAGGAATAGATTACGTTGGATCTACTCTTGAAACTGAAGAAGCTGAAAGAGCTGTAAGAGATTGTGGAGCAAAAGGTGACTCTGCTTCTTGTAGTACAGGAGCTGGTTATAATGACAAAACCAACAAGGTAAAAGTAGAATTTCAAGATTTAGCTACTGTTTACGCAGGTGTAACAGTTTTTGAAAATTTTTACGCAAAAGTTGGTGCTATGACTGTTGATGTAGTTACTAAAGAAAGTTTAGGAACTGGATCTGAATATGGCAACACATCTATGGATGGTTTATTGTTTGGTATTGGTGGCGAAGCTGCTTTGCCTAACGGTATGTTCATTAGAGGTGAAGCAAATTATTTAGAGTTTGATGCAGTTGAGTTAGTTGGAAGCAACGCAGATAATAAAGTTAGAATAGACGGTATAGATGGTGTAGCCGCTAAAGTATCTATAGGCGCAAGCTTCTAAGTTTAATCAAAAACAAATTTAAAAAAAGCCCCTTTCGAGGGGCTTTTTTTTTATCTGTATTAAAAAATGATATTAACTATATAATCTCTTGATAATGAAATTAGGATTTATAGGAACAGGAAAAATAACTTCATCCGTAGTTACCGGAATATGCAGATCTAAAATATCTTTTAAAAAAATAATATTATCACCAAGAAATAGAAATATAGCAAAGAAACTAAAAAAAAAATTTAGAAAAGTTTCTATTGCAAAAAATAATCAGGAAATAGTTAACTCTTGTAATTGGGTTTTTTTAGCGGTTACTCCTACAGTAGGTCAAAAAATTATTAAAAATTTAAAATTTAAACCTAGACAAACAATTGTCAGTTTTATTTCAACGATGACTCTGATTCAGCTTAAAAAAGCTATCAAAGTAAAAGCGATAATTGCAAGAGCAGTACCGCTTCCTCCAATTTCATTAAAAAAAGGTCCAGTTCCATTATTTCCACCAAATAAGAAAATTAAAAATTTTTTTGATAAACTTGGAACAACGGTTGAAATTAATAATGAAAAATTGTCTAAAAACTTTTGGTCCACATCAGGAATGATGGCCCCATTTTACGAGTTATTAAGCACAATGTCTAATTGGCTAGTTAAACGAGGTGTTAAAAGAGATAAAGCACAGAAGTATATAACTTCACTTTTTGTTGCATTGTCTGAAGATGCTGTTGTTAATTCTAATAAAGATTTGAAGTATTTAGTAAAAGAATCACAAACTCCAAGAGGACTTAATGAACAAGGCATTAAAGAACTAAGAAAATCTGGATTCTATAGATCAACAGAAAAAACGTTAAATAGCATTCTTAAAAGATTAAACAAAGTATAATTATCTATGCAGCCAGATCAAAATATTCTGCAGATTAATAACATTTCAAAATATTTTGGTGGTTTGGCAGCAGTATCAAATTGTTCTTTAAATATTAAAAAAGGATCTATCACCGGAGTTATTGGACCCAATGGATCTGGCAAAACTACATTATTTAATTTGATTGCAGGAAATTTAAAACCTAATTCAGGACATGTAATGTTTAATAACGAAGAAATAACCTCAATTCCATCATACGAATTGTTTTCAAAAGGATTGTTGAGAACTTTTCAAATAGCACATGAGTTTACAAATTTAACTGTATTGGAGAATTTAATGATGGTACCTGGCAACCAATCAGGTGAAAAATTGATGACAGCATTGCTAAATCCAAAATTAGTTAAAAAAGAAGAAGAAATAGTAAAACAAAAAGCCTATGAAGTAATTGATTTTTTAAATTTAAAGCACTTAGCAAATGAACTGGCTGGAAATCTATCAGGCGGTCAAAAAAAGTTACTTGAACTTGGAAGAACTATGATGGTTGATGCAAAAATAGTTTTACTTGATGAGGTTGGTGCTGGTGTTAATAGAACTTTATTAAAAGATATTGGAACAGCTATTCAAAGATTAAATAAAGAAAAAGGTTATACTTTTTGTATGATTGAACATGATATGGATTTTATAAAAAGAATGTGCGACCCAGTAATTGTTATGGCGGAAGGATCTGTATTATTTGAAGGTACACCAGACGAAGTGATGAAAAATGAAAAAGTAATAGAAAGTTATTTAGGCCGAGCTAAAACAAAATAGGAGAAAATAATTAATGGCTTTTTTTGAAGGAAGTAAAATGACAGCTGGATATGGAAATGGTCCAGATATTATTAACTCATGTTCAATTAATGCAAATAAAGGAGAGATAGTTGCAATACTTGGTCCCAATGGTGCTGGAAAGTCCACTGCAATGAAAGCAATGTTAGGTCTTCTTAATTTGAAATCAGGGTCTGTTTTAATGGATGGAAAAGATATTTCTAATTTATCTCCTCAAAATCGGGTTAAGGCTGGAATATCATTTGTTCCACAAACTAGAAATGTATTTGCTGATTTAACTGTAAGAGAAAATTTAGAGGTTGGTGCTTTTTTACGTGAAGATGATGTTAATAAAGTTATTGAAGAAATTTATGAATTATTTCCTATTTTAAATGAAAAAAAATCACAAAAAGTAGGTGAATTATCAGGAGGACAAAGACAACAAGTGGCTCTTGGAAGAGCATTAATGATAAGGCCTTCTGTTTTAATGTTAGATGAACCAACAGCAGGAGTTTCTCCAATAGTAATGGACGAATTATTTGAGCATATAATTAAAGTCAAAGAAACAAATGTAGCAATTATAATGGTCGAACAAAATGCAAAACAAGCATTGAGTATTTCTGATAGAGGATACGTATTAGTTACAGGTGAAAATAAATTTGAAGGATCTGGAAATGAATTACTTAATGATCCTGAAGTTAGAAGGTCTTTCTTAGGAGCTTAAATGGATTTTATAAACGCAATATTGGTATTATTAAATTATACGATAATACCTGCTTTAACATACGGATCACAGTTAGCACTTGGAGCAATTTTTGTAACATTGATTTATGGAATATTAAGATTTGCGAACTTTGCAACTGGAGACATGATGTCATTTGGAACCATGTTTGCAGTTCTTCTTACGTATTATTTTCAATCGTTAGGTATAAATCTTGGAATATTTCCAACAGCTTTAATAACAATTCCTATTGCGACTTTTATGATGATTTTATACATGTTATCCATAGACAAATTTGTATTCGAATATTATCGAATTAAAAAAAGCCCGCCAGTTCAGCTTGCAATGGTTAGTGTTGGGGTAATGTTTGTTACTCAAGCAATAATAAGGATAATAATTGGACCTGCAGATAGAACTTTTCTTGATGGAGAAAAATTTATTTTAAAAGCTTCCGAATTTAAAGAAATGACAGGATTAAATGAGGGTTTAACCATTAAGTCAACACAAGCGATAACAATAGTTATTACCATGATTGTAGTTTCTATAATGTTTTGGTTTTTAAATAGAACTAAAACTGGAACAAGTATGCGAGCTTATTCTGATAATGAGGATTTAGCTTTACTATCAGGAATAGATCCAAAAAAAGTTGTATTAATTACTTGGGTTATTGCTGGAATATTAGCAACAATCGGCGGAACTTTGTATGGACTAGACAAAAGCTATAGACCATTTGTATATTTTAATAATATGTTACCAATATTTGCAGCAGCAATTGTTGGTGGAATAGGAAATCCTTTTGGTGCTTTTTTAGGGGGATACGTTATTGCATTTGCTGAAATATTTTTAACTTATGCTTATAAAAAGTTTTTTACGTATATACTCCCAGAAGCATTAGAACCAAATTCTATGATGCAAATATTATCAACTGATTATAAGTTTGCAGTTTCATTTTCAATTTTAGTAATTGTCTTATTATTTAGACCTTCGGGAATATTTAAAGGAAAAACACTATGAGACAATATACAAATGTAATTACAGCTTACTTAATAATGTTTACCTTAATTATTTTGGTCGGAATATTCCAATCCTGGTCAATTGCTTTAACGATTTTAAACTACTGTTTAATTTCAGCAGTTATGACTATAGGTGCAAATATCCAATGGGGATATGCCGGGTTAATTAACTTTGGAATAATGGGTTACACCGCTTTAGGCGGATTAGCTGTTGTACTTGTATCGGTAGCGCCTGTTGGGGAAGCTTGGCGTGTAGGCGGATTAAATATGATGATTTGTTTAGGTGTTATAATTGGAATAGTTTTTTCAATTCGTCTTACTTTAAAAAAAATTGCGAAATCCAAAAATAGAAATTATTTAATAGCTGCTATAATTATAATTGGAATATTATTACTAAGATTAATTTCAGCACCTGCTATTGAAAACATTGAGGCAGTAGAACCAGCTAAAACAGGTTTTTTAGGTGGACTTGGTCTTCCAGTTTTATTTTCATGGATAGCTGGAGCATTTCTTGCAGGTGGATTAGCTTTCGTAGTAGGAAAAGTAGCATTAGGTCTAAGAGCTGATTACTTGGCAATTGCAACTCTATTGATTGCAGAAATAGTTGTATCTATAATTAAGCATGAAGATTGGTTGGCTAGGGGAGTAAAAAATGTAATTGGTCTTAAAAGACCAGCACCATATGAAATTAATCTTCAGCAATCACCGTGGTTTATAGATTTAGTTGAAAAATTTCACTCAGGAAAACTAGCATTAATTAATTCTGTTTCAGAAAAACAAGAAGTTTTAAAACAGTTAGTTATTGATGCTTCATCGGTGTATGTAAAACTTTGTTTTACAGGGTTATTTTTAACTGTCGTTATAATTTTATTAATTGTTACTCAAAAAGCTCTTTATTCTCCATGGGGAAGAATGATGCGAGCAATAAGGGATAACGAAGAAGCTGCAGGAGCTATGGGAAAAAATGTTGTTAAACAGCATTTGTTAATATTTATTTTAGGTTCTGCAATAGTTGGTATAGCAGGGGCCATGATGGTAACCAACGATGGATTATTTACGCCAGGAAGTTACAGACCAATGAGATATACATTTGTTATTTGGGTAATGGTTATTGTTGGAGGAACAGGAAATAATTTTGGAGCAATTTTAGGTGGTTTTGTTGTTTGGTTTTTATGGGTTGAAGCAGCACCAATAGCACTATTTTTTATTAATCTTTTCACAGCGCATTTACCAGAAACAAATGAAATTAGAGTACATTTAATAAATAGCGCTCCATATTTTAGATTTTTAGTGATCGGAACAGCACTATTGGTTATAATGAGATTTAGACCACAAGGAATTTTACCGGAGAAAATAATTAAAAATTAAATGAAATATTTACTTTTAGGAATGGCATTAGCTTTTTTGATGTATTTATCTGATAAATATATTTTTTAGAATAAAAAAAAACCCCAGCGAATTTCTTCGCTGAGGTTTTAAAGAATTAAGTATTATCTTTGTTTTTTAGTTTTAAATTTACCGCCTTTAACTTCTTTTTCTAAGAAAGAACCAAATGCTTCACCTACATCAGTAAATTCAACACCTGTTGCACCTTCATAGTTAACGGCTTTTCCTTTAGCTAATAAATCTAAAGCTTTTCCTAATTCACCTGGGTAGATTTTTTTACCAGGTGCATTTGCTACAGCCATAACATTTGCTTGAACAGTAGCTCTGTCAGCTTTTCCACCTGCTTGCATAGCAAGAGTGATTAAAGCAGCAGCGTCATATGACTCACCTGTGTAAGGACCTGAAGAATCAATACCAGCAGCTTTTGCTACATCAGCAAAAACTCCAGCACCTTTTCCAGTTGATCCAGGTAGAGAACCAAATGATTTGTTTAAAGCTTTACCAAATTTATCAGTTAATGAGTCTCCGATCATACCATCAGATAAAATAAATCTATCAAATGATCCTGCGTCAAGAGAACCCTGAATAATTTGTGCTCCAGCTTGGTCAAGATAACCTAGAACAGCAACAGCATCACCACCAGCAGACGCTAGCGTTGCTACTTCAGCTGAGTAGTCACCTTTACCTTCTTCGTGAGCAAGAACAGTAGTTACTTTAATGCCATGAGCTTTAACAGCTGCTTCATAAACATCTGATAAACCTTTACCATAGTCATTATTTGTATAAGTAATCGCTACACTTTTAACTTTTCTGTCTTTAGTAATGTCAGCCAAGATTGCACCACCTCTTGCATCTGATGGAGCAGTTCTAAAGAAAAATCCATTGTCAGCTAAAGTAGTTAATCCTGGAGAAGTTGCAGATGGAGAAATCATTACTACTCCATTTGGCACAGCAACATTAGTTGCAATTGCACCTGTAACTCCAGAACAGTCAGCTCCCATAATAGCGACAACACCTCCGTCCACTAATCCTTGAGCAGCAGTTGTAGCAGCAGCAGAGTCAACACAAGTTGAGTCAGCTCTTTCTACTGATATTTTCTTTCCACCAAGTAATGATCCTGAGTCTGAAGCTTCTTTAAATGCAAGCTCAGCAGACGCAGCCATAGCTGGTGTAAGAGATTCAATTGGACCAGTGAAACCTAAAATGATACCCATTTTAATTCCATGTCCATCTGCAAAAGTATTTGTTGTCATTGTAGAAACAAATAAGAATGCAGCTAAAATTAATTTTCTCATAATTTTCCCTTTAATTGTTAACAATTTATAAAAGACGATTAGATTATGATTAAATTAATATTTCAATGATTAATTATCTAATTTTTTGAAGCATAAACACTGATAGTACAACGATAATTCCACCAGTGACCATTATGAGCGTTGGAATTTCTCCAAAAATTAAAAAAGTTAGTATTAATCCAAAAACAGGAAATAAAGCATAAAAAGGTAAAACCATTCCTACTGGATAAAATTTATACAAATAGAACATCATCATGTGACCAAATATTGAAATTATAGCTCCAGCATAAAATACTGCTAACCATCCATTTGTTTCAATATTAGATATTTGATGAAATACATTTCCCTCAAACAAATGGGAAATAATAATTAATATAATAAAACCAACTAAACCCATAAAAGCATTAGTAAATTTTACATCAAGATCTTTAAGATATCTTGAAAATACTTGTGACAAACCATAAAAAAATGCCATAGCAAAAATTAACAATGTCGCTAAGATTTCTTCTGAAATTTTTGGATCAAATGCTATTAAAACAATTCCAAAAAATGATGCAAATATTAAAATCCATTTTTTAAAACTAATACTTTCACTAAGAAACAGAGAACTCAAAATAATTGCTAAAGGAATTGAAAGTTGAGCACCAATTGTAATAGGAGCCAAGATTGAAGCAGATTCTAATGACAAATATAAAAACATATTTACCCCTGCACCCATACATATCGAAAATCCTAAAAGAGGCAGATAATATTTTTTTTGAGGAATTTTTATTTTACAGAAAGGTATTAGGCACAAAAAAACTATAACCATTCTTAAAGCCCCAAACATAATTGGATTAATAGAAGCATTTAAACCAAATTTACCTAAAGGATATGCACTTCCTAAAAAGAACATTACTAGGACAATTATTACTGTATGCTTAAAAGACAATTTTATCTCATTGAAAATGGATCAAGAGTTGGTTTATCCGAAGTATAATACCAAGTTGTTTTTACTCTTGTGTAATCTTTTATAGATTCAATACCTGCTTCTTTACCATAGCCACTATCTTTCATTCCTCCAAATGGAGCAGATGGAGATATTAGTCTATAAGTATTTACAAATGTAATCCCAGCTCTAATTGCTTTTGAAACTCTCATGCCTCTTGAGAAGTCGCTAGTATAAACTCCAGATGATAAACCATATTGGTTATCATTCATTTTATTTATTACTTCTTCTTCATTTTCAAATTTCATTACAGATAGCACTGGACCAAAAAGTTCATTTTCTGCAGTGGGAAGATTATGATTATCACACTCAATAATTGTTGGAGGAAAATAGTATCCTTCATTTGAAAATGAATGTCTTTTACCTCCACATTTAATTTTTCCACCTTGTTCTACAGTTAATTTAATATTTTTTTCTATTATTTCTAATTGTTTAAAATTACCAATTGGACCCATTTCGCTTTCAGGATCCATAGGCGCACCAATTTTTATTTTTTCTGCTCTTGCAGCAAGCTTATCTAGAAATTCATTATAAATTCCTTTTTGTAAATAAAGTCTTGAACCAGCAATACAACTTTGGCCACTTGCACCAAAAATTCCTGCGGTAATTCCATTTATTGCATTTTCTTGATGAGCATCTTCAAATACTGCTACAGGGCTTTTTCCTCCAAGTTCCAGACTTACTTCAGATAAATTTTCAGCTGAATTTCTAATTATATGTCTTGCAGTTTCAGGACCTCCTGTAAAAGCAATTTTTTCAACTAAATTATGTGTTGTTAGAGCCTTTCCGCATGGATCACCATAACCAGTAATAACATTTACAACACCTTTTGGTATTCCTGTTTCTTCAACTAATTTTGCAAACTCAAATAAAACTGCAGGCGCTAGCTCTGACGACTTTATAACAACAGTATTTCCCATTGCCAAAGCTGGAGCCAGCTTAGTTACTGTTAATAACATCTGTGAGTTCCAAGGAATAATTGCTGCTATAACACCAATTGGTACTCTCGTAGTTATTGCTTGAATGTTTGGTTTATCTATGGGTAAAACTGTTCCCTCAACTTTATCCGCCATACCAGCATAATAGTCATAATATTCTGCAATATAGTTTGCTTGTTTTTTTGTTTCTCTAAATAATTTTCCAGTATCAATAGTTTCAATTTCTCCAAGTAACTCAGCATTCTTTCTAAGTTTATCCGCTATTGCTCTTAAATATTTTCCTCTTTCTCGTGGAAGTAACTTTGGCCATTCTCCTTCAAATGCTTTCTGTGCTGCTTTCACTGCTCTATCAACATCATTTGCACTTGCTTCAGGAACTACAGCCCATGGCTTATTATTTTCAGGATTTAAAGTTTCAAAAGTTTTTTTATTATCAGAGTCTACCCATTCTCCATCGATAAACATTTTATATTGCTTAAGTTTAGTCATTTTTTATATGTTCCTTAATAGCGTTATTTACATCATCTGCACACTCAATACTACAGAGATGTTTTCCATTGCCTATTATTTTAACTTTAGAATTAGCGATTTTTTTACTTAAATTTTTGGACATTTCTGGCGTTGATCCAATATCATTTTCTCCAGTCATAACTAATGTTTTAGTTTTTATATTTTCAAATATTTCATTATCTTGGTGCTTAACAAAAAGTTCATAAACTTTTAGGAAATTTTCCATATCATTTTCTTCAAGCATAGAACAAATTTTTTCATAAATATTTGGATTTTTATTTATATAATCATCTGTGAACCATCTTTTAAGTGCTTGTTTTGATAAAGATCTACTTTTTTTTGATAACTCAAATCTATCATTAACTATTTGCTGTTGTTCCTTACTTCTTTGAAAAACCGAGCAAAGTAAAGTTAAAGATTCTAATCTATTATTATAATTAGATGCAAAATTTCTAGCTATTAATGAACCAATTGAAAAACCAACTAAATGTATTTTTTCGAATTTTAGTTCATCAATCAAATTTAATAATTGTAATGAAAAATCATCAAAGCTTAGTTGTGATTTTGTTAAAGGCGTGTTTCCATGCCCCAAAATATCATATACCAAGATAGTATTATTAAATGAATTAATCTGAGGCTCCCAAATTTTATGATTAAGTCCTACACCGTGAATTAAAACTATTGGAGTGTTCTCTTTTTTATTTAAAATATAGAAAGTATCTTTAGAGTCTTTAGCATTGATCATTTATCTATTTAGGTTCAATGCCCATTTCTTTCATATCTTGATATCTATCACCTGTTCTTGCATGTGCTCTTCCACTGGAAGCTCCACCAATAGCAATTACTATTTCATTATCAAACGGAGCATCATGAATGGTAAATTCATGTGTTAGATAATATGGTCTTAAACCAGAATCTGTTTTATGCATCATTGGTATAGAAATCTTTGATCCCGCAGGTCCTCTTGTATTAGTAAAACTTAAATAAGATGTTCCACCCACTGCATCTCTAAATTTATTTCCAAATCTTAAAGTATGAATAAATGCAGACGCATGCTCGATCTCTCCTTTTAAACCAACAATTCCCGCTTTACCATAAGCTAAAATTTTATCAGGTGAACCGATTTCTTTTATTAATTCTGGAACTAAAATATCACCAAGTTTTGGAGCTAAATCTAAAATTGTAGGTTTAAGATCTTCAACAAATCCTTGACCATCCCAAGGGTTTTTAAAAACTGCCGCAACAGAAACTAGCAAGACAGGTTCTTTTGCTTCTTTTCCACCTTCTATAAAGGTCTTATCAACAAATTTTGTAAACTTTCTTAATTCTAAATTCATTTTCTTGATCTATGTTTAAAACTATCTCTTCTAAAACTGTATAGTGCTTTTGGGTCTACATCAACATCAATGACCACAGGTTTGTTTATTTTTAAAGCTTCTCTAACTGCTTGGTTTATTTCTGAAACTTTTTTAACCTTAAAACCTTTAGCGCCATATAGCTCTGCAACTTTATCAAAAGGTGGACTGCTAATATCAGCTCCCAAGTATCTTTTTCCATAAAAATCTTTTTGATAAGCCTTTTCAGCTCCCCAACTTTTATTGTTCATTACTATAGTAATTGTATTAATCTTATATTCAACAGCTGTGCTTAATTCTGAAATTGTCATTCCAAAACCTCCATCTCCCATAAGGCTAATTACTTTTTTACTAGGTTTTGCAATCTTTACACCCAAACCACATGCAAAAGAAAAACCAACCAAACCAAAGTCCAAAGGAGTAAATAAAGATGGGGGATCATAATATTCAAGAGCATCTGTTGCTTGTAAACAAAGCGTACCTGCATCTAAAGTTATTGCAGAGTTTTTAGGAAGCACTTGTCTTAATTGTTTAAACAAGCTATTTGGCTGAATAGGAAAATTTTTCTGTTTAAATTTTTCTCTTCTGAGCAAAAAATTTTTTCTTTCATTTAGATAGTTATTTGTCCATTTTTTTATATCAAGAGTAATATTCTGTTTCTTAATTTCTTTATATAATTGGTCAACTATTGTAGCAGCGTCCCCATAAATTCCTACTGCCACAGGAAAGTATCTTCCTATCATTCTTTTTTCTAATTCAACTTGTATGATCTTTGCTCTTTTATTTATATTTTCGTAAGAATAAAAAGTTGAATTAAATCCCAGTCTTGTTCCAAGAGCAATTATAACGCTTGCTTCTTTAACTAGTTTAGATGCAACCGGATTACCTCTCGGACCCATTTGTCCAGCATTTAGATTATGATTAAATGGTATAGCATCTCCATGACCTGCCGCTGTTACCATTGGTATATTTAATAGTTCTGCTAATTTTATTACGTTTTTATATTTAGAATTATATTTAATTCCACCTCCAGCAATAATAACAGTCTTGTTTGAATTGCTGATAATTTTTACAGCTTTTTTTATATAACTAGAATCTGCTTTAGTTGAATTTTGGTTAACAAAGGATGAGTTTTTTTCGTTAATTTTAAACTTTTCTTTATTTGCTAGAATATTTCTTGGTAGATTAATACATACGGGTCCTCTTCTAGGAGACATTGCTAATTTAAAAGCATCACTAAAAGTTTTTGGAATTTTTTTAGCATTTTTTACTGTCCAAGTTTTTTTTGTTACTGGTTTAAATAATGATTGCTGGTCAAGACCTTGAAAAGCATCTTCCATTTTATCTTTTGTAGAATATGACCCAGCAATTGAAACAACTGGTGAAAAAGCTGCTTTTGCTTGAGCAAGTCCAGTAACTAAATTTGTAGCACCAGGACCATTTTGTCCAGCAAGTATTATACCCGGTTGATTAGATGCTCTTGCATATCCATCAGCCATATGTGTTCCTGTTCTCTCATCTCGAACACCAATAAATTTTATATTTTTTTCATGATAAAGTGCATCAAACATTTCCATTGTAGCGGAACCTATTAAGCCAAAAACATGTTTAACTTTTTCTTTTTTTAATGATTTAATTGCGGCTTGGCCACCAGTCAGGTTCTTAGATTTGATCACGAAACTTTTTTAACTTCAGTATCCAAATCATCTTTGAAGTGAGGCATTACTTTTTCAGTAAACATTTTAATACTCTTCATGCAGTCCTCGTGTTTAATGCCAGGAAAATTAGACCATACTTGTAAATTTTGAAGATTTAATTCTGATTTAAGTTCATGAATTTTATCTATTACATACTCGGGCGTTCCGAATAGCATGTTACGTTTATGAAGAAAGTCGTAGCTTAATAAATCTAGTTTACCTTTAGTAACAGGCAGTTCTTCACCAGGGTCCATGTGGTTTCCAAGACCTCTCCAATGACAGACCCATCTCATATAATTAACCATGTGTTCGCCAGCTTTTTCTTTTGCTTCTTCCATTGTATCTGCAACAAACATGTCTCTTACCAATGAAATACCTTCACCCATTGGTACATTTCTTTTTTCTGCTTCTGATTTTGCATTTTTAAATGCCTCAAACTTAATTTTTAAAGCCTTAACCGTAGGTATCCACATTATAATATTTAAACCTTGTGTTGCAGCCCATTCAATAGATCTAATTCCATCGACTACTTGGTGTATAGCAGGATAAGGCTTTTGATAGGGTTTTGGAAGAACACTTATATTTTCCATAACACTCGTCTCAAGATTAACCAAATCTTTATTTGGTGGGCTCATATCATGTTGCCAAACATAATTGGGAGCAGGATAAGTATAAAACTCACCTTTATGATTAAAAAATTTTTCTTTCCACGCTTTTTTTAAAATTGTAAGAGTTTCTTCAAAAAGTCTAAAATTTTTTGCTTGGTCTTTCATGTCTGCTTCTTTATTTAAGTTTATTGCTTCTCTTCCATAAATTCCTCTTCCTATTCCAACTTCAACTCTACCTTTTGATAATTGATCAAGAAGAGCAATATCTTCAGCCATTCTAATTGGATTATGAAAAGTAATTACATTACACGCTTGACCTATTCTAATATTTTTTGTTCTAGCCGCAGCATCAACACCCATCATTAATGGATTAGTTAATGACTCCATTCCTTCATGATTAAAGTGATGTTCTGTATACCAAATTGAATTCCATTTATTCTGATCACAATATTCTGTAATTTCTCTAGTTTCATCTAAAAGTTTATCGTAAGGTTTGTGTGTCCAGTTGGTAGTGTTACAAAAGTAACCAAATTTCATTAAAGCCTCCTTTAAAAATTAATTTAAAGACGACCGATCCCACTTTCGTACTTTAGAAATTACGACGAGTTATGTATCGCTTTATGAAATGATACTATCTTCTTCTATTAAATTTTCAATGTTTTTTAAGATATTAATTTAGCAACTCTTTAATGTTTTTATCTAGTTGCTTTTCAAAATTTATGTCATTTCCAGGGTTAGCAGCACAATGACCATATGGAGAATCTACAGGTCTTAAAGATGAACGAGATATAAATTTTTTTTCAAATTTATTATCCTCAGTTCTAAAGTATAAATCCTGATTACATGGCATTAATATTGTTTTCGCTCTTATTGATTTAAGAGCTTTTATATAATTATTTTTATAAATAGGACCTTTGCTAATATCATTTAACTGCCAGGTTTTAAGTTTAGATAAAAGATTATTAGCATCCCAGTTTTTAGCATGATCATTTGCCCAGTCTTTAAGTAATTCTTCAGCATTTTTAAAACCAAATTTTTTGTAAAGTTTTTCTCTATAAAAATCCTGGGAGAAAGCCCACCCTGCATAAACTCTTCCAAAAGCTTTTAATCCTTCGACAGGTTGTTTTTTATAATTTCCTTTATTAAATTTTTTATCAGCAGTAAGCGCTGCTTTAACACCTTCTAAGAAAACATGATTGTGTACTGAAGTTTTTGATGATGCACAAAAAGGAAGAATTGCTTTAACCATACCAGGATATTGAGCTGCCCATTGATAAGATTGGCAACCAGCCATAGACCAACCAGTAACTAGAGCAATTTTTTTAATTTTCAGTTTTTCAGTAATAAGTTTGTGCTGACAATAAATATTATCCCACAACGTTATTGTTGGAAATTTTGAACCAGATTGAGATTTAATAGCTTTAGTTGGCGAAGAAGACAGACCATTTCCAAACATATTAATTGATACAATAAAATATTTATTTGGATTAATTGCTCTATTTTTACCCATAAAGCCTTCATTTCTAATATGGCTACCGGTATAAAATGTAGGAAGAATTATTACATTTGAACGACTTTTATTTAACTTGCCATATGTTTTGTAAACTAATTGTGCTGATTTTAAAATTTTTCCAGATAAAAGTTTAATATTTCCTAAGTTAAACTTTTCATGCTTTTTCATTAATTAGTAAAGTCTTAGATACTCTTTTACTTCCCAATCTGTAACTGCTTGATGGTAACGCTCCCACTCATCATTTTTATAAGATATAAAAGATTTTTTCATTACAGGCCCCATAACTTCATCAGATAGTTTATTAATTCTTAAAGCCTCAATTGCTTGCATTAGATTTTTTGGTAATCTTTTAATTCCTAACTTTTTAAACTCAGTGTCTGTCATTTGATATAAATCTTGATCAGTTGCTTTACCTGGATCAATTTTATTTTTTATGCCGTCCATTACAGAAGATATTGTCATAGCTAAAGCCAAATAAACATTCATTGTCATATCTGCTGCTCTATTTTCAATACAATATCTATTTTGTGGTAAACGAAACTGTGCAGACCTATTGTTATGACCGTAGGTAATATTAGTTGGTGCCCAAGTAACAGTTCCTCCTTCAAATCCTCCAACCCTTGGAACCAGTCCATTGTATGAATTAACTGTTGAACATGTAATTGCTGTTAGTGCTTCAGAGTTTTTCATAAGTCCACCAACTGCATGTTTTGATTGTTTTGACCAACCTTTTCCATCAGTAAAAATATTTTTTCCAGGTTTATTTACATCTTCCATTGAAAAATTTATATGTGCTCCCGATCTCCAGTCTCCTATTGTAGGTTTCGGCATAAAAGTAATGAACATATTATTTTTTTTAGCAATTTCTTTTAAAAGAATTCTTAAGAAAACTAATCTATCTGCCATTTCTAATAAATTTGTATAATGAAAATCTAACTCAAATTGTGAATAAGCTCCTTCAGCAACCACATCATGTAAATTCCATCCTAGTTCTTCAAGAATATCAATCAATTCTTTTAAAAAATGCATAGAGTCTAGTGAATATTCAACATCATAACCAAATGCTTGTCGTCTTGGTCTTATTCCATTTATTGGGTCGCTATCAATTGCTTTAACTGGTTTTCCATCTTCTCCATATTTCATTGCAATAAATTCAGGTTCAATACCACACATTCCTTTGTAGCCTGCGTCTTGTGCTTTTTGCATTGCGCGCTTCAGAGCTTGTCTTGGACAAACATTATAAGGTTTATCTTCCCAATAAAGATCTGCAAAAATTATAGCCATTGTTTTGTCCCAAGGACAAATATAAACGCTATCTAAATCTGGCAACATTATTTGGTCAGAATCAGCGGGAGTTAATTCAGGCACAAAAGATATTGAGTGTACTGCAAACTGAGGTCCTTTACCCAAACATAATTGTTCAAAATCACTCATCGGTACAGGTTTAGTCTTTGGAATACCATGTAAATCTATCCAGCTTGACATTACATATTGTACGCCAGCAGATTTAAGTTTTTTGTGAACTGCAGGAATTTTTTTCCTGTTTCTCTCAATAGCGTCTTTAAAATTTTCGTAATATATTTTATTTTTCATTAGGTAAATTATTTTGGCATATCTTCTGGGTCAATTCCAGGAACAAATGTTATACCAGCTTTTTGCTTCCAATCATGAGGATAAGCAGCATAAAATATTACACATTTTTCATCACATTCGTAGGCTATATGATTATCCTTTGGAATATAAAGCACATCTCCAGGGTTACAAATGTAAGATTTACCATCACAAGTTAGTCTAAACGTTCCTTCCATGCAGTAAATAATTTCATCACAAGTTAAATCCCAAGGTACAGAAACTTTGTTTAAAAAATTTAATCCTCCACACATAGTGTTACTTACTTTACTTGTAACAAATGGTTTTATGTAAGACTTTCCTGGTTCTAATGTATGAAGTCTATTTTCAATATCTTTAAATTTATAGAGTTGTGGTTCTTTAGACATTAATATTCCTTTCAATTTTATATTTTAATTGGTTCGTTTAATTCAACTTTGTAACCATCTGGATCTTCGCAAAAAGCAATTACCCTTGTTCCATGTTTCATTGGACCTGGCTTACGAGTAATGTTAACCCCAAGCTTTGTAAGATCTTCACAAGCTTTATATACATCAGGAGTTTCTATACAAATATGACCCCATCCATTTCCTTTGTCGTAATCTTCTTTTTGATCCCAATTATGAGTTAATTCAAGACACGGGGATTCATTTTCAAGTCCATAACCAATGAATGCGTTAGTAAATTTTCCATCAGGATAATCAGTTTTTCTTAAAACTTTCATACCCAATGTTTTGCAATAAAAGTTAAAAGAAGTTTCTAAATCTTTTACTCTTATCATTGTATGAGCCAACCTATATCCATCGTTTACATTTTTAGACATTTTTTTTACCTTTCATTATTTTTTTTGATTTCATAGTTGCTTGAATTATTAATTTTTGAAATTTTTGAACTCCTTTTTCCCAGTGTGGAGATAGCAGTCCACCATCATTCGAAGCTGGTGATGATCTTCCTTCTTGTAATCTTTCGCACATTTCATGATCTTCCTTATGTACACTCCACCATATCTTCTTTGTAATATCAATCTCTTCTTTAGACATAGATTTTCCCTCAGTGGAGTATATTATTCTTTTTTGGCTTGTAATACCTGGTCCAATAGGAATATTTAAATATACACCTATTTGATTAGGATAATAAGTTCCAATTATAAAGTTTGGAAACAAAGAAAGATACTTAGAAGATACGGATAAAGCATTACTATTTTTATTATCTTCTTTATCAACGTTAACTCCACTTCCATAACAAATCCCATCCACAATTGTATAATGATCTTTCAGTGGTTGATTAGTTGTTGTTTTGTGAACAAATTGAACGTGATATGGTTCAATAAAATTTTCAATAAGGAACTTCCAATTTGTATTAATTTTTCCAAAATCTAAAGTTGCCGCGTACTTTATTTTATTTAAGTCTAAATCTTTAAATTTTGAAATTAAAGGCTTTGCGTATTCTTTAAATTTTTTTGCTTTTCCATTAATATTTACAAATATCCAATCATGCCAAATATGAATTCTTATTGGCTTTAAACCATGATTTTTAAAATTAAATCCTTTGGGTTTATGTACATTTGTTCCTCCAATGTGTGGAGCAGCTTTTAAATTTCCTTTAAGATCATATGTCCAAGAATGATAAGGACATCGAATTAACTTACCTATATTTTTTTTTTCATCTACTAATTTTAAACATCGGTGACTACAAACATTATGAAAGGCCGTAATTTTATTGTCTTCATTTTTAATTAGTAGGATAGGTTTTCCAGCAATATAAACTGGAACAACATCTCCTACTTTTTTAAATTCGTGAGCAAAAGCTATAAATAGCCAACCATCAGCTAATGCAGTTTCACATTCTTTATCCCAAAATTTGTTATCGGTATATGATTTTGCTGGAAGCCCAAAAATAGTATTTGTATTTTTAGGGCTTTTAATTTTAACTGAAGTTTTACTTTCAGACATTTATAGGTTCCTTCTTAATAAATGAAATCTATTTGCGATTTACTAATATTACAATAAAATATATCATAGTTAATTATTGTATTTTAAGGAGGTCAATTGGTTAATTCGAACAGCAATATCTATAAAGGCTATAATCAAGCAAAACCAGTTGGTTATGATAAAGAAATTTCTCACACAAATTTTGGGACTCCTGGTGGAGAGTATCTTAGAAGATACTGGCATCCTGTTGCCTTAACTTCTGAAGTAAGCACAACTCCTTTACAAATAAAAATTCTTGGGGAAGATTTGGTTATTTTTAAAACAACAAAAAATAAAATAGGATTAGTCCATAAAAACTGCCCTCACAGAAGAGCATCATTAGTTTATGGAAAATGTGAAACAAACGGTATTAGATGTTGTTATCATGGTTGGTTATTTTCTCCAGATGGAGAGATTTTAGAAACTCCTGGTGAAGATCCAGATTCAAAACAAGCAGAACAAGTAAGAAAAAAATTTAAATTAGGAGCTTATCCAATAAAAGAATTTAACGGAATTGTGTTCGCTTATATGGGTCCCCCAGAAAAAATTCCTTCATTTCCTCATTATGATGCATATGATATTTCAGATATTGTAAGAAGACCATATAAAATTAACTATAATTGTAATTGGATACAAGTTCTTGATGCAATTATGGATCCAGTTCATACATCGTTTTTACACGGTCAAAGTTCAGGAATACAATTTTCTGAAGGTTTTGCTGAACTTGGAGAAATAGAATTTTTTGAAAGAGGAATGCAATATCTTGGAGCAAATACAAGAAGAGTTGATGATAATATTTGGGTTAGAGTAAATGAATTAATACTTCCTAACTTCACACAGGCTGGATCGGCTTTTGCTGCAGACGGTACCAAAACTCGATATTTTGGTAGAAGTTCTTTTACTAGATGGGTAGTACCTGTAGACGACGAGCATTGTGTAGCAATAGCATGGGGTAATTTTGGAGATAGAGCAGATCCAATTGAATACAACAACAAAGAAGGCTGTGAAAGAATTGAAGCAGGTGAAATTATAGATCGAACATGGGAAGAAAAACAAAAGAGTCCAGGAGATGCTGAAGCAGTTGAAGGAATGGGATTTATAAGTCAACACAAAGGTGAGCATTTAATGCCAACCGATCATGGAATAATGTCCTACAGAAGACATATCAGAAAATCAATAAAAGCATTGCAAGAAGGAACAGAGCCCAAACAATTTAAAAATAATGGAGACGCAATCAAAACATATGGTCAAGATACAGTTTTAAGAGTTCCAAAAAGAAATGTAGATGATCGAAAATTTATAAAATCAGTTGGTACTGCAGTATTGAAATTACAATTTGACTCAGAAAAAATGCCAAATAAAGACCGTGACTCTTTTATAATAAAAGAATTATCTAATATGGAAAAGAATGGAGCATTTTGACAAATAAAAAAATTAAAATTCATGTTAAAAACAATCATTGGGCACCAGGTTCTTTTCCTACTGATGCCGAAGGAGAAAAAAATTTTACAATAACCAAAGAGCGTTTTGACAATGTTCTTAATAAATTTCCAGAAATTAAAGAAAAAATAGAAGTTTTTTTTGACTGGGATGAAGAAAATTTTAAAAAATCAATTTCAAATTCTGATATTTTGCTAGCTTGGAACTTCCCAACAAAAAACCTTAAAGAACAAGCTCCAAATCTTAAATGGATACATGTTATTTCAGCTGGAGTAGAGCATTTGCTTCCTTTAGACTGGATGAACGATGATTTAGTTTTAACCAATAGTAGCGGAGCTCATGCTAAAAAAGCTGGTGAGTTTGGTTTAATGAGTATTTTAATGTTGCAAAACCATATGACAAGATTAATTACTCACCAGAAAAATAAAGAATTTGTTTCATTATTTAGCAATCCAGTCCATGGTAAAACAGTAGTTGTAGTTGGTACAGGATCACTCGGAGGATCGATGGCAAAGCATGTATCAAAATTAGGTGCAAACATTATCGGAGTTAATAAAAGAGGAAATAAAGCTGAAGGCTGTTCAAAAACTATCACGATAGATAAAATTGATAGTGTTTTGCCTGAAGCTGACTTTTTATATTTAGCACTTCCTGAAACGCCTGAAACTAAAAATCTAATTAATAAAAAAAGACTCGACATGCTAAAAACTACATGTGGAGTTGTAAATATAGGAAGACAATCAGCAATGGATTATGATGCATTAAGCGACAAACTTAAAAAAAATGAAATAGCAGGAGCAATACTTGATGTATTTTCTCATGAACCATTAGATAAAAGCTCAAAACTTTGGGATACTCCTAATTTAGTTATTACACCGCATGTATCCTCAGACGATGACGGTAATTATGTCGAATTAACTCTTAGTATATTCTTTAATAATTTAAAACTTTTTGTTGAGAATAAAGAATTATCAAATCAAGTTGATAAAAAACTTAGTTATTGAAAACTATATTGAATCTATCGAATTTAAAACTTTTACCTCTCTAGGCTTTTCCAGCAAATCTTCTATTTTAGATCTATAATCTTTATAATGTGCTGTTTCTCTATGAAAATCTAAAGCGGCAGAATTTTTATAAATTTCAAATAGGTGAAAAGATACAATTTTATCATCTTTATTTTTTTCTTCATAAAAATTATAAAGTTCATTACCTTCCTCTGATCTTGTAGGTTTTATCATAGACAATATAATTTCCTTAACTTCGTTAACCTTATCTTTTTTTGGATGAAAACTTGCCAGAACTATTATTTTAGACATCACTAATTTCCTTTAATTCTAAGAATAATTTATTTTAAATGTACTCTTATATTTCTATTTAGTATCATAATTATATAAAAAATGATCAAAGATATTATTAAAAATTTAAAACCTTCGTCTACACTTCTTATTAATGAGAAATCAAATAAATTAGAAAGGGAGGGCAAAAAAATATTTAAATTTGGCTTTGGCCAATCCCCATTCAAAGTGCCCCAAGATATTGTTAATGAACTTAAAGATAATGCACATCAAAATAAATATCTTCCAATGCAAGGACTTGAGGATTTAAGAGTTTCTATTGCAAGCTACATTTCAAAAAAAAAAGATTATAAATATGCAAGCTCTCATATAATTATTGGCCCAGGATCAAAAGAGTTAATGTTTTTATTACAAATTTTATTTGAAGGTGAAATAATTCTTCCAGCTCCAAGCTGGGTGTCTTATGCTCCACAAGCAATAATTGGAAGAAATAAAATTAAATGGATTCAAACTAAAAGTGAAAATAATTGGTTTCCAACAGCCAATGAAATAGAGGACGTAATTAAAAAAGATAAACAAAAAAAATATTTAATATTTCTCAATTCACCAAATAATCCATCTGGACAAGTATGTACAAATTTAAATGAAATTTCAGAATTAGCAAAAAATTATAATCTCTATTTTTTATCTGATGAAATTTATTCGGAGTTAACTTTTGAAGATAATTATCAATCTATATCAAATTTTTCTCCAGAAAATACAATTATAAGCACCGGTTTAAGTAAATGGTGTGGAGCAGGAGGCTGGAGATTGGGATACTTTATATTACCAGAAAATCTATCTGAAATTACAAATCAGCTTAAGGTTTTAGCTAGTGAAACATTTTCATCAGTAAGTTCACCAATTCAATATGCAGCAATTGCGGCACATAAAAATGATCATACAAATTATATTAATCATTCAAAAAATATTTTAAAATCTGTTGGTAATTATGTTTATGAAAATTTAAAATCAAATAATGTATTGATTAATAAACCGCAAGGTGGATTTTATTTGTTACCTGAATTTATTAATAAAAAATTTTCAACATCAACTGAATTGTGCAATAATATTTTAAAAGAAACTGGGGTAGCATTATTACCAGGTTCAGATTTTGGTTTTCCCGAAACAAAAATGTTAGCTAGATTAAGCTACACAGATTTTTATGGAGAAAATTTTATGAATAGCACTGTTCATAATGAGGAAATTGATTTTGAAAAAATTAAAAAATACGCTCCAAAAATAATTGAGGGCACAAATAGACTTAAAGATTGGTCAAATAACCAAAATACAACCTAAGATATTATAATAATTCTAAACTAGACATCATTCACTTAAATAGATACATTTTTATATTAAATAATACATGGGGGAAAACATGAAAAAAATGATAACTACTTTTTCTGCTGTTTTAGCTCTTGTTGTTTCTACGTTTACATTTTCAACTGTAGCAAAATCTGCTGAGTTCTTTACAATAGGAACGGGTGGACCTACTGGAGTTTATTTCCAAACAGGAAATGCTATTTGTAAAATGTTACACAAATCAGCAATAGCAAAAGAACACGGAAGAAAAAAAGGTATAGACAAAGCATACAGATGTACAGCTCCATCAACGGGTGGATCAAACTACAATATTGGTCAAATCAAAGAAGGTGAATTTCAATTTGGTGTAGCTCAATCTGACTGGCAGTTTCATGCCGTTAATGGTTCAAGCAAATGGGAAGGAAAACAGTTTAAAGGATTAAGAGCTGTTTTTTCAGTTCACAATGAACCTTTCCAAATTTGGGCTAGAAAAAAAGCAAAAGTAAAAGACTTTAAAGGTTTAAAAGGTAAAGTTGTTAACATAGGTAACCCTGGTTCTGGTCAAAGAGGAACAATGGAAGAGCTTATGAAAGCAATGGGAGTAGACAATGGTTACTTTAAATCAGTAACTGAGCTTACTTCATCTGAACAAGTTAAAGCACTTTGCGATGGTAAAATAGATGCGTTTGGTTATTCAGTAGGATTTCCAAATGGCGCTATGGAACAAGCAGCTACTTGCGGAGCTAAAGCATTGCCAATTAATCTAACAGGTGGACCTGTTCAAGGTTTAATTGATGGTGCAGATTATTATGCTAAAGCAGTAATACCTAAAGGTACTTACACGGGGCAGAAAAAAGATGTAACTACATTTGGTGTTAAAGCTACTGTTGTTACAAGCAATGCAGTTGAAGCAGATCTTGTTTATTTAGTAGTAAAAGCAGTTTTTGAAAATTTCGACGATTTTAGAAAACAACATCCTGCTTTTGCACCTTTAAAAAAGGAAGATATGATAGCTGATGGTTTATCAGCACCTTTACATGAGGGCGCTATTAGATACTATAAAGAAGCTGGATTGATGTAATCTAGTTAATAAAAATTAAAAGGCCCGATATTTATATTGGGCCTTTTTTTTTGTTAGTATATGATTTCAATATGAATCAACCAGTCAATACTAATATACAAGCAAAAATTGATGAGGATCTCTCACCCACAAAAAGACTTACTGGGTTTCATCTAAAAATTGTTTCTGCAATAGCAATTATTTGGTCATTTTTTCAACTTTGGTACGCATCTCCATTCCCATTCATGTTTGATTTTGGAATGTTCAAAGGCTTGCCAGCAAGAGCAATTCATTTAGGATTTGCTCTCCTATTAGCGTTTTTAGTTTTTCCAACTTTTAAACGAGGAAAAGTTAACTTCATTGATATTATGATTGGAATTATTGGAATATCATGTTGTCTTTATATCTATTTTTTTTATGATGATTTAATTGATAGAGGTGGTGTTCTACACATATTAAAATACAACAACTATAGTATTCCGATTGAATTAATAATTGGTTCAACTGGTATTTTAATTTTATTAGAAGCCACAAGAAGAGTAATTGGAATACCATTAGTAGTAATTGCTGTCTGTTTTTTATTATTTTCTTATTATGGACAGTATGCTCCTGAAATCATATCTCACGGAGGATTATCTTTAAAACGACTTGTAGGATTTCAATGGTTTGATCAAGAAGCTATTTTTGGAATTCCAATTGGAGTTTCTGTAGATTTTATATTTCTATTTGTTTTATTTGGTGCTTTTTTAGAAACGGCAGGCGGAGGTAAGTATTTTTTAGATTTGGCATTTGCAATGGTTGGTAAAACAAGAGGAGGCCCAGCGAAAGCTGCTATTCTTGGATCTGGAATGACTGGAATGATTTCTGGATCTTCAGTTGCCAATACGGTTACTACTGGAACGTTTACAATTCCAATTATGAAGCAAACAGGATTTTCAAAAGAAAAAGCTGGTGCAATAGAAGTTGCCTCATCTGTTAATGGACAAATTATGCCACCCGTTATGGGTGCTGCAGCATTTGTAATGGCAAGCTTTATAGGAGTTACTTATTTTGAAATAGTAAAACATGCATTTTTACCAGCAATAATTTCATATATAGCTCTTTTTTATATTTCACATCTAGAAGCATTAAAACTTGGACTAAAAGGAATTGAAGAAGATAAATTACCTAAATTAAAAGAAACTTTTTTATCAGGTCTTCATTTTTTAATTCCTATATTTGTTTTAATTTATTTATTAGTTTATTTGAGGCTTACAGCTTCCTACTCAATTTATTATGCAACTATCTCATTAGTTTTTGTAAATCTTTTGTACAAAATTGTTATTTCAAGAAAGAATAATAATTATAAAGAAAATTTATCAATTTGGTATAATGAAACTGTTGTTGGACTTCAAAAGGGAGCAATTAATATGATTGCTGTTGGAGTTGCAATAGCAACAGCTGGAGTAATTGTTGGAGCAGTCGGATCAACTGGATTAAGTACAAATCTAATTATTGTTATTGAATCTATTGCAAAAGATAATGTTGTTATTTTGCTCTTTTTAACAATTATTTTATGTTTGTTACTTGGAATGGGGCTACCGACTACCGCAAATTATGTTGTTGTTGCATCACTAATGTCCATGGTGCTTGTGGATGTTGGTAATGCATCAGGTTATATTTTCCCTTTAATTGCTGTTCATTTATTTGTTTTTTATTTTGGCTTAATGGCTGATGTCACACCACCTGTTGGTTTAGCGTCTTATGCTGCTGCAGGAATATCTGGAGGAGATCCGTTAAAAACAGGTGTTCAAGCATTATGGTACAGTTTAAGAACGGGAGTTTTACCTATTGTATTTTTATTTAATCACGAACTATTATTAATTGGTATTGAAAATATTTGGCATGCAATATTAGTAATTATAACATCATTAATAGGAATATTAGTTTTTTCAGCAGCTACACAAGGGTGGTTTATAAATAAATTAAGATGGTTTGAAATAATAATCTTTTTTGTAATATCCATATCATTTTTGTCACCAGAATTTGTTTTAAATAAGTTTTATCCGAAATTTAATTACATTAACTTAAATGATGTAAACATCGTTACTTTTCAACCTGAAAAAGATGTTCATATAAAAATTACGAGACCGAGCCCATACGGAGAAAGATATAAATTATTTGAAATTAAAAAAAGAACATTTGATGAAGAATTTAACTTAGAAAATTACGGTCTAAGCCTAGTTAAAAAAGATAATAAAATTATTGTTGATACACTTGATTGGAAAGGTGAGGCTAAAAAAAGTGGTTTAGAGATGGATGATATTATCACTGAGTTAAAAACAGAAAATTTTGATCGACCAAATAAAGATGTAGTTTATGTATTTTCATTTATTTTATTAATAATATTTGGCTATTTTAATTACACAAACTATAGGATAAGAAAAAACTAAAATTATCTTTGGTATTCAATAAATTTTTTAAGAGAAAGGTTTAAAAATTTTTCATAAATCAAACCTTTGTTTTTTGATTTTGAACCATTTAAATAAGATTTATTCATTTTAAAATCATAAGATGGCTCAAAAAAGAAAGGTATAGACATTCTCTTTTTTTTATTCCAAAGCACACGGTGGTTTGTTGCTTTAAATTTTCCTTTGCTTAAGAATTCTAGTGCTCTTCCAGTATTTACTACTAAGGCTTTTTTATTAAATGGAACATCATACCATTTTCTATTTTTTCTATTCTGTACTTGTAGACCACCTTTTTTATCCTGATAAAGAACTGTAAATATCCCACTATCTACATGAGTTTCGCATCCAAGAGCGACACCGTCTTGTTTTGATATCTCAATAGGTTTTGATTGATTGGGATAGTAGTTAAATCTTAAAGTGCTTAAAGTTTTAAACCTTGAAAATGCATTGTTTGAAATTTTAATATCTTTATTGTAAATCTTGATTATTCCTTGAAATAGAATTTCACACAAACCATAAATATCATCAAAATAATTTGATAATATTTTTATTGAATTTTTATCTATAGACTTATTTAGATCAATATACTCTATATATTGATTTTTAATATTATTGGCATATTTTTTTGTAACTTTTAGATCACCAATATCTAAGCCTTCTTTTCCATTCACATCATTTGGAAAATAACCTCTATATATATTTTTATTTTTAGAATTCCATTTTTTTGGAGAAAGTTTTCTTTTATTTTTATCAGATGAATTGAAAAATTTATTTCCTACATTGCAAATATTTTTTATTTTTTTTTGATTTATGCCATGTCCAGTTATTTGAAAAAAACCTATATCAATACAAGCTTTTTTAATTTTATTTATTATTTTAATTGAACTTTGGCATTCATAACCATTTTTTACTATTGAAGAAATATTTATTGTAGGAATTATATTTTTTGTCATTTATCTTAAAGGTTTTTCAGTAGCAATTAATTGTTCCTGGGCTTTTTCACGCATAAAAATATAAATACCACTAGAGACAATTATTAGTATTCCAATGACTGTATTTAAGCTTGGTATCTCATTAAAATATATCCAACCTATTAACGGTGACCATAACAATATTGAATATTCAAAAGGAGAAACTACCGCAGGAGATGCTATGCTATAAGCTGTAAATAAAAGAAGAAAAGCTACAGTAGCTGTCAATCCAGTTGCGACCATAAATAATATACTAGATTCTAAGTCGACAAACCATTCTCTAAAGATAAATTGGGAAGCAGGATGATCTGAAGTATTATATTGCCCATCTCCAATCAAAAAATAAAAAATAGTACTAAAAATTATTGCTCCAAAATAAAAAGTAAATGTTTGAGTGTAAACACTATCTTTCTCAGAGGTTTTTTTTATAATTATCATTGATAACGAATAACAAAATGCACACAAAATTGGTAATAAACTTAGATAATTAAAATTATTAAAATCAGGATTTAATGTTATGTATACACCAATAAAGCCGACAACCACTGCAGACCATCTTCTTATTCCTATCTCTTCTTTTAAAAAGAAATGTGCAAATATTGTAATTAAAAAAGGGGTAACGAAAAACAAGGCTGTTGCAAATCCTAAAGGCAATACAGTTAATGAAATATAAAAAGAGCTAAATCCAAAAAAGAAAAGAATCACACGACAAAAAGTTAAGAGAGGATATTGGGATTTAAAGACTATTTTTTCCTTTTTTATTTTTAAAAATATTAAAATTAGCGCAAAGCTAACTAAAGTTCTAATTAAATAAACTTCGTAAAGTGAAACAAAATTAAAAATATGTTTCATAATCCCGTCTTGCACTGAAAAGACCATCATTGCTATCAATATTAGAATTATTCCTCTTGGATTATTATTTTTTTTGGACATTAGCCCATATATCACAGAATTATTAAGATGAAGATAAAATTATTATTGCTTAGGAAAATAATCTTGTAAACTTCCTTCTCTATAAACGTCGGTTGTACTGCAATGCAAACTTCCACCAAACCCATAAGCTTCCCTAAAATCTACGGGTAAAACTTCCATACCTAGTTTATCAAGTTGCTCAGCTTGATACACTTCACTTTTTTCTACACATACAGTTTTTGGATCTAGAACTAAAATATTCATTGATAACCATATTGAATAATAAGTAAGAGGAGGTGGAGAATTGTGTGCTGGTTGTGCTGCTTCAATAATTTCCCAACCGTTATCCTCAAAAAGTTTTCTTTGCTCTTTAGGAAGTTTTCTTACAGGGTTATTTAATATTAGACCAGGTCTAATTGGAGTAAAAGTTGCATCTATATGAATAGGGTAAGGATCGCCTGGAAAATTTACAGTGTGAACACGATGATCAGGAAAATGTCTTTTTAACCAATCTATACCTTTTAAATTTGTTGTAAAACCATGTTGAACAATCAGGTCTTTACCAAACCTTAAAATATCTGCGGCATCAAAAAGAGGCTCTTCTTCAGTTGTAACAAAATATTTTTTTTCTGCCCACTCTAATCTTTGTTCAATACTTACTTCATCAGACAAATAATTTTTATGGTAATCTTTATCTGTCAACCTAGGCTTAGGAGCAGACTCATGTTTCATATTTGGATCTTCCATAAAGTATTGTTGTATTAATGGTCTATAAGCTAAATATTCAAACCATCTACATCGAAAGCTCATAGTTGCTTCAAGCATTTCTTTTCCAACAGTAATAATTACATCCCTTGATGGCATGCATCCAAACATATGCTCAGCTTTCCAGTCAGGCGTACCAATTTTTTCATCAAATTTTAATGGAGTTGGTCTATCAACTCTAATTTCTCGACTTTCCAGTGTTTTTACAAACTTATCCAAAAGTTCATTTGCTTTATCTATTGAGTCCTGAGTTCTCCTGCCATGTTTCCCTTTCATAACTGAATCAGGAGGAATTTTTACATCTACAGCAGGTTCGGGTGCTGGAATACAACAATTATCTGCCCTCCCTACAATTACATGTTTTAAGGGATCCCATTCATTCCAACTACTAACTATAGTTTTTTTCATTTAATTAAATTATATGTCTTATAAACATTAATTTAAATAAAAAGAAGTAAACCAATCAACTTATTGCATAGCTGCATTTACTTAATAGCATTTTAAGTGAATTAGTTAACAAATATTGTGCCTGAAATGGAAAAAAACAAAATAAAAACAAGGCTTAAAGAGAGTATCAAAAAAAATAGACAGATCATAAATAAACAATTGAGTGATTTTTTTGATTGGGTCAAGGGAGCAGAATTAGTAAGTCTTAAAGAGTGTAACACTATTGAAGATCCAGTAAGACCAGAATTAGATAACGAGTTTAGAACAAGTTATGGAAGAAAAATTTATGGAGTAAAATATAAGAATGAAATTCATGCAATAATGTGTTTTGCCTTTACAAACAAAATCCCGAGAACAGTTAAAGAGTTAGATAACTTAAGCAAAGATGCTTTTTTACAAAGTGCTCTTAGAGACCAAAAAGTAGGACAAATTGCTATTGCATATACTGTTTGGTCTAAAAAAAAAGGTGGAGGTAAATTAATTGTAAAAGAAGTATTTAAAATGATTAAAAAATCTAATCACTTAAACAGATTGGTAACCTTATCACCATTAACTGAAATGGCCACGAAGTTTCATTTAAGAAATAAAGCAAAATTAATAAGCGTAAATGAAACAACACAGAATTTTGAATATACAAAATAAAAATAAATACTATTTAAAATAATTAAAGATTTCTTTTACTTTTTTTTATAATTTTCTTATCCAGAATTGATACATGTTAGAAAAAGTATCTTGATTATTTCTTTCAAATTTATCCCAGTTATCTAAGGAAATATATTTTTTATCTTTATGAAATAATTTTGAAAATTTATATTTGATTGATGGATTTATAAATCCAAGGAATTCTAAATTTAAGTCTGTTAAAATTTTAGAGATTTCAGGTAAAGTAAAACGATGTTCCTGGACGTGGAACATCAAATCTCTTGCCATTGATGTTGAATAAAAATCTTTGATATTAAATATTCTCAGGAGTGACGGGTCTTCTTTTTCGTTGTTAATAGATTCTCGAAAATTTCGAATATCTTCATTTGTTTTTTTGATTTTTTTTCTTTTAATAAATTCTCTCGCTTTAACCACATTTCGTCTTGCAATTTCGCTGTATAAACCTAATTTTAAAAATCCATTGGGTTTTAATAAATCTAATAATATTTTGAGTCCTTTTATAGGATCTTTCATATGATGTAGAGTTCCTACACATTCTATAACATCAAATTTTTTATTTAAATTCTTTAATTGTAAAATATCTGCATGCAGAAATTCTATATTTTTAAAATCTAGCTCTAAAGTCTTCCTCTTTGCATAAGCAAGACTTTTTAGACTTAAATCAATTCCAAGTATATTAGCGTTTAGATATCTTTCCACTGAAGCTATGTGCTGTCCAGTTCCACAACCCGCTATAAGAACATTTGGATTAACAAATTTATTACTATGTTCAATTCGATTAGGCTTTATTTCTTCATTTAATTGAAATAAAAAATTGGCGTGAGAATACTTATTAGTATATCTCCATCTAGGATAAGGGTGTTCTTCATATTGTTCCCTTACTTTCTTAGATACACTATCAATAATTTTATCAAAAGATTTAATTGAATTTGCTAATTTTATTTCATCCAAAGGTTCTTTAATATGTATAGCAATTAAATCATTAAACAAAATATTTTTTGACTTGTAGTTTATTAATTTATTAATAATTTTTTTTGAAGAATATAAAGGAATATAACATCCTAAGATGGCTACCTCTACTTCATTAATATCTTTGTTATTTATAATTTTATTATTTAACTGATTAACATAACTAATTTCTTTTTTAGACTGAACATAAACATACTCATTTAGAAAACATTGTTCAGAAAGTGAAAGAATAAAATCAAAAGACTCTTCTCCAATATTTATATTTGAATCGATTAAACTAAAAATTATTTCGTTTCTAAGTTTAGTAAGTAATTTTTCTAAAAATTTATCAGCTATTAAAGATTTTTGTAGCATTAAAAGAAAAAGTTCTTCTTTTAATAAGTTTTTTATAACTTTATTCTTTAACAAAGAAGAGTTTGAATTAACAGCTTTTGTTATTTGATTTTCATTTTCTCCAAAAAATAAAAGCAATTTTGAGATATGAAAAATATCATCATGATTTATATTATTTTTTCTGTATAGAAATAAAACTATATCTTTAAAATCGTTACTATTAGTTTCAGTTATATTACCTAATTTAATTGATTTAAGTAAATCTGATAGGCCATTTATTATTATACTGTTGGGAACATTCGAAATTGCTTTTTTATAAACATTTATTGCTTTTCTATGTTCTCCTAATTCCTGCAATGCTATCCCAAGGTTATTATATGCTTTAGCGTAATCAGTTTTAAGATGAATTGTCTTTTCATAACAAACTATTGCTTTTCTATGCTCTCCTAGTTCTTGCAATATTCTTCCAAGATTGTAGTGGGCATCTGTATAATTGGGTTGGCTTTGAATTGCTTTTTCATAATAAATTGTTGCTTGTTTATGTTCTCCCAATTCTTGTAATGCTATACCAAGATTATTATATGCTTTAGCATAATCAGGCTTAAGATGAATTGCTTTTTCATAATAAACTATTGCTTTTCTATGTTCTCCTAATTCTTGCAATGCGATTCCAAGATTATAATGAGCATCGGTATAAGTAGGATCAATTTGAATTGCTTTTTCAAAACAATTTATTGCCTTTTGTTCTTCTTTTAATTTTGTAAGAATTATACCAAGATTATTATGTGCTTTTTCATAATTGGGTTTGAGCTTAGTTGCTTTATAAAGTAATGGCTTCGCTAAGTTAAATCTTTTCGTCTGAGCTAATAATTTACTCAAATTATATATCGATTCAAAATGATTAGGATCTTTTTTTAATATTTTATTATAAAGATCTTCAGCAGCCTCTAGATTATTTTTTTTATGATTTTGTAAAGCTAGAACAAAAGTTTCTTCCATGCTTAAACAGTATTCAATATAAGATCTGAAGCTTTTTCGGCAATCATTAGAGTAGGGGCATTTAAGTTTGCGCTAGGAATCTCTGGCATAACCGAAGCATCTACAACTCTTAAGTTCTTTATTCCTTTAACTTTTAAATTTTCATCAACTACTGCCATATCATCAACACCCATTTTGCAAGTACCACATGGGTGATAAGCAGTTTCTGCCTTTGATCTAATATATTCATCCAATTCATCATCGTTTTGTTTATCAGAACCCGGTCCAACTTCTTTTCCAGAATGTTTTGCTAAAGAAGGTTGAGATAAAATTTTTCTTGCAACATGAATGCATTCTCTAGTTTGTTTTAAATCATCTTCATCTTCCAAATAATTAAATAAGATTTTTGGATAATCATAAGGGTCAGAAGAATTCAGAGTTATTTGTCCTCTGCTTTTTGGATGATTTGGACTTGCATGAAGTTGATATCCATGTGAACTAGGATTAACTAAACCATGATCAATAACAAATGATGGAAAAAAATGAAATTGTATATTTGCTATTTCTCTTTCAGGGGAAGATTTTGCAAACCCACCAGCTTCTAAAAAAGATTTTGAACAAGGACCTGATTTAGATAAAAACCACTGAATACCAGCTAAAACTTTTGGAACTAATTTTGTATAAGTATAAAGAGTGTCGGGGGTTTTACATTCTTGCATAATGTATGTTTCCAAATGATCTTGAAGGTTTCTGCCAACTCCTTTAACATCATTAACAACATTAATTCCTTTTTCCTTTAAATGATCTGAATTGCCAACTCCTGAAAGCATTAATAATTGTGGAGAATTAATTGAGCCACCGCTTAATATTACTTCTTTTTCAGCATAAACTTTTTCAAGTTTATTTTTTATTTTTACTTCGACGCCTATTGCTTTTTTTCCTTCAAAAATAATTTTTTCAACAAATGAATTGGAAAAAATATTTAAATTCTTTCTTTTTTTTGCAGGATTTAAATAATATTTTGTTGCACTAGCTCTTTGACCTTCATGAATTGTTGTATCAAACATACCAAATCCTTCTTGTTCTTCTCCATTCATGTCAGGATTAACTGTATGTCCAGCCTCTGAGGCTGAGTTTATAAAGGCTTTAAACAAAGGGTTATCATTTTTAGACTGATTAACAGGAAGTGGCCCCAGTGAACCTCTGTATTGGTTTTCTCCTCCAGACCATGTTTCAATTTTTTTAAAATAAGGTAAAACTTTTTCATAAGACCAAGACTTTAATCCAAAGTTTTCCCATCTTTCATAATCATTTCGGTTTCCTCTTACAAAAACCATTCCGTTATGAGCTGAACAACCTCCAATCATTTTGCCTCTTGGACAAAACAATCTTCTATTGTTTAAATGTGGTTCTGGTTCAGAATAGTATTTCCAATTATATTTTGGATCATGCATCGTATAAAGTAAAGCTAGAGGCATTTTTACTTTCCAAATATCACTCGTTCCTCCAGCTTCAAATACAGCAACTTTGTTGTTTTGATTTTCTGACAATCTATTTGAAAGAACACAACCAGCTGATCCAGCACCAATAATTATATAATCAAATTTCATAAAAGTTGAGAATTTAGTAATTTTTTATATTCATCAATATTTTTTATTTTTATATTATCTTTTTTTGCTAATTCATCGAATTTTCTTAGTTTTATTGCATTTTTAAAATTAGGCATTTTTTCGAATTCATCACTTTGTTTCTTGTTTAATACACCACCTTGTAATTTTAAACTTATCTTTGACGCATTTGAAAGATGATTATAATACCTTTTATTTCTAGCCAAGTATCTTTTAGCTAATACGTGATATTTTATTGGTTCAACTACTTCTTTTTTAAAAAAATTTTTAAGATATTCATAGCCTATTGTTTCATGGTTGCCATCTTTATTGTTTTTTACTAACTCATCAGGATCTTCAATAATAAAATGTCCGTAATCATGAAGCAAACAAGAGCAAACTAAAAGATCTTTAGATTTAGCTTTTTCTGCCAACATAGCAGATTGAATCATGTGTTCTGAAATTGTAATTTTTTCACCGATGTAGAGGGATTTGTTATTTTTAAAATTAGAAATAATTTTATCTAATATATGCATTTCTTATTGAGGATTGTCTCCTTCAATAGCAATTCTATCCATTACTCTTTCATAGCCAAGACCTTTTCCTGGATAAAAATCTGCTATTGCATAATGAATAACACTTCTATTATCCCAAATACAAACTGTATTTTCTGTCCAGTTAAATCTACAAGTTAAATCAAGTCTTGCCTGATGTTCAAAAATTTGTTTTAAAATTTCATCACTTTCTTCTTTACCCATACCAATTATTTTTTTGGTATATGTCCAATTAACATACAAAATTTTTTTCCCAGTTTCTGGATGAGTTCTTACAATTGGATGTTCGTTAGAATATTCATCATAATTTTTTTTCTTATTACCTTCCATTTTCTTATAATTTTTTATAAAAAATTCGGCACCCAGTGAACTATGAATTGCTTTTTTATCTTTAATTTTATCTTTTATTTTTTCATCCAAAGTTTCCCATGCAAGTTCCATATTAGAGAAACAAGTATCCCCACCAACTGGAGGAATTTTAATAGATTTAAGTATTACCGCTTTAGTTGGCTTAAAATTATAACTCACATCGCTATGCCAATTCTCACCCCACTGATTTTTTTCATCTTCAGCTTTTATAATTCTTACAATTTCTGGATAGTCTTTTATACCTTTAACATAGGCATGAGTTTCTAATGGTCCAAATTTTTCAGCAAGTGCAATATGTTGATCAGTTGTTAAAGGTTGGTCCCTAAAAAAAATAACTTTATGTTCTAATAATAAATTATTTATTTTGTTAAAATTTTTATCAGATGTATCTGTAAGGTCTATACCTTTAATTTCTGCTCCTAAAGCACCTGATAATAACTTTACTTCCATGTATATTTTTGTTTTTAATTATTTCTTAAGTTTATTTGAAAATTGTAAGTTATCAATTTTAAATTTTGGTTTATTTTCTTTGATAAATTGATCCATTATCTTTAGTTTTTCTTCTTCAAACTCAGCAACTTTTCTGTGATTTAGATCAATATACAAAGATAAAACTTCAGTTGTAGCAGATAAAATATTTTTACTTTTTTCATACATTTCTAATTTGTAATGCAGTCTTTTTCTATCATGATCAAAATTTGAAATAAAAACATCTACTTCTTCACCTTCTTTAACTTCATTGTTATATGTAGTGTGAGTTTCAACAACCATTGTACTTTTTTTTTCTGTTTTTGCAGAATGTTCACCCATTTTAAATTTAGATAAAATTACTTCTGCACCTTTATCAAACACCAATATGTAATAAGATAAATTCATGTGACCGTTATAATCAGTCCAATCATTAATTATTTTTGTAGTTTTCAGAAGAAGAGACATTATTAATTTAATTCAGATAGAATTTGGTCTGAGAGTTTCTTGATTTCATCTACAGCACTACCTTTTCTTTGTTTTTCAATTGCTGTTTTCCCTTCTCCCATCGATGATGCATAAATTTGTCTATTGCCAATGATTGTTTCTACTGATGGAACATTAAGACTCTTTATGTAATCATTTGTTTTAATAATAAGTTTTGATCTTTGGTTAGCTCTATTTATTTGTATCATTATTTTTTTATTTGCTTTCTTTGCAATATCTATAATTGCTTCAGTAGCCCAAAAATCTACATGAGATGGACTCATAGGAATTAATACTAAGTCGGAAGCTTCTATAGAAGGACGAGCATCAGATTCTATTTTTGGAGGTGTATCAATAATAACAACATCGTGGTCTTTTTTTAAAGTTTTAGATTCGTATTGTGCACCCCATAAACTTGCAGTTTTAAAAGTTAAATTATCATTTGCAATTTTGTTTTCTGATCTTATCATAAACCATTTCCCGAGGCTTCCCTGTGGATCGGTATCAACAACTGCTACTTTAAAGTTGTGATATTTTATAAATCCCATAGCTAAATGAACTGCCAAAGTTGTTTTACCTGTCCCGCCTTTTTGTTGTGAAATAGTTATAACTTTAGAGAGCATTCTTCATATTATAATTATTAAATGTTTCTCGAAATAAAATTATTATTTTAATTTAAGTTTAAAAATAATTTCTACCAAAGATTGTATTTTAATATTAAAACTTTTTTTTTCGTTGAAAATAATAGTTTATAAACCTTCTAAAAAATATAACTAAAAAAAATATGATATTTTTAATTTGATTTATGAGAAACTCTCTATTTAATTAGGTTATTATTATAGAGGGAGAAATGCGGACTTATGAATAAGCTATTATTACCACAAGATATTGTCGGAGGATCTTTTTGGCTTATTTCTGTTGCAATGATAGGAGCAGCAATATTTTTCTTTTTAGAGAGAGGACGATTATCAAATAGATGGGCTACAGTAATGAACCTTATTGGAGTAATCGCTCTAATGTCATCCATACATTATTTCTATGCAAAAAACTTATGGGTACTAAATGGACAAGCACCAATAGCCTTAAGATATATTGATTGGCTTCTTACTTTTCCATTAACAATTTTAACTTTTTATGTGATGCTAAATTCAGTTACCGACATCAAAAGAGGAATGTTTTGGCGTTTATTAGTTGGTACTTTAGTTTGGGTTATTGCTCAACTTTTAGGAGCTTATGGCTACATGAGTGTAACTCTAGGATTTTTGGTTGGTATAGTTGGATGGTTGTACATAATAGGTGAACTTTATATGGGTGACACAGGAAGAAAAAATGCTTCTTGTGGTAACGAAAATGTCCAAATGGCTTTTTTTGCAAATAGACTAATTATAACAATAGGTTTTTCAATTTATCATATCGGATATTTTATTGAACATCTGGCGGGAGGAGCAAACATAAATAGTCTAAATGTAATTTATAACCTAGCTGATTTTTTAAATAAAATAATATTTGGAATGATAATTTATAGCGCAGCAAAACAAGACACACAGAAAGGTACTTAGATTTAAGGAGGAACAATTATGACTAGAGGAGCAGATATAATAGCAGCGATAATTTTATTAGCACTTGCAATAGCGATTATAGTTTATTTATTGCATTGGCTATACAGAAGATCTTCAAAAGAAGTTTCTTTTGTAAGAACAGGAATGCTCGGGGAGAAAGTTGTTATATCCGGTGGTGCATTTGTTTTACCAATTATTCATAATATCACCCAAGTAGGTATGCGAACATTAAGTATAACTATAAAAAGAGGAGGAGATAAATCTTTGATAACAAAAGATAGAATGAGAGCTGAGCTTGTTACAGAATTTTTTACAAAAGTTCCACCTGATCCAAGAGCTGTTTCAACTGCTGCACAAACTTTAGGTAACAGAACACTCGATCCTGAACATTTAAGAGAAGTAGTTCAAGGTCGTTTCGCAGATGCATTAGGAGAGGTTGCTGCAAAAATGACTCTAGATGAAATACAAGAGAATAGAGGACAGTTTGTAAAAGAAGTTACAAAAATTGCTGATGGATCAATTGGCCACACAGGTTTAGCATTAGAAACAGTTTCAATAATTTCTTTGGACCAAACTCCAATAGAACAATTTAATCCAGCTAATACTTTTGACTCACAAGGTTTAACACAACTGACTGAACAAATTGAAACTAGAAAAAAGAAAAGAAATGATATTACTCAAGATACAAAGATTTCTATTGAAAATAAGAATTTAGAAACAATTCAAAAGGAATTAGAAATTAAAAAAAATGAAGAGTTTTCAAAATTTAAACAGGAAAGAGAAGTTTCTATTCAAAAGGCTAAAGAAAAAACAGAGTCAATAAAACAAAGAGCAGAAAAAGAAAGAGAAGCCGAAGAAGCAGAAATAAAAAGTCAAGAAGCAATTGAAGTTGCAAAAATCTCTCAAAATCAAGTTATTGAAGTTGAAAGAAAACTCACAGAAACAAGATTGATCGAGGAAATTGAAAAGAGAAGAAAAGAACAAAATGAATTAGAAAAAAATTCAGCTCTTGATATAAGACAAAAAGATCTTGAAACTGAGGTTAAGATTTTAAATTTAGATAAAGAAAGTGAATACGCACGTTTAGAAAAACAAAGACTAGTTGATATTAAACGAGCTCAAGAAAAAACATCAATAATAAAAGAGCAATCAGAAAGACAAAAAGAAGCTGAAGAAGCACAAATAATTTCTGAACAAGAAATTAAAAATGCTAAAATTGCTCAGCAGAGAAATATAGATTCACATAGAATTGAGTCAGAAAAAGAAGTTAGAACTTTAGATATTGAAAAGGCTAAGAGGTTGCAAATTGAGGAGCACCAAAAAGAGTTAGAGATAATTGAAAAATCTAAAGAAGTTCTTGCATCAAAAGCTGAGGAACAAAATACAAGAGCTAAAGCTGTAGAAGCAGAAGAAAAAGCTAATTCAATTAGATACATCGAAAAAGCTGAAGGAATTAAGCAAGTAGATGTAATTGAGGCATCTGCAAAAGCTGAACAAGATAAACATGCAACTATGGCTGCTAAATTAAGATACGAAATAGACGCTGCAGGTAAAGAAGCATTAAATCTTGCTGAGAATGTGAGAAGTGATGCAAATAGAAGAAGTGCATTAAGAATAAAACTTGCCGAAAAAATTGAATCAATTATTAGAGAAAGCGTTAAACCTATGGCAAATATTGGTGACATTAAAATTGTTGATGTCAGCGGTCTTCCTGGATTTAGCGGAACAAGTGTTTCACCTTCAGGAGGTGGCGGATCAGGTACTTCTGGTGGATCTAAAAGTGGAGGAGGAAACTTGGCAGACAATGTAGTTAGTTCAGCTTTAAGATATAGAGCTCATCAACCGTTTTTAGATAGTCTTCTTAAAGAAATTGGAATGAATCCTGGAGAAATTAGTAACATCAGAAATATCCTTGGTGATTATGGAAATCCAAAAAAAGATTATCATATGAACTTTGGTGAAGATGCAAAAAATTTAAAAGGAGCCAATAATCCAAAAAACAAATAATTTAAATTAAATATTTTATGAGCACAGAAATAGACAATTGGGCAAAGAAATATGAAGATCTTACAAATGGTGATGAGACCATTAAAGCTATGGCCAAATATTACACATGCTCTTTTATGTTTGATATGGAAAAAGCAAAAGTGATAATTGAAATGCATGATGGTAAAGTAAAAAATATTAATACAAGCCCATCGCCATTAGACCCATATGACTTTGCTTTAAGAGCTTCGGCACAAACATGGAGAGAATTTGGACAGCCTATGCCTAAGCCCATGTATCATGGAATATGGTCTGCAAGCTTTTTAAAAGATCTTAAAATTGAAGGTAATCACTTAATTTTAATGAAAAATTTAAGAAATTTTACTGTTCAATTTGAACTATTAAGAAAAACAGGGGTTCCAGTTTAATGAGATATTTTAATTTAAAGGGAGAAATTAAATGGTAAAGCACCACGATGTTGTAGGACGTTATGTAACCATAGAGGTAGATGACTGCGAATATAAAGTTTTCTATTTGCAAAATGGAAAAGGAATTCCTTTAGTTTGTCAGCACACAGCTGGATGTCATAACCACCAGTGGAGAGGACTTCTAGAAGATGAGGAAATAACAAAAAATTATAATGTTATAGCGTATGATTTACCTAGGCATGGTAAATCTGATCCACCACATAATAAAGAATGGTGGAAAGAAGAGTACAAATTAACTGCAGAACATTATTGTAATTTTATTGTGAAATTATGTGAAGCTTTAAATTTAAAAGATCCAATATTTATGGGATCTTCATTTGGAGGCAATGTGGCTCTGCAACTTGCTTTAAGACATCCAAATAAATTTAGAGCAGTTATACCAGTTGAGGCTGCTGATTACGCTCCAGGATTTTATTTGGATTGGTGGAGACATCCGCACGCTAATGCAGCACAGGTTTGTGCAAGTGGAACTTGGGATCTAATGGCACCACAATCACCAGACAAAGATAGATGGTTAACTTGGCATTACTACACTCAAGGTTCAGAGGCATTTAAAGGAGATTTATATTTTTATTCAGTCGATCATGATTTGAGAAATGAATTAAAAAATATTGATGGGCATAAATGTCCAGTAATAATGTTAACGGGTACTTATGATTATTTAACCCCTCCAGAAGCAACAGAAAACACAGCAAGGCAAATTAAAGGAGGAGTTTATATAGAAATGACGGATATTGGTCATTTCCCAATGAGTGAAAATCATGAGGTGTTCAGGGTTTATTTGATTGAAGCTTTAAAAATAATTCAAGAAAGGACTAATAAGTAAATATTTTATATGAAAAAAGATAAAACAGGTGTTCAGCTAGATCTAGGTCATACAAGCACTGATGATTTTATAACTGAAAAATATGTTTTGCCTCTACTTAGAGACGAGAAAATGAGAAATAAATTAATAGAGGAGCATAGAGCAACACCAGTAGGAAGAGCTCCACAACCTCACAAAGGTCAGCCAATGGTTGAACATAGTAAAGAATTACAAATAGTATTAGACAAGCTTAGACGCCAGCCTATGCACATTAAAAAGTATGTAACCATTTGTAAAAAAGATTTTGAAGATTATAGAATTGGAATTGTAACTGGAGTAAGAGGCCAGCCTGTAGAAATTTTAGAAGAGTCTTTTTCATCAGAAGAAGCATGTGAGCATGCAATATTTTTAAAAAGAATTGTAGATTTACTTGAGAGGCATGGCGGATGATTAATTTAAAGAGGTTTGCATAATGTTAAGAATTACTGGCTATAGTGATAAGTACCAAGCTTTTCCTGGAGAGGAAATTAAGTTTTATGTAAATGCAGAAAAAAACGAAAACTATGATGTACAAATTATAAGACTTATTCATGGAGACACCAATCCCGAAGGTCCTGGTTATAAAGACGAAGAAATAGGTGCCGAGTGTAATAAAACATTTCAAGGAAGAAATCAGAGAATTCATGGAGGTTCATATATAATAATTCCTCAAGACGATAGATTGAATACAACAAGTTTCACACTACAAGCTTATATTTTTCCGACAACACCAGAAAAAGGTAAACAAGGAATTCTTACTAAATGGAACGATAAAGCTAAAAGTGGTTTTGGTCTTTTTATAGATGAGAACAAATGTTTATCAGTAATGATTGGAGATGGAGGGGGCCAGGTTACTACTCTTTCGAGTGAAAAAGAATTAATGAGAAAAGTTTGGTATTTAGTTGCAGCTACTTACGATGCTGAGACAGGAAAATTAAAACTTTATCAAGAACCTTGCGTAACACCTACAAATGGTGGCTTAGGAATGTCCTTACTTCATCCTGCAGATGAAACAACTTCTTATGTTGAGTCAGTAAACAATTTAAAACCTAGAGCTAATGATGCGCCCTTTTTAATGGCAGCATGTACTCTTAATGATAGATCAGGAAGACATATTCATGGTGGACATTACAAAGAAGCATTAAGTCCAATTGAATTACCAGAACAAACATTAACTTATAATGGTAAAATAGATAGACCAAGGCTGAGTAAAAAAGCTTTATCGAAATCTGAAATAGAATCTTTAGCAAGAGGATACAGTGGATGCACATCTGAACTTAGATCAGAGGTAGTAGGAGCGTGGGACTTTCATGCAAATATAACAAAAAATATAGCCTCTACTTATATAATTGACACTACATCTAATCATTTAAACGGATTTATTATTAATTTACCTTGCAGAGGTATGACAGGTTATAATTGGACTGCAGATGAAATGGTTTTTCATCACAAACCAGAAGAATATGGCGCAATTCATTTTCATGATGATGATATAGATGATGCAAGATGGGATGTAGACTTTACATTTAAAATTCCCGATATAATTCGAAGTGGAGTTTACGCTGCAAGACTAAGAATTAACGGTGAAGAATCAGCGGAAACTGAGGATTTTATTCCATTTGTAATAAAACCACCCAAAGGAAAAGCAACATCTAAACTTTGTTTTGTATTGCCAACGAATAGCTATATAGCATATTCAAACGACAATCTGGGAACTAATTCAGTTGTAGCACAATTGCTTGCAGGAAAAGTTCCTGTTTTAGCTGCATCAGATTTATATCTAAATGAACATAGAGAGTATGGTTTATCAACATATTCTAAACATTCTGATGGTAGTGGTGTTGCTATCTCTTCTAGACTAAGACCAATTTTAAATATGAGACCTAAATATAGACATTGGCTTTCACCTTCGCTTTGGCAATTAAATGCAGATTTACATTTAACTGACTGGTTGGAAGAGAAAAAAATTGATTTTGATGTAGTAACTGATGAAGATTTACATTTAGAAGGAGTAGAACTATTAAATCGATACAAATGTGTTTTAACGGGTTCGCACCCTGAGTATAGCTCAGAAAAAATGTTAGCAGCTTATGAGCAGTATCAATTAAATGGCGGAAGATGGATTTATTTAGGTTCTGATGGATTTTATTGGATAAGTGAATACCATCCTGACAATCCAAACATAATTGAAGTAAGAAAAGGTGAGGCAGGAACAAGAGCATGGACTGCCAACCCAGGAGAATACAATAATGCTTTTGATGGAAAATATGGAGGAATGTGGAGAGCAAGAGGAAGAATACCATCAAAGGTTTGTGGATTAACTTTTACTGCTTATGGTTTTGATGTCAGCTCATATTATAAAAGATGTCCTGATAGTGAAAGACCAGAGTGTTCATGGATTTTTGATGGAGTCGGTAAAGATGAAGTTATCGGAGATTTTGGTTTAGTAGGTGGAGGTGCCGCAGGTTTAGAACTTGATAGATATGATTTAGAGTTTGGAACTCCTCATAATGCGTATTTGTTAGCTAGATCTGAAAATCACACAAACTTAATGATGCAAGTTAATGAGGAAATTCATTTTACGGTAAGAGGTTTTTATGGTGGTGGTACAGAAAACCCAATGGTTAGAGCTGACATGATTTATTACAAAACTCCTAATGATGGAGCTTTATTTGCGCCAGGATCATTATCTTGGTGCGGAAGTTTATCTTACAACAATTATAATAATAATGTTTCAAAAATTTTAGAGAATGCAATTAAAGGATTTTTAAAAGAAGGACCATTACCATAATGAACAAACCTCAATTTACAAGACCAGAAGGAACTGGTGGTAAAAGTGTACTAGGATCTGATAATGTTACACCGTTGAATGAACTAGAAAAGAATGCTTTAGGAAATTTAGATGAAGATAAGTTAACTGAACTTGCTAAGTGTCTTTTTACACTAAATAATAGACGTTATGGACCTATACCAGGAGCGTATATGGTAATGTGTACAAAACCTGGCAAAGAATGGTGTGTGGCGCAACTTAATGCCGATAGAGCAAAGCCTTTTATTTTGTTTGAAGATAAAGTTTTTAGTTCAATTGAAAAAGCACAGGAAGAAGCAGAAAGAATTAAAAAAGAACGAGGCGAGTCAGCGCCAATGCGTTGTACCTAAAGTGAAAGGATTAAATGTCCGAAAAATCTCTTTGGTTATTAATATTTATATTAGTTTATGCCGCATTTTGTTTTTTTTGGGGTGTAAGAGGATCTAATTATAATTCAGATAGTCCAGAAAAATTTTATTTAGCAAATAAAAATGTATCTTCTTGGGTTTTTTTCTTTGCCGCAACAGCAGCCACTTTTTCAGGGTTAACAGTAATATCCCAGACAAATTTAATTTTTAATGATGGTTTTCAATATGTAGGAACAGCTTTTATTGCAATAACAGTACCGCTTGGAAGTATATTTTTTTTTAAGCGTCAGTGGATGTTAAGTAGAAAATTTGGATATATTACACCGGGTGAAATGTATTATGATTACTATAAAAGTGACACTATTCGAATCTTATCTGTTTTAGTAACTTTTTTTATAGCAATTCCACTTATAGCAGTTTTTTTTGGAGCAACTGGTTATTTGATAAATATTTTAACCGAAGGTTATGTCTCTAGAGAAATGGGAATGTGGGTAGTTTCTACAATTGTACTTTTTTATGTTACAAGAGGGGGATTTAAATCAATTGTTAGCGTTGGTGTTGTTCAGTCATGGTTATATTTTACAACTGTAATTCTTTTAGGCATTATTATTTATTCTTTTATTGGTGATTTAGATTCATTTGGTAAATCATTAGCAAATATTGCAAGTACCACAATTAGTTCATGGGGAAATACAAATGGTTACGGTGGTGGAGACTATAACGGATATTTTGCTTTACCAGGAGTTATTCAATGGGTTGCAGGTTTAGGTAAAAACGAAGCAGTTGGTGGTCCATGGACGGCAATGATGATATTTACTTTTACAGTAACATTTATGGGAATTATTCTTTCACCTTCTTTTTCTATGTGGAGTTACTCTGCAAAACATCCAAAAGTATTTTCATATTACCAAATATGGGGCTCTGCAGTAGTAGTAGGTTTATTATTATTTATTTTTACAACCTTCCAAGGTATTGGTGCAAGTTTGTTAGGAGCTAATCCAGAAGTAAACAGTAATGGCTTAGCAATTAGCAATTTACTCCCAGAGATACCAAACAATGATCACTCATTAATAATTTATCATATTATAAATTTAATGGACGAATATGCTCTTTGGGTAACAGGCTTATTAGCAGTTGGAATAATTGCAGCTCTTCAATCAACAGCTTCAGCGCTATTAATGACTTCTGGTAGTATTATTACTAGAGACTTATACAAAGCTTATGTAAACAAAAATATACCTTGGGAAAAAGAACTCGCTGTTGCTAGAATTATTATGCTACTAATTTTTTTAGCTTCACTTTATTTAGCTACGTTTGCCAAACCCGCAATGGTAATTTTTAGTGGAATTTCGATAGCAATAGCTTTTCAGTTCATTATTATTTTATTAGGATTGCTATGGTTCCCTTGGATTACCAAAGGAGCAGCAATGTCAGGTTTAATTATTGGAATCATTATTGTTATTTTAACTGAAACGATTGGACAGCAAATTACTGGAAACAGATTGCCTTGGGGTAGATGGCCTTTAACAATTCATTCAGGGGTATGGGGTTTAATATTTAACGTATTTATTTGTTTTTCTATTTCTGGTTTTTCAAATATTACCAAGATTGATATGTACAGATCTCATAGACAAAAATTTCATGATTTTTTAAATGATCATATGGGTCTACATCCTAGTAGAACGAAATTAAGATCGTTTGCTTATGTAATAGCTTTAATTTGGTTGTTTTTTGGTGTTGGACCTGGACAAGTTTTAGGTAATAATTTTTTTGGAGAACCAGGAGCAGGATATGAAGCGTGGATTTTAAAAATACCATCTATTTGGGGATATCAACTAATATGGTGGTTTTTTGGAATAGGTCTAATTTGGTTTTTATCTAACAAAATGGATTTATCAACTTTGCCAAACAAGCCTATTCAACCTAATGATTTGTATCAACCACCAGATGAGGTCCAAGGAGAAGTAAATTATATTGACAAAGTTGGCACAGGATATGGGTGGATTTTAATTCTTATAGGAATAGCAATATTTTCAATAGTGTTTTATGTTTACTTTGTATAATAATTTATGACTTTGAATTCTTTTCAATTTAATACAACACCTGGTCTTCGCTATGGAAGCGGTCAAGCAAAAGATTCTTGTAAAGAAATTTCCAATAAACTAGGTCAAAGTATTCTTTTTATCACCGACAAAGGTCTAATGTCATTGGGCTTAACAGACCAGACTTTAAAAGAATTAAAAAAAATTAGTTCTGTAGAAATTTTTGATGATGTTGAAGCAGATCCTTCCAAAAAAACTCTTCTTAAAGCAATTGAAGTTGGAAAAAAAATTAAAGCAACAGGTGTTATTGGTTTTGGAGGAGGTTCTTCCATGGATGTAGCTAAACTTACAGCTTTAATACTTGGCTCTGGTGAAAATTTAGAAGAAGCATGGGGAGTTGCAAACGCAAAAGGGCCGCGCTTACCTCTTGTTTTAATTCCAACTACTGCGGGCACAGGGTCAGAAGTTACACCTGTATCAATTATAACTGTTGGAGAGGAAGAAAAAAAAGGAGTTTCTTCATCAATAATATTACCTGATTTAGCTATATTAGATCCTGATTTAACTTTAGGTCTTCCAGCAGGTACTACAGCGGCAACAGGAATTGATGCTATGGTCCATGCAATTGAAGCATACGCATCATCAAGTAAAAATAATAACCCTATTTCAAAAATGTTATCAATAGAAGCTTTAAAATTACTTGGTGGATCTATTGAGAAGGCAGTATTTGAAGGTTCAAATGTTGAAGCAAGAGGAAATATGTTAATAGGAGCAATGTTAGCTGGTAAAGCGTTTGCTAATTCTCCAGTTGCAGCAGTCCATGCTCTTGCATATCCGATTGGTGGAACTTTTCATGTTTCTCACGGACTTTCAAATTCTTTGGTGTTACCATATGTCCTAAGGTTCAATAGTGTAGATTCAAAAGCTTCAAAAGATTATGCCGAACTAGCTCCATATGTTTTTCCAGAAATAGATACTAATAGAGGAGTTCAATCTGTATGTGCAGAATTTATAGATAAATTAGAAAGTTTATCAAAAAAATTAGGATTACCACAAAAGTTAAGAGAAGTGGATATTCCTAAAAATGCGTGTGAAAAAATGGCAAAAGATGCAATGAAACAAACAAGATTGTTAGTTAACAATCCAAGAGAAGTGACAGAAAAAGACGCACTTAACATTTATCATTCAGCTTGGTAGAATAAAATATATATGAAAGAAAAAGATAAAGATATTTTTGAACAAACAACAAAGTTTAATACTGGTATTAAATTATACATGTTCCAAACAGGTGTAATAAAAACAAAATTAAAATTTATAAAAATGAATCAAGGCGAAGAACCTTATGAAATTCCCGTGCCATGGTTTTTAATCAAACATCCAGAAGGAGACGTAATTATTGATGGAGGAATGCCAATAGAGGCAGCGCTTGATAAACATAAGCACTGGGGTCATGTTGTTGAGGCTTATGACCCAGTTATGAAAGCGTCAGAATGGTGTAAAGATATGGTAAAAAGCGTTAATACGAATCCTGAAGATGTTAAATATGTTATACAAACTCATCTTCATCTAGATCATTCAGGTGCTATAGGGCATTTTCCAAATGCAACACATATTACTCAAAAGGTAGAATATGATTATGCTTACAATCCAGATTGGTTTTCACAACCAGCTTACATAAAAGCAGACTTTGATAAACCAAATATACGTTGGAAGTTTTTACAGGGAAGAAAAACAGATTTTTATGATGTTTATGGAGATGGAGTTATAAAATTAATATTTACACCTGGACATACACCAGGTCATCAATCTGTATTAGTTAATCTACCTAAAACTGGTTATATGTTGTTTACCGGTGATGCATGTTATACAGGAGACCACTGGTGTGATAAATGCTTACCAGGTTTAGTAGCATCTTCATCTGATGCTGCAGATTCAGTTAAAAAATTAAGACAAGTTGCAAAAGAATATAATGCAAAAGTTGTTTGGGGTCATGATCCAGTTACTTGGTTAGATTGGAAAAAAGCTCCAATGTTTTATTACGATTAGTTTTAAACTGGAACTGTTGATTTCATAAATTGATTTTTTATAAATTTTTCAAACCAGGCAGTTAGATCTTTATTATTTTTTTTCCACTCATCATTGTATCTAAAGATTGTATAATCTAGCGCACATCCTATTGTTATTTGATCCATAGTTAAATTATTTTCATCATAATTGTTCCAATTATTTTCTAGCCATTCAACGGTTCTTTTAATCCTAACTTCTTGTTTACTGATAAAATTTTTACTCTTTTCGTTTTCTGGTCTTATAGTTTCCATTCTTCTTTCTAACACTGCTTCCATTAAACCATTAGCGATAGAAGTTACATTCATTATTTGCCAATAATTTTTTTTTGGAAACAAAGTATTTTTTTTTGAAATCGAATCTAGGTATAAACATATATTATCACTATCTGTAATTGATTCCTGTCCAACGAGAAGTGTTGGAATTTTTCTCAATGGATTATGTTTATCTAAAAAATCAGATTCATATACATTTATAATTTTTTCTTCTAAATTAATTTCTTGTACTAAAGCTGTAATTTTGGTCTTTCTTCCAAAGGGAGAATTTGGACCATTGTATAATATCATTTGGTCTTGCATAAGATTTATAATTTACAAATTAAAGAAAATATATTGATTACTAGAAAAGTTGTAATTTCATCTTTTAGTTCCTCGTAATTTACATATCTTCGGTCTGTAGAAGATAACGCAATATCAACCAAACTTTTTGTTTCTTCTTCAGATATACCTATATCATCTGAAAGATTTTTGATTAATTTTAAGTATTCAACTTTCTTATTTGTCATTCAATTATTACCGCAACTGTATCTGGATCAATGCCTTCCTGATCATTCACAACATTAACTTTTGTTACTGTTCCATCAACTGGTGAGTCATGATGTACTTCTGTTTTCATTACTTCCATAATAAATAATGTATCTCCTTTTTTAACTGCATCACCTTCTTTAACTAAAACTTTCCACATATTTCCAGGTACAGTTGTTTTAACTTCTGTTGTCATAAATATCTTTAATTTATCTAATCAAAATATCTAATTTTAATTGATTTTATTCCTCTTCTTTCCATTAATTTAGTTCTTATTTTTTCATTCATTCTTTCTTTGTCAAAATCAATAATCTTTATATGATCAATTTTAATTTTTTTCTTTTTGTCATTTAAATCAGTACCTTTTTTTGACGATATGACACTAATTTCACTACAAATTTGAGTTTGTTCTGATCGTAATTCTTGAGCTTTATCAACAGATATTTTTACAAAATTAAAACTATCACCTGGTTTTGCTTGGCCAAGTTTCCAAAAAGATGCAGAAGGAACAGTGTAAGGAACAATAAATCCACCCATACTAGGACCATCATTGACTAATATAATTGGAGTTTGTCCAGCCAAGTTTATAGCTCCTGCAGGATATCCTTGATCAATAATGTTTGATGGAAAAGTTCCATGCTCTAATCCTTTGTTAGTTGCTTTTTCAGCAAAAGACCATTTTGGCCCATCTAACCTATAACCTGTTCTGTCACTTTTAGACTGAAGTTTCCAGTCAGCATTTAAAAACATTTTATGACCTTTGTCATCTACCCAATCATCATTTGGTCCTTTAACAACTTCTATTGACCATTTTTTATTTGTAGACATTACTGGGATAGAATCTTTTTTAATTTTTCTTCCAGGATATGACTTAGATTTGTTTAAAGGAATAATTTGACCATCTTGTATTGCTTTACCATCTATTCCACCAACCCCTGCTTTGTGAAAAGTAGATCTTGAGCCGAGCCAAGGCGTGGTATTTATCCCACCAGAAAAGGCAATGTAAGCTCTTGCACCTATTGTTGCATAAGACATTTCTAAAATTTGATCTTTTTTGACTGCTAAACTTTCCCACAATGGAACAAGCTTTCCATCTATCTTTGGATGCATGTTAGCTCCAGTTATTGCAATAATTCTATCACTATCAAATTTAAGTGTTGGACCCATAAACTGACACTCTAATGCAGCCGCTCCAGATTCATTTTCCACTAAAATATTTGCAAGCCTAAAAGACCAACTATCCATTGGACCTGAGGAAGGAAAACCTTGATTTAAAGTTCCAATTCTTCCAGGATAATCCTGAACGGACGTTTCTAAACCTTTTTTAATTACTTGAACCATATTCTTTTTTAAAACCTCTTTGAATGGTCAATTGTTTTTAACCAACTTTTATAATTTTTTACGGAGAATTTTTGATATTCAACAATGTTATAATTATATGTTCCGTCTTTTATTTTGTTTGATACATGGTCAAACTCTTCATAAGTAGTAGGTACAAATTTTACTCTGTCACCAGGTTGAAAAAGACATATATTATTTTCAAATACTGGAAAACTTTTTTTGGTGTCCCATATAGGAACAGGGATAATTCCAAAAATTTGATAACCACCTGGTAGACGATCTGGATAAATACAAGTTGAAGCACCACCCATGCCAACAGTTCCTTTTGGAGTCCAAGTTCTTGGAGGGTTATATTTTGGAACAGTCAGCTTACATCTTGGATCAAGAGCCATCATAAACGGAAGACCTGGCCAAAAACCTATTGCTGCCACCCAATATTCTGTACTTGAATGAACTCTTACAAATTGATCAATATTTTCAAGATTATTTAATTCTGTTATAAGTTCAGGATCAGGTTTCTTTTTAGCTATTTTATTTGAATAATCTTCAATACATTCCTTTGTCCATTTATCTAAGTAAACAGTTGGAAAAGAAAAGATTCTACTATTTATTTCTATTTCATCTGAAGGTCCTTGTGAGTTGATTAAGGATATAAGTTCATTTTTTAATTCATTAAATTTTATTTCTTCAGGTTCATAATGAACTATCATAGAAGCAAAACATGGAGATGTTTCGTAAACGCCTTTAACTTTGTGGTCTTTTATTGCCTTTGCTAGATTTTGAGCGGTAAAATTTAGCTCTAAATTCATTACGTTTCCAAACTCAATAAGCATATATTTATCACCAGCAGGTAAGAACTTAGGAGTATCGTAAATTTTGCCTGGAACGTTGTTTACTTCAGTTTTCTCATCAGTTTTCTTCTTATTATTTTTTGATGAAACTATATTTTCAAATTCTTTTAAATCTTTATCTGTATAATCTTGACCATTTTTAATTTTTGGCGTTTTTGAAATAATTTTTTCAAATGCTTTTACATCTTTGTCACTATATTTTTGTTCATTATTTTTATTTTGCTGCTTGTCTTTCTTGTTAATTTCTTTTTTTTCTGTAAATAAAGTTAAATTATTTTCAATAAATTTTGTATTAAAGTCTGCATCCTCAAAAGTTTTATTTTGTAGAACAGCTATCAAAAAAGATTTATTTGTTTTAATACCTTCAATTTCAAAATCTTTTAAAAAATTTATCATATTATTAATACTTTCAGTTCTATTTGCACTTTTGGAAATGATCTTTGCAATCATTGGATCGTAATAAAAAGATATTTCATCTCCTTCATCAACACCAATATCCAATCTAATATTTGTTAAACCTATGTTTGGAATTTTAAGTTTTGTAATTTTTCCTGGAGAGGGCAGAAAGTTTTTTGAAGGATCTTCTGCATACAATCTACACTCAACTGCATGACCGTTCTTATTAATTTTATTTTGCTCTGTTAAATCAAGATCAATACCCAATGCAAACTTAATTTGCATTTCTACTAGGTCTGCATTAGTTATACTTTCAGTAACAGGATGCTCTACTTGAATTCTTGTATTCATTTCTAAGAAGTAGAATTTTTTTTCATCTACATCGTAGATAAATTCTATTGTTCCAGCACCTTCATAATTTTGATTGCTTGCAAAGTTAACTGCACTTTGTGCCATTTCATTTAAGATTTTTCTATCTATTTTTGGTGCTGGACTTTCTTCTATAATTTTTTGAAATCTTCTTTGTATTGAACAGTCTCTTTCAAAAAAATGAACAGCTTTCTTTTTGCCAAAACCAAATATTTGTATTTCTATATGTCTTGCATTTTTTATAAATTTTTCTAAAAATACGTCACTGTTACCAAAAGCTTTCTTAGCTAAATTTTTTGTTTTTTCTATAGATTTAATTAATTCTCCATAATCATTAACAATTTGCATTCCTATTCCGCCTCCTCCTGCACTAGCTTTTACTAGAATAGGAAAACCAATTTCATTGCATTTTTTTTCTAAATCTTCTTTTTCTAAATCCTTATTATTTAAGCCTGGACAAATAGGTAAATTACTTTTTAAAGCTAAATCTCTTGCTATATCCTTGTTACCCATTGAGACAATTGTATTTGGTTTAGGTCCTATCCAAATAATTCCAAAATCAATTACTTTTTGGGCAAATTTTTCGTTTTCTGCTAAAAAGCCATAACCAGGGTGAATAGCGTCAACTTTTAATTTTTTGGCTGCTTCAATTATTTTATCTGCATTTAAATAGCTTTCTTGAGCTTTCGATGCACCAATGTGAATTGACTCGTCAGCTTTTCTTACATGTTTACTGTTTTTATCTATATCAGAATAAACTGCTATTGAGTGAAACTTAAGTTTTTTACAACTATCGATAATTCTACAGGCAATTTCCCCACGGTTTGCAATTAGAATTTTTTTCATACTTTTTATTTTTTAAGTGCTTTTTTTAAACTTTTGATAATTTCAACAGCATTAGGGGTATCTGAATGAACACAAATAATATCACATCCAACATCTGTGTCTGTACCACTCGTATTTTTAACTTTTTTTTCTTTTATAGCTCTTAAACAACGTTTTACTGCTAACTTACTGCTATATTTTGTATTTTTCCCTTTAGCTATTACAAGTTTTCCATCTTTGTCATAATCTAAATCAGCATAAAATTCTGAGATAAAGTCTAACTTTCTTTCTTTTTTGTAAATTTTTTCATGAACTGTATTTGCCATACCGTAAATACTGACATTAAAAGTTTCAACTGCATCTGCAATAGCTCTTGCAATCTCTTCATCTTTTGAAGCCATAACATATAAAGATCCATGCGGCTTTATATGGTTTAAAGGCATATTATGCTCATCTAAAAAAGCTTTAAGAGCACCGACTTGATACATTATCATATTTTTTAAATCTAATTTTGGCATCTTCATTTCTCTTCTTCCAAAGCCTTGTAGATCAGGAAAAGAAGGATGGGCTCCTACTTTTACTTTATTTTTTTTTGCTAGCTCTACTGTTTTCCTCATATGATTAGGATCTGATGCATGAAAACCACATGCAACATTAGCGACATCTATTAAGGGCATTATCTGCTCATCATTTCCTGCATTATAAATTCCAAAACTTTCTCCCATATCACAATTTATTTTTGTCATTTTTCCTCCTATATTTGTGACCTTATATGTGGCGACCTAGCGTAAAGCGCTACCATTGGTATAATCAATAATCCTAGAATAAATTGTTGAGCTTCCCAACTCAAACCCCATCCAATCAATACAGTTGTTACTATTTGTAAAATTAAAACACCTATCACGCTTAATCCATATCCTCCATAACCACCTAATAATGATGTACCTCCAATTACTACTGCAGCTATTGTTGTAAATAAATATATATCTCCTGCTCCAACAAATCCTCCGCCACTCCAACCTAAAAGAAGCGCTCCAGTTAAAGCTGCAAAAAATCCACTTATAACATAAGCTCCAATCCAATAACCTCTTTCAGAAATTGATAGTCTTGAAGAAGACAACCTACTACCTCCTAAAGCATACAAATGTCTTCCCCATTTTGTTAACCGTAGACCAACAATGATTATTATGCTTGCAACTATCCAAATAATTACAACAGGAGGAATTGGAAGACCGATAGTTTTACCATTCATGGATGCTAAATTGGTCATCCATGGAGGAACTACACCAAAAACTGTACCAGCTGAAAAAGTTCCCATTGCCACAAGTATTTGAACTCCGCCTTTTACAAAAAACCCAACACCCAATGTTAAAATTAATGCTTGTCCTTGCAATCTAAAACTTAAAATTCCATTTACCAATCCTATTAAAGCACCAAGTAACAAGATAGCTACACATGCTAACCATGGTGGGACTCCTTTAGAAATTAATGACATCAATGCTACGTTCATAGAGCCAATAACAAAAGGGATAGATAAATCTAAACCACCTAACATCGCAACAAAAGTTTGTCCTACAGTTGCCAAACCAAGAAATGCAGCAAAAACTAACATCGATTTCATATTCATTAATGTTAAAAAACCAGGGATTGTTAATGATCCAATTATAAACAATCCAATTAAAACAGATATTCCAACAAAAACACTTTTGGTTCCCTTAATAAACCTGCTTATGACCCCCATAAAAATTACAAACGCAAGAAAAATTAAAAAAGATACTAAAGTTCTTCCAGAAAAGAAATTTTCTGCAATAAAAGATACAAATATAAATATTAAAATTACACCAAGGAAAGCTATAGTTTTCCATTTATGCTCTCTAATATTTTTAAAAAAGAAATTTTCTTCGTCTTCACTGTCTTGCCCTTTTTCTTCTTCTTTGGGCATTTTGGTAAATATATTTTGTTTTAATTCTTCGTTAATCCATCTTACAGAGAAATGATACCATCCCCACAGTATTAACCCCGTTACTGCTATAGAGTAGGCAACAATGTTCATCCAATCGGCTCCATCAAACCAACCTAGAACAGCAGTACCAATACCGCACAAGACTGCAAATAATAAACCTAATCCTTTAAAGAAAAGAAAAGCAGATCTTTTCATATTATTTTACCTCTTCCCATTGGCTTAATTTATTGTCTCTAGCTATTTTCTCTCTATATACTGCCATGAATTGCCATACTAAAGGAGTAAGCGGTATCCCAATTATAAATACAGCTATAATTTTGTAAAACGAGTAGCCTACAGAATAAAATATTCCTGACCATAATAGACTTGCGAAGATAACAATGTACATATATGGAGCAAATCTTTTGTAACTAGCTTTTTGTCCCATGTTTAAAAATAAAAAATATTGTACTAAAAAAAACTGCCAAAATACTAAACGCTACTTGTGAATATCCCGAATTTACTGTCTCATAGAAAAATCTTTTTGTAGCTTCATATTTAATTTGAGATAGATCACCAATATTTAACTCACTTATTATTCTTGGTTGATAAATTGTTGTATCGCTTGGGATAAATGTATTTCCTCCTATAAAATATGTAGAAATTATTGCCAGTACACCAAAACCAAATATATAAACGTTAGTTAGGTTCTTTATTCTTGAATGAGCAAATGGCGCTGTAATAACAAACAAGAGTAGACTTACTAATATTACACCATATCCTTGAATACCAAAAAAGCTACTATCCGAACTTTCTATTAAGTTGTTATAAGATACTCCTTTCAAAACAATTAACGATAATGCTGCTAGGAAAAAAAGCATTGCCGTAGATTTTGTTCTGGCATTAAATTGGGGCAGCATCGTAATGACTAAAAGTGAAGCAAGCAATACCACTCCAGCTAAATAAACTATACTGTATGTAGTTCCAGAAATAAGAACACCGTCCGAAATATTAGTTAAATAATTTATTTTTTCTAAACTAAAATATTGAGGTGCAGAAGTTTCAATACTACTTGACTGATTAGATTGTAATGCTATCAACTCTGTGTCTTTTAATAGGTCTTTTTCTTTATCTTCTGGGTCAAATATTAAACCTGCAACTATTATAACAACTACAACTGCAAAAGTGATCGTTGAAGGACTCCTGTGAACAGCTAATAAATAAAGCAATAAAGCGGCACCAGCTATTCCTAGTATTACATAAAAAACAATTGTCCCTGGAGTTTCAGTAAATTGAACTACACCATGTCCTGCAAGAGAGCCACCTTTTGCAGTTCCTGTACCTGTAGTTGTTCCTTCTTCTCCCTCTTCAACAATAATATTTCCTGTTGCATCTACTTTTCTTATTTTTGTTCCTCTTCTGTCATCATCTTTTTCTTCTTCAACAACTTTTTCAACAACTATTGGCTGATCATATACTTGATGAATTACAACAAACAATCCTGCAAAAGCCATAAGAATAAAAAATACCATTACAGACAAACCTCTTGTTACTCTTGTAACATAAGGAAGAATTAAACTAACTAACAAGGCAATAACTAAAACTGCTCCATAAGATAAATCAGACACAAAGCTTTGGAGTCTTTCAAATTTAAAAGTAACCAAGATGTAATTAATAAGATATAAATTTAAGGCACCTAAAATTGCACCAAAAGCACCTCCACGACCTCCAGCCAGACTTGCTCCTCCTAATACTAAAGCTGTTATACCTAACAATGTATATTTAGTTCCTTGTAAAGGATCTCCAGACCCAACGAGAGCAGTAAAACATATTGCAGATAAAGCCGCAAAAATTCCTGCAATCATATGAGCAACTATTCTTACTAGATTAATTTTAACTCCACTTGTAAAAGCAGCTCTCTCATCTGCACCCATTAATTTTAGATGACCCCAGAATGCAGTGTGAGTAATTATATAAAACAATATTGTTGCTAAAATCATTAGAAGGAATATTTCATTAAAAATTGTAAAACCTTCACCCCAAGGAATAAGCCAATCAGGAGCTATTCCTCCTGGTCTTGGTAAAATTACAATGTTAATTCCGGCAAAAGCTAAATATCCTGCTAGCGAAACAATAATTGGAGATACTCTTACAAAACAAACAATCAAAGCATAAAACAGTTGCCAAATTAAACCCATTGCAATCGCATAAACAAACCATCCAATAGGTGTCTGTAAAAAACCTGCGGCATACAATTGAATACTGCTTACATTTATAAAACCCATAAACGGACCAATGGATAAATCAACCCCACCTCTTCCTGCCATTGCTATAAATGTTAATGCATAAGTTGTTAAAATTAATGGAGCTGTAAGCATTATTGCACTTCCTATTCCAGATTGAGAAATAATTATTGGACTTCTAATTAATGCAAAAATTAATAAAGAAAAAAAGATGAATATTGGAACCATTAGATACTTGTTTGAAGAAGTATCAACGCTTGATCTGTAAGTTTTTTTTATTTTATCTACTATTTCCATATACTAATCAAAATAAACAATTTTTATTTTTTCAATTCCAATTTTATTTTTAAGTTTTTTTCCTACATCTTTTAATTTACTGTAATCAATAACTTTAATTTTTTTGTTTTGTTCTTTTATTTTTTCATCACTATTTTTTGTTTGGATTATTTTATTAAATTCACCATAGTCACTTGAGTTATAAGTTACTTTAGAATTTATATTTTCTTTATCTTCATGTGTTTTATTATCATTGTACTCAGCGAAATTGTTTAGTTGATCAAATTTTTTAAAGTCTGAGGAATTATAATATTTTACTTCTTCATTAATATCTTTTTGGTTTAGCATAGATATATTTTCATTAGTTTTTAGAATATTATTAAAATTATTTTTATCAGAGTTAGAGTAGCTAGTACTATAATTTTTGATTTGAAAATTTTTTACATTATCAGACTTAAATTTTTTAAAATTATTTAATTTTTCAAAATTAATTTTATCTTCATCATTATAATAATTATTTTTATTTTCTTTTTTCATTAAAATGTTTTTATTTTTATTTTTGTTTTATTTTCATTATTATTTTCCTTATCGAAATCTACCACTTTTAAGGTTTTCTTTTCTGGAACTTTATTATCAATTTTTCTATTAGGTGAAGGCATCAAAGGTGTATTTGATTTACTTGAAATAGTTGTTTCACCAATACCAGCTGTTTGACCAAACATTCCCTCCAACAAAGTGTCTGCATTAACTTTTTCATTTTCAAATATATCGAATACTGTTCCATTTCTAAAAACCATTACTTTTGGACAAAGTCCGATAAATTCTTCTAATTCACTGGATAAAAAAACAACCGTATTACCTTCCTCAACATAATTTCTTAAGTGAGTATATAAATCTCTTTTTGTGCTTACATCTATGCCTCTAGCAGGATCATTTAAAATTAAAACCTTAGGATGTTGAGCAAACGATCTTGCTATCATAACTTTTTGTTGGTTACCTCCACTAAGAGAACCTATTAAATTATCTCTAGGGCCCGTTTTAATACTCAGTCTATCTACTTCCCAATCAAAAATTCCATTTAACTCTAGCCAATCCACAAATCCTAAGAAACCTCCTCTGCTAGTTTTTTTATAAAGAGGAACTACTAAATTTTCATAAATACTTAAGTTAGGAAGTATTCCTTCTTTTTTTCTATCTCCAGAAACAAAAGATATCCCATTATTTTTCGCATTATCTAAAGAATTATATTTTATAAAATTTTCATTATTGTCCAAAATTTCGGTAATGCCTCCATGAGCTTCCTGAACACCTGCTAAAATTTTAACAAAGTCATCTTGTCCATTCCCGTCTAACCCTGTTACACCTACTATTTCTCCTTTTTTTACTTCAAAATTTACAGGCTTGCTGTCAGGCCAAACGACTAAATTTTCAGCTCTCATTACAACTTTATCAGTTTTAGTTTGTATAGATGCAGATTTACTTTTCTCTCCTGTTTCTGTTCTTCCTGTCATTAGACCTATTAAATTTTTTTCATTAAGATCTTTTTTTTCTAATACACCGACATCTTTACCGTCCCTCATAACTGTTGCTTTATCACTTATTCTAACTAGCTCCGCAATTCTGTGAGTAACAATAAATACAGCAACACCTTTATCTCTTAATTCTCTCATTTTTTTAAACAATCTTTCAGTTGAATCGAAGTCAAGTGCTGCAGAAGATTCATCCAGAATTAAAACCTTAGTATTTTCACGCAAGAATGCTCTTGCAATCGTAATCCATGCTTTTATTGGTAATGATAGATTAAAAGCCTGAGTATAAGGATCAATATATTCGCCAACAAGATCTTCCATAATTTCTTGTGCTTTTAATACCTTTTCTCTTTGAGTTAAATTTTTGTACCAAAAATCATCTGAGCCAACAAAAAGGTTGTCAACAACCGATGCTTCTTCTGCAATCATAACTTCCTGAAACACTGTTGCTATACCCATATTTCTTGCCATAACTGGTGATGTTGGGGTATGACCTAATACAGAAACTTTGCCTTTATCAATTGGCAAAACTCCTGACATTACTTTTGCTAGTGTACTTTTTCCGCAACCGTTTCCACCAACTATTGCATGGATCTCACCAAAGTTTGCATTAAAATTTACTCCATTTAATGCTCTAGTTACTCCAAAATATTTATGAACATCTTGGACGTAAATATCACCTGTAATTTTATCTGATTTATCAGACAACACCTCTTTAGAGGTGTTGTCTTTCATATTTTTTTCTGCACTCATACTTTTACTTTAAGTATTAGTGAGATTTAGGATCGTATTTCTCCGGATCAGATGGATTATCAAAGAACGCTTCCACGTAAGATCTTGGAGCCCATTTTTCCATTCCTGGGTTATCCCAGCCAGTAGAATTTCTATCACAATCTTTATTTAAGATTTGTTTAATTTCATCAAAATTCTTAGTAGCAGGACCAACCAATATAGATTGGATTCTAGGACCTTGACCTTGAAGTGTTCTAATCATTACTTCCATACCTAACTCGATTTCATCTCCTGGAGGCCAAGCATATATCGCTTCATCGATATAGTCTGGGTTATTTCTCCAATAACAAAGAGCTCCCAATTCTCCACCTAATGCAATTGGTGGAATTGGATCAAGTCCTGACTGAAGCAGAGCTTGTAAAGTTCCTGTTTCTCCTGAAGACTGAACCGCAATACCATCAACTTTTTTTGTATTCGTTGATAGCCATTGTGAAAGTTCCTTCTGAGCAATTTGAGAAGTCCAGTTATGCGCTAATTGTCCAACAACATTAACATTTGGATATTCATCAAGTGCAGCTAATACACCTTTGTTCTGTTGGTCAGATGCTGAATAGCCAGGAATTCCTTCCATAACTATCACATTACCTTTCTCACCAATTAACTCAGCCATCCATGCACCAACGTAATAACCAACTAATCTGTAGTTAACAGATGTATTGATTGAGTACGGAGATGTTGTAAAGCCAGTAAAAGATAGAGTTGGGATACCTTTTTCCCAACCATATTTAATAGTAGTGTTTAAAGCTGTAATGTTAGAACAACAAATAATAATAGCATCAACTTTTCCACCATCTATCATCTGTCTCATTTGTTGAATCTGTAAAGAGTCATCCAAATTAGACTGTGTAATAACAATTTCATCAACCATTCCTAAAGCTTTCCACTTAGGATAAACAACTTCCATTAAACGCTCCATTGCTCCTTTTCTCCAAGTGTTTCCAGCGTAAGTACTAGCATAACCTATTGTCCAAGGTGGTTTTCTAGGACTTTTCCACTTTCTCATTACCGCTTCACCTAGTGGCTGATCACTGTCCATAAAGTCCATGTTGTAAACATAATCTCTCATGTCTTGAGGAACTTTACTTAAACACTCTTTGCATAGTTCACCTGCTGAAGCAGAAGAAAAAATTCCAAAAAACCAAGAGAAAAGAACAACATATAACATTTTCTTTATTTTCATAATGTTCCCCTTTCCTTAATTATTTTAAGTATCTCATTAATAAATGAATATATCCATAATTATGAATTTCTGTTTTTTATATATATTTATTAGACCTAAAATTTTTGTTTGTTTTTAGTGCAAAAAATATACTAAGTTGAGTTGAGAAATAATTAATATTATATTCTAACTGGAGTTGTATAAATTAATATTTTTAATTAATTTTTGTTATGAAAAAATTTTTTTTAGTTTTAACTTTTTTTTTGTTTTCAACAACAAGTCTCTTTGCAGAGTATAGACTCGAACCTGTGAATTGTACTTTAAAAAAAAAAGATAACTGTGGAGCTTACTTATATAACACAAAAACTGGCTCAACTTATTTTTGTAATTCCACTGAATGTAAAGAAATATTAGAAGCGATAGAAGAAGTTGCTAGTGAAGAGGGTTCAACGGATACAAAAAAATCTAAGATACCTAAGAAAAAGAAAAAAAAGAAATCTAAAATTCCAAAATTTAAAAAAACAAATTAACTTATTCTGTTTTTTTTGAGTGCGAAATTGATACTTCTATTGCACCTCTAATTTCATTACAAAAATTTAAATCATCACCTAAAAATGTTCCTTTAAAAAAACTTTTATTAACGGCACCATTTTCTTTCATAAAATTTACGTAATCATCTGTTAGATTGCTTACACCAAAAAAATACTCTTTTTCTGCTTCTTGGTGATTAATATTTTTTATCTTTTTTAAAACTAAAATACCAAAAGGATAAAGATAATTAGCTGTTTCAAAAAATTCTTGTGCTAGATCTGGGTGTTCTTCTTTAATAATTTCAGTTACCGCTGAATTCATAGATACACATCCTTTAAGTATTTTATAAGTTAATTTATCATCTCCAAGTATTTCTTGAATATTGTAGAATCCAAGCCTTTCTATTTTTTCAGCATGCAAAGAGGTAGTAATAAATAATAAAATAATTATTAATCTTTTCATTTATTTTTTATTGTTTGTAACTTGGGTCTTCAGAATCTAATATTGATCTAACCGCTTTTAAATGCAGTTCACCCATGTCTGTAGAATAATTTTCCCAGTCTTGAGCAGTTTTTTCAGCAACCTCAGGGCTTACAATATTTAATTCTTTACCAGTTGATAGTGCAGTTATGTATGTTTCACATGCTTTTTCAAAATAATATAAATCATCAAAAGCTTGGGCAATTGTAGGAGCTGCCGTTAAAATTCCATGGTTAGCTAATAAAAGTATATTATAATTTCCAATACTGTTTGCCATTTTTTCTGACTCTTCTTCAAAGCCAAGTCCACCAAATTCTTTGTAAACTGCTACACGATTATAAAAACGCATAGTGTTTTGATCGATAGGAGGAAGAGTAGGGTCTTTTAGGCATGATAAAGCTAAGGCATATTTTGAGTGAACATGAAGTATACACTTTGCATTCGGAACTTTTTTATGAATCGTACCATGAATATTAATTGCTGTTGGATCAACTATTTCTGGTTTATTTTTCATTTCTTCAAATTTTTTATCTTCAATAAGGATTAAATCGCTTGCTTTGATTTTGCTAAAATGCATTCCAGTTCCATTAACATAGAAACCACCTCCCGCCTCTGGCGAACATACGCTTAAGTGGTTTGCAATACCCTCATGCATATTCAATTTTGCTGTCCATCTAAAAACAGCAGCTAAATCATTTAATAATTCTGAGCTTTTCATATTTATTATGATAATATACTTTATTTAAAAATAAATGAGCAAAGTTTTTATATCATGTGCTGTAACTGGATCTGGCGATACTGCTGGAAAACATCCAGATTTACCAAAAACACCAGAACAGATAGCTACAGCAGCTATTGAAGCGGCCAAAGCTGGAGCAGCAATTGCTCATATTCATGTTAGAGAAGAAGATGGAACACCAAGCAGAAGATTAGAATTATATAAAGAAGTTGTAGATAGAGTTAGATCTAGTGATACAGATGTTGTTCTTAATTTAACCACTGGAATGGGTGGAGACCTAGACATAGGACAAGGAAAGAATCCTCTCGATTTTGGTCCAATGACTGATATGGCAAATGTAATGGAGAGAATTGCAAATGCAGAACAATTTTTACCAGAAATATGCACATTAGATTGTGGAACTTTAAATTTTGGGGACAGTTCAGTGATTACAGTAAATACACCAAATGATTTAAGAAAAGCTGCTAAAAGATTACAAGAGATAAATGTTAAACCTGAAATCGAAGCTTTTGACTTAGGCAACATGTGGTTTGGAGCTCAACTATACAAAGAAGGATTATTAAGTGATCCGCCAATGTTTCAAATGTGTTTAGGTATACCTTGGGGCGCACCAGCAACTCCTTTAGCAATGCAAGCCATGAAAGATATAATGCCAAAAGAAGGAATTTGGTCAGGATTTGCAATTTCAAAAAATGAAATGCCTTTTGTTGCCCAAACTGTAATTATGGGAGGCAATCCAAGAGTAGGATTAGAGGACAATTTATATTTAGAAAAAGGAAAATTAGCAACTAACGCTCAATTAGTAGAAAAAGCAATTAGAATTGTTACTGATCTTGGTGTATCGATAATGACACCTGCCGAAACTAGAGAAAAACTAAAATTAAAAAATTATAAATAAATAAAGATTATTTAATCTACTCTTATAGTATTTCCATCTACGGGGAAGACTTGACCAGATATTTTTTCACTCTCATTTGAAATTAAAAATGAACACATGCTTCCTATATCTTCTTGAGAAATCCATGAATTCATTGAAGCCATAGATAAAAAATCTTTTTCGATCGTTTTTTTTGAAACTTTTAGAAACTTTGCTTTTTCTCTTATTACTCTGTCCATTCTATCTCCTTTAATCGTTCCAGGACAAACAGCATTTACTCTTATTTTAAATTTACCTAATTCTATTGCTAAAGTTTTTGTTACTCCTATGATTGCCCACTTACTTGCAGCATATGGAGATCTTAATGCAAAACCCATTATTCCCGCAGTAGAAGAAATATTTATTATAGAGCCGCCTTTGTTATTTTTAAGCATTGGTATTGCAAGCTTTGTAAAGTAAAAATGACTTATAACATTTGTTTTTAATGTTTGTTCCCAGTCATCAGAGCTTAACTTTTCTATATTTCCAGTTGGACCTGCAATTCCTACATTATTAATTAAAGCGTCAATTTTTTTTGTTTTTTTTCTAATTTTACTAAAAAAATTTGAAACCTCATATTCGTCAGAAGCATCGCATTCATATATAAATAATTTTTTTTTATTTAATGTATGTTTTTGTGCTTTTTTTAGAGAATTACTATCAATGTCACAAATATAAACAATAGCACCTCTTGAAAGACAAATCTTTGCAGTCGACCATCCAATTCCTGAAGCTCCACCTGAAATAATGATTCTTTTATTAATTAGACTTAGCGGCATCAGCCATATGTTCTTTTGTTAAGGCTTTTGAAAGTTCTTTTTGAGTCAAGTATCCTTTTACATTTCCACTCTTATCAACAACTTCACAATTTGCATTTGAGCAGACAACTTTTGGTAAAAATTCATCTAAAAATTGATCTTCCTGAACTTTTATTAGATTTGATTTATCAACGTCGTTAGATGAGCTTGCAGGTGTCATTATAATCTTAGCTTTAATTACTTTCGCTCTATTTACATCTTTAACGAAAGCCTCAACATAATCATCAGCGGGGTTCATAATAATATCTATTGGAGTTCCTACTTGTACCAATCTTCCTCCATTTAATATTCCTATATGATCTCCTAATCTTAATGATTCATCTAAATCATGAGTTATAAATACTATTGTTTTTTTTAATTCACTTTGCAAATCTATTAACTGCTTTTGCATATCACTTCTAATTAAAGGATCTAAAGCAGAAAACGCTTCATCCATTAACATTATATCTGTATTTGTTGCAAGTGCTCTTGCTAAACCTACTCTTTGTTGCATACCACCAGATAACTGGTTAGGATATTGATGTTCAAATCCAGTTAAACCTACAGCTTCAATTTTTTCCATTGCAGTTTTATTTCTTTCTTCTGGTTTTTGTCCTTGAACTTCAAGACCATATCCAACATTTTCCAATACTGTTTTATGTGGGAATAAACCAAATCTTTGGAACACCATGCTCATTTTATGTCTTCTAAATTCAATCAATCCTTTTGGATCTAAATCCATAACATTTGTACCTTCAACAGAAACTACTCCCGAAGTTGGATCTATTAATCTATTGATGTGTCGGATTAGTGTTGATTTTCCAGATCCTGACAACCCCATACAAACAAAAGTTTCACCTTCTTCAATACTTAAAGAAACATTATCCAAACCAACAGTATGACCAGTTTTTTCTAATATTTCTTCTTTTGTAGCTCCGTCCTGAACCATTGGAAGAACTTTAGAAGGTTGATCTCCAAAAATTTTATAAACATTTTTAATTTCAATTTTACTCATATTTTTATAATTTTATTTTTTTTGTTTTTGTTCTTTCTTGAATTTTTTCTCCGTAAGATTGTGTAATTCGATCGAATATAATCGCTAGTAAAACAATTGCAATACCTGCTTCAGTTGCCATACCTACATTTAATTGTTGTAACCCTAACAAAACTTCATCTCCAATTCCTCTAGTTCCTATCATAGAAGCAATTACTACCATCGCTAATGCCATCATGGTGCATTGGTTAATTCCTTGCATTATATTTGGAAGTGCTAAAGGCAATTGTACTCCCCATAACTTTTGTTTTTTACTTGCACCAAAAGCTTCAGCTGCTTCTACAACTTCTGTGTCAACCAATCTAATTCCAAGATCAGTTAATCTTATTAGGGGAGGAACGGCATATACAAATATTGCAAAAATTGCAGGAACTGCACCTAAGCCAAACAATAAAATTCCTGGAATTAAATAACAAAAACTTGGAATAGTCTGCATTAAATCAAGTATAGGCAATATTGCATTTCTTACTTTTTTGTTTCTTGCCATCATTATTCCAACAGGAATACCAATGACCAAACAAAGCAACATTCCAATAACAACTATACAAGTTGTCATAATACATTTATCCCAATACCTAGGACTTAAGAAGCCTAGAAAAAAAACACAGAAAGCAACCATAATTGTGGTCCCCATATTTCTTCCGCTAGCAAAGTATGCAAGAGCAATTACTGAAATCATTAATAATGGCCAAGGCAACCCAACCATAAAATTTTTCATATCTGTGTAAAGACCTAGTAAGAAATTGTTAATTCCTTCAAAAAACATCCCATATTCTTTAATAAGTCTATCAAAACCTTCATTTAAGTAAGGCATCAATGGAAGATCTAGCCACTTAGGCCAGTTACCCAACCAAGATAAATCTGTAAATAAAATTGAAACACTTTCGGGTCTATATTTAGAGCTTGTATAAGCAACATAAACCATTGCAAAAAAAGCTGCTAAATATAACGAATATAAAATATGTTTTTTATATTTTCCCATTAATTCTTTCTTAAAAAACTAAGAGCCCGTTAAGGGCTCTTAGTTATAATAATTGTTTTAAAAATTATAGTGTATCCGCAACTTTTGCAGCAACATCAGCTGGAACCCACTTCTTCCACATACCAGTGTTTGATAAGAAGTGTTTAGCTGTTGCTTCCATATCTCCACCTGACTCATCCATATAGAATGCAAGTGATCTGTTCACATCTGGTGTTGGTACAGAATAAGCTCTAATAAAGTCTACAATTTTTTTATTAGACGCTTTGTTTGCAAATGTTGTTGATGCAGATTTTGTTAAAGCCATATTAACGTAAGCACTTGCACATGTATCTGTGTATGCATCAGGCCCATCAGCTTTAATTTTTTCTACAACCGCCATCATTTTAGTCCAACATGCGTTATCATAAGCAGGCTCTTCAAGTTGTACTAGATCAACTTTTCCCATTAAGCCAGTTGGCGTCCAGTAGTAAGAAAATACTGGTTTACCTTTTTTAAACGCTCCTGCAATTGCTGCATCCAAAGCTCCACCTGAACCTGGGTCAAAGTTTGTATAGTATTCATCTAAGCCATAAACTTTGTGTTTAACCAAGTTAATAGTGTAACAAGTCCATCCTGATATACAGCTTGTCATTCTACCTTTTCCTGGTGCTTCAGGATCTGCAAATAATTTTGCGATATCTGGATTCTTCATATCCTCAACAGATTTTAAACCATACTTATCTGCAGTTGGTTTATCTACATAGAAACCTTGAGTAGATGAAGGAGTGTTAATCCCTAGCTCAATAATTTGTCCTTTTGAAACTGCTTCTTCATGCATTTGAACAATATTATCTCTCCAAACTTCAGTGATAATATCAAGTTGTTGATCATAATGTGCAGCCATAATTGGACTAGTACTACCTTTCGTCACTTCAACTTGGCAGCCATATCCATGTTCAAGAATATAACCAACAATTGCCGTGTGAACGTTTGCACTATCCCAGTCGAAATCTCCCAAATGCACTTTGCCACAAGCATTAGCACTTGTTGCGCCAATAGATGTTACTGCAATAAATGCAATCGAAAGAAATATTTTTTTAAGAAATTTCATGAATTCCCTCCATATTATTAGTTTAAACTGGTCGTATTAAAACTTGATACGCAATAAAATACAACCTTTAATGAGATTAATAGTTGTTAATAAATTAAGGAAAAAACATTATAAATTGTATAGATTCAATTATAAATTGAATTGAAAACAAATTTAAATAAAATAACAATTAATTTATGACAATAGAAATTTCAAAAGTTTCAAAAAACGGTTCAGCATTAAATGTTGAGTGGAGTGATGGTGAAAAAAGTAATTTTCACTTTATGTGGTTAAGAGATAACTGCCCAACAGCTCATGATAAAGATTCAAGACATAGGATGTTTAATATACTTGAAGTTTCAACAAACATAGAACCAAAAACATGTAAAATTAACAATGAAGGCAAGCTAGAAATTGAGTGGAGTGAAGGAGATCACGTAAGTTATTATGATCAAGAATGGTTAAGAAAAAATTGCTATACAATAAAACATAATAAAAAATATACCTCTCCTTATCAATTGTGGGGCTGTTCTTTACAAAAAAATTTAGAAACTATTGTAATAGATCACGATGAAATTATTGACTCTAAAGAAGGTTTAATAAAATGGTTAGAACTTTTACATTATAAGGGAATTGCAATTGTTAAAAATGCTCCAACAGAAAAAGAATCTGCTTTTAAAGTTTTAAACAGAATAAGTCATACAAGAGAAACTTTTTTTAAAACTCCTTTTGAGGTTATTAATATTCCAAAGCCAAATAATTCAGCTTATACAGCGCACGCTTTGAGGAATCATATGGATTTACCTTGGTTTGAAAATCCCCCAGGCTATCAATTTCTTCATTGTTTAATTAATTCTGCAAAAGGAGGAGACTCTTCAGCAATTGATGCTTTTGCAGTAGCAGATTATTTAAGAAACAATGAAAAAGAAATATTTGAAACACTGGTGAATATACCTCTTAAATTTAGAGATAAAGATTACACGCAAGAAGCCCATAGAAGTTTTTATGCTCCAGCAATTTCTTTAACTAAAGATGGTGATTATAACGATATAAGATTTAGTGTAGCAACTATGGACGCCTTAGATTGTCACCCAGATGTTATGGATAAAGTTTATAAAGCTCACCATAGATTTGGAAATCTTTTACACGATGATAAATTTCAAATAAATTTTAGGCTCGAGCCAGGTGATATTTTTTCATTTAATAATAGAAGAGTTTTGCACGGTAGAACTGAATTTGATCCAAATTCAGGTCATAGGCATCTTCAAGGTTATTATATGGATCGTGATGAAATAATAGGAAGATTAAGTTATTTAAAAAATAATTTATAAATTTTCAAATATTAAATTATTCTGTTTATTATATTTATTAAATTCTGATTTAGTTTTGATTGTATAATAATATTTTTTAATTTTTAAATTTTGTATATTTTTATTTTTTAAAAAGAACTTATCTAAAATTAAATAATCAATTTTTTTGTTATTTGATTTTTTAATGATCATTTTTGCACTAGTAGAATTTGAAAAAGATAAACCTACCTTTGTGTTACTTTTTATTTTAAGCAAATTATAAATATTTTTATGTTTGAAAGAAATAAATACACATTTTGTATAATTTGATGTTTCTTTCAATAATTTTTGTAAAAGTTTTTTTGAAAAAGTTGGTTTTAATTCAATAAATAAAAGGTGCTTATTTTTTGAAGCTTTAAGCAAATCTTTTAATAGCGGAATTGTCTTTTTATTTTTAGAACTTATTTCTTTAATTTTAGAATAATTTAAATTTTTTACACTAATATTTTTTTTAAAAATTCTACTTAAAGTAAAGTCATGAAAGCAAATAAATTTGCTATCTTTTGTTGCGTGAATGTCAGTTTCAATTCCATATCCTTTTTTAAATGATTGTTTAAATGATTTAAGAAGGTTTTCTTTATAATTTTTATTTAAAATGCCTCTGTGAATTAGCAGATCTGCCATTTAAAATTTTATTTCCAGCCAGTAATTGTTTTTACCTCTAGATATTCTTCCAGTCCCCAAGAACCACCTTCGCGTCCATTTCCAGATTGTTTGTATCCACCAAAAGGAGTTCCAGAGTCTGGAGAATTTCCATTAATATAAACGATCCCAGATCTAAGTTTTTTAGATACTCTTTTCGCCTTTTCTTTATCTTCAGTTTGAAGGTAATTTCCAAGGCCATACTCTGTATCATTGGTAACACTAATTGCTTCTTCTTCTGTTTCAAAAGGTATAATAGAAAGAACTGGTCCAAAAATTTCTTTTTTTGCTATTTGCATATCATTTGTTACATCAGTAAATATTGTTGGCTTAATAAAATATCCTTTATTTAAACCATTAGGCATTTCAGGACCTCCTGCAGCCAATGTTGCGCCCTCATTAATTCCATCTTTTATTAAGTTAATAATTTTATCGTATTGAACTTTTGAAACTACCGGACCTATATGATCTCCTTTTTTTGATGCTATATCTACTTTAATTTTATTGGCTTCATCCACTGCTTCACTTACAGCTCTTTCGTATATAGATTTTTCGACAAGCATTCTTGTTGGAGCGTCACAAGATTGTCCGGAATTACTCATTACATTTCTTATTCCATCTCTAACAGCATTAGGGTAAGAATCTGCAAATACAATATTTCCACCTTTACCACCTAGTTCTAAACAAACTCTTTTAATTGTTTCAGCTGCATTTTTTGTGATTAATTTTCCTGCCCTTGTTGATCCAGTGAAAGAAACCATATCAATATCAGGATGACCAGATATATACGTTCCAACTCCAGCTCCATCTCCATTTACTAGATTAAAAACTCCAGCTGGGAAACCAGCTTCATGAATCATTTCAGCAAATAACATTGCAGATACAGGAGCTATTTCTGAAGGCTTAAGTATCATTGTGCAGCCAGTTGCTAAAGCAGGTATTACTTTAAGTGCAATTTGGTTTATTGGCCAGTTCCAAGGAGTAATTAATCCACAAACTCCAATAGGTTCATAAAATATTTGATTATTTGATTTTGAGTCAAATTGTTGATCAAATTTAAAATTTTTAAGCCTTATAATAAAATCTTCTAAGTGTGCTTGACCGGATGCATTTTGAACATTAGAAGACCAATCCATCGGAGCTCCCATTTCTTTAGAAATTGCTTCAGTCATTTCACTAAATCTTTTTTTATAAACTGATAATAAATTTTCTAATAACTTTATTCTTTCTTCCTTAGTAGTTTCTTTCCAAGACTCAAAAGCATCTTTTGAGAATTTTACAGCTAAATCAACATCAGCTTTAGACCCTAAAGATATTACGGCAAATGTTTCTTCATTTGATGGATTAATTACTTCAAAATCATTTTTTTTTGAAGGTTCTATCCATTCACCGTTAATATAAAATTTTCTTTTATCTAACATTTTTATATCTCATATCCTTTTTCTTCAGGCTCATTATCAATTAATTCCTCTGGAAAACCTAAAGCTCTAAAGTTTATATTATACTTTTCTTCAAGTCTTTTTACCACCATAGATGACCAGGCTCTTGATCCAAATTTTTTTTCAGCTTCTTTAAATATATTTAATACAAATGGTGATATTTCTAATTCTGTATTTAGTTTTTTTGAAAGTTGATCAAAAAGATTCATGTCTTTCTTTACTAAGTCCATAGTAAAATTAATGTTATATGAACCGTTTAAAATTACCTGACTTTCAGTTTCATGTACAAAAGAATTTCCTGATGAAGCAGCTATTCCTTTATAGGTTTTTTTAAGATCTAAATTAGATTTTTTTGCAACAGTCCATGCTTCTCCTAGCGCAGCTAAATGAACAGAGGCTAAATAATTAGTAATCACTTTTAAAACTGATGCAGTTCCAAGCTCTCCTGTATGTAAAATTTTTCTTCCCATAATGCTTAAAACTGGCAATATTTTTTCAAAACTATTTCTTTCACCACCAACAAAAATAGCAATATTTCCAGTTGTAGCTCTATGACATCCGCCACTAACTGGCCCATCCATTGGAATAGCTTTTTTATCCATAACAAGCTTACCTAGTCTCTTAACTTCAGATTCATCTGTTGTGCTCATTTCTAACCATATTTTATTTTTTGAAAGTCCATTAATAACCCCATTATCAGATTCCATAACTTCCGCGCATATTTCAGGAGATGGAAGGCAGGTAATAATTAAATCTGTTTGTTCAGCTAGCTCTTTAGCACTTTTAGAAACTTTTGCTCCTTTACTTTTAAAATCATTTGTTAAGTTTTTTTCTACGTCTCGTACTGTTAAATCGAATTTATTTCTTAACAAGCTGTTCGCCAATTTGCCCCCAACATTTCCAAGTCCTATAAATCCTATTTTCATAACAACCTTTTAATTATAGTGAATATTAAATGCTTTATGATATATTTTTTTTTGAAAATGTATTCAATAAAAATAGATCCAAAATACAACAGGTATCAAAATCCGAAAATTGGATTAATTGCACTTGCAAGTGATTACATGATTGAAAAAGACTTTATTAATGTAATTAAAGATAAAAAAATAGACTTTTTTGTTAATAGAATTGAATGTTTTAATCCTTTAACCAGTGAGAATTTAATTAAAATGTCTGAAAAAATTACAGAAGTTACAAAAGATATTCTGCCAAATGAAAAAATTGATTGCATAGTTTATGGCTGTACCTCAGGAACCATTGCTGCTGGTTATCAATCTATAGAGAAAAAAATAAAGAAAGCAAAACCTGAAGCTGAGGTTACAACTCCAAGCACATCTTCTATTAAAGCTCTTAAAAAGTTAAATCTAAATAAAATTGCAATTTTTACTCCTTATCCTAAAAAATTAAATGACGAAGTGATAGATTTTTTTGAAAAAGAAAATTTTCAAATTACTTCAAACTCTTATTTTGATATTGCTTCTGATATTGATATTGGCAAAGTAGATGCTAATTATTTATATGATGTTTTGTCAAAAATGGATTTAAAAGGAGCAGATGCATTATTTATTTCGTGCACAGCTTTGCCAGCTTTGTCCATAATAGATAAACTTGAAAAAAAATTGGGCAAAATTGTTTTATCAAGCAATCAAACATTAATATGGGATACTTTAGAAAAAATAGGTGAAAATAATTCAATAAACGGCTTTGGAAAATTATTTTCAAATAATTAGAAATGTTATTTACAAAAGAAGAATACAAAGAAAGACTTAAAAAAGTTCAAAAATCAATGCAAGAAAAAGGCATTGAACTATTAATTTCTCAAGACACTAACAATATGAATTATCTTACAGGTTATGATGCTTGGTCATTTTACTATGCGCAGTGTGTAATAGTTCATGTTAATGCAGAAGAACCATTGTGTTTTGTAAGAGCTCAGGATGCAGGCGGAGCCTACATAAAAACTTACTTAAAAGATGAAAATATTATTGTTTACGATGAAAAATATATCCATGTTTGGCCAATACATCCTTACGATAGATTAATAGAAATTATAAAAGAAAGAAAATGGGACAACCTAAGTATAGGTGTAGAGATGGATAGCCATTATTTTACTGCTTATTCACATGAAAAATTAAAAAATGGTTTACCCAATGCCAAAGTAAAAGATTGCGAGAGATTAGTAAACTGGGTGAGATTGGTTAAATCTGATCAAGAGATAAATTATATGAAGATAGCATCTCAAATTACTCAACTAGGAATGAAAACTGCATTTGAAGCAATTAACCCTGGAGTTAGACAATGTGATGCTGTTGCAAAAATATATTCAACATTAATAAGCGGAACCAAAGAACATGGCGGAGATTATTCGTCAATTGTACCATTGATACCAACAGGCAAAGGAACATCTGCCTCTCACTTATCTTGGACAGATGATGAATTTGTTGAAGGAGAAGCATCAATAATTGAAATTTCTGGAGTATATAAAAAATATCATTGCCCAATGGCAAGAACAGTATTGTTGGGAAAACCTGATCAAAAAAAAATAGATACAATGAAAAGAACAAGAGAAGCACTGCAAGCAGGTATTGATATGACAAAGCCTGGAAATACTGCAGACGACGTAGCCCAAGCATTTTGGAAAGTTTTGGATAAATATGGAATAGAAAAAAAATCTAGAACAGGTTATTCAATAGGAATAGGCTATCCACCAGATTGGGGCGAACATACACTTAACATTCAAAAAGGAGACAAAACTGTTTTACAAAAAAACGTTTGTTTTCATATGATTGCAGTAATGCAGTTTGGAGAATGGGGTGTTGAAAGTAGTGAATCAATTAGAGTTTCAGAAAATGGAGCTGAGAATTTTTATAAATTCCCTGGTGAGTTACATATCAAAGGGTAATGAAAAAAATTTTATGGATTGTGTTTCTAGGTCTGTTTTTAAGCACAAGTGCTCATACAGATAATATTAAAGATTATAAGATTGAAAACATAAGCATTGGAGATAGTGCTTTAGATTATTTTAATGAGACTGAACTAGAGAATGGCGAGCTAGATTGGTTTAATTATAGTTATAAAGAGTTTGCAACTTCACTTGTATCGGGAAAAGGTATTTATGACTGGTTTAAAATTAGTTATAAAAGTGATGATGATAATTTTACAATCGAAGGATTAGTTGGAATAGTAGTAAAAAAAAAATATGATGATGCTGAATGCAATAAAGAACTAGATTCTGCAGCATTAAATATATCAGAATTATTTAAAAATACTAAACGAAGTAAAAAAAAATTATACAAGGTTGAATATAATTCAAGAAAAGTTTTTCAAGAGGCAAACCAATCAGGAAAAAGTACAGCAACCAGTATTTCGTTTGATTTTAATGATAGAGGAAAAATAATTTTATCATGTTACGATATGGATAAAGCAACAAATCAAATTGATTCACCTATAAAAGATATTAATCAATTTGATTCTTTCAGAATTGATATTAGAAGCAAAGTCCTTAAAAATTATTTAGAAAAAGTTTAATAAAATTTATGAAAAAATTAGTACAATTTATTATCCTAAGCTTGTTAATCTTTAGTAGTGTCAGTGCTGAAACAAGAAATAATGAATTAAACAATCTATTTAAATTGCTTAAAAATAGCGAAAATACAAAGGCTATAGAAATAGAAAATAAAATATGGAAAATTTGGATAACACATCCATCTGAAGATAGAAGAGGATATAGACTAACAGAATTGTTAGCACAAGGTTCGTTGCTAATTAATCAAGGTAAATTAAATAAAGCTTATGGACTTTTTTCACAGATAATTTTAGAGGATCCAAAATGGGCTGAGGCCTGGAATAAACGTGCTACTGTTCTTTATATGATGGGTAGCTATGAACAGTCTCAAAACGATATTAATGAAGTACTTAAGCTTGAAGAAAGACACTTTGGAGCATTATCTGGACAAGGTTTGGTTCAAATTAAATTAAAAAATTATAAAAAAGCTATTGAAAGTTATAAAGAAGTAGAAAAATTACATCCTTCAATGGAAGTACCAAAGGTTATGATTCCGCGTATAAAAAAATTAATTAGAGAAGAGTCGATATAAAAAATATAGTAAAAACAACTATAAGATGTCATTATTAATTAATCCTTGAATTAATCTTTATCTAATGTTTTAAATGCGCATGTCTCAAAAAGATAGTTTCGTAAAATTCGAGAAAGTAGATAAAAGCTACGATGGCGAGATACTGGTCGTCAAAGATTTAAATCTTGATGTTCCGAAAGGTGAGTTTTTAACTATGTTAGGACCATCTGGATCAGGTAAGACAACAGTGTTAATGATGTTAGCTGGATTTGAAACTCCAACAAGTGGAGAAATTTATTTGGATGGAAATCCAATAAGTAGTATTCCACCAAACAAAAGAGGCATAGGTATGGTTTTTCAAAATTATGCATTATTTCCTCACATGACTGTAAAAGAAAATTTAGCATTCCCACTTGAAGTTAGAAAAATGCAAAAATCTGAAATCGATGAGAAAGTTGGAAATGCACTTGCAATGGTTGAATTACAAGATTTTGGAAATCGTATGCCACTACAATTATCT